>CADAQZ010000072.1 GCA_902790175.1 uncultured Eubacteriales bacterium | reverse complement strand
GAAGCCCGTCACCCGCAAGGCCGAGAAGAAGGTCGGCCCCAACGATCCCTGCCCCTGCGGCAGCGGGAAGAAGTACAAGAAGTGCTGCGGGAGAGGGGAATAGGGAGAATAACTCTAAACTCTGGAAACAGGATGTGATAATATGCTCGAAATGGAAGTTTTCAAGCAGGATCTGGCTGCGGTTCGAAGCATGCTGGACGAGGCGGGCAAGAGCCTGCAGATCGATCACCTGCGCGAGCAGCTGGTCGAATACAACGAGGACATGGGCTCCCCGGGCTTCTGGGACGACACGGAGCGCGCCCAGAAGGTGTCGGCGAAGGCCAGCGGCGTGGAGAGCCGCATCAAGCACTACGAGGGGCTCTGCGCGCGCGCGGACGACATCGAGGTGCTGATGGAGCTGGCCGAGGAGGCCGACGACGAGGGCAGCGCCGAGGAGATCAAGTCGGAGTTTGAGAGCCTGAAGGAGGACCTCGAGACGCTGCGGCTTCAGACGCTTCTGACCGGCGAGTACGACGGCTGCAACTGCATCCTGTCGCTGCACGCGGGCGCGGGCGGCACCGAGGCGCAGGACTGGACGCAGATGCTGTACCGCATGTACACGCGCTTCTGCGAGCGGATGGGCTTTCAGGTGAAGCTGCTGGATTTGCTGGACGGCGACGAGGCGGGCATCAAGTCGGTGACGTTCGAGGTGTCCGGCGACTACGCCTACGGCTATTTGAAATCTGAGCGCGGCGTGCACCGGCTGGTGCGCATATCCCCCTTTGACGCCAACGCGCGGCGGCACACGTCGTTCGCGTCGCTGGACGTCTCGCCCATCATCGAGGACGACGGCGACATCGAGATCCGCCCGGAGGACCTGCGCATCGACACCTACCGCGCGTCCGGCGCAGGCGGCCAGCACGTCAACCGCACGGACTCCGCCGTGCGCATCACCCACATCCCCACCGGCATCGTGGTGCAGTGCCAGAACGAGCGCAGCCAGGTGCAGAACAAGGAGATGTGCTTCATCTGGCTGCGCGCGCGGCTGGCGGAACTCAAGGAGCAGCAGCGCCAGGAGCAGATGGGCGAAATCAAGGGAGAGCTCAAGAAGATCGAGTGGGGCAGCCAGATCCGCTCCTACGTGTTCCAGCCCTACACGATGGTAAAGGACCACCGCACCGGCTACGAGATGGGCGACGTCTCCGCCGTGATGGACGGCAAGCTGGAGGGGTTCGTGACCAGCTATCTGCAGAAGCTGTGATCCGCGGGGGCGAAGCCATGGAGCGCGTGCGCACGAACTATGAAAAACGGTATGCCTCGGAGGAATACTACTGGGGCACGGAACCGGCCGATTTCTGCGAACGGCTGATCTCCCTGCGCCCGCCGAACCCCGGGACGCGGGTGCTGGACATCGGCTGCGGCGAGGGCAAGGACGCCGTCTACATGGCCCAAAGGGGATATGAGGTCTCGGCGTTTGACCTCGCGCAGAATGGCATCGCCAAGACCCGGCGGCTCGCGGCGCAGAGGGGCGTCGAGGTGAACGCCTGGGTGGACGACATCAACGATTTCCACGTGGAGGGCGCGTTTGACATCCTCTATTCGACCGGAACGATACAGTACCTGTTTGAGGAAAACAAGCGGGCGTTCTTCGAGAAGCTCGCGCGGATCACGAAGCCGAACGGGATCGTGTACCTGAACGTATTTGTGGAGAAGCCCTTTCTGGCGCTGCCGCCGGATTGGGACATCGAGGAGAAGATGTGGAAGCCGGGGGAGCTGTTTGCGCATCTGGGCGACTGGAAATTCCACGCCATCGACGAGATCATCTTCGAGGACGACAGCGGGGGAACGCCGCATTTTCACTGCATGGACACGATCCTCTGTGAGAAGATTGGATAAACTCGCGAAATCAGGATGGGAGGCATTGGGGCTGGTCGCGCTGATGCTGATACTGATACTGACCGCGCTGCACGCCGTGGGCACGGACGCGGGGCTGTATTACTCCGAGCAGATGAAGGCTGGCATCCTGCCGAGGACGGGCGTCTCGGAGGCGGACCTGCGCATGTTGGACGGGTGGCTGGCCGACTACCTGTCGGGGGACGAGACCGCGCTTTTCGAGGGCGACGACGTCGTGCCCGTCGAGGTGTTCGGGCAGATGCAGCCCGCGTTCAACGAGCGCGAGATGGCCCACATGGAGGACTGTTTCAGGCTGTTCGCGCTGCTTCGGAAGGTGCGCGCGCGGCTGATTCCGTGGGCGGTGCTGCTGATCGTCGGCGGGGCGTACCTGCTGAATGACCGGAAAGTGGCGCGTCGGTGCGCGTGGCTTTCGCCGCTGATACTGCTCGTGCCGCTGGGGGCGTTTGGCGTCTGGGCGGCGATCGACTTCGACGGCGCGTTCACGTTCATCCATCGCGTCCTGTTCACCAACGAGCTGTGGCTGCTGGATCCGGACACCGACCTGCTGATCCGAATCTGCCCGGAGCGCATGTTCATGGCGATGGGCCTGCGC
>CADAQZ010000071.1 GCA_902790175.1 uncultured Eubacteriales bacterium | reverse complement strand
CCGGCATTTGAATGCTGTTTGTCAAGAACGGCGGGGCTCCTTTAGAAAAATCTTCCTCTTCCTCCTTTTTCCCCTTGACTTTTAATAGTTAGTCTTTCTAGCGATTCGCCAATACCTGTATGATGACGATCGATGCGATCATCACCAGCGCCGCGGACCAGTGCGCGAGGCGCTCCCCGTAGGCAAGCGGCCTGTGAATGCGGGGGATGGGCTCGACGCCGCGGGCGCGGGCGCGCAGCCACAGCGAAGTCAGCAGCACGGCCATCATGCCCAGCAGCATCGCCGTCTCCAGCGCCAGCGAGAGCATCATCGAGCCGGATAGCGCCGCGCCCGCGTCCGCCTCGCCCCGCTGTCCCAGCAAGTACGGGATCGCCAGGCAGGCGGCGTTGTAGATCGTGTGGTAGGCGATGGCGGCGTAGACCGAGTGCAGCGCCCAGGCCGCGAACCCGGCCACCGCGCCCACCAGCAGGAAGGCCGGCAGGCCGTAGAGGTTGGCGTGCAGCAGCGCGAACAGCGCGGTGGACACGCCGATGGCGAGCGCCGTGCCGCGGCTCTCCCACGCGGAGAGCACGATGCCGCGGAACAGCATCTCCTCGGCCACCGCCGGAAGGGCGGCGGACAGCAGTATGGACGATATCAACTCGCGCTCGTTCTGGGGCGGGGGAAGGCTCCCCGGCGAATGGAACCCCAGCGCGTCGAGCCCCGCGCCCCAGAGCGCGGAGAGGGCGCTGGCGACGTAGACGCTCATCAGGGCCAGCAGCGCGACGCTCAGCATCGGCAGCGCGGGCGGCGCGTCCAGCCGCATCGCCTCGCCGAGCCCCGGCCTTCGCCGCGCGTACAGCAAAAGCGGCACGCCCACGAACGGCACGTAGTACAGCGCGATCAGCAGCGCCACGCTCGCGCCCGGCAGCGCCAGCTCCAGCGCCGAGGTCGCCCACTGTCCCAGCGCCGCCAGCAGCACAAACAGCCCCGCCGCCGTGAGGGAGGGGCGGGGGATGCCTTCGATGCGGTTTTGGATCGGATCTATCATGGCAATTCAAAGGTTTGGGCGCTTGGTTGAGATGTCGCGGGTATGCCGGGCGTCCAGATCCTTCGACTTCGCTGGCGCTTCGCTCAGGATGACAACGATGCGAAACGCTGTCATTCTGAGCGAAGTGAAGCCGCAGGCGGAACGCAGTCGAAGAATCTGTATGCTGTGCAATGGCCAAACATATCACACGTTGAACCGGAACAGGGTCACGTCCCCGTCCTTCATCACGTACTCCTTGCCCTCGCTGCGCACGAGGCCCTTCTCCTTGCAGGCGTTCATGCTGCCCTCGCGGATCAGGTCGTCGTAGGCCACGATCTCGGCGCGGATGAAGCCGCGCTCGAAGTCGGTGTGGATCTTGCCGGCGGCCTGCGGGGCCTTGGTGCCGTTCACGATCGTCCAGGCGCGCACCTCCTTGGGGCCCGCGGTCAGGAAGGAAATGAGCCCCAGCAGCCGGTAGCCCAGCACCACCAGGCGGTCAAGGCCGGAGGTGCCGATGCCCATCTCCTCGAGGAACATGGCCTTTTCGTCCGGCTCCATCTGGCTGATCTCCTCCTCGGCGGACGCGCAGATCACCAGCACCTCCGCGCCCTCGCTGTCGGCGATTTCGCGCACGGGCTTCACCAGTGGGATCTCGCTCTCGTCCTTGCCGAGGTCCTCCTCGCCGATGTTCGCCGCGTAGATGACCTTCTTGCTGGTCAGCAGGAACCAGTCGCGCACGACGGCCTGCTGGTCCTTGTCCAGCGCGCAGGTGCGGGCGGGCTTTCCGGCGTTCAGGTGGTCCAGCAGCAGCTGCCCGGCCTCGGCCTCCAGCGCGTACTTTTTCTCGCCCTTCTTGAGCATCGCGGCAGCCTTCTCGGCGCGCTTGGTGACGGTCTCGATGTCGGCGAGGATCAGCTCGGTGTTGATCACGTCGATGTCGCGCGCCGGGTCCACGCTGCCGTCCACGTGGATCACGTTGTCGTCCTCGAAGCAGCGCACGACGTGCACGATGGCGTCCACCTCGCGGATGTGGCTGAGGAACTTGTTGCCCAGGCCCTCGCCCCGGCTCGCGCCCTTTACCAGGCCTGCGATGTCCACAAATTCCAGCGTAGCGGGGGTGTACTTCTCCGGGTGGTACATCTCGGCCAGCACGTCCAGCCTCTGGTCCGGCACGGCCACCACGCCGGTGTTCGGCTCGATGGTGCAGAAGGGATAGTTCGCCGCCTGCGCGCCCGCGCAGGTGATGGCGTTGAACAGCGTG
>CADAQZ010000070.1 GCA_902790175.1 uncultured Eubacteriales bacterium | reverse complement strand
CATCCACCCGGTCATCGGCTGCGAGGTGTACGTGTGCCCGGACATGGACAACAAGACCAGCACCACCCGCGACTACAGCCACCTGATCCTGCTCTGCGAAAACCAGCAGGGCTACCAAAACCTGTCGCGGCTCGTCAGCCAGGGCTTCATCCGCGGCTACTACTACCGCCCCCGCGTGGACTATAAGCTGCTGGAGCAGCACCACGAGGGGCTGATCGCGCTGTCGGCCTGCCTGTCGGGCGACCTGCCCAAGCTGTTGCTGGACGGGCGCGAGAACGAGGCCCGCGCGATGGCGCAGCGCTACCTGGACATCTTCGGCCGCGACAACTTTTTCATCGAGCTGCAGGACCACGGCCTGCCGGACCAGCGGACCGTGAACCCCCGACTGGTGAAGCTGGCGCGGGAGATGGAGATCCCGCTGGTGTGTACCAACGACTGCCACTACCTGACGCGCGAGGACGCCGCCGACCAACGACTGCCACTACCTGACGCGCGAGGACGCCGCCGCCCAGGAGGTGCTGATGTGCATCCAGACGGGCAAGACGCTGTCCGACGAGCACCGCATGCGCATGGACACCGACCAGATGTACGTGAAGTCGGAGGCGGAGATGCGCGCTGCGTTCCCGAACTTCGCAGACGCCATCGAGCGCACGGAGCAGATCGCTCAGAGATGCAACGTCGAGTTCGACTTCTCCACCACGCACCTGCCCGCGTTTCCGCTCCCCGAGGGCAAGACGGACCGCGGCTACCTGCGCGAGCTGTGCGAGGCGGGCCTGATGCGCAAGTACGGCCCCGACCGCCCCGACGCCCGCGAGCGCATGGAGTACGAGCTGGGCGTGATCGAGCGCATGGGCTACGTGGATTATTTCCTGATCGTGTGGGACTTTATCCACTACGCCAAGACCCACGGCGTGGGCGTGGGCCCCGGGCGCGGCAGCGGCGCGGGCAGCATCGTGGCCTACGCGCTGGACATCACCGAGATCGACCCGCTGAAGTACGCGCTGGTGTTCGAGCGCTTTTTGAACCCCGAGCGCGTGTCCATGCCCGATATCGACTGCGACTTCGACTACGAGCGCCGGGGCAAGGTGATCGACTACGTGCGCCAGCGCTACGGCGCGGACCACGTGGCCCAGATCATCACGTTCGGAACCATGGCGGCCCGCGCGGTGATCCGCGACGTGGGCCGCGTGATGGACATGAGCTATCAGGAGGTCGACGCCATCGCCAAGATGGTGCCCTTCGAGCTGAACATGACGCTGGAGAAGGCGCTCAAGATGAACGCCGAGCTGCGCGGCGCGTATGAGAACGACCCGAACATCCGCAAGCTGATCGACATGGCGCGCCGCCTGGAGGGCATGCCCCGCAACGCCTCCACGCACGCCGCGGGCGTGCTGATCACGGCCAAACCCGTGGTGGACTACTGCCCGCTGCAGACCAACGACGACGTGATCACCACCCAGTTCCCGATGGGCACGGTGGAGGCGCTGGGCCTTCTGAAGATGGACTTCTTGGGCCTCAGAACGCTGAACGTCATCATGGACACCATCGAGCTGGCGCGCGACCGCCTCGGCGCGGACTTCACCAGCGAAGAAATCCCGCTGGACGAGCCGGGCGTCTACGAGATGATCTCCTCCGGCGACACCACCGGCATCTTCCAGCTGGAGTCCAGCGGCATGACGCAGTTCCTCACCAGCATGAAGCCGTCCAGCTTCGAGGACATCATCGCCGCGATCTCGCTGTACCGGCCCGGGCCGATGGAGTCCATCCCGCGCTACGTGGCGGGCAAGCAGAACCCCGAAAGCGTCTCCTACCTGACGCCGCAGCTTCGGCCCATACTGGACGTCACCTACGGCTGCATGGTGTACCAGGAGCAGGTGATGCAGATCGTGCGCGACCTGGCGGGCTATTCCATGGGCCGCAGCGACCTGGTGCGCCGCGCGATGAGCAAAAAGAAGCACGACGTGATGGCCCGCGAGAAGGAGATATTCATCCACGGGCAGGTGGACGACGCCGGCAACGTGGTGGTGCCCGGATGCGTGCGCAACGGCGTCTCCGAGGCCGCGGCCACGCGCCTGTTCGACGAGAT
This sequence comes from uncultured Eubacteriales bacterium, assembly GCA_902790175.1. Taxonomy (GTDB): domain Bacteria; phylum Bacillota; class Clostridia; order Christensenellales; family Aristaeellaceae; genus UBA2862. The sequence goes on along the minus strand of CADAQZ010000070.1, from coordinate 996 downwards.
GACCGCCTTCGCGTCCTACGCCTTCAACAAGTCCCACGCCGCGGCCTACGCGCTGGTGGCCGTGCAGACCGCGTGGCTGAAGCTGAAGTTCCCCGCCGAGTTCATGGCGGCGATGATGAATTCGATGCTGGGCCACACGGAGAAGATCGCGTTTTACATTCAATACTGCCGCAAGCAGGGCATCCCGGTGCTGCCGCCGGACGTGAACCGCTCGCTGTCCAAGTTCACCGTGGACGACACCGGCGGCAAAAAGGGCATCCGCTTCGGCCTCGGCGCGGTGAAGAACCTGGGCCTCAAGGCGGTGGACGCGCTGGTGATCGAGCGCGAGCGCGGCGGCGCGTACCGCGACCTGTATGACTTCGTGGGCCGCGTCACCGGCGGCGACCTGAACAAGAAGGGCGTGGAGAGCCTGATCCGCTGCGGCGCGATGGACGGCCTGCCCGGGCACAGGAGCCAGAAGCTGCGCGTGTTCGAGCGGGCGATGGACGGCGTCAGCCGCAGCCAGAAGAGCATGGTGGCGGGCCAGCTGTCGCTGTTCGGCATGGCCGACAGCGCGCTGGACGCCCCGCCGCCGCCGATGCCGGACGTGCCCCCGTTCGACAAGAACCAGCTGCTGGCCATGGAAAAGGAGACCACCGGCGTGTACATCTCCGGCCACCCGCTGGACGCCTACGCCGAGAAGCTGGGCAAGCTCCAGGTGAACGCGCGGTTCTTGGAGTCGCTGTCCGAGGACGCGCCCGACCACGGCATGAGCTGGGACCAGAAGACCGTGCGCATGGGCGGCATCATTGCCGAGAAGAAGCTGAAGGCCGCCCGCAGCGGCAACATGATGGCCTTCGTGCAGCTGGAGGATATGTACGGCGTCACCGAGGTGCTGGTGTTCCCGAAGGTGTACGAGCGCGTGTCGCAGCTTTTGACGCAGGACGCGCCGGTGGTGATGACCGGCAAGCTGTCCGTGCGCGAGGAGGAGACCCCGAAGCTGCTGCTGGACCGCGT
>CADAQZ010000069.1 GCA_902790175.1 uncultured Eubacteriales bacterium | reverse complement strand
GTTTCCAAGTGTTATCCCCCTGTCTGGGACAGATTGTTCACGCGTTACTCACCCGTCCGCCACTAGAATATACCATCTTCCGGACCGAAGCCCTTCCGTTAGTATATCCCCGTTCGACTTGCATGTGTTAAGCACGCCGCCAGCGTTCGTCCTGAGCCAGGATCAAACTCTGATGTTTAATCCTTTACCACTCGGTGTGCCCTCGCTTCAGCTCGCCAAAGCCTTCGCTCCTTCACACCTCGCGGCGTTTCACTCAATGAATTCTGACTGTTTCGCACGAGCCCATTCGCATGGTCTCGCACTCGCAACCTCCGTCGCTCCTCGCTTTAGCCTTCCGGCTTCTGCGCCTCTTCGCAACTTCCGTCGCTCTCTTCCTCGTTCTTCCTCTGTATCGTTTTCAAGGTTCGCAGGGTCGAAAGCGCTCTGCTTTCGGGCTCCGGTTTCGCCGGAACCACGGCCTCAAAACCCTCGTTTTTTCGGTCGCGCCCGCGTTGATTTTGGGGTGTCCCGTCGTTCAACGCAAGTGTTATTATACCAAATCCAGAGGCGCTTGTCAAGCTTTTTTTGTTCGGAGCGGCCGGTCGGACTTGGGGTTTTCGGGGCGTTTTGACCACAATATATGGTATTTTGAGGGTAAAAATGGCCCTTTTGCGAGATTTGTGCTGATTTTTCTTTGTTAAGATATGGATTTTTTCAACTTGACCAGCGCGGGAACGGCCAGCGCCGACGCGCACAGCCCCGCGACGGCGAGCGGGTTCTCCCGGGCGGCGAACGCCAGCGCGGAGAGGTCGAGCTTGCCCGCGCCCATCTGCGCCGCCGTGAAGCCCGCGCTGAGCGCCCCCGCCAGCGCCCGCAGCGCGAGGCACTCTGAAGCCCGCAGGCCGCAGCCTCGCAGCGCGCCCAGGCACTGGGCGATCGCGCACAATCCGCCGAAGCCGCACAGCGCCGAGATCAGCGCCATGCGCGCGGGCAGCGACAGCGGCAGATTCGCCAGCAGGTGCGCTCCGGACGGCGCGTCCAGCAGGCACAGCAGCGCCCCGCCCGCGCCCGGGCCGACGAGCGCGCCCGCCGAGCAGGACAGCGCGCCGAACAGCGCCATGTAGCCGCAGACGGTCAGCGTCGCGAGCACCGCGCCGCGCACGGGCGCCTCCTCCCGGACAGGCCCCGCGTCCACGACCGGCGCGTCGCGGTCCCGCCACGCCCCGCGCAGCAGCAGCGCCAGCGTCAGCTGCGTCAAAAGCTGCGACAGCGCCAGCCGCCATCCCAGCGCGGCGCTTCCCAGCATCCCCTCGCCCACGCCGCCGACCAGGAAGCCCGGGCTGAACCCCATAATGGCGATGGCGAGGCGGTGCAGCTGGCCGCGGTTCATGCCGGCACGCGCCGCGACGCCCCGCGACGCGATGGCCCCCGCCGGGGTGCCCGCGACCATGCCGACGACCATCGCCGGAGCCGCCGCGCCGGGGAGGCGAAACAGCCGGCCCATCACCCCGCCCAGCAGCGCGTGATAGGCACGGGCGGCATCCTCGCCGGTGAGCAGCGGCATCAGCGCCAGGAACGGGAATATCGCCGGGGCGACCGTCGCGCGCCAGCGCTCCATGGCCGCCAGCGCCCCCAGCGCCGCCGCCTTCGGCCGGGCCAGCAACAGCGCCGCCAGCGCGAGCGCGGCCAGCCACCTGAATCGACGCATGAAAAACCCCCTTCCGCACACGACAGCGTATGCGAAGGGGGAAATTGTAGAAGTGGAGAGTGGAGAGTTGATGGCCAACCCCTCAGTCAGCCCTGCGGGCTGCCAGCTCCCCTTACACAGGGGAGCCAGGGCTGCCGCGCGGAATCACTGTCTATAATTCTTCACTCCTAACTCCTCACTCAAACCGCACGGTGCACTCGCCGCCTTCGGCGGTGCCGGGGTCCTTCACGTAGAAGTGGGCGACGGCGTTGTCCTCCAGCCACTCGAGCATCATCGTGCCGTGGGGCGTCTCGACGACCTGCGGCTCGGCGTCGGAACCCTCCTCGGGCTGGATGACGTCCTTGGCGGCGATGTTGCCGGTGTAGGCCAGGAACACCTTGCCCTCCACGTCGGCCTTCGAGCGATAGAACAGCCCCAGCGCCTTGGGGTAGGCGGTGAAGGCGACGGTCACGTCGTCGGGCGTGGTGTCCGGGCTGCTGTCGGGGTAGGCCTCCAGGCGCGCGGCGGTGCGCTCTGCCACGCTGGCCTCGTTGCGCTCGGCGTCGGAGTCAAACTGCCACATCACCACCAGCGGATGCCCGCCCTCGGGGTCGGTGACGGTCTTGTAGGCGTGGGGCAGCGCGGTGTAGGCCACGAAGCTGAGGTACGTGATGCCCAGCGTGACCACCAGCAGCAGCGCCAGCGCCCCGATCACGCCCGCCGCGATCCTGGCGACGCGGCTTTGGATGCGCCGGATCAGCGCCCAGCCGCCCCAGGCGATCAGCAGCAGCAGCGCCGCGATGGGCAAAAACAGTATGACCGGCGCGTTGATCAGCGACAGCCCGCAGCGCTGCATCACGTTCAGGATGATCGTCGCCACGAACAGTGCGGTGACGATGCCCAGGAGGATCTTGTCCGAGCGACGCAGGGCGGAGAGGAAGGAGGGCTT
>CADAQZ010000068.1 GCA_902790175.1 uncultured Eubacteriales bacterium | reverse complement strand
GTACGCCATGCCCTATGACATCGAGTTCCGCGACGACCTGCCCAAGACCCTCGTCGGCAAGGTCGCCTACCGCGTGCTCGAGGAGGAAATGGAAAAGGCCCAACCGGCGGTGGCGTGAGGAAAACGAAAGAATATATTACAGGGGCGGCGCGTTGCGCCGCCCCTGTTGTCCATAAGCGATCTTACGTAGGGACGGCGCAACGCGCCGCCCGTCCACCTGGCAGATTGACTGGCGACTAAAGATTCCCCGCGCTCGAATCAGTGGCGCGGGGAATCGTGTTTTTGTCGCGGCAGCAATTGGGGTTGAGCGCCCTGCGCTCAGTCCTCCACGTCCGTCCGGGCTTCCTGCTCGGCCTGGACATCCGGGAAGGCGGAGTACAGGGGCTTTTCGGTGGAGCCGCGGAAGGTGCGGTCGACGTAGTTCTTCGTGATCTTGGCCACCACGCCGGACAGCGCGATGACGCCGATCAGGTTGGGGATCATCATCATGCCGTTGAAGGTGTCGGCCAGGTCCCAGGCGAGGTTGTCGCCCATCACCGCGCCGCCGAACACCAGCAGCACGAAGATCACCCGGTAGGGGATGGTGTTCTTCTCGCCCAGCAGGTACTCGGTGGCCTTGGTGCCATAGTGGCTCCAGCCGAGCACCGTGGAGAACGCGAACAGCGCGATGGACACGGCGATGAACGCCGAGCCGATCCAGCCGAAGCGGATGGAGAACACGGTGGAGACGAGGTTGGCCTTGTTCAGGGCCACGCCCGCATACTCGGCGACGGTCTCGCCGGTCTCCAGGTTCACAAGGCCCGAGGACAGCACCGAGAAGGCCGTCAGCGTGCAGACCACGATGGTGTCCGCGAACACCTCGAAGATGCCCCACATGCCCTGCTTCACGGGCTCCTTCACGTTGGAGTTGGAGTGGACCATGACCGAGGAGCCGAGGCCGGCCTCGTTGGAGAACACGCCGCGCTTCATGCCCTGCTCGATGGCCAGCTTGATGCCGTAGCCCACGATGCCGCCGCCGGCCGCCTTGGCCGCAAACGCGCCGCGGAAGATGGCGGAGAACACCGCGCCGATCTGGTGGATGTTCGTGATGAAGATCACGACGGAGCCGATCATGTACAGGATGACCATGAAGGGCACGATCTTCTCGGTGACGGCGGCGATGCGCTTCAGGCCGCCGACGACCACCAGGCCCACCAGCACCATCACCAGCACGCCCGTGATCCACGTGGGGATGCCGAAGGCGGTGTGCATGTTGCCGGAGATGGAGTTGACCTGCGTCATGTTGCCGATGCCGAACGAGGCCAGCATGCAGAACGCCGCGAACAGGCCCGCCAGCACCTTGCCGATGGCCTTGCAGCCCTTGAAGCTGCCCAGGCCGTCGCGCAGGTAGTACATCGCGCCGCCGGACCACTCGCCGTGGCTGTTCTTGCGGCGGTAGAAGATGCCCAGCACGTTCTCAGAGTAGTTCGTCATCATGCCGATGAACGCCATCGCCCACATCCAAAACACCGCGCCGGGGCCGCCGACCATGATCGCGCCCGCGACGCCGACGATGTTGCCGGTGCCGACGGTGGCCGCCAGCGCCGTGCACAGGCTCTGGAACTGGCTGATGCTCTTGTCTTTGGTGTGGCCCGTGACGTGCTTGTCATGGAACACCGCGCCGATGGTCTTGGAGAACCAGTGCTTGAAGTGGCTCAGCTGGAACACCTTGGTCAGCGCCGTCATCAGCACGCCCACGAAGGCCAGCAGGATCAGCGCCGGGACGCCCCATACCACGCCGTTGACGGCGTTGTTCACCTTGGCCACGCCGTCCAGGAAGCCGCCGGAGGCCTCTTCCGCCTCCTCGATGGCGCCCTCCACGGTCTCGTTGACCTCCTCGGCCGCCTCCTCCACCGCGTCCAGCGCGGTCTCGGCCTCGGCGGCGGTCTCGGTGACCTCTGTGGTCTCGGCTGCGTCCGCCAATGCCAGCGGCGCGAAGACCGTCAGGCTCATCAGCATGATCAGCGCCAGCAAAATGCCGGTCAGTTTCTTCATGGCAAATCCCCCTCTTGATCGGATCGACCCGGCGCACGCCGGGCGGATTCATTCTGATAGTATGATAAAGCCACACTCAAAATGAATTATGTGATATATTATAATTTCATATTTAACCAGTGTCAATGAAAAATCGCGCGAAATGCGCGATTTTAACAACATGATAATGCAAATCGGTGTTGCAGAGGACTATTTGTGGTACTTCTCGCCCGTGCGGATGCGCTCGGCGCGGTAGAGCTGCTCCAGCAGGATCACGCGCATGAGGCCGTGGGGGAACGTGAGGTTGGAAAACGACAGGCGCTCGTCGGCGCGTGCGAGCACGGCGTCGGACAGGCCGTTGCTGCCGCCGATGACGAACACGTTGCGCCGCCCGTCGCCCGAGAACGATTCGAGCTTTTTTGATAGCGCCACCGAGTCCGGCGCCGGGGCCTGGATGCACAGGGCGATCACGCGGTCGCCCGGGCGGATGTGGCGAAGCAGCGCCGCGCCCTCCTTGTCCATGATCTGCCTGAGCAGCGCGTCGCTGGGCTTCTCCGGCTCGCGCTCGTCGTCCACGGCGACGATCTCGTACTTCCCGTAGCGCGACAGCCGCTTCAGGTACTCCGCGCAGCCGTCCCGCTGCCACGCCTCCTTCAGCTTGCCGACGCAGAGGATGGTTGCATTCATGGATGTTTCCTCGTATTATAGAGTAGTAGTTTATAAAGCTCCTCTCCAAGAGCTGTGCTACACTGTTGGGGATGCTGTGGATTGGTTGATGATTCCTAC
>CADAQZ010000067.1 GCA_902790175.1 uncultured Eubacteriales bacterium | reverse complement strand
TACAGCGCCTCTTTGTACGCTTCCTTCGCGCCCTTTTCGCGGATGACCTTCAGGATGCGCACGACCTCGGCCTCGAAGCCCGGCACCTGCGTCAGGTCCTGGCCCCACATGTCGGTGTTCGTCATCACGGCGTGCACGAGCGCCGCCGCGTCGTCGCCCCTGTGCGCGTCGAAGAACTCCAGCACCCAGCGGTCGTCCGACACCGTATACTCGTTCCCCTTGGGGCGCTTGCACACCAGGCCCTTGTCGGTCAGGCCCTGGATGTCGTTGGAATAGAAGGCGATGTACGCCGCGAAGCTCGCCGTGAGGCAGGGCGGCAGCTTGCCCATCTGGTCCACGTAGTCCAGGAACGTGGGCATGTTGCGCGCGCGCCACTTGGACGTGCTGTTCAGCGAGATGCTCATCAGCTCGTGGTTCACGAACGGGTTGTTGAAGCGGTCCTGCACGGCCGCGGCGAACTGCTTGCAGTCCTCCTTGTCCAGCGGCAGCGTGGGGATGACCTCCTCGTACAGCATCTTGTTCATGAAGCCGAGCACGGTGTCGTCGTGCATGCAGTCGCGCACGATGTCATAGCCCGCCAGGTACGCGCCCAGCACGAAGCCCGTGTGCGCGCCGTTGAGGATGCGCACCTTGCGCTTCTTGTAGGGCGTCACGTCCGGCACCACCATCACCGGGCAGCCCGCGGCCTTGAAGGGCAGCTTGGCCTCCAGGTCGGCGGGCCCCTCGATGACCCACACGCCGAAGATCTCGCCCACGTCGGTCAGCGGGTCGTCGTAGCCGTTCGCCTCCGCCAGGCGCTTGACCTCCGCCTCGTCGCGGATGCGGCCGGGCACGATGCGGTCCACCAGCGTGGAGCAGAACACGTTCTGCTCGTTCACCCAGCGGCGGAAGTCCTCAGACAGCTTCCAGTCGTCGATGTACTGGTTGACGCACTTTAAAAGCTCCTTGCCGTTGTTGTCGATCAGCTCGCAGGACAGCATCACGATGCCGGGCTTGCCCGCCGTGAAGCGCTCGTAGAGCACGCGCGTCAGCTTCGCGGGGAAGCTGTGCGGCGGCACCTGGTCGAACGCGCTCTCGTTGTCGTGGACGATGCCGGCCTCGGTGGTGTTGGACACGATGATCTCCAGGTCGTCGCTGCGCGCGAACTCGAGCACCTTGTCCCACTCCCCGTAGGGGTTCAGGCAGCGGCTGACGGCGGAGATGACGCGCTTCTCGTCCACCTTCTGGCCGTTCTGGCTGCCGCGCAGGTAGAGGGTGTAGAGGCCCTGCTGGCTATTGATCAGCTCGCTGAGGCCGCCGCCAATGGGCTGCACCAGCACCACCTTGCCGTTCCAGCCCGCCTTCTCGTTGGCGATGTCGAAGAAGTCGTCCACGAAGGCGCGCAGGAAGTTGCCCTCGCCGAACTGCATGACCTTCTCCGGCGCTTTTTCCAGCACGTAGCCCGCGTAGCCGGACTTTTTCAGCACCTCGTAATTCAACTGTACCATGATGAACCAAACCTCCTCTGCTCCGTCAATTCAGATACTTCTTCAATGTCGCGCGCACCGCGCCGGGGCCCGCGATCAGCTCCTTGAAATAGCCGGTGATCTTGTCGCCCAGCCCGGCCTCGATCAGATCCGTGCCGAACAGGTTGGGGTTGGACAGCAGCGCGTCCAGCTTATCGCCCGCGCTCTCAGGCCTGCCCAGCTCGACGCCGGAGAGCGCCTCCTGCAGCATCGGCAGCATCGGGTCGGGGCTGACGGGCATTTCGTTGCCCTGATCGTCCACGCCCAGCAGGTAGCGCAGCCACCCGGCGATGGCCAGCGGAATGGCGTTCAGGCTCGCGGGATCGCGATCGGGGTCCGCCGCGTAGCTCTTGATCGTCTCGCCGAAGCGGATCGGCACTTTCTGGCTGGTGTCGCAGGCGATGCGCTGCGGGGTGTCCGGCATGAAGGGGTTGGGCAGGCGCTGGGTGACGACCTCGTCGATAAACGCCTTCGGGGAGAGGATCTTCGGGTCGGTGACCACCGGCAGGCCCTCCACGTAGCCGATGCGCCGGATCAGCTCCGTCAGCTCTGCGTCCTTCATCTCGTCGCAGATCTTCTCGTAGCCCAGCAGGCACCCGTACACGGCCAGCGCCGTGTGCAGCGGGTTCAGGCACGTGGTGACCTTCATGCGCTCGGTCATGTTCACGGTGTCGCGGTCCGTCATGTACACGCCCGCCTTCTCCAGCGCCGGGCGTCCGTTCGGGAAGCGGTCCTCGACCACCAGGTACTGCGGGGCCTCGGCGTTCACGAACGGCGCGATGTAGGTGTGCTTCTCGGTGACGATGGGGGCCATGTCCTCGATGCCCAGCGCCGCCAGCTGCTTTTCGACCGCCTCGGCGGGGCGCGGCGTGATCTTGTCGATCATGCTCCACGGGAAGGAGACCTTCGCCTCGTCCTCCAGCCACGCCACGTATGCCTCGGGCACGAAGCCGCGCTTCAGCCACTCGCGGGCCATCTCCGTCACGCCCGCCTTCAGCTTCTCGCCGTTGTGGGAGCAGTTGTCCATGCTGACGACGGCGACGGGCGTTCCCCCGGCGTTGAAGCGCTCCAGCAGCAGCGCGGCCACGACGCCCATCGCGTGCTTCGGCGCGGCGGGCCCGGCTTCGATGTCGGCGGCGGCCACGCGGGTCAGCTCGCCCTTCATGTCCCTCAATGCATAGCCCTTCTCGGTGATCGTGAACGAGAGCATCTGAAGGCTCGGCTTGCGGAAGATGGCGCGGAGCTCCTCCAGGCCCTCCGGCTCCGCCGCCAGCACGCCCTTCGCGATCGAGGCCACGACGGACTTGTCGATGCCGCCGTCCGCCAGCAGGCTCACGGCCAGCGTCATGCTGTCGTGGGGCTTGTAGATGCGCTCGATCACCTCATTGTCGAACGTCTCCACCGCGACGATGCCCGCCTTCGCCTCGCCCGCGTCCAGCAGGCGCTGCATGAGGCCCGCCACAAAGATTCGGAAGATGTTGCCCGCGCCGAAGTGGACCCAGACGGGATTCTTCTCGGTCTCGGCGCACATCGCCTTCCAGTCGTGCTTCGGCAGCTTCACGCCCGCCGCTTCCCAAGCCTCGCGGGCCTGGAGACCGTTGTAACTCAATATCATAATAATTCCTCCTTGTTCAGGAAATAGGGAGTAGGCAGTAGGGAGTAGGGAGTAGGAATGGCATAAGAGGTTATCGGATTTTGACATCGGAGCGGAATAACTGTCGCCAAACAAACCGTGTATTGGCGGCAGCCACATTTCCTACTCCCTACTGCCTACTCCCTACTCCCTCATACCGCTCAATCGCTTCCCACAATCCGTTCAAATACGCGGCTCCCAGCGCGCGGTCGTAGAGGCCGTAGCCGGGGCGGCCCACCTCGTCCCAGATCATGCGGCCATGGTCGGGGCGCACGTAGGTGTCCGGG
>CADAQZ010000066.1 GCA_902790175.1 uncultured Eubacteriales bacterium | reverse complement strand
CATCCTGCAGAGCCCCATCAACTGCGGCGCTTTCGCGATGCTGGCGGGCCTGGTGATCGTGCCGGTGGTGAGCCTGTTCACGCCCAAGCCCGACAAGGACCTGGTGAACTTCGTGTTTGCGGGCTACGAGAAGAAGGTCCTCGTGTCGGTGCGCGAATCGCTGGGCGACGATGCGAAGGAATGAGGCGCGTTTATCAGAAAATAACATGCGAAGGGCGACAATCGTCGCCCTTTGTGTTATAATGAGTTAAAGATATGATATATAAGATTTGAGGGATGAGCGTGAATAACAGCAAGGCCGTCATCGTCGTGAAGAACCCCGACGCGCTGCGCGTCGCCGCGTCGTCGGCGCGCATCTCCACCCAGCAGGGCACGGCGCTGGAGATCTTCTCGAACAGCCGCGGCGACGAGAAGGACCTCAAGCTGATCGGCAAGGTGCTGTCCTCGGGCCACAAGTCCGTGATCGAGCACCAGACCTTCTCGGTGGCGTTTGACAACGTGTCCGTGCTGGTGGAGCAGTTCGTGATCGAGGCGCGCCTGAACAGCTACACGGTCAAGTCCCGCCGCTACGTGGACTTCGCGACCGCGGGCTACGTCGTGCCGGAGGGCTTGAACGAGGCGCAGAAGAAGGTCTATGCCGACGCGATGGCCGCGCGATTTGCCGATTATGAAAAGCTGATGGCGCTGGGCGTTCCGAAGGAGGACGCGCGCTTCGTGCTGCCGTACTGCCTGCGCAGCAACTTCTTCATGACGCTGAACGCGCGCTCGCTGATCAACCTGATCTGCGCAATGCTCAACGGGCGGGGGAAGGGCTTTAAAGAGGTCGAGGCGCTCGGCGCGCAGCTGAAGGCGCAGTTCGACGAAGTCTACCCCGGCGTGATCGACAAGGAGCTCGCGCGCATGCCCGGCTATACGCCCGTGGCGCTGCCGGACGTGATCGAGGGTCCGCAGGCGGGCGTCAGCGGCGCGTCGCTCTTGTCCTCGACGGCCAACGCACGCACGCTCCTGGAGGCCGTCATGGGCTTCTCCGGGCGCTTTGAGCCGGACATGGGCCTGATGATGACGCAGAAGAACATGCGCGCGCTGCTGCTGGACGCGCGGCCCCGCGAGCTGGAGCTTTTGTACTACGTGTTCGGCATCCAGCACATCTCGCTGGCGTGCCTGACGCACTTCGTGCGCCACCGCGTGGATTCGCCGATCGTGCCGCCGGTGCTGGCCGCGCTGGCGGGCGGAAGCTACGTGCTGCCGGAGACGGTGGAGACCAACAAGGAGGCGAACGCGCTCTATCAGGCGGCGTTCGTCGCGCAGGCCGAGGCCGCCCGCAGGGCCTTCGCGCTGGGCGTCAAGGCCGAGGACATGAGCTACTTCGCGCTCAGCGGCCACCAGGTGGACATACTGCTCGGCATGAACGCGCGGGAGCTTTTGCACTTCATGAAGCTGCGCACCTGCAACCGCGCCCAGTGGGAGATCCGCGGCGTGGCGGGGGAGATGCTGTTGCTGTTGCAGCAGGAGATGCCGGGGCTTTTCGGACTGTACGGACCCAGCTGCCGCTTCGGCCCCTGTCCCGAGGGGCGCATGAGCTGCGGCAGGCAGAGGGAGAGGATATAACCCGAAAGGGCGGCGCATTTGCGCCGCCCTTTTGGTTGCCTATTCCATGACCTCATCCACCGCGCTCTCGATCGCGTCCCAGCCGAAGCCGCGCCGGGCCAGCGCCTGCGATAGCTTCGCCCGCGCCTCGCGCTCGGGCAGGTCCTGGTACTTCCGGTACAGCTGCCGCGCCGCCGTAAGCGCCGCGGCCTGCTGCTGCTCGTCGTCGAACGCGGAGAGCGCCGCCTCGGCGTCGTCGTCGGAGATGCCCTTGGCACGTAGCTTGCGCTTGAAGGCGTAGAGGCCGACGGGCCTTCCTGACTGCACCTCGGCCATGCGCTGGGCGTAGCGCGCGTCGTCAATGAGGCCGTTTTCCCGCAAGCGCTCCACCACCGCCTGCACGCAGGGCTCCACGTAGCCCTTGCGGCGCAGCGCGTTTGCGATCTCCCGGGCGGACCGGGCGCAGAAGTCGAGGCTCGTGAGCGCCGCCTCATAGCCGTCCGAAAACTGCGCGGCGGCGACGCGGTCCAGATAGGCGTCGAGGTCCAACTCCACGCCGATCTCCACCGGGCACTTCTCGTAGTGGACCCTTCTCACGCGCGCGGCGGTCACGCCGTCCAGCGCGATTTCCACCAAACCCCTTTTTTCCTGAATGCCCGTCACGACGGCCATGGCGCTCGCCTCCCATGCTTATGATCAAAATATACACACTTTCCCTTGACGTGTCTATCGAAATTGTGTTAGAATATATGCAGATTTTACTGGGAGGGATTGTCCATGTCGGGACATAACAAATGGTCAACCATCAAGAATAAAAAGGCAAAGACGGACGCCGCGAAGGGCAAGATATTCACCAAGATCGGCCGCGAGATCGTGATCGCCGTCAAGACGGGCGGCAGCGCCGACCCGAACCTGAACAGCAAGCTCAAGGACGTCATCGCCAAGGCGAAGGCGGCCAACATGCCCAACGACAACATCCAGCGCTCCATCAAGAAGGCCGCGGGCGAGGGCGAGAGCACCAACTACAAGGAAGTCACCTACGAGGGCTACGCGCCCTGCGGCATCGCCGTGATCGTCGAGGTCGTGACCGACAACCTGAACCGCACCGCCAGCGAGATGCGCCACATCTTCGACAAGTGCGGCGGCTCCCTGGGCGCCTCCGGCTGCGTGGCCTGGAAATTCGAGCGCAAGGGCGTGATCGAGATCGACAACTCCAAGGGCATGGATGAGGACGAGCTGATGATGCTGGCGCTGGACGCCGGCGCATCCGACGTCGAGATGGGCGAGGGCGAGGCCATCATCTACACCGAGCCCAACGACTTCTCCTCCGTGCGCGACAACCTCGAGGCCGCGGGCTGCACGTTCCTGTCCGCCGAGCGCGCGATGGTGCCCACCACCACCACGGCGCTGCCCGACGAGGAGAGCGTGCAGAAGGTCACCAAGCTCCTCGACTGGCTGGAGGACCACGACGACGTGCAGGATGTGTACCACGACGCCGAGCTCCCCGAGGAAGAGGACGAGGACGACTGAGGTCGATAGAGGGAAAAAGGGTCCCTGATGGACTGCCAAGTTTGGCAGTCCATCAGGGACCCTTTATTCATACAATGTTCAGTCTGCCACCACCGTCGCCGTGCCGCCGACGTACTCGTCCTGCCACAGTACGTGGGCGCTCTGGCCACCCAGATGTCGCCCGTCCAGAAGGCCACGGCGTAGTCGTCCTGTTCGCCGGAGAGCGTCGAGAAGTTCTCGGCGAAGCGCTCCCACTCGGCGGCGCTTGGCGCGACGTCGGAGAACGGCAGAAGCGTCACCAGGCGCTCGTACTCGCCGGAGGCCAGATAGCCCACGGCCTGCTTTGCGGCGACGAACAGGTCGTCGGAAAGCCGCGGCGCGTCAGCCAGCGCCAGCGTGCCGATCAACAGCAGCGCGAGCAGCACACATATCGTCTTTTTCATCCCGATCACCTCCCGGTGGATGGCTTCACTCATTAGATGCACGGGGCGTTCAAATAGTTCCCAATCATTATACCATGATTGTCGGCGTGCTGCCCTCCGGGGCCCGCCGACCCGGAAAACGTTCCGTTTTCCTAATCATTATACCATCACTACTTCATTCCCGCAAGGCCGATTTCGATCACCAGTGCATCCAGCGCGTCCCTGGCGGTCTGCTTCGCGGCATACGGGTGCATTTTCAATTGCTGTTGCACGGTTTGTACGGGCGTTCCGGCGTCCAGCGCGCACTTCATGTGTGCCAGCTGGCGGATCTGTCGCGTGAGCATCGACAGGATGCCCACGGCGTTCTGCCCGCCCTGAAGGAGGCTGTTGACGGTCTGCTGGCCCTTCTTCATGTCGCCCGCGAGCAGCGCGTTGAGCAGCTCGAACACATTGTACTCCAGCGACGCGGGGACGATGACGTGCACGTCTGCCTCGGTGATCTCGTCGCGCTCGTCGCCGACGTACGCCGCCAGCTTGTCTATTTCGCCCGTGAGGCGCGTCAGCTCCCGCCCGGCCATGTAGGTGAGGGTATTGAGCGCCGCGGGCGACAGGCGCTTGCCCAGAGGCTTGAGTCTCTTGGCGCACCAGCGCAAGAGCTCCGCGTCCGTCAGAAGCTGGAAGTCCACCACCGCGGCCTTCTTCTTGAGCAGCGCGGGCAGCTTCTTGCGCCCGTCCATCTCGCCGCGCATGTAGAACACCAGCGCGCACGTCTGCGGCGGGTTATCCAGCCACTTTTGCATGCGCTCGGCCTCGGCCTCCTCGTTCTTGGCCTTGCCGGGCATCAGCGGCGCCCAATCCTGCACGGTGACGATGCGCCTATCGCACATCATGGGCATCGTCTCGCAGGCGTCGGT
>CADAQZ010000065.1 GCA_902790175.1 uncultured Eubacteriales bacterium | reverse complement strand
AAGCGCCCCGGGAGGTGAACAGCGTGGCCAAGATCTATACGCGCCAGGAGGCCAAGCGGCGCAGGGTGAATTTCCAGATATTCGCCGGCATCTATGACTTCCTCGGGGTGGTGGCGGGCATCGTCGTGATCGTCGCTTGCGCGTTCTTGCTGGCGGCGCTCATCAACTGGGTGTCGCGCGACGGCCAGACGTCGTTCAAATCCCTGCTGGACATATTCAACGCCGCCATCATCGTGCCGAAATAGCATTTTTCGCGCCTCGCGCCGGGAGCCGTCCCGGGCGGGGCGCGTCTGTTTAGCGAGAGCATGACATAAGAGGAAGTGAAGCCCATGCGCGTATCCTGGGCGCAGCTGATGGAGCAGGTGAACGCCTGCGAGAAGTGCCGCCTGTGCCAGAGCCGCAACCACGTGGTGCCCGGCGAGGGCGATCCCCACGCGCGCCTGATGTTCATCGGCGAGGGCCCCGGCCAGGAGGAGGACCGGCTGGGCAGGCCGTTCGTAGGCCGCTCCGGCGAGCTTCTGACCCGCATGATCCACGCCATCGGCCTGGAGCGCTCGGAGGTGTACATCTGCAACATCGTCAAGTGCCGCCCGCCGCAGAACCGCAATCCCGAGCCGGACGAGGCCGCGGCCTGCCTGGGCTACCTGCGCGCCCAGTTCGCGCTGGTGCGCCCGCGGGTGGTGGTGCTGCTGGGCAAGGTGGCCTGCCAGTACACGCTGGACGAGCAGGTGTTCATCACGCGCGACCACGGCCGCTGGTTCGAGCGCAAGGGCACGTGGTTCATGCCCACGTTCCATCCGTCGGCGCTTCTGCGCGATCCGGCTAAAAAGCGCGACGCCTGGGAAGACTTCCAGAAGGTCCGGGAAAAGCTGAGGGAATTGGAGGGCGCGGACGCCTGATGAGCATGGAGAAGCTGCGCGGCGAATTGGCCGCGTTCATCGCCGGCATCTACGAAGGCGAGAAGAAGGTGCTGGTGTTCGGCGAGGGCGACGTCGGCGCGCCGGTGATGCTCGTGGGCGAGGCCCCGGGCGAGCAGGAGACGCTGATGGGCCGGCCGTTCGTCGGCAAGGCGGGAAAGAACCTGGACGAGTTCCTCGCGGGCGCGGGCATGGAACGCAGCGCGCTCTACGTGACCAACGTCGTCAAGTTTCGCCCCACGAAGACCTCCGCGGCGGGGCGCACCGTGAACCGCCCGCCCACGCAGGAGGAGGTCAAGCTGTTCGTGCCGTGGCTGCGGCGGGAGATCGAGCTGGTGGATCCGAAGTGCGTGGTGACGCTGGGAAACGTGCCGCTGAAGGCGCTGACGGACAAGGGCCGCGTCATCGGCGAGGCGCACGGTCGCTTTATGGAGCTGGAGAAGCGGCTGCTGTTCCCGATGTATCACCCCGCGTCGGTGATCTACAACCCCGCGCTGAAGGCGGTCTATCGCGACGATCTGGCCGTTTTTGCCCATTGGTATAAAAATTTGTGAGAAAAAGGCCCGCAATCGCGCGCAAAAGTCAAATTAGGGGTTGTGCTTTCAGGCAATTTGTGTATAATATCTTCATGTGATTGTGCCGGGACGCGCGTGCCGCGCCCGCAAGGCCACAGGGACCGTCCGCATGATGGGGAGGAATGACGATGGCGCTGATCAAATGCCCGCGCTGTGAGTTGAATTACATGAACGATACCGACACCATGTGCTCGGTCTGCCGGCGCGAGGTGCGCGGCGAGAGCGAGCAGTTCGAGATGGTGGAGCTCTGCTCCGAGTGCGGGGAGAACCCCGTCGTGCCCGGACACGAGCTGTGCGCCCAGTGCCTGAAGGAGCAGGCGCGCCGGGACGACATCGACAGCGACGAGGAGATCCAGCACGAGCCCGCCAGCATCGAGATCGACTCCGTGTCCACGATGGATGAGATCGAGCTGGACATCGGCGGCGGCATGGACGACGAGGACTTCTCCGAGGACGCCGATTTCAGCGAGGACGACGACGAGGAAGAAGACGACGACGAAGAGGACGAGGAAGAGTAGCCTTGGCCGTCTACGCGATCGCGGATCTGCACCTGCCCGCCGGCAACAAGCCCATGGACATCTTCGGCGACCACTGGATCGGCCACTTTGAGCGCATCCGCGCGGATTGGCTGGACAGGGTGAAGCCCGAAGACGTGGTGCTCCTGCCGGGAGACCTCTCCTGGGCTATGCGCCTGGAGGAGGCCGGGGAGGACCTGCGCGGCATCGGCGCGCTTCCGGGCACGAAGGTGCTGCTGCGCGGCAACCACGACTACTGGTGGAGTTCCATCGGCCGCGTGCGCCGCGCCCTGCCGGAGGGCATGTACGCCCTTCAGAACGACGCGCTTATGCTGGGTGGGCGGCTCTACGCCGGAAGCCGCGGCTGGACGCTGCCGGGGCCGGACGCCGCCGAGGAGGACGTCAAGATCTACAACCGCGAGCGCATGCGGCTGGAGATGTCGCTGCAGCACGCGCGGCGGCTCTCGCAGGACGCGCCGATCACCGCGATGATGCACTTTCCGCCGCTGACGGACGAGGAGACCGGCTTTTCCGACATATTGGAGAAGTACGGCGTGTCGGACTGCGTGTACGGCCACCTGCACGGCCCGGCCATCTATGGCGCGGTGCGGGGCGTGCGCGGCGCGGTGCGCTACCATCAGGTGTCCTGCGACAGCCTGGATTTCAGGCTCTACACGCTCTACGGCGATCAGCCAATTGAAAAAATGACAGGTGAAGCATGAAAAAGCTGCTGTTGATACTGAACCCGCGCGCGGGCCTGCGCCGGGCCAATCGAGCCTTGCCGGAGATCATCCGGCTTTTTATTGACCACGGATACCGCTGCGAGACCTACGTGACCGGCCGAAGCGGCGAGGCGACCGAGTTCCTCGCCCAGCAGAAGCAGCACAGCTATCAGATGATCGTATGCGCGGGCGGCGACGGCACGCTGAACGAGACCATCGCCGGCATGCTGTCGGCGGGCATGCGCTGCCCGCTGGGCTACATTCCCTGCGGCACCACGAACGACTACGCCGCCTCCATCGGCCTGTCCGGCGACGTGCTGCAGGCCGCGCGGGACATCATGGAGGGCCGCGCGCAGAGCATCGACATCGGCTCGTTCAACGGCAGGAACTTCGTCTACACTGCCACCTGCGGAGCCTTCGCGAAGGCCTCCTACTCCACGCCGCAGGCCGCCAAGAACCTGCTGGGCCACGTGGCCTACATCCTCGAGGGCGTGAAGGACCTGAGCACGATTCGGCCCATCCACATGCGCGTGACCTCGGGCGACGTGGCGCTGGAGGACGACTTCCTGTTCTGCTCAATCACCAACTCCACGTCCGTGGGCGGCATACTGAAGCTGGACGCGCAGATGGTGGCGCTGAACGACGGCAAGTTCGAGGTGACGCTCGTGCGCAACCCCACCACGCCCGCGCAGCTGAGCAGCATACTGGTGGGCTTGACGACGCAGAGCGTGCCCAACGACATGATCCACTTCTTCTCCGCCGCCAACATCCATGTAGAGTGCGACGCGCCGGTGGAGTGGACGCTGGACGGCGAGCGCGAGCCCGAGACCGATTCGGTGGCGCTGGAGAACCTGCACAGCGCCGTGCGCATCGTCGTGCCGCGCACGGCCCACGCCGCGCCCTTTGATTTCGGCGCGGAAGAGGCGGAGCTATGAAGCAGAACTATCAGATCCTGATGGAGCGCGAACTGGCCCGGATCGCGGAATCCGGCGTCCGTCCGCGCCTCTTGCTGCACTGCTGCTGCGCGCCCTGCTCCAGCTACGTGCTGGAGGCGCTGAC
>CADAQZ010000064.1 GCA_902790175.1 uncultured Eubacteriales bacterium | reverse complement strand
CTGAACCAGCTGCTGGTGGAGATGGACGGCTTCACGCACAACGAGGGCGTGATCGTCATGGCGGCCACCAACCGCTCGGACATCCTCGACCCGGCGCTGCTGCGCCCCGGCCGGTTTGACCGGCGCATCGTGGTCAACTACCCGGACGTGAAGGGCCGCGAGGAGATCCTGAAGGTGCACTCGAAGGGCAAGCCCCTGGGCGAGGACGTCGATCTGACCGTGCTGGCCCGCCGCACGCCCTACTTCACCGGCGCGGACCTGATGAACGTGATGAACGAGGCGGCGCTCCTGACGGCGCGCCAGGGCCGCGACACCATCCACATGGACGCCATCGAGGAGGCCATCACCCGCGTGATGGCGGGCCCGGAGAAGAAGAGCCGCAAGGTGACGGAGATGGACCGCAAGCTGGTGGCCTACCACGAGGGCGGCCACGCCATCGTGGCGCACTACATCCCCGAGTGCGACGACGTGCACGAGATCACCACCATCCCACGCGGCTCCGCCGGCGGCTTCACGATGTATCTGCCGCAGGAGGAGTTCCACTACGTGACCACCGCGCGCATGAAGGCCCAGATGGCCAGCGCGATGGGCGGCCGCGTGGCCGAGGCGCTGATCTTCGGCGACATCACCACCGGCGCGTCCAGCGACATCAAGTCCGCCACCGAGATCGCCCGCAGCATGGTCACCGAGTACGGCATGAGCAGCAAGCTGGGCCCGGTCTACCTGGGCACGGAGCACGAGGTGTTCCTCGGCAAGAGCTTCACCCAGCAGAACTCCGGCTTCTCGGAGCTGGTGAACACCGACATCGACACCGAGGTGCACAAGCTGCTGCAGGAGGCCTACGACCGCGCGGAGAAGATCCTGTCCGAGCACATCGACCAGCTGCACGGCCTGGCGAAGATCCTGATCGACAAGGAGAAGATCGACCGCGCCGAGTTCATCGCCTTCATGGAGGGCAAGGGCCAGGAGAGCGCCGTGGAGACGCAGTTCGTGCCCAACAAGGAGCCGGAGGACGCGCCCTGGAAGGCCGCCCTGCCCGCGGACGACGCGAGCGAAGGGGATGCGTAAAGGATAAGATCCTTGACGCTCTGCTAGGCCTTCGGCAACCACTTCGCTCAGGATGACAACGACGCGGAAACCGCAAACCTGTCATCCTGAGCGAAGCCGCAATCGCGGCGTAGTCGAAGGATCTTTCGGATAGGCGGGCGGCGCAACGCCGCGGGGCGCAGTCCCACCGCCCCTGCATGGGCTCCCTGATACACAAAAGGGCCGCCGCGCGATTGCGCGGCGGCCCTTTTGTGTCCGTTTGGTCCCTTATTCGTTCACGATCTCCTTCACGGCGCCGTTGTAGTCGTAGATCACGGTGCCGGGGTTGCCCTGCTCGCCCAGCGTGCCGTAGGCGCAGACCAGGCCGTCGCTGGTGGCCTCGATCTTGCAGAGCCAGTAGATGTCGTCGCGGCCGGAGTTCGCCTGCCACAGCACGATGCCGTTGGCGTCGATGGCCACTGGGTCGGGGCCGTAGTAGCCGCCGATGTACAGGATGCCGCTGCCGGACACCACCGCGTGGCTGATGCTCGCGCCCAGGTTGATGGACTCCTTGCTCAGCAGCCAGCGGATGACGCCGGTCTCGGGATCGACGGCCCACAGGCCGACCTCGGCGTTGTACAGCATCACCAGCGGGCGAGAGTCGGTGCCGGCGATGAAGGCGTCGGTCAGCGAAAGCTCGGTGATGCCGCTGGTCGCGGTGTTCAGCATCCACAGCTGGGCGCCGGCGGCGTCCAGCGCGGCCACGGCCAGGTATTCGCTGTTCTCCTGGTAGATGCGGCGCGCGACGACGTGCACGTTGCCGGCGTCCGCGTCCAGGATCACGGTGTCGTTGTCATAGCCGGAGGCCTCGAAGATGTTTGCGATGGGCGCGTTCTCGGCGGTCGGGAAGGCGTCCGGCGCTTCGACATACTCCTCGGCGGGGTTGTATTCCGGCACATCGGCGGAGAGGGCGTCCGGCAGGGGCGTCTCCTCGGGCACGACCTGGTCGCCGGGCACCACCTGGTCGCCGGGCATCGGCGCGTCGGCGGGCACGGGCGCTTCGACCGGCTCGGCGGCCGGCGCGGCCTCGACGGGCTCCAGGAAGTCGCCGCGGATATAGCCCGCCACGCCGTTGTACTGCACGGCATACCAGTCGGGGTTCTTCGGGGACTTCTCGCAGCCCTCGATCACCGCGCCCAGCGGGGCCTGGCCGACGATGGCGTAATCGGTACTGGGATATTGGCGGATGTTCACGTGCTGTTTGCACTT
Source organism: uncultured Eubacteriales bacterium (assembly GCA_902790175.1). GTDB lineage: Bacteria > Bacillota > Clostridia > Christensenellales > Aristaeellaceae > UBA2862. Next base: position 1,650 of record CADAQZ010000064.1, on the reverse strand, counting down.
GATGACTTTCATGGTCAGGGCTTCGCCCTCCGCCATCGCAAAGGCCGTCAGCAGGCAGGCGACGATCAGTGCGCACGCCAAGATCCGTTTCATCATTCAGGTATCCCCCTTCGTATGTAAGTTCCGGCGCAGCCGAACCCTTTGCGGGTTTGAACAGACACCTATCAGATATAGTATACTCTCTTTTCCCCGTTCCGTCAACCACAAACCGGCGTTCGGCGAAACAAAACCGGCGCGATGGCAAATATATCCAGCGCCGCGCGCGAAAAACGCCGCGCGCCGCCGCCTGCATGAATCCCGCGCCGCGGGGAATAATAGATTGTGCTTCCACGCATATAATGTCATGAAGGATGTGACAAACGCATGAAGGCGATCATCATGGCGGGCGGCGAGGGCACGCGGCTGCGGCCGCTGACCTGCGACTGCCCCAAGCCGATGATTCAGCTGATGAACCGCCCCGTGATGCAATACGCGCTGGCGCTGCTCAGGCGCCACGGCGTCACCCAGGTCGCGGCCACGCTGGGCTACCTGCCCGACGCCATCATGGATCACTTCGAGGGCGGCGACGCCTTCGGCGTGGACCTGCGCTATTTCATCGAAAAGACGCCGCTGGGCACGGCGGGCGGCGTGAAGCAGGCGGCGGGCTTCCTGGACGAGACCTTCGCGGTGCTGTCCGGCGACGGCATCACCGACCTGGACCTCGCCGCCGCCGCGGCCTTCCACCGCGAAAAGGGCGCGCTGGCCACGCTGGTGCTCAAGCGCGCGGACAACCCGTTGGACTACGGCGTGGTGCTGACCGGGCCGGACGGGCGCGTCCAGTCATTTCACGAGAAGCCGGACTGGAGCGAGGTGGTGTCCGACACGGTGAACACCGGCATCTACATCCTCGAGCCCCAGGCGCTCGACCACATCCCCGACGAGCGCCCCTGCGACTTCGGCCACGACCTGTTCCCGGCGCTGGTGAAGGCGGGGCTGCCGGTTTACGGCTATGTGATGGACGGCTACTGGTGCGACATCGGCGACGTGCGGGCCTACCTCGCCGCGCACGCCGACGCGATGGAGGGCCGCATCCGCGTGGAGGGGCTCGCGCCGAGATCCGGGCGCGTGGTGCAGATGCCCGGGGCCAGCGTGGACCGCGCCGCCGTGCTGGAGGGGCCGTGCCTGATCGGAGCGAACGCGCGGGTGCTGGCCGGGGCCTACGTGGGCCCCTACAGCGTGATCGGGCCGGACTGCGTCGTCGGCGAGGGCGCGAGCGTGAAGCGCGCGGTGCTCTGGCGGGGCGCGCGGCTCGACCGCGGCGCGCAGGCCCGGGGGTGCGTGCTGGGCGCGGGCGCGGCGCTGGGCGAGGGCGCGCAGGCCTACGAGGAGTCGGTGCTGGGCACGGGCGCGATGCTGGGCGAGCGGGCCGTGCTGCTGCCCGGCGTGAAGCTCTGGCCCGGCAAGCGCGGCGCGGACGGTGAGCGCCTGGAGGCCAATCTGGTCTGGGGCAGCCGCCGGGAGGCGGGCTTCCGCGGCGGCGCGCTGTCGCTGAGCAGCCCCGCCCAGGCCGCTCGGGCCATCCAGGCCGCGGTGTCGGCGCTGCAGCCGCGGGAGATGCTGCTGGGCCGGGCGTCGGGCGGCGCGGCCCACGCGCTGTGGCACGCCGCGGCG
>CADAQZ010000063.1:4512-7116 GCA_902790175.1 uncultured Eubacteriales bacterium | reverse complement strand
GTCGCCCTGAAGGACGTCGCCGGCAAGCTCAAGATGGTCGATCCCGACGCCTCCATCATCAAGGAGGCCAAGATGCTCGGCATCAGCTTCGGCGACTGATCGTTGTGGGCGGGGGAATCCTTCCCCCGCCACTGCCACCCCCTGACAGATTTTGCTTGATGGCAATGCCATCCGGTCGCAAAATCTGCGAGGATGGAATTTCATCTCCAGGTAAATGGGATTTCCCTTCGCTGAAATTCCTTCGGTCCTGACGCACATGTCGCCAGGACCGATTTTATACAGCGTTTCTGTTCGCAGGGACGCCATTCATGGCGTCCGCGTCACACCCGTTTTGTCTCAAATCCTACTTGACTTTCACGGTAATCGTGGCCTTCAACCCGTTGCTGGTCTTGACCGTGATCTTCGCCGTTCCCGCCTTCTTCGCGGTAATCGTCCCGTTCTTGTCCACACTCACCACTTTGCTCTTGGACGACTTCCAACTGAGCGTGGTGATGGCGCTGGAGGGCGCCAGCTCCGCTTTCAGCCTCAGGCTCTGTCCCTTCTTCAACGTCAGCGGCCCTCTGTCTGCGAAAAAGATGCCCGTGGGCTTGTTGGGATTGACCACCGTGATGGTCAGCTTCCACTTCTTCTTGTTTTTCAGCGTGATGGTGACGGTGGCCTTCCCCTCCTTCAGGGCCTTGATCCTGCCGTCCTTCGACAGCTTCACCACCTTGGCGTTGTTCGTCTTCCAGCTCTTGGGCGTCGCGTCCTTCAGGGAGATTTGCAGCGTCTCTCCCACGTTCATCTTCAGTTTCTCGCTCCCGGAGACCACATGGCCCGACTGCGCGTAGAGCTTGTAGCCGCAGGCGCACTTGCCATTGGGATCGAAGCTGTGGTTCTCCAGCACAGGCTCGCCCGCCATGCTGTGTGACTCGCTCGCCATCCACTTCATAAACGCTTCCGGGCCAGCGTCGTATTGCTCCAGCATCTCCTTCATCAGCAGCACGGCACGCCACTCTCCCTCGGAGAGATCGGATTCCCGGATGCCCGCGTCCGCCATCGCCTTCATCAGCGCGCGGGCGTCCTCCATCACATCCTTCGCCTCCGCGTACACCGACTGGGCGTCCATTTCGTTCACGGAGATGTAGTGCTTGCAATCCGGACAATACAGCTCGTTGCCCAGCTGCGGATACCGCCAGTGCTGCTGGCTGTCCACGGTCTTATAGGTCGCGTCCCACTGCACCCAGCGTGCGTTATTGTGCTTGCAGGCCGCGCCTTCGGCAAATCCGGTCAGCATCGCCGTCCACGCGAGCAGCATCGACAACAGCAGGCATATCCTCTTGAACATCCCCAATTCCCCCTTTGTATTTCCAGGTCGCGCCGTGAATTGACCAGTATCAAGGTCAATATCCACGTCCAGTATAGCATAGAATGATGGATATTGCAACCAATACTGGTCAAAGGTGGGTTTTTCATGGAGCAAAAGCTGCGGCGCGATCGGCACATGGGGGCGAATCTCAAGGCGCTTCGCACTTCCGCAAAGCTGTCTCAGGAAAAGCTGTGCGCGGAATTGCAGCGGCGCGGCTGTGACATCGGCAGAACCACGTATGAGAAGTACGAAACGGGCGAATTGAACATCCGCATCAGCGTTCTGATCGAGCTGCGAAAGATCTATGGCTGCGGCTACGAGCGTTTCTTTGAGGGGCTGGACCCTGACGAGCCCAAATAGCGAGCGGATAAGCGATCCGCCTCATCTCTCTCAACTCTTAACTCTAAACTCTCAACTCTTCCACGCATTTCATGCTATAATACCCCTATCATACCCGATTACAGGAGGCCCATCATGTACATATCCAAATCCGACGCCCTGGTCTGGTTCGAGTTCTTTGCCCAGCTCCCGGAGGACGAGCCGCTGATGCCCCGGCAGCAGGAGATCGCCCTGGCGACGCTGGCCCAGATCGAGGTCGCCGAGGAGGCCCGAATCGCCGCCCTCCGCGCTGAAATCCCCGGCCTCAAATCCCTGAACGGCCGCACCTTCTTCGTCGGCGACGACGCCCGCTTCCCGAAGGGCTGCCGCTCGTGCCTGCTGGGCACGGGCCTTTCCGCCGTGCGCAAGACCAACCGCTGCAACCTCTGCTGCCCGTTTCCATGGGCAACCGCCCCACCGGCGTCGCCTACGTCTACCTCGAGCCCTTCCTGGAGATCGAGAAGTACTACGGCGTCATCCGCAAGTTCCGCGACGCCAAAGTCTACCAGCACATGTACACCAACGGCACCCTCGCCACCGAGGAAAACCTGCGTGCGCTGGGCGAGGCGGGGCTGGACGAGTTGCGCTTCAACCTCGGCGCCTCCGGCTGCTCCGACCGCGTGATCGAGGCCATCGCCATCGCGAAGCGCCACATCCCCATGGTCGGCGTCGAGACCCCGATGACCCCCGAACTCTATGAAACCTTCCTCGAAAAGAAAGCCGCGATCCTCGCCACGGGGCTGGACTTCTTCAACTGCGCGGAGCTGCACCTGAACCCCAACAACCTGGAGAACTACTGGGGCGAGAACATGTACATGTACCGCCAGGGCTACCTCTCCCCGATCGCCAGCCACGAGCTGACGCTGAAGCTGATGCGC
>CADAQZ010000063.1:0-4499 GCA_902790175.1 uncultured Eubacteriales bacterium | reverse complement strand
CACGAGGGCGGCTGGTTCGGCGCCAGCAGCTACGGCATGGAGTTCCCCGCCATTCCCTACGCCGCCTTCCTGCCCATCCTCTCCGACCCCGACTTCCCCTTCCTCCGCGAAGAACCCCTCCCCGCCGGCTACCGCCCCACCGACCTCGTATTATAACCTTCCCCGCCTCCCTGTAGGGGCGGCGTTGCGCCGCCCGCATCCCAAAAGCCTTCCCCTTTAGGGGAAGGTGGCTTGCCGCGCAGCGGCAAGACGGATGAGGTCGTCTCTTTCGCCTCCCCGCCTCCCTGTAGGGGCAGCGATGCGCCGCCCGCATCCCAAAAGCCTTCCCCTTTAGGGGAAGGTGGCTTGCCGCGCAGCGGCAAGACGGATGAGGTCGTTTCCTCCCACTCCCCACTCCTAACTCCCCCAAAGGAGGTCCCCCCATGGCCCATCTGCAAATCGAATTCTTCTCCAACTGCCTGAACCGCCCGGTGACGTTCAAGCTCCTCCTGCCCAACGACCCCAACGACAACTGGGAGCCCCCGCAAAAGCGCAAGGGCCTCCCGACCAAGACCCTCTTCCTGCTCCACGGCTACACCGGCTCGGCCTACAACTGGGTGCCGGAGCACCTGGCCACGCTCTATAACTTCGCCATCGTCATGCCCAGCGGCGAAAACGGCTTCTGGATCGATGGTCTCGCCACCGGCCACCGCTACGGCGCGTTCCTCGGCGAGGAGCTCCCCGCCTACCTGCGCAAGACCTTCCGCTTCGCCATGACCCCCGCGGACACCTACATCATGGGCCTGTCCATGGGTGGCTACGGCGCGCTGCGCGCCGCGCTGGCCTACCCCGACACCTTCGGCAAGGCCGTCGGGCTGTCCAGCGCCCTGATCGTGCACGACATCTGCGGCATCCAGCCCGGCGAGGACAACGGCCACGCCAACTACGAGTACTACCGCGAATGCTTCGGCGACCTCGCCGCCGCGCCGCAGGGCCGCAACAACCCCGAGGTCCTCGTGGACGAGTTGCTCGCCGCAGGTAAACCTCTGCCACAGATCTTTATGGCCTGCGGCACCGAGGATTTCCTCCTCGAGAACAACCGCCGCTTCCATCGCTTCCTCGAGAGCCGCGGCGTCGAGCACCGCTACATCGAATCCCCCGGCACGCACAACGGCGAGTTCTGGGATGAATACGCCGTCAAGATGGTCCACCTCCTCTTCTCCGAAGAATAACCACCCCAAAAGCCTTCCCCTTTTGACGCCCCGCGTCTGTCGCTGCGCTTGGCCGCGGGTTTCGCCTGCGTCTTGCCCTCCGGGCTGCGCTTGCAGGCTCAGCACTCGCTTCGCTCGGCGCTATGGGGAAGGTGCCCCCGCAGGGGGCGGATGAGGTCGCCTCCCCTTCCCCCCTCCCAAAAAACACCGCGGCGGCCATACGGCCGCCGCCTTTCAATGTCCTCCCGTGCTGAAACCCAGCGAGATCTTCAGCGCCTCGCCCACCCGCGCCATCACCTCCGGCCGCAGCGTGCCGATGCGCTCACGCAGCCTGCGCTTGTCCAGCGTGCGGATCTGCTCCGCCAGCACCACGCTGTCCTTCATCAGCCCCGTCCCCTCGCAGGCGATGGGCACGTGGGTGGGCAGCCGCGCCTTGTTCTGCTGGCCCGTGATGGCCAGCACGATCACGGTGGGGCTGTGGCGGTTGCCCACGTCGTTCTGGATCACCAGCACCGGGCGGATGCCGCCCTGCTCCGAGCCCACCACCGGGTCCAGGCAGGCGCTGAACAAATCGCCGCGGGAAATCATCGTATCACGCTCCACTACCATCGTGTGGGGCATACTATGCGGAATCGTCCGCGGCGGTGAAAATGTCGTCGTTGGCATCACTCTACACTCCATCTACGCAAAATGCGCCCTTCTCCCTTCCAACTCCACTCTCCACTCTTCACTCTCCACTCTCTCCAACTCCTCGCTCCTCACTCACTTCACGAGCTTCCCGTTCTCCCCCTCGATCACCTGCATCAGCCGCCGCTCGACGCCGTTCGTGGCGTCGATGTACGCCAGGAACGTGTCCGCGCCGGAGGTGGCCTTCACCTCCCAGCACAGGACCTCGGCCTCGTTCTCGGGGATCACGCACAGCCGCGCGGACACCGGCGTCAGCGCGCCGCCGATGCGCGCCACGGCGTCCTGCTCGGTGAGCGCGGGCAGCGCCAGCTGCCGGGGCACGTGGTTGCGCAGGTAGTTCGCCGCCTCCAGGCCCACCACCGAACCGTCCGCCAGCGACACCTGCACCTTGATCAAATCGGGGTACAGCACCACTCCGTTCTGCACCGCGGCAAAGTTCACGGTCAGCAGACCGTCGAAGCGGCTGGAGTAGCTCATCTCCATCTCGCCGTAGCCGCGCGAGAGCAGGAACGCCCGCGCCGCGTCCACGGCCTGCGCATCCGACAGCCGCGCCTCGCCCGCCGCGCCGTCGAACAGCATGTACAGCACCCGCCCGCCGGCCTTCGTGACGCCCGCGTTGATCGTGTCGCCGCCCACGCGCACCGCATATTCGTAGCAGTCCACCGGGATCTCGCTCTCGCCGGTGAACGTCGCCTCCGCGCCCTGGCGGTTGCCGATGAAGGCCATCAGCGCCTGCCGCGCCGCCGGCTCGTCCACCTGCCCCAGCCCCTCCAGCGCCTTGAACGCGCCGGTCGACCTGCCGTCGGAGAAGGGTCCGTCGTACAGCAACACCGGGTAATCTGCCGCCGTCTGCGCCAGCGGATACAGGCCCTGTCCGCCGTTCGCGTCGTAGTCCGAGGCGTCAAACACGGCTTCGCCGCGCTCGTAGCGGTCCAGCAGCCGCCCCATGCCCACCGAGAACGCCGCCGCCGACTGGCTCAGCGTCTCCAACGCGTCCGCGTCCTCCGCCGTCAGCTCGCCGCCGTCCGCCAGCCGCACGGACAGCGCGCTCGAGAAGTCCCCCGCCTGGTTGATGAACTTCAGCGTGGCCGACACCGTCTCCTGCCCCAACGGCAATAGCGCCAGGTTGGACAGCGCCCCCTGCGCCTGCAGCGCGATCTCGTTCAGCAGCGCCTGCCGCTGGCCCGTCTCGCCCGCCACCAGCAGCTTGCGCAGGTTCACGCTCATGCTCTCCGTCAGCTCGCAGGTCTCGTAAAACGCCTTCTGCACCACGGCGTTCAGCCGCGCCTCGGCTGCGTTCAGCCGCGCCGTCTGCGCCATCGAAAAGGCCAGCACACCCGCCAGCAGCGCCGCCAGCGCCACGTTCAACACCCGCGCCCAGTCCCGCGAACGCACGGAGGCGACGGTGTAGGATGTATTCATGGAGCACCTCCTATGGGTATCTGTGCCTTCCCCTTTGGGGAAGGTGGATTTTGGCGAAATCGCTTGCAATTTTGTCAAAAGACGGAAGAGGTCGACATGGTATCTCATTGGGATAGTACGCTATTCGACCTCATCCGGCGCTGACGCGCCACCTTCCCCAAAGGGGAAGGCTTTGGAATCGTCACACCGCGAAGCTGTGGTTCCCGATCACGGTCCGCACGGTCCGCGTGCGGATCCACTGGTCGCCCGTGGCGTTGGGGTTGTAGTAATACAGGCAGCCGCCGGTGGGGTCCCAGCCGTTCAGCGCGTCGAGCGCGGCGCGGATGGCGGTGCTGTCGGGCGTGTTGTTGATCATGCCGTTGGCCACGCAGCTGAACGCCCCCGCCTGGTAGACCACGCCGGAGATCGTATTCGGGAACGACGCGCTGGACACCCGGTTCAGCACCACCGCCGCCACGGCCACCTGTCCCTTGTAGCTCTCGCCCCGCGCCTCGGCGTACACTAGCTTCGCCAGCAGCCGGTGGTCGGCGGAGATGATCGAGGCCGAGGCCGCCGCCACGCTACCGCCCGAGAGCGTCACGCCCATCGCCGCGGCGGTGGCGGGTCCCACGCGCCCGTCCGCCGAGAGCCCGTTCGCCGCGGCGGTGGCGGGTCCCACGCGCCCGTCCGCCGAGAGCCCGTTCTTCCGCTGGAACGCCCGCACGGCGTCGCGGGTCTTCTCGCCGTACCGGCCGTCCGCCGTGCCGCTCATGTATCCCCACTGGATCAGCTTCCTCTGCACCGCCTTTACGTCGCTGCCGCTGGAGCCAACCTCCAGCACCTTCGCCGCCAGCGCCCCGGGCGCGAAGCTCATCAGCAGCGCGACCACCGCCAGCGCCAGCGCGCAGCCCCGCCGAAGCGCCTTCATGCGCCGCCTCCGATCAGGCCCAGCAGCCAGTTCAGGATCGTCGAGTGGAAGCGCACCGGCTCGCCGGGCGCGCAGTTTTCCGGCAAACACAGCGTCGGATACAGCACGCACCACCAGTTGTGCCCCTCCCCCGCGCCGATCACCACCCGCAGCGCGCGGTACTCCCCGGCGGGCACCACCATGCCGCCGTAGCGCCGCTCGGGAAAGTCAAACACGCCCGTCTCGGCCCTGACCTCGCCCGCGTAGCCGCACACCCGCGCCCGCAGCCGCGCCGCCAGCGTCACCAGCGCCAG
>CADAQZ010000062.1 GCA_902790175.1 uncultured Eubacteriales bacterium | reverse complement strand
GCGCGTGTCGCAGCTTTTGACGCAGGACGCGCCGGTGGTGATGACCGGCAAGCTGTCCGTGCGCGAGGAGGAGACCCCGAAGCTGCTGCTGGACCGCGTCGCGCCGCTTTCTGAAATCGACGCGCTGGACGGCGCGCCGCGCCGCGGGTATCGCATGGGCGACGACGGTGCGCCGCCGCCCGAGCTGGACGCCGCGCCGCCTGAGGAGGACTTCGCGCCCCGGAGAACGCGGCCCGCGCGCCGGCTGTATTTAAAGCTGACCGCCGGGCAGCGCTCCGAGGTGCTCAAGATCCTCGCCGAGACCCCCGGCAACATCTGCGTGATGCTGTACATGGCCGACGAGAAGAAGACCTACCAGGCCTCCCGCGAGTACTGGGTGGACGAGGGCTACGACTTCGGCGCCCTGGCCAACCTGATCGGGGCGGACAACATCGTATGAAAGGATAAAGTTTATGACCCCTCCCATCCTCTTCATCGTCATTCCCTGCTACAACGAGCAGGAGGCGCTGCCGATCACGGCGAAGCGGCTGACGGAGCTGACGGACGACATGGTTGCCCGCGGCCTCATCGACCCGTCGAGCCGCGTCGTGCTGGTGGACGACGGCAGCCGGGACGCCACGTGGGACGTGATCTCACGCCTGCACGCGGCCGACGCGCGCTTTGAGGGCGTGAAGCTGGCGCACAACGTCGGCCACATGAACGCGCTCTGGGCGGGCATGACGCTGTCGTCCGGGCGCTGCGACTGCGTGATCTCCATCGACGCGGACCTGCAGGACGACGTGAACGCCATGTACGGCTTCCTGGATGAATTCGGCAAGGGCGCGGACGTGGTGTACGGCGTGCGCTCCAGCCGCCGGCGCGACACCTGGTTCAAGCGCACCACCGCGCAAGGTTTCTATAAGATCATGCGGAAGCTGGGCGCGGATTTGGTGTACAACCACGCGGACTACCGGCTGCTGTCGGCCCGGGCGCTGGAGGCGCTGTTGTCGTTCGGCGAGGTCAACATGTTCCTGCGCGGCATGGTGCCGCTGCTGGGCTTCAAGACCGCCGAGGTGTACTACGAGCGCGGCGAGCGCGTGGCGGGGGAGAGCAAGTACCCGCTGAAGAAGATGATCGCCTTCGCGATGGAGGGCATCACGTCGCTGAGCAACAAGCCCATTCGCTACGTCTTGCTGCTGGGGGCGCTGTGCGCGCTGCTGGGCGTGGTGATGGCAATCTACGTGCTCGTGTCGCTGGTCCGGGGCCACACCGTGCAGGGCTGGGCCTCGCTGATGATGTCCATATGGCTGCTGGGCGGCCTGCAGTTGATGGCGCTCGGCCTGATCGGCGAATACGTCGGCAAGATCTACATGGAGACCAAGAGACGGCCCAAGTTCATACTGGAGGAGCACTTGAAGAGTTAGGAGTGAGGAGTTAGGAACGAGGAGTTGGAGAGTGAAGAGTGGAGAATGAGGAATTAGGAATTAGGAATGAGGAATTGATGGCGGCTGCCGAAGCAAACCAAAAGCCTTCCCCCTTGGGAAAGGTGGCGCACAGCGCCGGATGAGGTCGTCCTCCTTTCTCGTAGGGGCGGCATTTTCTAAAGCCCTCCTCGTAGGGGCGGCGATGCGCCGCCCGCCCGAAAGATCCTTCGCTACGCTCAGGATGACAGGTTGGAGGAATCCAACTCGTTGTCATCCTGAGCGAAGCGAAGGATCTTTTACATTATGTCATTACCATGGCATAAATGGCTCTTTTTGAAATACAATTGTAATAACTGAAAGAGTATGATAAAATATACGCGGGCAACTGCGCACAGGCGCGGCCCGCGATTACTATGTGATTTTCCGGCCTGCCGGGATGAAGGAGTACGCTATGAAATCCAGACGGATGCTGAAAATACTGGCGATGCTGACGGCGCTGGCGCTGAGCCTGAGCGCGGCGCTGGCCGAGGAGCTGGGTGAGATGGACCTGTACGACCCCGCTATCTACATTGGCGACGCGCAGGCCGACCCGGAGCCCGCGCCCGCCGAAGAACCGGCGCCCGAGCCCGCGGAACTGCCGGTTGAGGCTCCCGCCGAGCCCGCGGAGGTTCCCGCGTCAGAGCCCGCCGAGGCTCCCGCGGAGAATCCCGCCCCGGAAGCGGCCTCCGATCCCGCCGCGGAGCCCGTCGAGGTTCCCGCCTCCGAGCCCGCGCCGGAATCCGAGCCCGCCGCGGAGCCGAACGCTGAAACCGCTCCGGAACCCGCCTCAGAGCCCGCTCCGGAGCCTGCTGCCGAGCCCGAACTCGATGCTGCCGCCGACCCTGAAACCGCCCCGGAGGCCGTCACGGAGCCCGAGGGAGAGCCTGCTGCCGAGTCCGAACCCGATGCCGCCGACCCTGAAGCCGCCGCGGAGCCCGCTACAGAGCCCGAGGCGGCGCCCGTCGCCGAGCCCGAGGCGTTGGCGGCCGACGCGGACGCGGCGGTGGCCGCCCCGGACGTGGCCGCCGACCTGCGCATCGGCCTGGGCGAGCAGTTCCCGCTGGACGGCGCGGCGCTTTTGAACGGCGTTCCCGCCGCGGGCTACGCCTCCGATCGCCCGGAGATCGTCTCCGTCGACGCGGCCACCGGCGTGATCACTGGCGTCGCGCGCGGCACGGCGGTCGTCACCGTCGCCGGTGCGGGCGCGTCGGCCAGCCTCACCGTGGCCGTGCTGGACGCCCCGGGCTGCCTGAACTTCCCCGTCGGCGAGCTGGCGCTGGGCAAGGGCGAGACGCGCCCCCTTCCGGCGTCGGCCCCGGAGGGTACCGCCGCGGCGCAGATCGCCTACGCCAGCAACAAGCCAAAGGTGGCGCTGGTGGACGCCGCGGGCAACATCGTGGCGAAGAAGACGGGCGTCGCGACGATCACCGCCACGGCCTACAACGGCGCGACGGCGACCTGCGTGGTGCACGTGCTGAAGGCCCCGTCGAAGCTGAAATTTCCGTACAAGACGGCCTACCTTTGCGTGGGCGAGACGCGCGCGCTGAGCGTGACGCTGCCCAAGAAGAGCGCCTCCGCCATCGCCTGGACCAGCGACAACCCCGGCATCGTGGCCGTGGACGCCGCGGGCAACTTCATCGGCGTCGCCCCGGGCACGGCCACCGTCACGGCGCGCTCCTTCAACAACAAGCGGGCCACCTGCAAGGTGACGGTGCTCGGCGGCGCGGCCCCGACCGCGCTGTCGCTGAACGCCGCCGCGCTGTCGCTGGGCAAGAAGGAGACCTTCCGGATCGTCCCGATGGTGGGCGAGGGCGAGGCCGCGGTGTTTTCCTATGCCAGCAGCGCCAAGCGCGTCGCCGCGGTGTCCGACGCGGGCGTGATCACCGCGAAGAAGGCCGGCCGGGCGGTGATCACCGTCGCCACCCACAACGGCCTGACCGCCGTCATACAGGTGACGGTGGGCAAGGCCCCCAAGAGCATCGCCGTCAGCCCCGCCGCGCTGTCGCTGGCCGTGGGCGAGGCGAGCCAGCTGGGCGTCAGCATGCCCGCGGGCGCGGCGGCCTCGATCGTCTGGGAGAGCAGCGACCCGTCCGTCGCGTCGGTGGACGGCGGCGGCGTGGTCACGGGCGTTCGGGGCGGCGCGGCGGTCATCCGCGCCACCTCGTACAACGGCAAGACCGCCCAGTGCAAGGTCGTCGTCACCGATGTGGCTGGGGCCGAGATCCCGGTGCCCCAGGCCGATGCCGATGTCCCGGCGGTCGTCACGTCCGGCCAGATGGCGGCGAACCTGCGCGCCAACAGCGCGCTGGGCGCCAAGCGCGACGCCATCGCCGCTGTGGTGAAGCTGCTGGTGGACAGCGGCTTTGAGCCCGCCTTCGCCGCCGGCGTCGGCGCGAACATCTACTACGAGGGCACCTACGGCCGCTTCGAGAGCAGCCGCTACATCAGCAATTTCAAAAAGCGCCCGCGCTACTTCTGCTACCTGGACGGCGGCAAGCACTACACGCAGAAGAACGGCGAGTACGTCGTGGACGAGGTGTACCTGTCCGAGGAGGAGATGGACACCTACGAGGGCGAGGGCACGAAGAAGCTGCGCTTTGGCGAGGAGAACTACTACCTGAACAACTACTCCGGCAAGTACGTGCAGGACGTGAACCTGAACGACCTGGAGGCCTTCATCGAAAAGCTGGCCGACGGCAAGTGGCAGGGCAAGTTCGGCCTGGGCGTCGTGCAGTGGACCGGCGCGCGCACCAAGGTGCTGGTGTCCTTCTACCGCAGCCAGGTGGGCGCGGGTGCGAGTACCATCACCGCCGCACAGGTGATGGCCGCCGAGAACGACATGATCCTCTACGACTTCCGCGGCAGCTACAAGGGCGTGTACAGCGCCTGGCACGGTGAAAACGCCGCTGTCCTCGCCACCGAGGACGCCGCGCGCAGCGCCGGCTCCGTCGTCTGCCTCAAGTACGAGATTCCCGCCGACAAGGAGGCCAAGGCCGTCACCCGCGGCAACAAGGCCGCGGAGATCTATCGGATCATGATGGGGCTTTGAGAGTGGCCGCCGTTCTTTCCCCTTGACAGTCCCGCCCGCGTCGAATACAATGAAAGCAGCGAAGTACGAACGGGGGCGAGGGCTATGAAACCGCAGCCGCAGCTG
>CADAQZ010000061.1 GCA_902790175.1 uncultured Eubacteriales bacterium | reverse complement strand
CCAGCCAGAGCTACGCCTTCCTGGTGGACTCGGACGGCGTGATCATCAACCACCCGAACGCGGCCTACCAAATGGGCGAGAACAGCAGCACGAGCGTCGAGGACACGGAGTACGCCGACGCCTGCAGCCGCGAGGGCGTCACGACCATGCGCGACTACTCGTCGCGGCTGATGGCCTGCCTCAGCCGAAGGACGGGCTCGGGCTTTACCGTGCTGGTGGCGAACCGCTGGTGGAACATCTACGGCAGCGTGGTGCTGGTGACGGCCATCTTCCTGGTGCTGTTCGGCGCGTGCCTCGTGTTCATCGTCGCGCTGATCAACCGGCTGATCCACTGGCAGCAGGAGGTCAACCAGCGGCTGGTCGACTCGGCGGAGGAGGCCCAGAGCGCCAACCGCGCGAAGTCGCAGTTCCTGTCGCAGATGAGCCACGAGATCCGAACGCCGATGAACGCGATCATCGGGCTGGACAGCATCGCGTTGCGCAACGAGAGCATCTCCCCGCGCACGCGCAAGGAGCTGGAGAAGATCGGGGCCAGCGCGCGGCATCTGCTCGCGCTGATCAACGACATCCTCGACATGAGCCGCATCGAATCCGGGCGCATGGTGCTGCGGGAGGAGACGTTCTCGTTCCGGGAATTCCTGGAGCAGATCGACATCATCGTCGGCGGCCAGTGCGAGGACAAGGGCCTGCGCTTCGTGTGCAACCGGGTCGAGCCGCTGGACGACTATTTCATCGGCGACGACTTGAAGCTCAAGCAGGTGGTCATCAACATCCTCGGCAACTCCGTGAAGTTCACCGATCCCCCGGGCGTGATCACCTTCACCGTCGAGCAGATGGCTGCCGCGGGCGACCGCGTGGCTTTGCGCTTCACGATGGAGGACACCGGCATCGGCATGGACAAGGCCTTCCTCCCCAAGCTGTTCGAGGCGTTCTCGCAGGAGGACACGAGCAGCACCAACCAGTACGGCGGCAGCGGCCTGGGCATGGCGATCACCAAGAGCATCGTGGAGATGATGGGCGGCGAGACCGGCGTCGAGAGCGAGAAGGGCCTCGGCACGACCTTCACCGTGACCGTCACGCTCGGCAGGGTGCAGGCGCCGGATGCGAAGCGCCCGGACGCCGCGACGATCCCGATCATCGCGCTGACGGCCAACGCCTTCGAGGAGGACGTGCGCCAGTACGAGCAGGCCGGCATGAACGCGCACATGTCCAAGCCCGTGGACATCGACAAGCTGAAGCAGACGCTGAGGAGGATTCTATGAAGCGAGTGCAACTGGGCGAGGGCGTCGAGCGCGTCTGCCTCGCCCCCGGGGAGGCCGGGCGTTTCGAGCCCATCGCGTTTTCGGACGGGCGCGGCGAATACCTGCGCCAGGTGGGCTTCGACTGCGCGCCGAGGCCCGTCTGGCGGCTGGAGAGCGTGCAGGGCGACGGGGCGGTGAAGCAGACCGCCAACGGCGAGGTGATCGTGTTCGAGGACGGCGTGCCGAAAAAGGTGCGCGACAGCCATTCGGCCACGCTGCGCTTCGCCTGCGAGGGCGGCCACGTGCTGACCGGCCTGGGCCAGCACGAGGCGGGCGTGTTCGACTACTCCAACGCCTCGGAGCGCCTCTACCAGCACAACATGAAGATCTCGATCCCGTTTTTACTGTCGAGCGCGGGCTGGGGCCTGCTGATCGAGGCGGGCTGCGCCATGCGCTTCACCGGCGAGACAGGCGGCTTCACGTTCTGGCTGGACGCCGTGGACGAGGTGCGCTACGTGGTCATCCGCGGCGAAAGCTGCGCCGACGTGCTCAAAAAGCTGGCGGCGCTGGCTGGAAAACCCGCGCTGCTGCCGAAGTGGGCCTTCGGCTACATGCAGTCCAAGGAGCGCTACCACACCTCCGAAGAGGTGCTGGACGTGGCGCGCGAGTTCCGGCGGCGCGGCCTGGGCCTGGACTGCATCGTGCAGGACTGGTTCACCTGGCGCGAGGGCTATTGGGGCGACAAGACGCCCGACCCGGAGCGCTATCCGGACGTGAAGGCGCTGATCGACGCGCTGCACGCGATGGACGTGCGCTTCATGGTGTCCGTCTGGCCGAACGCCGCCCAGGGCCGCGACTGCGACGAGTTCCGCGCGGCGGGCGCGTTCCTGCCCGGCAGCCGCATCTACGACGCCTTCTCACCCGCGGCCCGGGACATCTACTGGAATCAGTGCAAGCGCTTCTGGATGGGTGGCGGCGCGGACGCGCTCTGGTGCGACAGCTGCGAGCCGATCATCGATCCGGACTGGTGCGGCGAGGAGAAGCGCGACGAGGACGAGCGAATGCGGCTGCTCACCGAAGCCTCCGAAGTGCGCATGGACCCCGAGCGCATGAATGACTACGGCGCGTACCACCTGCGCGGCCTGCGCGAGCACTGGCTGCGCGATTATCCCGACAAGCGGCCCGTGTTCCTGGCCCGCAGCGGCGGTATCGACGCCAGCGCGCTGGGCGCGATCCTGTGGTCGGGCGACGTGGCCGCGCGCTGGGAGGTGCTCCGCCAGCAGATCACGGAGGGCCTCAAGATCGCCTGCAGCGGCATCTGCTGGTGGACGCTGGACATCGGCGCGTTCTTCGTGGGCCGCGGCGATCAGTGGTTCGCCAACGGCGACTATCCGGCGGGCGTGGACGACCCCGGCTACCGCGAGCTGTACATCCGCTGGTTCCAGTTCGGCGCGATGCTGCCGGTGTTCCGCTCCCACGGCACCGACACGCCGCGCGAGCCCTGGCGCTTCGGCGGCGACGACAGCCGGGAGTACCGCTGCCTGCGCGACGTGATCGCGCTGCGCTACCGGCTGCTGCCGTACCTCTACGCCTCGGCGGCGCGGGCGAGCCGCGACGGCCTGCCGATGCTCCGCGCGATGATGGTCGCGTTCCCGGAATATCCTTCGCTGTTTGCGCTGCACGACCAGTACATGCTGGGCGACGCGCTGCTGGTGAAGCCCGTGACGCGCCCGATCGCGGAGGGCGGGGACATCACGGCGGTCGAGCTGCCCGCGGGCGGCTGGTTCGACCTGTTCACCCGCGAATACTTCCCCGGCGGCGGGCGCTTTGAGGTGCCCACGCCGCTGGAGCGCTTCCCGGCGTTCGTCCGCGCGGGCAGCATCCTGCCCGTGGCCGAGCCCGTGGCGTGCGTGAAGCAGCTGCCGGTGCCCGCGCGCGAGCTGTGGGTGTTCGGCGGCGCGGACGGCGCGTTCGAGCTCTACGACGACGCGGGCGATGGCCCCGCGGCGGGGTTTGTGATCCCGCTGCGCTACGACGACGCTGCCCGGGCGCTCACGCTGGGGGATTGCGTCGGCGTGTTCCCCGGACCGGTGGAGATGGCGATCCGCCTGTTCCGTCCCGACGGCACGAGCGTTGAAAGGTCTGTGCGCTACGCCGGGCGGGAGGTCAGGGTGTCACTGAAATAAAGAGCGATACAGATCAAGATCCTTCGACTTCGCCGCCTGTGTGGCTTCGCTCAGGATGACATGACGGCGGTTGCCGCGTCGTTGTCATCCTGAGCATAGCGAAGGATCTTTTTGTATCTTCTCATATCTTCCTCCTTCGCATATTTCACATTGCACATATCCTCAGATCATGTTATAATAATGTAGAATAAGGGGGTGTGCGGATGGACAGGAAGATCCTGACCGGCGACGTCCTGGCCGCCATGGAGCGCGGCGAGATGCAGGTGTACTACCAGCCGAAGTACGATGCGACGACCAACCGCCTGAAATCCGCCGAGGCGCTGGCCCGGTGGGTGCGGAAGGACGGCAGCGTCGTGCTGCCGGAGATGTTCCTGCCGTCCCTGGAGCAGTAGGACGCCATCACGATCCTGGACTGGTACATGGTGGAAAAGGTCTGCGCCTTCCTGGAGCAGCTGCGCGCGGACGGCATCACGCCGCGGCCCGTGTCGGTCAACTTCTCACGCTGGCACCTGCACGAGGAGGACATGCCGCGGCGGCTGGCCGGCGTCGTGGACGCCCACGGCCTGGAGCGCAGCCTCATCGTCGTGGAGATCACCGAATCCGCGATGATCGACGAGGAGGAGCGCATGCGCCAGATGGTCGCGGAGCTCCACGAGCAGGGCTTCTACTTTGACAAGCCCATGCCGGCCGAGGCGTATCGCGAGCGCCTGATCAACCGCGACATCGTCGTCGCGGGGGAGGACATCCTGCAGATCCAGTCCGAGACCGCTGCGGTGCAGCTGCTCTTGCAGGCGGTGTGCATGCGCTATCCGCTGATCATCTACGGCAACCTGACGCGCAACAGCTTCTACATGATAACCTACGACAAC
>CADAQZ010000060.1 GCA_902790175.1 uncultured Eubacteriales bacterium | reverse complement strand
CTGACGCAGCGCGTCTGGGTGTTCCCGTTCGAGGAGGAGCGGGACCGCCCGAACCTCGGCTACATCCGCGGGGACCGGCTGGCGCTGGCGGTGGACGCCGGGCACTCCGACGCCCACATCGCCGAATTCTACCGCGCGCTGGAAAGCGAGGGTCTGCCGCTGCCCGATATAACCGTGCTGACGCACTGGCACTGGGACCACACCTTCGCCATGCACGCCGCGCGCGGCCTGACGATCGCGAACGCCACGACCGACCGCTACCTGCGCGACTTCGCCGCGCGCGTGCGCCGCGAGGGCCCGGAGGTGTTCTTTTCGCTGCACGAGAGCATCCGCAGGGAGTACGCCGGGAACCGGCCCGTGGTCATCGTGCCGGCAGACATCGTGTTCTCAAAAGAACTGCCGCTTGACCTCGGCAACTGCCCCGTGCGGGCGTTCCAGGCCGAAGCCCCGCACACGGACGACTCCACGTTCGTAGAGATCCCCGGCGAAAAGGCGCTGTTCCTGGGCGACGCCGCCGGCGGCGTCTTCCCCACCTGGGAGCGCGACGCGGCGCTGGCGGCGAAGCTGGCCGGGACGATCGACGCGCTGGACGCGGAAGTATGCATCGAGGGACACTGCGACCCCGCGACAAAGCAGGCAACCATCGACGATTTGATGGAAGAGGATTGAAAGGATTTCCCATGAACGATCGCATCAACTGGTATCCCGGCCACATGGCAAAGACGCGTCGTCTCTTGCAGGAACAGCTGCGCGCGGTGGACGCGGTGATCGAGCTTTGCGACGCGCGCGCGCCGCTGGCCACCCGCAACCCCGACCTCGAAAAGCTGACCCGCGGCAAGGCGCGCATCCTCGTGCTGAACAAGGCCGACCTGGCCGACGACAACCAGACCGCCCGGTGGCTCATGCACTTTCGCCGCCAGGGCTTGACGGCGCTGCGCTTCAACTCCAGCGGCGGCAAGGTGAAGGACATCCTCGCGCGCATCGAGGAGGCCTCGAAGCCCGCGCTGGAGCGCTACGCGGCGCGGGGCGTGCGCAAGACCATCCGCTTCATGGTCATCGGCATCCCCAACGTCGGCAAGTCCACCTTCATCAACCGATTGCACGGCTCCGCCATCGCGAAGGCCTCGGACCGCCCCGGCGTCACCCGCGCGAACCAGTGGGTGAAGATCGGGCCGTTCCTCGAAATCCTCGACACCCCCGGCATGCTGCCGCCCCGCATGGACGACCAGAACGGCGCGCGGCTGCTGGCCTACCTCGGCTCCATCCGCGACGAGATCATGGACACGGAGGACCTGGCCGGGGGCCTGATGGCGCTGCTCAACGCGCAGAACCCCGCCGCGCTCGCCGCGCGCTACAAGCTGCCCGAGGGCTGCCCCGACGCGCCGCACGCGCTGCTGGAGGCCGCGTGCAAGGGCCGCGGCTGGCTGCTGTCCGGCGGGCGCTTCGACACGGCGCGCGCCGCCGCGCTGGTGCTGGATGAGTTCCGCGCCGGGAAGATCGGCAAGCTGACGATCGAACCCGCGCCGGAAGCGAAGGGCGAATGACGGGCCTGGATGCCCTGACGGCGCGGCTCGGGCTGGGCGATATGATCGGAGAACCGACGCCGCTGTCCGGCGGGCTGATGCACCGCGTCTGTCGCGTACGGACAGAGGCCGGCGACTGCGTCGTCAAGGCGGTCAACCCGGAGGTCGCCGCGCGGCCCGGGGCACTGGAGAACATCGAAAACGGCGAGCGCGTCGGCGCGGCCCTCGCGAGCGTCGTCCCGGCGGTGGCGGCGCTGGCTTTCGACGGCAGGCACGTCGTCGAGCAGGGCGGGCGCTGGTACGTCGTCTATCCGTACACCGACGGGCAGAGCGCGTTTCCGCCCGACATCACCGCCGCACACTGCGCCGCCGTCGGCGACGCGCTGGGGCGCATGCACCGGGCGAACGTCGCCGTCCCCGGCATCAGGCCGGAAGTCGAGCCGACACCCGCGATCGACTGGCCGGAACTGCTGGCCCTCTCCCCCGCGGGCGCAGCGACGGTCTGGAGGCCGCCCTGCCGGAGCTGGTCGCGTGGACGGACGCCGCCGGGGAGGCCGACGCGCGGGATATGGACGCGCCGGTGCTCACCCACCGCGACCTCGACCCGAAGAACGTGCTGTGGCGGGGCCCGTCCCCGTTTTTGATCGACTGGGAGGCCGCCGGGTACGCGCGCCCGCGGCGCGAGCTGTTGGAGGTCGCGCTGTACTGGGCGGACGACGGAGAAGGCGGGCTGGACGGCGCGCTGTGCGAGGCGCTGCTGAGCGCCTACGCGCGGCACATGCCCCTGCGCGGCGACTGGACGCCGGTGTTTGCCGCGGGCCGCGCGAACCTTATGGCGTGGCTGGCCTACAGCGTGCGCCGGGCGTCCGGGCAGACGTCGCGGGACAAAGATGAAGTCCGATTGGGCGCTGCCGAGGTCAGGAAGACGCTCGGAGCACTTCACGGGTATGAGGCAAGGATTGAAACGCTGAAACGCTTGCTTCGGTAGCCCAATGCCTTCCCCTCTGGGGGCCGCAATTCTAGCTTTAGCGTCAGGCCTAGCGTCAGCGTCAGGTGGAACGCCGAAGGCGAGACGGATGAGGTCAGCGCAGTGCAGCGAGACGATCATGCGACGACGACCTCTTCCGCCTGCTCCGCAGGCACCTTCCCCAAAGGGGAAGGCTTTTGAAAAAAAGAACACCGAGGAGGAATCCCCATGCAAAACCCCACCCCCCGCAGGCGGGAGACGCCGCAGGAAAAGCTGGAGCGGCTGACGGCCATCGAGCGCGGCCTGTGGGCCGACGGTCTCGTGCTCGCGGGCATCGACGAGGTGGGCCGGGGGCCGCTGGCCGGGCCGGTGGTCACGGCGTGCGTGTCCATCCCGCGGGAAAAGCTCGTGCCCGGCGTGGACGACTCGAAGAAGCTGTCCGAGAAGCGGCGCGAGGCGCTGTTTCCACTTTTGATGGAAGCCGCCGACTACGCCGAGACCTGCTTCATCGGTCCGGAGATCATTGACGAGATCAACATTTTAAACGCCACGAAGCGGGCCATGGAGACCTCCGCGGCGGGCTTTAAAGGCGACGTCATCCTCATCGACGCCGTCAAGGGGCTGCGCCTGCCCTGCCAGGCGCAGTCGCTCGTGCACGGCGACGCGCTCAGCTACATGATCGGCGCGGCCTCGATCGTGGCGAAGGTCACGCGCGACCGCTACATGGTCGAACTGGACGCCAAATACCCGATGTACGGCTTCGCCCGCAACAAGGGCTACGGCACTGCCGAGCACATCGCCGCGCTCAAGAAGTACGGGCCCTGCCCGGAGCACCGGCGCAGCTTCATCGGCAAAATTTTGGGTGAAGCCTATGAATAAACGGCGCTTCGGCGGACAGGGCGAGATGGACGCCCGCGCGTTCCTCGAGCAGAAGGGCGCGAAGATCCTCGAAATGAACTTCCGCCGCCCCACCGGGGAGATCGACATCATCGCGCAGCAGGGCAAGACCGTGCTGTTCGTGGAGGTCAAGCGGCGCTCGTCGCTGCGCTACGGGCGGCCCGCCGAGGCCGTGGACCGCGCCAAGCAGGCGCACATCCTGCGCACCGCGATGCTGTATTTGCAGGAAAAGGGCCTTTCGGACGCGCCGCTGCGCTTCGGCCTTTCGGACGCGCCGCTGCGCTTCGACGTGATCGAGGTGCTGCCGGATAGCATCCGCCACATCGAAAACGCCTTCGACGCGACGGGAATGGGCTGGTGAAATCCATCATCCGTCGTTATTCTTTGATTCCATGGTATAGCGATATACCCATGTACAGATTCTTCGACTGCGTGCCGCCTTCTGCGGCACTCCGCTCAGAATGACAGCCCGTGACCTCGTCGTCATCCTGAGCGTAGCCTTGCGACAGGCAAGGCGCAGTCGAAGGATCTTTGTTCATCTGATTTCGAATGGCGTTATTTCTGTCCCATGCAGGATTTGGCTGTCTTTGCGTGGAAATAATATAAGTTAACGCATTTGCACTTCCAAGGAGAATCGCGATGAAAAAGCTGCTGGGCGCGCTGGCCGCGCTGCTGATGATACTGGCCCTGGCCGGGGCATATAAGTTAACGCATTTGCACTTCCAAGGAGAATCGCGATGAAAAAGCTGCTGGGCGCGCTGGCCGCGCTGCTGATGATACTGGCCCTGGCCGGGGCGCTGGCCGAGGAGGCGAATCTGCTGCTGAACGGCGATTTCACCTCCACGGACGGCGATTTGCCGCTGGGCTGGCGCAGGGACATGTGGCTGACGGACGTCGGCGTGAGCCTGCTCACCGTGGACGAAGACGGCTACGACGGCGGCTGCGCGACCGTGACGAACGTGGACGAGAACGACGCGCGGTTCGCGCAGACCGTGGCGGTGGAGCCGGACGCGATCTACCGCCTCTCGGGCATGATCCGCGCCGAGGGCTGCGACGCCGACGGCTACGGCGCGACGCTGTCCGTCGAGGACGTGTTCGTCTACTCCGACGGCGTGTACGACACCGCCGGGGACTGGAAGTATGTGGAGCTCTACGGCCGCACGGGTCCCAAGCAGAAACAGCTGACCGTGTTCGCGCGCGTCGGCGGCTACGGCGCGCTGTCGCGGGGCCGTGCCAGCTTCGACGACCTGTCCCTCGTCAAGGTGGAGAAGGCCCCGGAGGGCGCCGTCGTCAACGACTTCTTCCGCGAGGACACCGGCCGGTCAAACGCCGGCGCGGCCAGCGACGGCGAGCCCGCGCGCAACACCGAGAGCTGGCTGCTGTTCACGTGCTGCTGGGCGCT
Organism: uncultured Eubacteriales bacterium; assembly: GCA_902790175.1. Taxonomy (GTDB): domain Bacteria; phylum Bacillota; class Clostridia; order Christensenellales; family Aristaeellaceae; genus UBA2862. The sequence goes on along the minus strand of CADAQZ010000060.1, from coordinate 4,068 downwards.
TCTGGTGGCGGGCGTCGCGCGCAAGCGCGGGCGCGCCGCCGAGCCGATGCCCGAGCCGAGGCTGCGACTGGCGTTCTTTGCGCTGCTGGGGGCGGCGTTCGTCGTGCGGCTTGCGCTGGCCGTGCGCGTGCGCGGCTACTACACCGACATCAACTGCTTCACCTCGTGGTCCGAGCGCATGTTCGGCATGGGGCCGACCCGGTTCTACGACCCGGACTACTTCTGCGACTATCCCCCGCTGTACATGCTGCTGCTGTGGTTCCCGGCGGCGCTGCGGCGGCTTTTGGGCCTGGGCGTGAACAGCGGGGCGTACCTGATGCTGCTCAAGCTGATGCCAATGCTCGCCGACATCGCGGCGGCGCTTCTGGTGTGGCGCGTTTCGCGCAGGAAGCTGTCCGAGCGCGGCGCGATGCTGCTGGCGCTGATGGCGGCGTTCAACCCCGCCGCCATCGCGAACTCCGCCGCCTGGGGGCAGATCGACGCGCTGCTGGCGCTGGCCATCGCGCTGTGCGCGCTGGAGGCCGCCGATGGGCGCTACGTGCGCGCGCTTCTATGGTTCGGCGCGGCGCTGCTCGTCAAACCGCAGGCGCTGCTGTTCGGCCCGGTCGGCCTGTCGGCGATCGTCGCGGGCATATTGAGCGCCGAGCCTAAAGAGCGCAAGGCGCGCCTGCGCGCTCTGCTCGTCGGCGCGGCGGCGTGCCTCGGGCTTCTCTACGCGGTGGCGTTCCTCTGCTGCATCGGGCTGGCGTCCAATGTCGGCCAGGCGATCATCCGCCCCGTGGCGTGGCTCGTCGAGCTCTACACCGGCACGGTGGGCGGCTATCGCTACGTGACCGTGAACACGCTGAACCTGCACTACCTGCTGGGCATGAACTGGGCGCGCGTAGAGGAGCACGGCGGCGCGACGGCGCTGGCGTGGATCCTGTTTGCGCTTTCCTACGCCGGCTGCATCTTCCTGACCGTCAAGGCCGCGAAGAAGCCGCGGCGGCTGTTTTTGACCGGCGGGCTGCTGATCGTGCTGGTGTGCACGTTCGGTCCGATGATCCACGAGCGCTACATCTTCCCGGGCGTGCTGCTGCTGGCGCTGGCCTACGGCGCGGAGCGCGACCGTCGGCTGCTGATTTCGCTGACGGCGCTCTGCTGCACGCTGTTCATGAACGAGGTCCTGGTGCTCCAGGGCGGGCTGACCGAGGCGAACTTCGGCCACCTGCAGCCCAGTGAGCACTGGCTGAACTGCCTCCTGTCCGCCCTGAACGTGCTGAACGCGCTGTTCCTCACCTGGACAGCGGCGGACCTCTGCCTGCGCGACCACGCGCTGCCGCTGCGCAAGCCCGTGCGCGAGGAAAATCCCGCCGGAGCCTATACGCTGGCGCGCGCAGCGGACTACCGCATGGGCATCCGGCGCGCGGACCTTCTGCTGATGGCGGCGGTGACGGCGCTCTACAGCGTCGTGGCCTTCACGAACCTCGGCGTCACGCGCGCGCCGCAGTCCGGCTGGACGGCCAGCCGCGGCGGCGAGGCGGTGGTGTTCGACCTCGGTGGGACGCAGACCTTCCACATGACCTACTACGGCGGCATCTGCAACTCCACCTTCACGGTGGAGCTCTCGAACGACGGCGAGGCGTGGACCGAGCCCTGCTGGGCCAAGTACGCGCAGGGCGAGGTGTTCCGCTGGCTGTGGTACACGCCGATGGACGAGAAGCAGAACGTGCTGTACAACGAGACCGTGCCCACCGGGGACGGCTCGGCCTACATCACCTACGCCGGGGGCGGCGTCTCCAACCCGATGCAGACCGCCCGCTACGTGCGCCTGACGGCCCAGTCCGCGGGGCTTATCCTCTACGAGGTGGGCTTCCTGGATGAGGCGGGCAGCGCGCTGCCCATCGCCGGGATCGAGCAATTCGGCCAGATGGAAGGTGCGGACAGCGCGGCGCCGCTGATCGACGAGCAGGAAACGGTGCCGCCGATCCCCACCTACCTCAACTCCAGCTACTTCGACGAGATCTACCACGCCCGCACGGCGTTTGAGCACTTGCACGGCCTGAACGCCTACGAGTGGACGCACCCGCCGCTGGGCAAGGTGCTGATGATGGTGGGCATCGACCTGTTCGGCATGACGCCGTTCGGCTGGCGCTTCATGGGCGCGCTGGTGGGCGTTCTGATGGTGCCGCTGATGTACCTGCTGGCGAAGCAGCTGACGAAGGACGTGCGGCTGTCGTTCATCGCGATGTGCCTGATGGCGCTGGACTCGATGCACTTCACGCAGACCCGCATCGCCACCATCGACAGCTATGCCGTTTTCTGGATCATGCTGATGTACCTGTTCATGTTCCGCTACACGCAGATGAGCTTCAACCGCGAGCCGCTGGGCAAGACGCTGATCCCGCTGGGGCTGTGCGGCGTGACGATGGGCATCGCCTGGGCGACGAAGTGGATCGGCCTCTACGCCTCGGCGGGGCTGGCGATCCTGTTCTTCTGGACGGTGTTCCAGCGCCTGCGGGAGCTCAAATACCTGAAGGACAGGGCGCAGAGCCTGAAGAACCTGGCGATCACGCTGGCGTTCTGCGTCGCGTTCTTTATCATCATCCCCGCGCTGATCTACTACTTCAGCTACTACTGGTTCCTGCGGGCCGAGGGTGTGCGCTCGCTGGGCGACATGCTGTCGCGCCAGTGGATCAACCGGGTGGTCGAGCTGCAAAAGAGCATCTTCAACTACCACGCGGGCCTCGGCGGCGACACCCACTACTTCCGCTCGCCCTGGTACCAGTGGCCCGTCATCTGGTGGCCCATGTGGTACTACTCCGGCACCGGCTACCTGCCCGAGGGCACCATCTCCTCCATCAGCTGCATGGGCAACCCGGCGGTGTGGTGGTTCGGGCTCGTCGCGCTGCTGTTCACGGTGGGAAGGCTCTGCGTCAATCGGCGGGCGCACCGCGCGGACGTGCTGGTGGTGGTCGGCTTCGCCAGCCAGTTCTTGCCGTGGGTAATCGTGCCGCGCTCGACCTTCATCTACCACTACTTCGCCAGCGTCCCCTTCATCATCCTCGCCTCTGCGCTGCTGCTGGACGCCGTCCGCAGGCGCAGCGAGACCGCCTTCAACGTGACCGCCGGGGCGCTGCTGGGCGCGGCGCTGTTGCTGTTCGGCGCGTTCTACCCGCTGGAGAGCGGCCTGCCCTGCCCGCGCAGCTACGCGCGGCACCTGCGCTGGTTCAAGTGGTACAATTACTGACGATTTGGAACCTTTTTCCCCTTTTTCGCGTCCATTGGACGGATATGGAAGGAGCTGAGATACCGTGGCGGCGTTTCGCATCGTACTCTATGTGTCTCTGGGCATCGGCTGCCTGATCGTGGTCTGCGGCCTCGTGGGGCGCAGGAAGTGGCAGGCCCGGGTGGACCGCGAGCGCGTCCGCACCGCGGGCATCGTGGTCGATCACGTCCGCAATCCGGCCGGCGGCGCCTACCTGCCGATGATCGCGTTCCTGGCGGACGGCGTAAAGCAGCAGGCCATCTGGAAGAGCACCATCCGCACGGGCAAGCTGGAGCTCGGGCAGGAGGTCGAGGTGCTCTACGACCCCGACCACCCTGAGAGCTTCCACCTGGCGCAGGAGGAGGAGGTCAGCCCGTCGAAGGAGATCATGTCCATCGGCGTGATCGTCATCGCCTGCGTGTTGGGAGTGTTCATCTACGTGAACGTGACCACCGGCAATTCCCCGTTCGCCCTGCGGCCGAACTATTCCAGGACGCAGGACAGTAAGACGGCGCAGATCATCAACCTGGACGCCGACGACACGTTCCGCTTTCAGAGCGACTCGGACTACCGCTGCACGCTGACCGGCTACACGGGCGACGCGCAGCGCCTCAAGATCCCCGTGTTCGGCGGCGACAAGTTCATCACGCGCATTGGCCGCAGCGCGCTGGCGAACCAGCGGAACCTGAGCGAGGTGACCGTTCCCGGCACCGTCAGGGAGATCGCGGAGGGCGCGTTTGCGGGCTGTATACGGCTTCAGACCGTGCGGATACACGACGGGACGGAGACGATCGGCGCGATGGCCTTCGAGGGCTGCCTGA
>CADAQZ010000059.1 GCA_902790175.1 uncultured Eubacteriales bacterium | reverse complement strand
TCGGCGTGGTGGGGCTGTTCTCCCTGCAGGGCAAGGCCGTGCGCTTCGACGCCGCCTACGACGCCCACGGCGACCTGAGCCCGTTCTTCTTCGGCCAGCTGGAGGAGGGGCAGGGCTACAGCTTCCTGCAAAACCTGTGGCTGGGCGTGGTGCGCTACCGGCTGTGGGTCATCCTGGCGGGCATCGCGTTCATCGCCGCGTACGTGATGATGAACCGCGACCTGCTGTATTCCCAGAGCGTCGCGCCCTACGTGTTCGTCGCGCCGTTCATCGTCACGTTCGTGGTGTTCTTCGCCTATCCCTTCATCTCCACCGTCCTGATGAGCTTTCAGGAAATCACCGGCGCGGGCACGAAGTGGATCGGCCTGAAGAACTATCAGGATCTGTTCGCCAACAAGAACTTCTACACCGCCGTGCGCAACTCCGTGATCTACATGGTGCTGACCTGCGCGATCCTGATCCCCGTGCCGATGCTGCTGGCCTACATGGCCGAGACCGGCCTGTCCAAGATGGGCAAGCTGTTCAAGACCGTGGCCTTCATGCCGGTGCTGTGCTCCGTCGTGGTCGCGGGCATCATCTTCCGCATGATGTTCTCCGAGCTGGACAGCGCGATGATGAACCAGGTGCGCGGCCTTTTTGGCCTGAAGCCCATCACGTGGCTGAAGGACAAGAGCGGCTCGATGTTCGCGATGGTGCTGCTGTGCTTCTGGCGCTGGACGGGCATGAACATGCTCTACTACATGGCGGGCCTGAAGTCCATCTCCCGCGAGCTGTACGAGGCCGCGGACATCGACGGGGCCAACAGCGTGCAGAAGTTCACGAAGATCTGCCTGCCGCTTTTGAAGCCCACGACGATCTACGTGCTGACGATCTCCATCTACGCGGGCCTGGCGATGTTCACCGAGAGCTACATGATCTTCGGCGGCAACAACAGCCCCAAGAACTACGGCCTGACCATCGTCGGCTACCTGTACCGCTACGGCTTTGAGAAGGTCGACAAGTTCGGCTTCGCCTCGGCGGTCGGCCTGGTGCTGCTGTTCGGCGCGCTGATCATCACGCTGATCCAGCTGCGCATCACCGGCGTGATCGGCAGGAAGGAGGACTGAGCATGAACAGGAAGGCATCCAATCCGGTTTCCAGGATACTGCTGGGCGTGTTCTTCGCCATCCTCTGCGTGCTGTTCCTGATCCCGCTGTACGCGCTGCTGCTGGGCACGTTCAAGGGCGGCGCGGAGCTGTTCGTCAGCGGCCTGAACCTGAACCCGACGTTTGAATTGCTGCACACGAAGGCGTGGCGCTACCTGTTCACGGGCGTGATGTCCAACGGCGAACTGAACCCCCACGACTACTTCCTCTGGTACAAGAACAGCCTGCTGGTGGTGCTCGTGCAGGGGAGCCTGACGCTGCTGCTGTCCTCGATGGTGGCCTACGGCCTGGCGAAGTACAACTTCAAGGGCAAGAACGCCATCTTCATGTGCGTGCTGATGGTGATGATGGTGCCGCTGGAGATACTGATGCTGCCCATGTACACCCAGGTGAACGCCATGGGCCTGAGAAACACCTACGCGGGCGTGATGCTGCCGTTCCTGGTGTCGATGAGCGCGGTGTTCTTCTTCCGCCAGTTCCTGACCAACATTCCCTACGAGATGATCGAGGCCGGGCGCATCGACGGCTGCACCGAGTACGGCGTGTTCTTCCGCATCATCATGCCGGTGATGAAGCCGGCCTACGCCTCGATGGCGGTGCTGACGGGCATGGGCGCGTGGAACGCGCTGCTGTGGCCGATGCTGGTGCTCTCCGACATGAAGAAGTACACCATTCCGATCGGCCTGAACACGCTCTGGTCGCCCTACGGCAACAACTACGACCTGATGATCACCGGCTCCTGCTTCGCGATATTGCCGCTTCTGCTCATCTACCTGTTCGCGCAGAAGTTCATCGTCGAGGGCATGACCGCCGGAGCGGTGAAGGGATAGTGTGGAGTGTGGAGAGTGGAGTGTGGAGTTGAAGTGTGCCAAAAGCCCTCCCCCGATGGGGAGGGTGGCGCGAAGCGCCGGGAGAGGTCTCTTTCTCTCCGGCCATTATCTTAACTCTAAACTCTCAACTCTGAACTCTCGCCCGGTACAAAGACCATGAAGAAGAGAATCGTTTTATTGACCGCCTTCCTCTTATGGATGACCGTGTCTCCGGCGTTTGCGGCGCAGGTGAAGTTCGGCAACGCGAGCGTGCACGATCCGTCCGTGCTGTACGACGAAGGCAGCGGCACGTACTACATCTACGGAAGCCACATGCAGGCCGCGAAGTCGAAGGACCTGCAGGACTGGAAGCTGTTTTCCCGGTTGGACAAGTGCACGCTCCAGCCCGACTACGCCGTCGAGTTCAAGGAGGCGCTGACATTCGCCGAGGCGGGCACCTTCTGGGCCCCGGACGTGATAAGGCTCTCGGACGGGCGCTACTACATGTACTACTGCTGCTGCGAGGGCTCCAAGCCCCTGTCGGCGCTGGGCGTGGCGGTGTCCGACAGCCCCGAGGGGCCGTTTGAGAACGTGCAGATCCTGCTCGAAAGCGGCGATCCGGGCTACGACGCCACGAAGCTGCCCAACGCCATCGACCCTTGCGTGTTCTTCGACGCCGATGGGCGGCTCTGGATGGTCTACGGCAGCTATTCCGGCGGCATCTTCCTGCTGGAGCTCGACCCCGAAACCGGGCTCATCCAAGGCGGCCAGGAGCCGTACGGCATCCATTTGCTGGGCGGCAACCACAGTTGCATCGAAGCGCCGTATGTGGTATATTGTGGTGAAACCGGCTACTACTACCTGTTCCTGTCCTTCGGCGGGCTGAACGTGGACGACGGCTACAACATCCGCGTGTGCCGCTCGAAGAACGTCGAGGGTCCCTACGAGGACGCGGCGGGCCACGACATGCGCGACTGCATGTGCGAGCCCGGCAACTTCTGGAACAACGACGACATCGCCCCCTACGGCACGAAGCTGATGGGCGGCTATGCGTTCGAGCCGCTGGCGGGGGAGAACAGCGACAGGGCGCAGGTCGTGCGCTCGCCGGGCCACAACAGCGCCATCGAGACCCAGGACGGCTGGTTCCTGATCCACCACACCCGCTTCAAGGGCAACGACGCGCGCTACATCGTGCAGACGCGGCGCATGTTCTTCAACGACGACGGCTGGCCCGTCATCGCCCCCACGCGCTACGTAACCGACGCCGCGATCCCGGAGGGCGCCGAATGCGAGCCGTTCGGAACTTTCAAGGTGCTCTTCCACGGGCAGGACGTGAACAAGGTGGAGCACGTGTCAATTCCGCTGGAATTCGGCGAGGACTTCACCGTGTCGGGCGAGATCGGCGGCACATTCGCCAGCGACGGCGACGGCCGCATCCGCCTCACCCTCGACGGCGTGGACTACAGCGGCTGCTATGCCGTTGGCTACGACGCCGACCAGGACGCTTTCGTCACCACCTTCACCGCGCTCTCCGCAGACGGACAGGCCGTCTGGGGCGTGCGGGCGACCGGACAGGACTAATCACAGCAAGGAGAGATAACATGAAGCAGGCCAAAATGATCCTCGACAGGGACTACGTCATCAGCAAGATCGATCCCCGCATCTACGGCTCGTTCATCGAGCACCTGGGCCGCGCGGTATACGGCGGCATCTACGAGCCCGGCCACCCCGAGGCCGACGAGCAGGGCTTCCGCAAGGATGTGCTGAAGCTGGTGCGCGACATCGACGTGCCCGTGGTGCGCTATCCCGGCGGCAACTTCGTGTCCGGCTTCAACTGGGAGGATTCCGTCGGCCCGGTCGAGAAGCGCCCGAAACGCCTGGACCTGGCGTGGTTCACCACCGAGACCAACGCCGTGGGCCTGCATGAGTTCGCCGACTGGGCCAGGAAGGCCGGCACCGAGGTGATGTACGCCATCAACCTGGGCACCCGCGGCCCCGAGAACGCCCGCGACATCGTGGAGTACGCCAACCACACCTCCGGCAGCAAGTTCTCCGACATGCGCATCGCCAATGGCGCGAAGGAGCCCTTCGGCATCAAGCTGTGGTGCCTGGGTAACGAGATGGACGGCCCCTGGCAGATGGGCCACAAGACCGCCGTGGAGTACGGCCGCCTCGCCAACGAGACCGCCAAGATGATGAAGTGGGTGGACCCGTCCATCGAGCTGGTGGCCTGCGGTTCGTCCTCGTCCGAGATGCCCACGTTCGGCAGCTGGGAGTACGAGATGCTGAACGAGTGCTACGAGAACATCGACTACGTGTCCCTGCACCGCTACTACGGCAACCCCACCGGCGACACGCCCGGCTTCCTCGCCCGCAGCATGGACCTGGACGGCTTCATCCAGTCCGTCGTCGCCATCTGTGACGCCGTGAAGGGCAAGAAGCACGCGAAGAAGCAGATCAACCTGTCGTTCGACGAGTGGAACGTGTGGTATCACTCCAACGAGCAGGACAAGGAGATCTGGAAGCGCGAGAAGTGGGGCCCGGCGCTGCCGCTGCTGGAGGACGTCTACAACTTCGAGGACGCGCTGCTGGCGGGCAGCATGCTGATCACGTTCCTCAAGAACGCCGACCGCGTGAAGGTGGCGTGCCTGGCGCAGCTGGTGAACGTCATCGCGCCGATCATGACCCGCACCGGCGGGGGCTGCTGGGCGCAGACGATCTACTGGCCCTTCCTGCACGCCTCGCAGTATGGCCGCGGCACGGCGCTCAGGGCGCTGGTGGACACGCCGGTCTACGATTGCAGTGACTACGAGGCCGTGCCGCTGGTGGACGCCACGGCGACGCTCGCGGACGACGGCAGCGTGACGGTGTTCTGCGTGAACCGCGATCTATCGGAGGACTTCTGCCTGGACATCGACCTGCGCGCCTTCGGCGGCATGAAGCTCAAAGAGCACATCCTGCTGCATCACGACGACGTGAAGGCCGTGAACACCGAGCAGGATCCCGGCAACGTCGCCCCGACGGCGGGCCCGGGCGGGACGATCGACGGCGGCCGGGCGCAGGTGAAGCTGCCCGCGCTCAGCTGGAACGTGATACGATTCGAGAAAGCCTGACGCACTGCGGGGCGGCTCCGAGAGGAGCCGCCCCGCTTTTTATGTCGTAAAGCGCCTGACAAGCCGCCCGCGCTGTGGTATAATGCGAATAAAGGGAGGGATGGATATGAGGCGCTTTTGGGCGGTATTGCTTGCGCTGGCCGTGTGCGGCGCGCTTGTCGCCGCGTGCGCGGAGCCTGCGGACGCGGACGGGCACGCGCTGACGCGGCTGTACTTCTCCCGCTGGGGCGAGATGATGCCCCGGTCGTGGGAGGTCGTCTGGGATGAGGGCGGCTGCACCATCCGGGAGGACGACGGCGAGCCGAGGCCGCTGGCGGCGGAGCTGGCGGAGGAACTCCGGCAGGTCGTCTCCGACAACGATATGGAGGACTGGGAAGGCGCGTACGAGACGAAATACGAGGTGTTGGACGGGGAGTGCTTTGCGCTGGAGTTGGAATTCGCGGACGGCGCGACCGTCTCGTCCTCCGGCGACAACGCCTTTCCGGAGAACTATGGCGCGGCCGTGGATGCGATGGACGCCGTCTTCCAGCGGGAAAAGGCGGCCTTCCTCGCCGGGACCTATCGCTACGAGGGCGAGGGCTTCGGCGGCGATTTCACCATCACGCTGAACGCCGACGGCACCTACGCCTTCTACGAGGGGCCGCTCAGCAGTTACATGGGCGAGGGCGCCTGGTATACCGCCTATGACGCCGTCTACATGGACGAGGGCGACGCGGGCTACGACCTGTCCTTCATGTTCGGCATAGAGGGGGACGCGCTGGTCTACCTCGCCTGGGGCTCGGACCCCTTCCCATACGTGGAATTGCCCGACGGGGCGCGTTTTGACAAGGAATAGGCATGATCTGACGGGACAGACGGGCGCGCGCGATTGACAATGTGCGGCGAGAGTGTTAAAATCATGTTGTAACGGCGAAAAGCCGACATACAGACAGAGGGGGTAGTGTTTATGACCGGTGTCCCGTTGATCATCGCCTTCGTGGTGGCCATCGTCGTGATGATCCTTCTGATTTCAAAGCTGAAGGTGCATCCGTTCCTGTCCATCATGGGCATTTCCCTGCTGCTCGCCATCGTGGCCGGCATCAAGCTGACGGACATCCCCGGCATCATCGGCGCGGGATTCTCCGGCACGTTCACGTCCATCGGCATCGTCATCATACTGGGCGCGTTCATCGGCTCGGTGCTTGAGAAGACCGGCGCGGCGCTGAAGCTGGCCGACATGGTCATCTCGCTGGTGGGCGAGCGGAACCCGGAGCTGGCCATCGAGCTGATGGGCTGGGTGGTCTCCATCCCGGTGTTCTGCGACAGCGGCTTCGTCATCCTGAACCCGATCCGCAAGGCGCTGGTCAAGCGCACCAAGACCTCCAGCGTGGCCATGACGGTGTGCCTGTCTTGCGGCCTGTACATCGCCCACGTGTTCATCCCGCCGACGCCCGGCCCCATCGCCGCGGCGAATACGCTGGGCGTGGGCAGCAACCTGCTGTTGGTCATGGGCCTGGGCGCGCTGTGCTCCGTGTTCCCGCTGATCGCGGGCATGCTCTACGCCAAGGCCATCGGCAAGAAGATCAAGTCCGCGGACGAGCTGGCCGAGTCCGGCGAGACCGTCAAGACCTATGAGGAGCTGAAGGCCGAGTACGGCAAGCTGCCCGGCGGCCTGAACGCGCTGGCGCCGCTGGTGGTGCCGATCCTGCTGATGGCGGCGTCCTCCATCGTGGCGATGGCGGGCGCGACCGGCTGGCTGGCCGAGTTCTTTACCTTCCTGGGCACGCCGATCATGGCCCTGGCCGTCGGCACCGTGCTGGCCGTCATCCAGCTGCTGGGCGCGGGCAAGAAGGCCGAGTTCTACGACCTGACCAACGACACGCTCAAGACCGTCGGCCCGATCCTGTTCGTCACCGCCGCGGGCGGCGTGCTGGGCAAGGTCATCGCCTCGTCCGACATGGTGAACTTCATCACCGAGCACGCCTCCGTGCTGCAGGCGATGGGCATCTTCTTCCCGTTCCTGCTGGCCGCGATCCTCAAGAGCGCGCAGGGCTCCTCCACCGTCGCTATCACCACCACCGCGGGCATCGTCGCGCCGCTGCTGAGCGTGCTGGGCTTTACGACGCCGGTGGAGATCTCGCTGGTCGTCATGGCCATCGGCGCGGGCGCGATGACCGTGTCCCACGCGAACGACTCCTACTTCTGGGTGGTCACGAACTTCGGCGAGATGACCCCCGAGGAGGGCTACAAGACCCAGACGCTGATGACGCTGGTCATCGGCCTGGCGGCCATGGCGGAGATCTTCATACTGAACCTGATCTTCTGATGTCAC
>CADAQZ010000058.1 GCA_902790175.1 uncultured Eubacteriales bacterium | reverse complement strand
GTTCCGGCTGTTCGATCTGCGCTGGGGCGGCAACGTGTGCTACACGCTGCGCTACTACCCCGACGACCCGGACGACACGCTGAACGCGCTGGCCATCGCAGTGCACTTCTTCCATCCCGGCGCGCACTACTACGACAATGGCGGCAGCGGCGGCAACAGTGGCAGCGGCGGCGGCGCGACCGCGATGAACGGCTACAGCGTGAAGCGGGCCGAGCCCATCGTGGCGGACACTTACGTCTACGAGGACGCCCGCTTCCAGGTGGAGTTGCCCGCGGGCTGGAAGATCGTCGCCACCGGCGACCTGGCCAACAGCTTCTGCTTCAAGGCCTACGACCCGGCCAACCCCAGCCGCTGTTTCTTCCGCACCGGCGCGCTGTACCCGTTCATGAAGAGCGAGGCGGCGAAGCGTTGGTGGCAGGAGAACCCCGGAAGGACGGCGCTGCCGGGCATGAAGATCACCTCGGACGCTCCCGTGCTGGAGGACCACACGCTGGCCTGCTTCCTGTCCCACGCGACCGAGATCCGCTTGATGGCGGAGAAGTACGCCGACAGCCGGGACGTGCTGGACCCCGCGGTCTTCCCGGTGATCGAGGACCTGCGCGTGCTGGACACCACGCCCAGCCCGGTGTTCAGGATCCCCACCTGCGAGGAGAACCTCGTGGCGCGGATCACGTTCACCGATGAATACGACGTTGCCTGCGAGGGCGTGATGACGGCCCAGCCCAGCAACGACGGCAGCCTGATCTCCGGCGGCGTGGACATCTGGCCCGACTCGGTCTACCAGTTCATGGGCTTCGCCGCGCCGGTGGGCGAGCTGCGGGAGCTGGAGCCCGTGCTGAGCCGGTGCCTGAGCTCGTTCCGCTTCTCCGAGGAGTACCTGCGCCAGACGCTACAGACCATCGACGACACCGGCGCGATCGTCCGCCAGATGAACGCCACGATGCTGGAGGGCCGCGCCTGCTACGACGCGCTGTGGGACGACCGGACCGACGCCTACGACGTGCTCTCGCAGAAGTGGAGCGACGCCACGCTGGGCTACGACCGCCTCTACGACAGCGAGACGGGGGAGATCTACCGCGCCGAGACCGGCTTCTGGGACGACTACGAGCTGCACCGCTACGAGTACCAGAACCCGAACTTGCAGATCATCGACGCGGGCACCGAGGACTACTACCTGCGGAGCGTGGACTACACGATCTCGCGGTAAAATAGACGATCAAACCAAACCGAAGGAGGAAACACCATGCGTAAACTGATAGCGATGCTCCTGGCGCTGCTGCTCGCGGCGTCCCTGCCGGCCCTCGCGCTGGCGGACGGGCCCATCGGCTCCATCTCCGGCCCCGAAGGGTTGCTCTTTGGCGATGCGGCCATCGGCGACAGCGCCGGCGAAACCGGCGGTGGGGACGTCGAGTACAAGCCCCTCGTCTGCGAGGAGCTCGGCTTCTCCACGCTCACGGCCCCCAGCCTGGACGGCTACTACGCCGAGGGCGGCTTCTACATCGACCTGGGCAACAACGACGACAGCCCCTGGGTGATGATCGCCTACGCCGAGGGCGGCAGCAACGACGAGGCCACGAACCGGGAATACATACAAAACACATTCGCGCCCAGCCTGCGCGATGAGGTGGACGGCGACCTGATCCAGATGGACCCCGTGAACTGGTATACCATCGCCGGTGTGGAGATGCTCGGCGCGATGTTCTCCTACCAGATCAACGGCCGCGACAGGATCTGCTTCTGCCTGAGGCAGCTGCGCGACGACGGCTTTGTGGAGTATCAGGCGCGCTATTACGCCGACGACAGCCAGGACTGCCTGGCGGTGCTGTGCATCGCGGCGCACTACTTCCAGCCGGACCCCTACTACTACACCGGCGGTTCGCCCGCGCCCGTCTCCGAGCCGGAGCCCGCGCCGGTCGCCACGGAGCCCGCGGCGAACGCCGCGCCCGGCACCTACGACGGCAAGACCATCGTCTCCGTGCCGCAGCAGGGCTTCTCCACGCTGACCTCCACGAACGTGGGCTGGGAGTACGTCGAGGGCGAGGGCGCGCTGATCTATACGCAGGAGCGCGACGTGATCCCGTTCGCGCAGCTGTACGTGCTCAACGAGCCCATCGAGGACCTGCACGACTTCATCGACCGCGGCCTGACTCCCTACATGCAGCAGCAGTACGGCAACGACCTGCTCAGCATCCGGGAGCTCGGCGACACCACGCTGGCCGGGCGGAACGTGGTCGGCGCGATCTACGATTATCGCGTGCAGGGCTACGTGATCGAGATCTACCGCGTCTATGAGAACCGGAACGGCCGCACCGTGATGTACGTCGCCAAGTACCTCCAGGGCGAGGGCGACGCCACCATGGCCGCGCTGGAGGAGGCCGTCGGCTTCTTCCAGGAGGACGCCGACTACTACAACAACGCCTCCGCCGCGCCCGCGGCCATCGAAGGCGGCTCCAGCGATCGCCTGCCCGGCGGCGGTTCCTCCGACCCGCTGCCCCAGCCCGAGCAGGTGCAGAAGCCGGACCTGGGCAACCTGATCCCCGTCTCCTGCCGCGAGATGGACTTCTCCATCGCCACGGATCCGAGCAACACCTGGGAGTTCAGCGAGAGCAACGGCCTGACCGTCTACACCAACGGCAACGAAAAGGGCATCCCGTACGTGCTGGTGTACCGGGAGGACCACATCCTGCCCGACCCGGCGGCCTTCATCCGCGACAAGCAGACGCCCGCCATGCAGCGGGATTACGGCGACGACCTGGTGGGCTACGTGGAGTATGAGTACTACACCATCGGCGGCAAGGACCTGCCCGCCGTGAAGTACACCTACCGCCTGCAGGGCTTCATGATCGACATGCTGCGCCTGTACGACACCGTGGGCGACCACACCGTGACCTACACCGCCAAGTACATCCAGGGCGAGGACGCCTCCACGCTGGCGGCGCTGGACGCGGCTGTGCGCTACTACCAGCCCCAGGCGGACTTCTACAACTGATCGAGCGCGAATAAACGCACAAAAACAGGCGGGGGCGTCCGGCGGACGCCCCCGCGAAAATGGAGGCGGAGGATATGGACATGGAGGAGCGCGAGCTGGAGCGCCGCGTGCGCCAGAGCGAGGACGGCGTGTACTGCTGGACCTATTTCATGGACATGTGGCACGACCCGTACATGTTCGGCATGGTGATGAAGATCTTTTTCTGGATCGCCCTGGGCATGGGCCTGGTCGCCATGATGATGGGCGACTGGGGCCGGACGCCGGGTTGGGTGGTGGGCCTGATCTTCTTCGGCGGCTTCCTGGTGCTGTGGCCGATCATCTACGTGATCTGGGCGCTGTGCGCCCGCGGCGTGATGCGCATGTTCTTCGTGATGACGGACGACTACGTGCTGCAGACGGCCTACACCCAGAAGACCCGCAACGTGACCGACGCGCTGGAGATCCTGACGCTGGTGGCGGGCCTCGCCACGGGCCACGCCGGGCAGGCTGCGCGCACCACCACGAACGTGCACAACGCCTCCCGCGACCAGCCCAACTACTTCTCCGGCGTGAAGGGCATCGTCGAGCAGCGCGACCGGAACATGATCGTGCTGAAGAACATGGTCACCCGCATGCGCATCCCCGTGCCGCCGGAGGACTACGACTTCGTGCTGGAGCACATCCGCGCCCACGTGCCCGAGTGGGTGCTGGACGAGAAGGAGGTCGAGGCGCGCAGCCGCGGCCGCAAGGCGCGGCTGTGGATCGCGGCGGCGGTGTCGCTCGTCGCGAACCTGATCACCGTGCCGATCAACGTGTCCGCCTACAAGGCCACGGGGTGGATGAAGCTGTCGTGGAATTTGCGCGGCGGCGACTACGGCGTGCAGCGGGCCTTCGCGCTGCTGGGGGAGGACTGGTACAGCACCGAGACCCCCTTCCAGCACCGCCTGTCCTTCTCGCCGGTCTACGCCGTCATCGGCTTCCTGGCCGTGGCGCTGGTCGTGTGGCTGGTGCTGACGATCATTGCGGCGATCAAGAGGAGGGTGGAGAAATAAAAAGATCCTTCGACTGCGCCGCTTCGCGGCTCCGCTCAGGATGACAACGATGCGACAACCGCAAACCTGTCATCCTGAGCGAAGCCATGTAGCGAATTTGAACCGCCCGTGGACGTAATACGCGTGACGTTGTCATCCTGAGCGGAGCCATGCGCGAGCATGGCGCAGTCGAAGGATCTTTTATGCGCCCTTTACTTCTTCCCAAACGCCTTCATCGGCAGCTTTTTCAGCGCGTAGAGGAACGGCATGCCCAGCGCGTAGCACACCACCAGCTCGCCGAAGGCGACGGTGGCCATGTTGAACAGCAGCATGCCGACGCTGACGGGGTCGCCGGGGGCGCGCACATACGCGAAGTACACCACCGGGCCCACGATCAGGCCGTTGAACACGGTGGGGAAGATGGCGGCGAGGAACGGCTTTTCGCGCGACAGGCGCGTACAGACGGCGGCCAGAAGCGTGGCGATGGAGCCGAGCACCACGTCGAACCACACGCCGCCGCCCAGCAGGTTGGCGATCACGCAGCCGATGAACAGCCCGGGCACGGCGTCCACGGTCAATATCGGCAGCAGCGTCAGCGCCTCGGCGATGCGGAACTGGATCGCGCCGAAGCTGATGGGCTGGAAGATCAGCGTCAGGGCCACGTAGATCGCGCCGATCAGGCCGGCGTTGACGAGGTTGCGCGTGGTGAAGCGAGGCTTGTTTTCGTTGGGATTCATGGGGGATTCCTCCTGTGTCTTTCGGACAGAGAGACCCCACAACGATTGTCGACGCCATCCTGCGGATGTCGCCGACCCGGAAAACGTTCCGTTTTCCTAATCGTGCCAAATTTACACAGGGCATGGAATTCCATGCCCTGTGCGCCGCTGTGCGGCGAAAACCTGGTTTTGTTTTTTCGGGACGCATGCGCGTCCGTCAGACAGGAGGGCCTCGAACTGTCTCGTATGGATTTGTGGATGTCATTATACACGAAGCGCCGGGAAAGCGCAAGGGGCGTATTTGTAAACATCGAATGAAAAAACGCCCTGAACTCTTGATTTTCGCGATTTAGCGCGGTATCATATGTGCAAGTTGTTACCCATTACATTGCAGATTGGAGCGATTCACATGCTGGATATCCGCGTTGAACGTACCACGGCCCCCAAGGCGAAGCCCGCACCGGGCCAGAAGCTGGGTTTTGGCCACATCTTCACCGACCACATGTTCATCATGAACTACACCGAGGGCAAGGGCTGGCACGACGCCCGCATCGTGCCCTACCAGAAGATCGAGCTGGACCCCTCCGCGATGGTGTTTCACTACGGCCAGACGATGTTCGAGGGCCTGAAGGCCTATCGCGGCGCGAACGGCGAGGCCTACCTGTTCCGCCCGGACATGAACGCCAAGCGCGCCAACAACTCCAACGACCGCCTGTGCATCCCCCAGATCCCCGAGGAGGACTTCGTGCAGGCGATCAAGGAAGTCGTGGCCATCGACAAGGACTGGATCCCCACCGAGCCCGGCACGAGCCTCTACATCCGCCCGTTCATCATCGCCACCGACGAGTTCCTGGGCGTGGCCCCCAGCAAGACCTACCTGTTCATCGTCATCCTCAGCCCCTCCGGCGCCTACTACGAGAGCGGCCTGGCCCCCGTGGGCATCTGGATCGAGGACGAGTACGTGCGCGCTGTGCGCGGCGGCATCGGCTTCGCCAAGCTGATCGCCCAGGTGAAGGCCCACGACGGCGGCTACAGCCAGGTGCTGTGGCTGGACGGCGTGGAGCGCAAGTACATCGAGGAAGTCGGCGCGATGAACATCATGTTCAAGATCGACGGCAAGATCGTCACGCCCATGCTCAACGGCTCCATACTGCCCGGCATCACCCGCAACAGCGTGCTGTTCCTGTGCCGCCAGTGGGGCATGGAGGTCGAGGAGCGGCAAGCTGGAGGAGGTCTTCGGCACCGGCACCGCCGCCGTCATCAGCCCCGTGGGCAAGCTGCGCTACATGGACGAGGTCATGACCATCGGCGACGGCTCCATCGGCCCGGTGACCCAGAAGCTGTACGACACCATCACCGGCATCCAAACCGGCAAGATCGAGGACAAGTACGGCTGGCGCGTGCGCGCGGACTGATCGTTGCCATTCCGCCTTCGGCTTCATGGCAATTGGCGGGGGACCTGCTTCCCCCGCCAAGACCACCCCTTTGACAGATTTGCCTGAAATCGCAGGCGATTTCCGGGCGGCAAATCTGCAAGGTATGAATTCTGCAAAACAGAATTACATTCCGTCCCGGCGTACATGCCGCCGGGAACGGATTGGTAATCGGAGGGGCTGCTCCCCTCCGATACCTCCCTGCCAAGTTTGCCAAATAGGGCGAATGGTTATAAATGATTTCACCCTTTCTGTTAATTTTTCGATTTCCCATTGACCCTGACCTTGCGTCAGGGTTTATTCTGTTCCTGGGAGGTGGGTCGGACATGATGACGGTGAGCGAGATCAGCGCCCTGACCGGCGTGAGCGTGCGCGCGCTGCGCCTCTATGACCGGATCGGGCTATTGAAGCCCGCGGCGGTGTCGGAGGCCGGCTATCGGCTCTACGACGAGGCGAGCCTGGAGCGGCTGAGCGCCATCCTGCTGTTTCGGGAGCTGCAATTCCCGCTGAAGGACATCCGCGCCATCCTGGACAGCCCGGCCTACGACCGAAACCGGGCCTTGGACCAGCAGATCGAGCTGCTTCAGCTGAAGGTGGAGCATCTAGAGAACCTGATCGACCTGGCCCGGGGCATCAAATTGATCGGGGTGAAGTATATGAATTTCACGGCGTTTGATTCAAAAAAGATCGACGAATACGCCCGGCAGGCGAAGGCCAGCTGGGGGCAGACGGCGGAGTATCGCGAGTACGAGGAGAAATCGAAGGGGCGGACCCGCGAGGAGGAGCGCGAACTGTCGGCGGCGCTGATGGGCATCCTGGCGGCCTTCGGCCCCATGCAGGGCATGGACCCGGCGGGCGAGATCCCGCAGGCGCAGGTGGCGAAGCTGAAGGCCTTCATCACCGAGCACTTCTACACCTGCTCCGACGCGATCCTGCGCGGCCTCGGGCGCATGTACGCCGGAGCCGCCGGCATGTCGGAGAACATCGACGCCGCGGGCGGCCCCGGCGCGGCGGAGTACGCGCATCGGGCCATCGAGGCCTGGTGCGCGGGTAAGGATTGACTAACGCCGGGCTCCATGATAAGATGTGTCCGGACCGGATATACTATTATTTGGAGGTGCGTTATGGAATTCAAGGGTTCAAGGACCGAGGCCAACCTGATGGCGGCCTTCGCGGGCGAGAGCCAGGCCCGCAACAAGTACGACTACTACGCTTCCCAGGCCAAGAAGGACGGCTACGTGCAGATCGCCGCGATCTTCGAGGAGACCGCGAAGAACGAGAAGGAGCACGCGAAGATGTGGTTCAAGCTGCTGCACGGCGGCAAGGTGCCCACCACCACGCAGAACCTCAACGACGCTGCCGACGGCGAGAACTTCGAGTGGACCGACATGTACGCGAAGTTCGCGCAGGAGGCCCGCGAGGAGGGCTTTGAGGACATCGCCAAGCAGTTCGAGGGCGTCGCGGCCATCGAGAAGGAGCACGAGGAGCGCTACCGCAAGCTGCTCGCGAACATCGAGGGCGGTCTCGTGTTCAGCCGCGAGGGCGACATGATCTGGCAGTGCAGCAACTGCGGCCACATCCACATCGGCAAGCAGGCCCCCGAGGTCTGCCCCGTGTGCAACCATCCGCAGAGCTACTTCCAGATCAAGGCGGAGAACTATTGAGAGGGATTAGGGAATAGGGATTAGGGATTAGGAGATGCTGCGAGGCGATGAAGCCGCGGCGCTCTGACCGCACCTGTTCCCAGGCGAAACGTACAGATCCTTCGCTTCGCTCAGGATGACAGGCGACGCAAACTTGTCATCCTGAGCGGAGCGAAGGATCTGTACATTTTGTTTAAAAGGACATATCGATTGTGCGCTTTTTTCAGGATTCGCGGCAGCTGCTGATTCTGTTTTCTGTTTTTAGACTCTTCATTTTGAAGATTGCCATCGCCGCCAGTGCCACCAGCGCCCCGGTCAGGGCCCCGGCGCTGTCGATGCCCACATCCAGGATGGCGGGGCCGCGCGCCTCGACGAACATCTGGTGCAATTCGTCCGTGCCGGCGTAGAGCGTGGCGATCACCCAGGCGGGAAGCAGCGCCGCCGCGCGGGGGCGATCCATGCGCCGCAGCCGCAGCCAGCACGCCAGGTTGAAGGCCAGCAGCGCGAACTCGCTGAAGTGGGCGCACTTGCGCACGACCAGGCCCAGCTGGTCCATGAAGGAGAGCTTCTCCGGCGCGGGCAGCTCGTCAAAGCCCGGGCGCACCACGCGCGCCACCGTCAGCGTCACGCCCTCGCTCAGCTCGGCGGAGTCCGGCCCGGACTGCGCCGAGAAGCAGAAGATCGCGATCGCCGTCAGGATCGACGCGGCGAGGAAGAAGCGGCTCCAGAATACGCGGTTTTTCATTCGACAGTTTCCTTTCGCGGGATAGGCCTATTATAGCGCATCCGCGGCCGATCCGCAACCCGTGCCCATTTGCAACATTTCCGCCCTTGACAAGCGGCGGGCTTCGTGCCATAATAACTATTGTTCCGTTTGCCGGAACGATCATACAGGCACCCATAGCTCAGCAGGATAGAGCGGCCGCCTCCTAAGCGGCAGGTCAGGGGTTCGAATCCCTTTGGGTGCGCCAGCAAAAAGCGCCTTTTGTCCAATGACAAAAGGCGCTTTTTGAATGATGTTTGCCCTGGCGGGCAAATGATGTGCGCTTCGCGCATGATGTTGCCTACGGCAATGATGTGTCCTGCGGGACATGACAAGGGCAATCTTTTAAATGATGTTTGCCCTGGCGGGCAAATGATGTGCGCTTCGCGCATGATGCTGCCTACGGCAATGATGTGTCCTGCGGGACATGACAAGGGCAAACATCGCATCATTGTGAGCACAGCGAGCGGCATCATTGCGACCATCGGGAGCGGCATCATTGCGAGCACAGCGAGCAGCATCATTGCGACCATCGGGAGCAACATCATTTCGGAGCGCGAGCGACGAAGCATCATCAGGCGCACAGCGCCGACATCATTGAAAAAAACAGCGGCTCTGTGCTATAATGATTTCGGAGGAGATACTACAATGAAAGAAAACCAGCTCGCGGTCTTGTAAAGGACCTCAAAGCCAAGCATGAAACCGTGATCTCCAACCAGATTGGACGCTCTGGCACTTCCATCGGCGCGAATATTCATGAAGCCAATTACGCACAGGGTAAAAAGGATTTTGTCTCAAAGCTCGAGATCGCCCTGAAAGAAGCCAGCGAAACCGGCTATTGGATGGAATTGCTTCACCGCACAAACTATATAGACGATACATTATTCCGATCTCTGAATGAAAAGTGCACGTCTATCCGTGTGATGCTGATTGCTTCCTGTAAGACGGTGAAAAAGAAAATGAACGAAGGCTGAAAACAGATCGACAAATCGGGATTTGTGAGGAAACGTTACAGATGATATTGAAGAGGATTGAGCATGATCTTACTGTTTGTAAGGTTTCAGAGAAATCATGCATTAACATGGATACTGATTTCTACTTTATCGGGAAGACGGATGAAGAATTATCGCTGGTGTGCAAAACAGAGGATACGCCGCAGAACACAACCGAGCGGGATGACGGATGGAAAGGCTTCCGTATTCAGGGAGTTCTCGATTTTTCGTTGATCGGTATTCTGTCAAAACTGTCAGGCATACTCGCAGAACATAAAATCGGCATCTTCGCCGTATCGACATACAACACAGATTATATCCTTGTGAAAGAAGAGAACTATGAGCGGGCGTTGACCGTTTTGGCTTCTGAAGGATATACAGTAGTATAAATTCCCGTTTATCGGGCTGATAAGGCGTTGCGTGTGTGCGTTTTCAGTCCGAAAACCGTACGTTTATATGCTCGTACACATGTAAAAACAGCTCCAAGCGGGGCTGTTATTTTTCGCGCGCGTTAAATGTATATTTTCGCCCCTTCTTAACCTGTTTATGCAAGTCTGAGCGGGGCAAAAAGTGGTATAATTACTATAGGTAGAAAAATATTTTCCGGGCCGCCGGGAAGGGCGGCGTGAGAGGTCAAAAAAATGCAGAGAGACAATCATTACGACGAGAGCCAGATACAGGTGCTGGAGGGCCTGGAGGCGGTGCGCCGCCGCCCGGGCATGTACATCGGCTCCACCGACGAGCGCGGCCTGCACCACCTGGTGTATGAGATCGTGGACAACGCCATCGACGAGGCGCTGGCCGGCTTTTGCGACAACATCGAAGTGACGCTGAACGCGGACGGCTCCGTGACCGTGCAGGACAACGGCCGCGGCTTCCCGGTGGGCATCCATCCCAAGATGGGCCGCCCGGCGGTGGAGGTGTGCCTGACGGTTTTGCACGCGGGCGGCAAGTTCGGCGGCGAGGGCTACAAGGTGTCCGGCGGCCTGCACGGCGTGGGCGCGTCGGTCGTCAACGGCCTGTCGAGCCATTTGCAGGTGAACGTCTACCAGGACGGCAAGATCTACCAGCAGGAGTATGAGCGCGGCAAGATCCTCTACGACCTGAAGGTTGTGGGCGAGACCGAGCGCACCGGCACCACCATCCGCTTCTGGCCGGACGTGAAGACCGGCGAGGATCCGGAGCCCGGCATCTTCGAGACCGGCCACTTTGATTTCGACACGCTCAAGACGCGCTTCCGCGAGATGGCCTTCCTGAACGCGGGCATCCGCATCGAGCTGAAGGACCTGCGCGGCGAGGAGCCGCACGAGCAGGTGTTCCACTACGAGGGCGGCATCGTGTCGTTCGTCGAGTACCTGAACCGCCACAAGACGCCGCTGTTCGCCCCGCCGGTGTACATCTCCGGCCTCAAGAACGGCTCCACGGTGGAGGTGGCGCTGCAGTGGAACGACAGCTTCAACGAGAGCGTGTTCTCCTTCGCCAACAACATCCACACGCCCGAGGGCGGCACGCATCTGGCGGGCTTCCGCAACGCGCTGACCCGCGTGATCAACGACTACGCCCGCAAGAACGGCATGCTGAAGGCCAGCGACGCGAACCTGACTGGCGACGACGTGCGCGAGGGCCTGACCGCCATCGTGTCCGTCAAGCTGGTGGAGCCGCAGTTCGAGGGTCAGACCAAGACCAAGCTGGGCAACAGCGAGATCCGCCCGCTGGTGGATTCGATGGTGTCCGAAAAGCTGGCCACCTACCTGGAGGAAAACCCCTCGTCGGCGCGCGCCGTGCTGGACAAGTGCCTCTCCGCCGCCCGCGCCCGCGAGGCCGCGCGCAAGGCCCGCGACCTGACCCGCAGAAAGACGGCGCTGGAGAGCGCGGCGCTGCCCGGCAAACTGGCGGACTGCTCCGAGCGCGACCCGGCGAAGTGCGAGATCTTCATCGTCGAGGGCGACAGCGCCGGCGGCAGCGCCAAGCAGGGCCGCGACCGGCACTTCCAGGCCATCCTGCCGCTGCGCGGCAAGATCCTGAACGTGGAAAAGACGCGCATCGACCGCGCGCTCTCAAACGCCGAGATCAAGGCGATGATCACCGCGTTCGGCGCGGGCTTCGGCAAGGAGTTCGACCCCGCGAAGCTGCGCTACCACCGCATCGTGTGCATGACGGATGCCGACGTGGACGGCAACCACATCCGCATCCTGCTGCTCACGTTCTTCTACCGGTTCATGCCGCGGCTGATCGAGGACGGCTACGTGTACGCCGCGCAGCCGCCGCTGTACAAGGTCACGCGCGGCAAGCAGGAGCAGTACGTCTACTCCGATTCGCAGCTGCAGAAGCTGCTGGACGAGATGGGCCGCGACGCCAAGCCGGAGATCCAGCGCTACAAGGGCCTGGGCGAGATGAGCTACCAGCAGCTGTGGGACACCACCATGAACCCCGAGACCCGCAGCATGTACCGCGTCGAGATGAAGGACGCCATCGCCGCCGACGAGCTGTTCACCCTGCTCATGGGCGACCAGGTGGAGCCGCGCCGCGAGTTCATCGAGCAGAACGCGAAGCTGGTGGCGGATCTAGATATTTAACGGGAGAAGGATTAGGGAATAGGGATTAGGAATAGTGAGAAGGTATCCATATGGCAGATGGTTTTGCGAAGAACTACCGGGACCTTGTAGTTTGGAAGCGTTCTATAGAGTTGCTCAAGGAAACCTATAAGCTGATGCGCTTTCTGCCAAAAGAAGAGATCTATGCACTATCCAATCAAATCCGCAGGGCTGTTGTGTCCATTCCATCCAACATCGCAGAAGGCAACGGCCGCGCGTCCAGCAAGGATTATGCCCGGTTCCTGTCCATGGCCCGAGGCTCGAAGTATGAGCTTGAAACCCAATTACTGATTTGCGTCGAACTGTGTTATCTGACACAAGAACAGATCACACACGCTATGAACCTCAGCGAGGTAATTGGACGCATGCTGAACGTACTCATAGCAAAACTGGGCGAATGATGATTTCGGATGAATGACGGGGGAATGCGGTGGCTCTGCCCACTATTTCTAATCCCTAATCCCTAGTCCCTAATCCCTCCTTCGCCTCACCTCTCATAGAAACGGAGGAAACCACAACATGCCCGACGAGAACAACATCGGCAAACTCACCCCCTTGAACATCGAGGATGAATTAAAGCGCTCGTTCATCAGCTACGCGATGGCGGTCATCGTCACGCGCGCGCTGCCGGACGTGCGGGACGGCCTGAAGCCCGTGCACCGGCGCATCCTCTATTCGATGAACGAGATGGGGATCACCCCCGACAAGCCCTACAGGAAGTCCGCGCGCATCGTGGGCGACGTGCTGGGCAAATACCATCCCCATGGCGATTCCAGCGTCTACGACGCCATGGTGCGCCTGGCGCAGGATTTCTCCATCCGCTACACGCTGGTGGAGGGCCAGGGCAACTTCGGCTCCGTGGACGGCGACGGCGCGGCCGCCATGCGTTACACCGAGGCGCGGCTGTCGAAGCTGTCCATGGAGATGGTGCGCGACATCGAGAAGGAGACCGTCGACTTCTACCCGAACTTCGACGAGACCCTGATGCAGCCTGCCGTGATGCCCAGCCGCTTCCCGAATTTGCTGGTGAACGGCTCCAGCGGCATTGCCGTCGGCATGGCCACGAACATCCCGCCCCACAACCTGGGCGAGGTGATCGACGCCTGCGTGCACTACATCGAGCATCCCGACTGCACCGTGGACGACCTGATGCAGTACGTGAAGGGCCCGGATTTCCCCACCGGCGGCGTGATCCTGGGCAAGCGGCCAAGAGCGAGATCGAGGAGATGAGCCAGGGCCGCCAGAGGATCGTCGTCACCGAGATCCCCTACATGGTGAACAAGGCCAAGCTGATCGAGAAGATCGCCGAGATGGTGCACGAGAAGACCGTGGAGGGCATCAGCGACATCCGCGACGAGTCCGACCGCGAGGGCATGCGCATCGTCATCGAGCTCAAGCGCGACATGAACGCGAATGTCGTGCTGAACACGCTGTACAAGCACACCCAGCTGCAGGACACCTTCGGGGCCATCATGCTGGCGCTGGTGGACGGCGAGCCGAAGATCCTCTCTCTGCGGCAGATGATCCACCATTACATCGAGCACCAGGAGGACGTGATCCGCCGCCGCACGCAGTACGACCTGAACAAGGCCGAGGCCCGCAGCCACATCCTCGAGGGCCTGATCATCGCGCTGGACAACATCGACGAGGTCATCGCGCTGATTCGCGCGAGCCGCACCGGCCAGGAGGCCAAGGACGGCTTGATGTCCAGGTTCGGGCTCACCGAGCGCCAGGCCCAGGCGATTTTGGACATGCGCCTGCAGCGCCTGACGGGCCTGGAGCGCGACAAGATCGAGGCTGAGTACGCGGAGCTTCAGAAGCTGATCGCCTACTACAGGGCCGTCCTGGCCGACGAGGCGCTGGTGCTGGGCATCATCAAGGACGAGATCCTGGAGGTCAAGCGCAAGTACGCCGACGAGCGCCGCACCGAGATCTCCGCGCTGGAGGGCGAGATCGACATGCTCGACCTGATCCAGGAGGAGGACATGGTCGTGACGCTGACGCACTACGGCTATGTCAAGCGCCTGCCCAAGGCCACCTATCGCGCCCAGAAGCGCGGCGGCAAGGGCGTCGTCGGGGCGACCACCCGCGAGGAGGACTTCGTGGAGCAGATGTACGTGGTCTCCACCCACGACACGCTGATGTTCTTCACGAACCGCGGCCGCGTGTACCAGCTGAACTGCTACCAGATCCCCGAGGCCGGGCGCACCGCCCGGGGCACGGCGATCGTGAACCTGCTGCAGCTGGACGCGGGCGAGAAGGTGAAGGCGCTGCTGCCCGTGCCGGCGGAGAAGGTGGCGGGCCACTACCTGATCATGGCGACGAAGAACGGCGTGATCAAGCGCACCGAGCTTTCAGAATTCACGAACCTGCGCAAGAGCGGCCTGATCGCGCTGGTGCTCAGGGAGGACGACGAGCTGATCGGCGTGGCGCTGACGGACGGCAGCTACGAGCTGCTGCTGGGCACGCGCGACGGCATGGCCATCCGCTTCCCCGAGACGGACATGCGGCCCATCGGCCGCGCCGCGATGGGCGTGAAGTCCATCGAGCTGAACCGGGGCGACGAGGTCGTGGACATGTGCCCGGTGTTCCCCGATATGAAGGTATTGTCGATCACTGAAAACGGCTACGGCAAGCTGACCGAGATCGACGAGTATCGCGTGCAGAGCCGCGGCGGCAAGGGCATCAAGGCCATGAATCTGACGCAGAAGACCGGCCGCTTGACCTGCCAGCTGCTGGCCGACGAGGCCGAGGACATCCTGCTGATCACCGACGACGGCACGATCATCCGCACGCCCGTCTCCTCCATCTCCACGCTGGGACGCACCACCCAGGGTGTGCGCCTGATGCGCGTCGCCGAGGACAGCAAGGTGGTCTGCGTCGCCCGCGCCGAGGCCGAGGAGGACGAGCCCGAGGAGACGGTCGGGGAGGACGAGGAGATTTAGGGAGTAGGGAGTAGGCAGTAGGGAGTAGGCAGTAGGGAGTAGGCAGTAGGGAGTAGGAAAAGTGAATAGGCAATAGGGGATAGGAATAGTGTAGGGGCGGCGATGCGCCGCCCGCCCATAACGAGACTAAAAGATCCTTCGCTCCGCTCAGGATGACAGATTGGCGGATTGCCGTCGTTGTTATCCTGAGCGAAGCGAAGGATCTTCACTATTCCTACTCCCTACTCCCTACTGCCTACTCCCTCAAACCTCTCCTCCGCCTCATCCCTTGTCCATCCCCCCGACGCGCCGACGTACTCCACGCACAGCGACGCGGCGGCGTTGGCGAAGCGGCCGCAGTCGAGGAAGGACCGGCCCTCGACGAGCGCGGCGATGAACCCGGCGGCGAACGTGTCGCCCGCGCCGGTGGTGTCCACGCAGTTTGCGCCGGGGAACGCGGGCACGAGATGGCGCTCACTGTGGGATTTGAGCAGGCAGCCCGCGCCGCCCAGCTTGATCGCGACGTGCCCGACGCCCGCGCCCAGCAGCGCGTCGGCGGCGCGGTCGGGGTCGCTTTCGCCGGTCAGCAGCGCGGCCTCGTCCCGGTTCGGGAAGAAGTAGTCCAGCCGCGACAGCGCTTCGCCCGCCTCACGAAGCTTCTCGCTGTTTTTCGGGCGCGTTGTGTCGGCGCACAGCGTCAGTCCCCGCGCCTTCAGCGCGTCGAACAGCGCCGCGGTGTCGTCGAGGGTCAGAAGCGGCGACACGAACAGGCTCGCCAGGCACGCGATCTTTATGTCCGCGAGCGCCGGGCTGCCCAGCGCGGGCAGGATGTCGGCAAGGGACAGCCTGCGCAGACTGCCGCTGCGGCTGGTGATGAACCGGCGCTCGCCATCCGCGCCGACGAGCACGACGTTGATGCCGGTGTCGAGGCCCGGGACGCGCCGCACGCACGAGGCGTCCACGCCCGCGTCCGCGAGCGCGCGCAGCACAAAGTTTCCGGCGGCGTCCGCGCCCACGACGCTGACCAGCGCCGGTCTGCTGCCCAGCCGCGCCAACGCCAGCGCCTCGTTCAGCGCGTCGCCGCCGGGGGTCATGGCGATCCGCGCCAGCGGCGTGGAGTGCGCCGCGAACACCTCCGGGCCCACCGGGGCCAGCGGGATGTCGGCGATGGCCGCGCCGATGACGGCGACCTCAGGCAAACCTGCGAGCATGAAAACCTCCTTACAGGAGAGCGGAGTTAAGTTAGGAGTTAGGAGTGAGGAGTTAATAGCTGCTGCCGCGCGGCTATCTCAACTCCACACTCCACACTCAATCCTGCTTCCTCCGGTAGAACCTTCCCGTCAGCGAGTCGGTGCGCATGGCGTTGATGAAGGCGTGGGGGTCGATCTGGCGCACGTCGTGCACCACGCGGCGGATGTCGTCGCCGGAGAGCACGGTGTAGATCATCGAGCGCGGCTTGCCCAGATACAGCCCCGTGCCCTGAAACAGCGTCGCGCCGTGGTGGGTGGTGTCGCGAATGACGGCGTAGACGGGGTCGGGCTGGTCGGTGACGATCCAGAGCGTGCGGTGCTGGTAGCGCCGAAACAGCGTGTGCAGCGCCTGCGTGGTGCAGAACTGGAAGATCATCGAGTAGAGCGCGCGCTCCCAGCCGAACAGCAGCCCCGCCGCCGCCAGCATCACCACGTTGCCGCCCAGGATCAGGTTGAAGGCGTCGCGGCCGCTCTTTTCCGCCAGGTAGATGCTGATGAAGTCGGTGCCGCCGGTGCTGGCGTCGGCGCGCAGGCACAGCGAGATCGCCAGCCCGTTCACCAGCCCGCCGAACACGCTGCACAGCAGCGGGTCCTGCGAGAAGGTGTAGGCGGGCATCAGGTCCGTCAGCACGCTCGAGATAGCCACCGCCAGCATCGACAGCAGCGCGAACTTCTTGCCGATGTAGCGAAAGCACAGCGCCGCCGCGATGAAGTTCAGCGTCAGGCTGAACAGCGAGTAGGGCGGCGTGAAGCCCAGGTAGCGCTGGCAGCACTGCTGGATCAGCAGCGAAAGGCCCGTAAAGCCGCCGGGGAACAGGCCCGCGGGGCGGGCGAAGCACACCAGGCCCGCGGCGTAGATCGTCGCGCCCGCGACGATCAGCAGAAGTCGCCGCCACATGGGCCGCTGCTTGGGAGGCATTGGATCACAACCCTTCGAGGAGTGATTTTGGATGGAATTCTGCTATTATTCTAATTCAACATTGAAAAATCCGCAAGGTCTTTTCTTTTCCCTAACATTGTGCTATAATGGTATATCCTATACGTGCGGCGCGAACGCGCGCGGGGATATGGTTTTCGAGCCCGGAGGTTTTTCTTATGGAACAGTTGAAGGAACTGCGCGAGGAGCAGGCCTATACCGTGCGGGTGCAGCAGCTGCTGCTGGCGCTGATCGAGCGCGCCCAGGTCATCTCCAACGACCACCTGCAGTCGATACAGGCCATCGTGGCTGACGCCTGGGAGGACCTGCGCGTGAAGCCCACGGCCCTCTCCGAGGAGGATTTGGAGCAGCTCTCGGCGGAGGTGGACCGCTTCGTGGCGCGCCGCCAATTCGCCGACAGCCTGGCCCAGCGCTCGCGCCGGATGCTGATGAACCCGTTTTTCGCCCGCGTGGACTTCGCCGAGCGCGGCGAGGACAAGCTGGAGAAGATCGTCATCGGCCTGTATAGCTTAAAGGACGAGAAGGGCGAATTGCTGGTGCACGACTGGCGCGCGCCGGTCTGCAGTCTGTACTACGACGCCACGCCCGGCGAGGCCCGCTACGAGAGCCCGTCCGGCGAGATCTGGGGCCAGCTGACGCTGAAGCGCCAGTATCGCATGGAGAACGGGCGGCTGCGCTACTACGTGGACACCCAGCTGAACATCGACGACTCGATGCTGCTGGACATCCTCTCCGGGGCCACCAGCCGCCACATGCGGCAGATCGTGGCCACGATCCAATCCGAGCAGAACGCGGCCATCCGCCGCGAGGACGCGCGGGTGCTGTCCGTCGTGGGCGGCGCGGGCTCCGGCAAGACCAGCGTGGCCATGCACCGCGCGGCCTATCTGATGTACCGCCGCCGAGACGTGCTGGACGCCAGCAAGATCGTGATCCTCTCGCCCAGCACCGCCTTTTCCGAGTACGTGTCCGGCGTGCTGCCGGAGCTGGGCGAGGAGAACATCCGCGCGCGCACGATGCGCGAGGTGGTGGAGGACGTGCTCGGCAAGAAGGTCGAGAAGCCCTACCGCCAGCTGGAGGCGCTGCTGGACGACGAGACCGGCCTGCGCCGCCAGTCCGTGCTCTACAAGGGCGGGGCGCAGTTCCTCGGCCAGCTGAAGCGCTTTGCGGACGACTTCGCCGCCTACGGGCCCAGCTTCCGCGACGTGCGGCTGGACAACCAGGTGCTCATTCGCCGGGACGAGCTGGTGCGCATGTACCGGGGCGAGCTCTCGCTGCTCACGCCCGCGCAGAAGCTGATGCGCATGGCCGCCACGCTGCAGACGCGGCTGTCCGGCTGGGAGGAGCGCCTGTACAAGCAGTATGAAAAGAGCTTTTCCGGCAAGTACAGCCAGCGCGAGCTGCGGCAGATGAGCAACATGGCCGTGGCCCAGCGCCTGCAGCCGGTGCGCGCCCAGCTGCGGCAAATGCTGGAACTCAAGGGCAGTCAGCTGCTGGTGCGTGCGCTGCGCACCGCGCCGAAGGCCCTCAAGGACGCCTACGCCGAGAACCAGGCCGCCGGGATCACCTGGTGGGAGGACGCCGTGGCCGAGGCGTATCTGATGGTGCGGCTGGGCTTCGCCGCGCCGGACAAGCTGATCTACCACCTGCTGGTGGACGAGGCGCAGGACTACGCCGACGTGTCGCTGGCGATGCTCGGAGTCTACTATCCCAACGCGCAGGTCACGCTGCTGGGCGACCCCAAGCAGCGCACGACCCCCGGCATGGAGGCCTGCGATCCCTCGCGCTGGGGCGCGTGCTTCGGCATGCCCGGGGCCCCGCTGATGCCGCTGAGCCGGTGCTATCGCTCCACGGTGCCCATCGCCCAGCTGTGCAACCGCATCCTGCCGGACGGCGAGCAGCTGGAGCCGTTCGGCCGCGAGGGCGAGGCGCCGCTGGTGGCGCAGTACTCCGAGGCGCTGTTGAAGCAGACGCTGGAGAGGTTCCGCGCCGCGGGGCACAAGTCCATCGCCGTGATCACCCGCAGCCAGGCCCAGGCGGACTCGCTCTCCACGAAGCTGGAGAACGTCTACCGGCTGGACGGCGGCGAGGCCGACCTCAACTACGAGGCCGGGGACAACGTGGTGGCCTGCTACCACCTGACCAAGGGCATGGAGTTCGACGCCGTGATCGTCGTCTGGCCCGACGTGCCCCTCACCGACGGCGAGCGCCGCCGCCTCTACACCGCCGCCTCCCGCGCCCTCCACGCCGCCGCCCTCCTCGGCGGGGGAAAGCTCGTGAAGGAGTTAGGAGTGAGGAGTTAGGAGTGAGGAGTTGGAGAGTGCCGCACCAAAAGCCTTCCCCTTTGGGGAAGGTGGCCGAGCGAAGCGAGGTCGGATGAGGTCGCTTTCCTGAAGCTTTCCGGAAGATCCAAATCTCTGCGAGGATACTATGCAATATGATGCTCTGATCGTCGGCGGCGGGGCCTCGGGCCTGATGGCCGCATGCGCGCTGGCCCTGCGCGGGCGGCGCGTCGTCCTGCTGGAGAAGCAGGGGCGGGTGGGCCGCAAGCTGCTCTCCACCGGCAACGGGCGCTGCAACCTGACGAACCTGAACGCCCGGGTGAGCGACTACCACGGCTCCCGGGCCGCGGCGCAGGCGGCGCTCAGAGCGTGGCCGCCCGCGAAGGTGCTGGCGTTCTTCGAGGCGCTCGGCATCCCAAGCGCGGCGGACGAGGCCGGGCGGGTCTACCCGATGAGCCGCCAGGCGGCCTCGGTGCTGGACGCGCTGCGGCTGTGCTGCGACGAGAACGGCGTGGAAACGCTGACCGACTTCGCCGTGGCGAAGCTGGAGAGGCGCGACGGGGCCTTCGAGGCGACGAGCGCGGACGGGCGCGCGGTGCGGGCGAAATTTGCGCTCGTCGCCGCGGGCGGACTTGCCGCGCCGAAGCTCGGGGCCTGCGGCGACGGCTGCCGACTGCTGGAGGGCTTCGGTCACGCGATCGCGCCGCGCTTTCCAGCCATCGCCGCGCTCAAGACCCCGCCCCAGGCTGTGCGCGGCCTGAAGGGCATCCGCGCGGAGGTCGAGATCGCGCTGCTCGTGGACGGCGAGGCCGTGCGCGAGGAGGCGGGCGAGGTGCTGTTCGGCGAGGACGGCGTCTCCGGCATCGCCGCGATGCAGCTGGCCCGGCAGGCGAACGAGGCGCTGCGCGGCGGCAGGCGCTGCGAGGTCCGGCTGAACTTCATGCCCGGCGTCAACGCGGAGGGCGCGCTGCGCGCGCGGGCGCGAAAGCTGTCCAAGCGGCGCATGGAGGACTTTTTGAACGGCATCGTGCCCAAGCGGCTGGGCCAGGCGCTGGTCCGTGCGGCGGGGCTGGAGATGGCCGCCCCCGCCGGGGAACTGGCCGGGGCGCGGCTCTCGGCGCTGGCGCGGCGGCTGAACGGCTGGACGCTGCCCGTCGCGGGCACGCAGGGCTTCGACCAGGCGCAGGTCACCGCCGGCGGCGCGAGACTGAAGGACTTTGACATCCGCTGCATGCAGTCGCTGCGCTGCCCGGGGCTGTTTGCCGCGGGCGAGGTGCTGGACGTGGACGGCGACTGCGGCGGCTTCAACCTCCAGTGGGCCTGGAGCAGCGCGCTGATGGCCGCCGACGGCATCGACGCGGCGCTGACGAAGTAAAATTTCACAGTCAAGCCAACGCAAACCCCCTTTTTGGCGTCCTTTATAGTGACGCGAAAGGGGGTTTTTCCTGTGAAAAAGACGATCATCATCCGGCCTGCTCACCGACGGCGACACGCTGTACATCCAGGGCGGCGCGCTGTACACCTGGCGCGCGGGCGACGGCGCGGTCAAAAGCTGGGAGGACGCCATTGACCTGCCCAAGGGCTCCGGCGACGGCTGGCGACAGGCCTTCGACGGCCTCCTTTTCTTTATGGACGGTGCGAAGCTCAGGGGTGCGCGGCTGTTGACGGACGACGACGGCGTGGCGGAGGCGCTGCAGCTGTGCGACATCGCCCTCACCGACGCCGGGACCGTCGAGGCGCGAAACGTGCAGACGCTCGCCGCGCCGCCTGCCGTGCGAGACGGCGGCCTGGCGTACCTCACCGGGCTGTGCGTCCGGGACGGCGTACTGTACCTGTCGGGCTACGCGAACGACGGCGCGGTGCTCTGCGCGGTGGATTCCGCCGACGGTTCGGCGCGGGTGGAGGCGCTGGGCGGCTGGAACGCATTTAAACTGCTACAGGCCCCGGACGGCCCGATCCTGGCGGAGGAGGGCGACGACGCGGGCGCGGCGCTCTACCGCGTGGGCCGGGACGGGCGCGCGGAGAAGCTGTGCGACCTGCCGCCGTTCACCGGCGGCGTGACCGCCGACCCCGCCACGGGCGCGATCTACGCCGTGCTGGACGGGCGCGTGTGTCCCGTCGATCTGTACGCGGGCGAGCTGGGGGAGCCGGTCTCCGCCGTGCCCCTGAGCGTCGACGGCGCGGCGGCGCTGGGCGGGCGATACGTCGCCTGGATGAGCGATCGCGTGGCCGTGCTGGACGCCGACCATCCGCTGGACGCGGGCGGCGTGATGAGCTACGCCGCGTCCTTCTCCGCGCCGTGGATGGACGACGCGCTGCTGGACTTCGCGGTGGCGCACCCGGAGCTGGCGCTGGCGCGGGCGGACCTGTCCGCCGAGGGCGTGCTGGACGGGATGCTGACGCAGTCCAGGGACGTGGACGTGTTCATATTCGACACCCGCGACGGCGCGGCGGCCTACGGGGCGCTCTTGGAGCGCGGCTACATGCTGCCACTGGACGGGCGGGAAGCGCTGCGGACGTTCTACGAGCGCATGTATCCCGGCATCCGGCGGGACACGACCTCGGGCGGCGCGTTTGCGGCCCTGCCAGTGGACGTGAACGGCAGGGGGCTGGGCGTCGGCGAGATTCCGCTTAAACGGCTGGGACTGTCTATCTCGGACGTGCCGGACACGTGGCAGGGCTTTCTGGACTTCCTGGAGGAGGAGATCCGGCCGAGGCTTTCGGATCTCGGCCCCGGCGCGAGCTTTACCTACGCCGACCTGTCCGCCGAGGGCTTCCGCTACAACCTGCGCATGGCCATCCTGAACGACTGGGTGGATTGTGCCGCCGCCGCGGGTGCGCTGCCCGACTACGGCGATCCCCGGCTCCTCGCGCTGCTGGAGCGGGTGGACAGCATGGACTTCACCGCCTACGGGCTCGCCCCGGAGGGGCTGCCCGACGATGAATCCGCGGAGGAGGACGCGTGGTTCGGCAGGGGTTACGGCTATAGCTTCGGCAGCGGGGAGGTCGTGCTGGTCCAGCTCAGCGCGCGCTGTGACTTTGACGACGACGGGGTGGAGGGCACGCCGCTGCTGCTGGGCTTCGGCGACGACCTGCCCGGCGCGATGCCGCTGAACATGACCGCGGCGTTCGTCAATCCCTACACCGCCCACGCGGAAGCGGCGCTCGATCTGATGGAGGCGCTGCTTGTGCACCTGCCCGCCGAGACGGAATATGCCCTCTGTCCGGACCTGACGGAGCCGGTGATCCGCGACGGGTATGCGCAGGTCACGGCGGCGTACGACGAGAGGATCGCGCAGACGCGCGCGCAGATCGCCGCCGCCGCGGAGGTGGACCGGCGGGCACTGGAGGAGGCGCTCGCCGCGCTGGAGCGGGATCGGGAGGAATTTGAGCAGACGGGCAAGTGGCTTATCCCGCCGGAAAAGCTCGAATGGTATCGCGCGCACGGCGATCGGGTGTGTGTGGCAGCGCCCAGCTGGTTCGACAAGGACACCTCCGGCGAGGCCTGGCAGCTCATGGACCAGTACACCGCCGGGCTGATTCCCGCCCGCGAGTTCCTCGACGCCGTGAACCGAAAGGCGCGGATGATGGCTCTGGAGGGGGAATAGAGTTTGGGCTCTTGACAGGGCGCGCCGGGTTTATATAAAATATGATTGACTATGACAATAAGGGTGGCCCGGCATGAAGATTCGCATTTCCCAGCTTCGGCAAAAACTGGACGACTGGCAGCTGCCGCCGGAGGAGCTCGCGGCGCGGGCGCTGCGCGTGAAGCGCGCGGACATCCTGTGGGCGCGGCTGGCGCGCAAGTCCGTGGATGCCCGAGACAAGGGCGATGTCCACTTCACGCTGACGCTGGACGTGGAGACCGCGCGGCCCGTGCGCCTGCCGAAGGGGGCGGCGGAGATCAAGGAGGAGGCCCCCTCTCAGTCGGTGCTTCGCGCCGCCAGCTCTCCCCCTCACGGGGGCGAGCCAAGGGGGACGAGCGATGCCGGCGATCTTCATAGGAGTGGCGATGGGTGGCTCGAGGCGGGCGCCGCAACGGCGCCCCTACAGGGGGATCGCCCGGCTGACAGAACTTCGGTTGAAAATGCCTGTGACGGCAGGTTTCCCGCGCTGGAATCAGTGGCGCGGGAAACCGATGCCAGAAAGGCGGCAGCAACTGCCCGCGGGGACGCAGTACAGGAAGATTCTTCGCGCTGGAATCAGTGGCGCGAAGAATCGTCGCAAGCGTGCGCGGCAGCGACTGCCCGCGGGGACGCAGTACAGGAAGATTCTTCGCGCTGGAATCAGTGGCGCGAAGAATCGTCGCAAGTGTGCGCGGCAGCAAATGCCTCCAGGCGCTGCCTGGTTGTGGGTATGGGGCCCGCGGGGCTGTTCGCGGCGCTGACGCTTGCGCGGGCGGGGCTTCGGCCCGTCGTTGTCGAGCGCGGCAAGCCCGTCGAGGAGCGAGAGAAGGACGTGGCCGAGTTCTGGCGCGGCGGCCCCTTTGATCCCGAGAGCAACGTGCAGTTCGGCGAGGGCGGCGCAGGCACCTTCTCCGACGGCAAGCTGAACAGCGGCATCAAGGACGCGCGCTGCCGGGCCGTGCTGGAGGAGATGCACCGCGCGGGCGCGCCGGAGAGCATCCTCTGGCAGGCCAAGCCCCACGTGGGCACCGACCACCTCAAGGCCATGGTGAAGAACCTGCGCGGGCAGATCATCGCGCTGGGCGGTGACGTGCGCTTTATGACGCGCCTCACCGACCTGATGGTCGAGGATGGCCGCGTCACCGCCGCGCGCCTGGAGGGCCCGGACGGCGCGTATGCGCTGGACACCGCGGGCGTGATCCTCGCCGTGGGCCATAGCGCACGCGACACGTTTGAGATGCTGCATCAAGCGGGCGCGAGCATGTCGCGCAAGCCCTTCGCCATCGGCGCGCGCATCGAGCACAGGCAGGCCGCCGTCAACCGCGCGCAGTACGGAGCGGCGACGGGCCATCCCGCGCTGGGGGCCGCCGACTACAAGCTGGCCGTGCACCTGCCATCGGGCCGGTCCGTGTACACGTTCTGCATGTGCCCCGGCGGGCAGGTGGTCGCCGCCGCCAGCGAGGCGGGCGGGGTGGTGGTCAACGGCATGAGCCTCTACGCCCGCGACGGCGAGAACGCGAACAGCGCGCTGCTGGTGAACGTGCTGCCGGAGGACTTCGGCGGCGACGACCCGCTGGCGGGCGGAAACGGCGGCCCAGCGAGGGCCCAGGCTCGGTGACGCCCAGCTATCGGCCCGGCGTGAAGTGGGGCAGCCTCGACGGGTGCCTGCCGGGGTTCGTCACTGACAGCATGCGGGAAGCGCTGCCGCTGCTGGATCGGAAGCTGAAGGGCTTTGCCGACCCCGACGCCGTGCTGACCGGGGTGGAGACACGCTCGTCCTCACCGGTGCGCATCGAGCGTGACGGCGGCTGCCAGTCCAACCTCGCGGGGCTCTACCCCTGCGGCGAGGGTGCGGGCTACGCCGGGGGCATCATGTCCGCCGCCGTGGACGGCATGCGCTGCGCAGAGGCGCTGATAGAAGAAAAGATCCTTCGACTTCGCTGACGCTCCGCTCAGGATGACACCGAAGCGAATCCGTGTCATTCTGAGCGGAGCCTTGCAGATCTGCAAGGCGCAGTCGAAGAATCTGTCCATTGCGGATTAGTATTGATATGGTTTAGAAGAAAAGCATACAGGCCATCCCCTTCCGCGCAGCCTTATTTGACCTCGACGGCACGCTGCTGGACAGCAACGGCGTCTGGCGCGACGTGGACGTGCGCTTCTTCGCGGCGCGGGGCATTGCCTATAATCAGGAGGAATTTGCCCGCGCCATACAGGGCATGAGCTTCCGCGAGACCGCGGTGTACACCATCGGCCGCTACGGGCTTAAAGAGACCGTGGAGGAAGTGACGAAGGTGTGGATGCGCATGGCGGAGGCGGAGTACGCGCACCACGTGCCGCTGAAGCCGGGCGCGGGTGAGTACCTGCGGCTTTTAAAGCGCGCGGGCGTGAAGTTGGCGGTGGCCACGGCGAACCGTCGCGAGCTGTTCATGCCGACGCTCCAGCGCTGCGGCGTGGCGGAGCTGTTTGACGCGATCTGTACCGCCGCCGACGCGGGCGACACGGGCAAGGCCGACGGTGCGCTGTTTCGCCACGCGGCCAAAAAACTGGGCGTCGACCCGGCGGATTGCGCCGTGTTCGAGGACGTGCTGGAAGGCATCACCGGCGCGAAGCGCGCGGGCATGCGCGCCTACGCCGTGCGCGACGCCGCCGCGGCGCACAACCGCGAGGCGATCGAGGCCCTCGCCGACGGCGCCATCGACACCTTCGCCGACATGCGCCGCTATCACAGCTTCGACGAACAGCCCCGGCGCTGCGTGATCTTCACTGCCCGCTGCGACGGCGACCCCGCGCGCGTCTACGCGCCCCGACCGGGGGACTGCGTGCTCTGTGCGGATGGCGGATGGCTGCTGGCGCGAAGCATGGGCGTGAAGCCGGAGCAGGTGATCGGCGACTTCGACTCCTCCGACGCGCCCACCGGCGAGGCTGTGTGCCGCGTGCCGGTGGAGAAGGACGACTCGGACACGATGCTGTGCCTCAAGCGGGGGCTGGCGATGGGCTTCGACGACTTTCTGATCGTCGGCGGCTTCGGCGGGCGCGTCGACCACACGCTGGCGAACTTCCAGGCGCTGCACTACGCGGCGCGGCGCGGCGTCCACGTGGAGATGGCCGATGGCAAGAGCTGGGCGTCCGCGGTGACGAACGGCCGCCTGCGTGTGTCCGCGGATGTCGTGGACGTGGGCAGGGGAGACGCCAAGCTGTCGGTGTTCGCGCTGACGGATACCTGCCGCGGCGTGGACATCCGCGGCGCGAAGTGGACGCTCTCCAGCGCGACCCTCACCAACACCTTCCCGCTCGGCCTGAGCAACGCCTTCGCCGCCTCTGAGGCCGAAATCGCTGTCGAGGAGGGCACGCTGCTGGTGACGGTGTGCGGGGATTAGGAAATCTACATATATGACAAAAACAGAAAATCAGCGTCTATTTATGTACGAAAACATCAAATAGGCGCTGATATTATGTGAAATAGAATGAAAACAAGTCTACCTACCGAGCTCGTCCGCCAGCGTGAAGGCGAGGATCATCGCGCCGCCGAGCAGCTGGGAGGGGGCGACGCTTTCGCGCAGCACGACCAGCGAAACGACTACGGCCACCAGCGGGTCGATGTAGCTGAGGATGGCGGCGTCGTGGCCGGGCAGGGATTTGAGCGCGGAGAAGTAGAGCACATAGGCCAGCGCGGAGTGGATCAGCCCCACCGCCATCAGGCACGTCCAGCCCGCGGCGTCCATGCGCGCGAAGTGGAAGCCGCCGCTCAGCAGCACGTAGGGCAGCAGCACCAGCGCCGCCGCGCCGAACTGCAGAACGGTGCGGTCGATGCCGGAATAAACGGATATCTTCTTATTTAATAGGACCACCGTGGCGTAGAGCGTGGCGGCGGCCAGCCCGAACAGCACGCCCCTCACCGGGTCGGTCCCCGCGAGCGCGCCGGGGTTCACCACCAGCATGAGCCCCGCCGTGCTGCCGACGAAGCAGACGACGTTTCGCGCAGTCATGCGCTCGTGGAACAGCAGCGGGCAGGCCAGCGTCACGAGCACCGGCGCGAAGTAGTAGCTGAGCGTCGCCACGGACACGGTGGTATATTTGTAGGCCTCAAACAGGAAGATCCAGTTGAAGCCCATCGCCGCGCCTGAGAGAAAGAGGAGGAGGCGGGGGAGGGAATGCCCCCTCTCAGGCGCTGCGCGCCAGCGCTCCCCCTCACGGGGGCGAGCCAGGGAAGCAACTCCCTCCCCGAGGGAGGTGTCGCCGCGAAGCGGTGACGGAGGGAGTTTCTTCACCCCCATCCACAAAACCTTCCCCCCGCCCAGCGCCAAAAGCGCGATCAGGGCGCGAAAGAGGGCCACCTCCGCCGAGGACAGCGCGATGCGCCGCACGAACAGCGACAGCGTGCCGAACGCCGTCATGGACAGTATGATTTTCAGCC
The DNA here is from genome assembly GCA_902790175.1 of uncultured Eubacteriales bacterium. Classification (GTDB taxonomy): domain Bacteria; phylum Bacillota; class Clostridia; order Christensenellales; family Aristaeellaceae; genus UBA2862. The sequence continues at coordinate 5,621 of CADAQZ010000058.1, read as the reverse complement.
TTGCGCTCATGTTTGCCTCCGGGTCAAATTAACCAACGTCGGTCTATTCTATCATATCAATCACATCGACGGGTTACATTTTTCGTTTGTTACAATTATTTAATATTTTTGTACTAGAATCGTAGTTTATTTAATATGTTATTCGTGGTAAAATTTGTATGTCAGAATCCAGAAATCATCATCTGGAGGAATAATGAAAGAGAGGGGACTTAGATCATGAAGAAGCTCAACATGAAGTCCATTTTGGCGCTTTTGCTGACGCTGTGCATGCTGCTGGGCAGCGTGGCGGCGCTGGCTGAAGGAGAAGCCGCGGCTCCCGCGGCGGATGCGGCTGCTGCGGCTACGGAGCCCACGCCGCCCGCCCCCATTGGCAACACGGAAGTGACGTTCGCGGCCGATCCCACGACGGCGAACACCGTCGATGTCACCATCACCGATGCCAGCACCGACAGTGCGAACCAGGGCATCTATGTCGAGCGTTATGGCACCTACACTCAGGACCCGGAGACGGGCGAGTGGAGGCTGACGGGTGACTCTTACTCCATGTCTGTCCACGAGTCGACCGCTATGATCGATCTGGACGAGCGGAAGCTGCTCCAGGGCAACGACAACATGAACCTCACCTTCGGCGGCGACACCGTGAACCTCACGAAGCCGGTCGAGGAAACGTACGGCAAGTATACAGATTATTACAACGACGCTACGGCCCTGAACATCAACGGTAGGTCCGACGTGGTTGACCAGGGCACCCTCACCGTCACCGGCGGCGACGTCTATGCCGGCACCAGCGCGAAGATCGATAACTACGACGATCTGTATGCGACGGCTGCCTCTGTTTCCGCCAACGGCGACAAGACCAAGGTCGAAGGTCGACGTGACCGTCGACAGCGCCACCGCGGTAGCCAAGGCGCCCGCGACCGAGCCCGCGGAGGGCCAGAAGGCCGAGGACGTGAAGAACACCTTGGGCGCGAAGGCCACGGATATCTCTGAATCTGCGTACAATGGCGGAGAAATAAGCGTGACGGTGAAGAACGACTCGTTCGCGACCGCCGAGGCGAAGAACGGCAGTGCCATTGCCACAAATGCCGAAGTAAGCGCGCGGACTTACTCGTCTTGGAAGGATGGCAAGGAAGTGCCGCCGGAGAAGCTCAGCCAGGCTACCCTGACCATGGGCAACGGCACTGCCACCGCCACCAGCGCGAGCGGCTACGCTGAAACGAATGGCTTCGAGGCGTACGCCACACAGGGCGCCCTGAATGTCACTGCGGGCAACCTGACTGGCACGGCTACCGGTGCAGAAGATGGTTTTGCCTATGGCGCCTATACCAGTTTGGGCAACAAGAGCACCGCGGCGGTGAAGACCGGCGACATCAACGTCACCGCCACCGGCACGGCGGACGACGCGTACGCCTCTGGTTCCGCTACCTATGTGAGAGGCACCGCGACTGTGGAGAACGGCGCGATCACCGCCACGGCCAACGGCGCGTCGCTGAAGACCGGCGCGATCACCGCCACCGCCACGCTGACCGGCAAGGAAGATGAGAAGAAGGAGCAGATGAACGCCAATGCGACCGGCGCGGTTCTGACTTCCGAAAACTCCACCACGACCGCGGAGATCAACGGCGACGTGAACGTGAAGAGCAGCCAGGACGCTGTCGGCGTTACCGTTGAGGCTTCGGTCGAGCGCGTAGAGAATGAAGAGGGCAAAGAAGTCGCATACGACAAGGGCTCCATCACCAACGCGACCCTGACGGGCAACGTCATCGTCGAGGGCGGCGCCATCGCGAAAAGGGACAAGACTTCCGGCAACAGGATCTTCGGCCTCAACGTCGGCGCTGGCAACACTTATGAATACGATGAGAAGAACAAGGCCCTTAAGTACGACAAGGTGGGCGGCGAGGCGACCCTCACCATGACGGGCAACGTGCTGGTGAAGGGCAGCGAGACCCTGGGCATGTGGGACACCACCACCGGCATTGAGGCCAGCGCGACGACGAACGCCAAGGCCACCGTGAACGTGACCGGCGACGTGGCCGCCACCGGCACCGACGCCGTCGGCCTGCGGGTCGCCGCCATGAAGGACAGCAAACTGAACGTCCTGGTGGACGGCACCCTGTCCGGCGACGGCGACGCGATCGCCGTGATGAAGTCCGGCGCCTATAAGCAAGTGTGCGACGGCGAGGTCGTCAACAAGGACGATCCGTGGGCGACCACCGAGTACGATCCCAGCGCCGCGAACATCTACGTGTGGGCGGCCAAGGAGAACGCGCTGGGCCGCATCGCCACCGTCTACAGCGAAGAGATCACGCAGAACGTCAAGAAAGTGACCGAAAAGTACGAGGAGGAAGACGAGGACGGAAACGTAGTCGTTAATGAAGACACCTGGTATGAGGCCGACGGCGATTCCACCCTCACCCGCACCATCGACGCGGAAGCCAGCGCGAAGCTGGAGGCCGCCATCTGGTACATCGCGAAGGTGGCCGACAAGTGGCAGAACAAGATCACCGTCACCGGCACCGGCACCTACACCGCGGGCGACACCACCTATCAGGTGGCGCACCAGAACGACGACGTGAAGCTGTCCTTCAAGGTTCCGCACGGCAAAAAGCTGAAGGCCATCATGTATGACGATGGCACCAAGGCCGAGTACGTGAAGAACGAGGATGGCACCTACACCATCAAGATGCAGCGCGGCGGCGGCATGCTGCTGTCCCTGAAGTTCAAGAAGAAGGCGCAGCAGAAGGCCGCGGCGGCTGCCGCCTCGACCGAGGGCGAGGCCGAGTCGACCAACTGGGCCTATGGCGTGGAGATCGAGAATGTCGGCACCGTGTACTACGGCCGCGACTACTTCGCACAGAAGGACAAGGACATCATCAATCCTCTGACGAAGGAAGCCTACACGAAGGACGAGATCAAGGCCATCGTGGACGGCGCGAAGAAGGGTGCCGAGGGCTACAAGTTCGACATCCCCGAGGAAGCCTGGCTGGGCATGAACGACTTCTGGTATGACAAGGATGCGGCTCTGGCCATCGTGGCGCACGAGGACGAGCTGACCATCGGCGACGACGGCGTGTTCACCACTGCCGACGGCGAAGAGGTTGCCAAGCCCATCAAGAAGTAAGACCATGATCTAAAGCCCCTTAGCGGCCCGACAGCTTGCTGTCGGGCCGCTGTTTTGCGCCCCCAAGCCTTCCCCAGCGACCAAAGGGAGCGTTTCAGGGGAAGGCTTTTGGCTTCGCATGTGTCTTGCGTTCATTCGGGCGGGGTGGTATAATGGAATTATAATGGGGTGTTGTACGGAAATGGGAGGGGATGCGTGTGTATCTGAAGCTGAACGGCGTGGAAATGAGCTGCACGGGCGCGGAGAAGTGGGGCGATCTGCTCTCCCGGCTGCCGGACGGCGGCGCGGGCGCGCTGGGCGTGCTGGTGGGCGGACGCACGGAAAGCCTGAATGACCCGGTGCGCGAATACGCCTTCGCCCGCACGCTGACCTATGCCGACGACGAGGGGCGGCGCATCTACGAGCGCTCGATCCAGTTCGTGTTCCTCACGGCGGCGCACCGGCTCTATCCCGGGCGGCGCGTGCGCATCCGCCATTCCCTCGCGCAGGGGCTGTACATCGACCTGCCCGAGCTGCGCGTGACGGAGGCGATCGTGGCGCAATTGAAGCAGGAGATGCGCGCGATCGTCGAGGCGGACCTGCCCGTGGAGCGCATCCGCCTGTCCACCGAGCAGGCGCAGGATTACTTCGCCCGCACCGGCCAGACCGACCGCCTGCGCATACTGGGCTACCGGCGCTTCAGCCACTTCACGCTCTATCGCATCGACGGCCTGGAGGACTACTTCTACGGCGAAATGGCCCCGCGCACGGGCCTGGTGGACGTGTTCGACCTGCGCATGTACGGCGAGGGCATATTGCTGCAAATGCCGGACGTGAACGACCCGAAAAAGCCCGCGCGGTTCGTGGACCTGCCGCACCTGCTGCGCACCTATTCCGAGGCCGCTGACTGGCACGCGATCCTGAACTGCGAAAACGCCGCGGACCTGAACGACATGGTGGTCAACCGCAAGCTGCGCGAGTTCATCCGCGTCAACGAGGCGCTGCAGGAGCGCCGAATCGAGCAGATCGCCGACGAGTTCATCGCGTCCGGCGCGCTGTTGCTGTTGATCGCGGGGCCCTCGTCCTCGGGCAAGACCACGTTTTCCCACCGGCTGTCCATCGCGTTGCGCGTGCACGGGCTGAGGCCGGTGAAGGTGTCGCTGGACGACTACTACCTCGACCGCGATTCCATCCCGCGCGAGCCCGACGGCTCCATCGACCTGGAGCGCATCGAGACGCTCGATTTGGACCTGCTGTGCGACCACCTGCCGCGACTGGTGCGCGGCGAGACGGTGAACATGCCGGAGTTTGACTTCAAATCCGGCAAGCGATTGGATGAGACGCACCCGTTCTCTGTCGAGCCGGGCCAGCCCATCATCATCGAGGGCATCCACGGCCTGAACGACCGGCTGACGGCCACGATCCCCGCGCACATGAAGTTCAAGGTGTACATCAGCCCGCTGACGATGCTGAATCTGGACGACCACAACCGCATCCGTACCACCGACGCGCGGCTGTTGCGGCGCATCGTGCGCGACAACCTGTTCCGCGGCACCGCCCCGGAGGACACCATGGCGATGTGGGCCTCCGTGCGCCGCGGCGAGGAGAAGTACATATTCCCGTTCCAGGAGAAGGCCGACACGATGTTCAACTCCGCGCTGACCTACGAGCTGTGCATCATGAAGAAGTACGCCTACCCGCAGCTTCTGGCCATCACGCCCGACAGCCCCTACTACACCATGGCCCGCCGCCTGGTGAAGTTCCTCAACTACATCCAGACCGCCGACGTGGAGGACGAGATCCCCGTGAACTCGATTTTGCGCGAGTTCATCGGCGGGTGCTGCTTCTATAAGGATGAGGACTGAAATCTGATTTGACGCGAAGCGTCAAATCAGATTTCCCGGTATGATCTTCCTGCCTTGCGTCCATACTATGGGCGCAAGGAGGTATGCAACATGAAGAAAAAGATCATTCCGATCATCCTGGTGCTGGCGGTCGCCGCGCTGATCCTGGCGGCATGCATGAACAACGACGCGGCGAACGTGCAGCCCGACCCGACGGCGAACTTCGACCCGAACCCCACCACGGGCGTGCAGAGCGGCAACGGTGCCGCGGGTATGTCCGGCAACGGCAACACCGCCGTCGCTCCCAATGACGGCAACACCACCGCCACCGCAGACGGCGCGCTCAACCCCTTCGACTGGGCCAACGGCGCGGCCGACATCGAGAAGGCCATCTCTCGCATCAGCGAGATCGCGGACGCCCGCGTGGTCGTCACCAACACCACTGCGCTCGTGGGCGTGAAGTTTGACAACGCCTACAAGGGCGAGCTCACCGAGCGCATCCGCGAGATGGTGGCCGCCGAGGTGCTCAAGGCCGACCCCGCCATCCAGACCGTGGCCGTCACCAGCGCCGCGCAGGATGTGCAGAAGGTGTGGGACCTGTCTGAGAAGATCCGCGCCGGCCGCACCGCCGACGAGCTCTCCGCCGACATCAACGCCATCGTGCGGAACGCGACGAC
>CADAQZ010000057.1 GCA_902790175.1 uncultured Eubacteriales bacterium | reverse complement strand
CTCGATGGTGCAGAAGGGATAGTTCGCCGCCTGCGCGCCCGCGCAGGTGATGGCGTTGAACAGCGTGCTCTTGCCCACGTTTGGCAGGCCCACGACGCCCAGCTTCATAGGCTCTCACATCTCCTTATTTTCAGGGGTTTTCGGGCTTCTTCCCGCCCGTTCCATACATTTCCTGCTCGATGGGTCCTTCTTCATTTTGGATTTCTCTCCATGAAAAGAAAAGAGCCCGACGCAACAACAGCATTATAGCAGATGGGCTCTTTTTTCACAATAGCCGATTTGTAAGCAGATGACGAATTTTCATCTCGCCTTCTGCGGGTTTCCGTCAATCCCCGTACACCCAGACCCAGTCGGGGTCCTCGGTGATGTACTCGGTGGCGACCCAGCCGAAGTATTCCAGCTTGCTGCTCCCGTTCGCATCCGGGTCGGTCCACTTGCTGATGAGCGTGAACGGGATGTCGTTGTCGGCGACCTCCTCGCACTTATACACCGTGATGATGGAGCCCTTCTTCAGGGAGCCGATGATGTCGCCGTTCGGCCAGGCCCGGACGTTCAGATTGCTCGATTCCGTGGTGACCTCCACGCCGCCGACGCGGTCGTAGTAGTTGAAGCGGGCGCAGACCTCCATCTCCTTGTAGTTGCGCGCGTTGTCCCGATAGAAGTTGGAGACATGCCACCGGCCGGTCTGGCTGCCCTCGGCGTCGGGGATCCATTCCACGCGCAGCGCGGTGTGGACCTGGGCGGCGTCGTGGAAGAACATCAGGTAGGCCGTCAGCGGGTATTCCTTCACGGCGTAGATGCGCTTGAGCTGGCCCTCGGTGGCCCCGCGGTAATAGGCGGTGTCGTAGTCGTAATAGGCGTCGTCCTGGGTGTCCTCCGGGTCCTCCGTCGTTCCGTCGTAGCAGAAGCGCAGCACGTCCTCGCCCAGCTTCTTGGCGATGACGAAGTCGCCGAAGCCGCGATGCTCCTCCGTCCAGTGCCAGGCGTCGTTTGCGTAGTCGATCATGGTCTGATCGTTGATCTCGGCGGGGAAGGGGAAATCCTGATCCTCGCCCACATAGTCGATAATCAGGCGGTTGGCGGTGGTGTCGTCAAAGGGATCGTTCCAGGCGGTGATGACAAACCCGGCCACATCGTCGTCGATGTCGACGTTGCCGAGATAATTGGTCTTGGCGGCAAAGGCGGAGGGGACGACGAGGAGCAGTGCGAGGACAAGGATGAACAGCTTCTTCATGGCGAATACCTCCTGGTCTTGTCATTTTGGAAAGGGCGCGCTCCTCCAGCTCGCTCGGGAGAGGTTATTTCAGCTTGTTCTTCGGATTCGGGACGAGCTCGGTCGCGACGGCGCACAGAATGCCGCCAACCAGATCCATCCAGATGTCGAACTTGAAGGGCTGATGCTTGAGCAGCGAAGCCACCAGCGTGATGCAGGTAAACAGCGCGACATATCCGACGCTCATCAACGCGATCTTTTTGATTCTTTCAATAAATTACCCTTCTTTCCAAACACATTCGGGTACTTGACCCACGGGGAATTATAGCACATGATGGCTGTGCGTACAAGGGACATGGGAGCAGAACCGGCGGGTTTTCTCAATAGAAAAATGGGAACCCGCGCGCGGCGGGTTCCCGGAGGAGTCGCTTTCGCCCTTACAGGCTCTCCAGCAGCTTGACGGCCGCGTCGGAGTAGGCGTTCAGAAGGGCGGTGGTCTTGTCGGCGCTGTCGGAGACGGCGTTCACGTACAGCTTGATCTTCGGCTCGGTGCCGGAGGGGCGCACGCAGATCCAGGCCTTGTTTGCCAACTCGAAGTAGAGCACGTTGCTCTTGGGCAGCGTGAGGACCTCGGTCGTTCCGTCTGCGGCGGTGCGCACGGAGGTCTGGTAGTCGCGCACGGCCACGACCTTCTCGCCGGCGAAGTCCGCGGGCGGATTCTGACGCAGGGCGGCCATCGTGTGCTTCATCTTCTCCAGGCCGTCCTTGCCGGGCAGCACGAACGAGGTCACCTTGTCGCCGTAGTAGCCGTACTTCTCGTACAGCATGTCGATGGCGTCCGCGAGCGTCTTGTTGTACATCTTCTTGTACCAGCTCGCGGCCTCGGCGATCAGCATGCAGGCGTTCACGCCGTCCTTGTCGCGCACGTCGGTGCCGGACAGGTAGCCGAAGCTCTCCTCGAAGCCGAACATGAACGTGTTGCAGCCGGTGGTCTCGAAGATGTGGATCTGCTCGGCAATGTACTTGAAGCCGGTCAGCACCTTGATGAGCTTGACGTTGTAGTCCTCGGCGATGGCGCGGGCCATCTCGGTGGACACGATCGTGGTCACGGCGGCGGCGTTCGCGGGCAGCTCGCCGCGCTCCTTCTTCTGGGAGAGGATGTAGTGCAGCAGGATGCAGCCGATCTGGTTGCCGTTGAGGAGCCTGAGGCCCTTGTCGGTCATGCAGGCGATGCCCACGCGGTCGCAGTCCGGGTCGGTGCCCACGCACAGGTCCGCGCCGAGCTCCTTCTGCATCTCGAGCGCCAGCGTGAAGGCGGCGGGGTCCTCGGGGTTGGGGACCTTCACGGTCGGGAACTCGCCGTCCGGAAGCTCCTGCGCCTTGACGACGTACACGTTCTTCATGCCGATCTCGTCGAAGATGCGGCGCACCGGGATGTTGCCGGAGCCGTGCAGCGGGGTGTAGACGATCTTCAGCGTCTGGCCCATCTCGCGCGCAAGCTCCGGGTTCACGGCCAGCTTCTTGATGGCGGCGATGTAGGCGTCGTCCACGTCCTTGCCGATGTAGTTGAGCAGGCCCTTCTCCACGGCCTCCTTCTCGTCCATCGGCAGCGATTCGGCGTAGGTGGTGTCGGGCAGGCGGTCCGTGATGCCCTTGACAGACTCCGGCGGCATCTGCGCGCCGTCGGTCCAGTAGACCTTGTAGCCGTTGTACTGGGCGGGATTGTGGCTGGCGGTGATGACGATGCCGGCGATGCACTTCAGATGGCGCACCGTGAACGACAAGACCGGCACGGGCCGCAGCGAGTCGTACAGGAACACCTTGACGCCCGCGGCGCACAGCACCAGCGCGGCCTCCCGGGCGAACTCGGTGCTCTTGCGGCGGGAGTCGTAGGCGATGGCCACGCCCTTCTCGGCGCCGCCCTCGTTGGCGAGTATGTACTTGGCCAGCGCGCGGGACACGCGGCGCACGTTGTACTTGTTCAAGCGGTTCGTGCCCGCGCCCAGCACGCCGCGCATGCCGGCGGTGCCGAACTCCAAGTCGCGGTAGAAGCGATCCTCGATCTCCTTCGGGTCGTCCTTGATGGCCAGCAGGTCATTGACGGTCTCGGCGTCGTCCGCGAAATCCCGCAGCCACTGCTCGTACAGCTTCATGGGCTCCATGTGCATACCTCCTATAAATTCATATGTTGTCCGGACATCACGATACGTGTTTGGAGAACATAGAGTGGAGAGTTGAGAGTGGAGAGTGGAGATAAAGGAAGCGGCTGCCGCGTGCATACGCATTCTTAAATCTTCACTCTCCACTCTTCACTCTTCACTCTTTCGTTACGCTTCCTTGGAAGCGAGATATTCGTTGAGCCTGCGCACAAGCTCGTCGGCGTCGGTGCCGTGGGCGGCGCAGCCCTGCTCGAGGCTCTCCATCTGGCTGAACGGGCAGCCCATGCAGTGCATGCCGTATTCCATCATGATGGGCGCGGTGGTGCGGTCGATCTCCAGCACCTGGCCGATGCTCATCTGCTTGTTGATCGTCGTCATTTTCTGTTCCCTCCATATATATTGCGTTTGGATCATCTTCCGATACCAGTGTACAACATTTGCGCGGCAATTGCAAGGGGGGACGCGCGATATAATTGATGCCCCGGGCGGGGCGTTTTTACGCGCACGGGAAAAAAACATAAGCGCTGCTTATGCGCGGGGCGTCGTGACGCCATATACTCGAAAAAATAACGTTGTAATTAAGAGGATTAGAGGGGGAAACGTCGAAAATTCTAAATTTGGGAACCAATGGGGATTCAATGTTTTTACACTACGCCAGTGGCCTGGACAGGCGCTCTTCCCTCGACGGGGGGTGCGGGTTGGCGGCCCGCGACGCGCGACCGGGCGGTTGGCAGAACGATGGAGGGAAAGACTATGAAAGTGGAACAGAATCTGCCCATCGTTCGCGAGCGCAAGCTTGCGATTCTGAAGGGTGACCCGGACCTCTGCGCGCAGCAGAAAAAGGCCGGGAAGCTGCTGGTCAGGGAGCGCGTGGCGCTGCTGCTGGACGCCGCCAGCTTCGTGGAGCTGGACGTGCTGAACGCGGACGCCGGCGTCGTGACCGGCTATGGCCTGATCGACGGCAATCCCGCCTACGTCTACGCGCAGGATTTCACCGTGAAGGGCGGCTCCGTGGGCATGGCCCACGCGCGCAAGGTCCTGAAGGTGATGGAGCTGGCCGAGAAGACCGGCGCGCCGCTGATCGCGCTGCTGGACACCGCGGGCGCGCGCCTGGACGAGGGCGTGGACGCCATGAACGCCTATGCGATGATGGCCGGCAAGGCCAGCGCGCTCTCGGGCGTGGTGCCCCAGGTGGCCGTGGTGCTGGGCCAGTGCGGCGGCATCGCCTCCGCCATCGCCGGCATGAGCGATATCACCGTGATGAGCAAGAACGGCGCTCTGTTTGTCAACGGCCCGCAGGTGGTCTCCGCCGCCACCGGCAAGGACGTGAACATGGAAGAGCTGGCGCACGCCCAGGCCTCGATGCGCTCCGGCGTCGCGCAGCTGACCGCCGATACCGACGAGGAAGCCATCGCCCTGGCCCGCAAGCTGGTGGGCATGCTCCCCGCCAACAACATGGATGAGATCTTCGGCGACACGCCCGACGACGTGAACCGCGAGCTGGGCGACCTGAACGCCATCGACGCCGTGGAAGACGTGCGCGACATCATCCGCCGCGTGGCCGACATGAACGACGTGATCGAGCTGAGCGAGGGCTTCGCCCCCTCGATGGTCACCGCCATCGGCAAGATCGGCGGCAGCACCGTGGGCTTCATCGCCAACCAGCCCGCCAAGGACGACGGCCGCATCACGGTGTACGGCGCCAAGAAGGCCTCCCGCTTCGCCTCCTTCTGCGACTGCTTCTCCATCCCGGTGATCACGATCGTGGATTCGCTGGGCATGAAGGTGTCCACCGCGCCGCAGGGCGAGCTGGCCCGCGCCGGCGCGCAGCTGATGTACGCGATGACCGAGTCCACCAGCGCGCGCATCGCGCTGATCGTGGGCAACGCCGTGGGCATGGCCTACGCCGCGATGGCCTCCCGCGCCGCCAGCGACATGGTGTACGCCTGGCCGGGCGCGGTGATCAGCGCCGTGACGCCCAAGATCGCCGTGCAGCTGAACAATGCCGACGAGCTCAAGGGCGCGGACGATCCCTTCGCCAAGCGCGCCGAGCTGGAGGAGAAGTACATGGCTGACGTGGCCGACGGCGTCAACGCCGCCAAGGCCGGCTATGTGGACGACGTGATCGAGCCCGCGCAGACCCGCCAGATCCTGGCGAGCGCGCTGGAGATGCTCTCCGGCAAGCGCGAGGCCAAGCCCGCCAAGAAGCACGGCAACATGCCGCTTTAAGGAGGCGTCGACATGAGCGTATTTGGTAAGATCGTTTACGGCCTGCAGGTGGCCGCCATCGGCTTGGTGGTCGTGTTCCTGGGCCTGACGATACTGATCGCCTTCATCACCCTGATGGCGCAGGTCTTCAAGGCCATCGACGCCAAGAAGGCCGCGAAGGCGAAGGCCGAGGCCGAGGCAAAGGCCCAGGCGGCCGCACAGGCCGTCGAGGCCGCGCCCGCGGTCATCGAGCCGGAGCCGGTGGCCGAGGAAGTGACGGACGACGGCGAGCTGATCGCCGTGATCGCCGCCGCGATCGCCGCCTTCACCGATTCCGACAAGCAGCTGGTGGTGCGCAAGGTGCGCCGGGTGTCCGGCTGGAACCGCGCCGGAAGGGCTGAGCAGGTTTACAGGTTTTGATTCAGGGAATAGGGAATAGGGATTAGGGATTAGGAATAGCTGCTGCCGCGCAGACAGCGATTCGATAATTCCCGCGAATTCCATTTCGCATTCCCCACTATAGAGAATAAGAATTGGGAGGAAAGAAAAATGCGCAAGTTTGCGATCACCGTCAACGGTCAGGCCTATGAAGTGGAAGTTGAAGAAATCGGCGGCGCGCCGACCTTTGCCGCCGCGCCCGTAGCCGCGCCCGCGGCCGCTCCGGCCCCCGTGGCCGCCCCGGCCCCGAAGGCCGCCGCCCCCGCCGCCAAGCCCGCCGCCGCGGCTCCCGCTGGCACCGAGGCCATCAAGGCGCCCATGCCCGGCAACATCAACGATGTGAAGGTGTCCCAGGGCCAGAATGTGAAGAAGGGCGACGTGCTGGTCATCCTCGAGGCCATGAAGATGGAGAACGAGATCATGGCGCCCCGCGACGGCGTCGTGGCCTCCGTGAACGTGACCAAGGGCGCCACCGTCAACACCGGCGACGTGCTGCTTTCGCTGAACTGATCTTCATTCGGTTCTGTCTGAAAGCGGTAAGGAGGGTTTGACGAATGTCCAAATTGAAAAAGGTAAGCCCCAAGCGCGCCCTCGCGTGCCTGCTGGCGCTGTTCGCCCTGCTGACCGTGTTTGCGGCCTTTGCCGAGAGCTCCGCGGAGCCTGAGGCCGCCGAGGCCGCGCAGCAGGTGGAGGAGACAGCCGCCGAGGCAACCGCGGCGGACGCGGGGAACACCGATCCCGATATCAACTTCCTCAGAGGCCTGGGCAACATCGTGAAGTCGACCGGCTTCGCCAAGAGCCTGGACGGCACCGGCGGCGACTGGCGCAACTACGTGATGATCGCCGTAGCCTGCGTGCTGCTGTACCTGGCGATCGTCAAGCAGTTCGAGCCGCTGCTGCTGCTGCCCATCGCCTTCGGCATGCTGCTGGCGAACCTGCCGGCGGCCGGCATGATGAGCCATCCCAGCTTCACGTTCTTCGCCAACCAGGCGGACGCGCTGGCCGGGGCCCAGCGGCTGGGCAAGGACATCACCGACGTGACGATGCGCCTGAACCCCGCCACCGGCGAAATGGGCTACGCGCTGCAAACCGCCAACGGCGGCCTGCTGTACTACCTGTATCAGGGCGTCAAGCTGGGCATCTACCCGCCGCTGATCTTCATGGGCGTGGGCGCGATGACCGACTTCGGCCCGCTGATCGCCAACCCGAAGAGCCTACTGCTGGGCGCTGCCGCGCAGCTGGGCATCTTCCTGACGTTCCTGGGCGCGAAGCTGTTGGGCTTCACCGCGGCCGAGGCCGGTTCCATCGGCATCATCGGCGGCGCGGACGGCCCGACCGCCATCTTCGTCACCACGAAGCTGGCCCCGCACCTGCTGGGCCCGATCGCCGTGGCGGCCTACAGCTACATGGCGCTGGTGCCCGTCATCCAGCCGCCCATCATGAAGGCGCTCACCACCAAGAAGGAGCGCACGATCCGCATGGGCCAGCTGCGCCAGGTGTCCAAGACCGAGATGATCATCTTCCCGATCGCGGTCACGATCATCGTGTCCCTGCTGCTGCCGGACGCGGCGACGCTGATCGGCATGCTGATGCTGGGCAACCTGATGCGCGTCTGCGGCGTGGTGGAGCGCATCAACAAGACCGCGCAGAACGAGCTGATCAACATCGTGACCATCTTCCTGGGCCTGACGGTCGGCGCGACCACCCAGGGCAGCACCTTCCTGACCATGCAGACCATCTACATCGTCGTGCTGGGCGTCGTGGCCTTCGGCTTCGGCACCGCGGGCGGCGTGCTGCTGGCCAAGCTGATGAACATCCTCTCCGGCGGCACCATCAACCCGTTGATCGGCTCCGCGGGCGTCTCCGCCGCAGAAGGTGGGCCAGGAGGAGGATCCCGGCAACTTCCTGCTGATGCACGCCATGGGCCCGAACGTGGCCGGCGTCATCGGTTCCGCGGTCGCGGCGGGCGTGTTCATCGCGCTGTTCGCGCACTAAACTGATTGGGAGGAAGATTATCATGGCAAAGAAAGTTATGATCACTGAAACCATCCTGCGCGACGCGCACCAGTCCCAGGCCGCGACCCGCATGCGCCTGGAGGACATGCTGCCGGCGTGCGAGGTGCTGGACAAGGTCGGCTACTATTCGCTGGAGTGCTGGGGCGGCGCGACGTTTGACAGCTGCCTGCGCTTCCTGAACGAGGATCCCTGGGTGCGCCTGCGCAAGCTGAAGGAGGCGCTGCCCAACACCAAGCTGCAGATGCTGTTCCGCGGCCAGAACATCCTGGGCTACCGCCACTATGCCGACGACGTGGTGGACGAGTTCACCCGCCTGTCCATCAAGAACGGCATCGACGTCATCCGCATCTTCGACGCGTTGAACGACCCCCGCAACCTGGAGCCGGCCATCAAGGCCACCAAGAAGTACGGCGGCATCTGCGAAGTGGCCCTGAGCTACACCATCAGCCCCGTGCACACGGAGGAGTACTTCGTGAACCTGGCCCTGGAGCTGGAGAAGATGGGCGCGGACAACATCTGCATCAAGGACATGGCGAACCTGCTGCTGCCCTACAAGGCCTATTCGCTGGTGAAGAGCCTGAAGCAGGCACTCAAGCCCGAGACCCTGGTGCACCTGCACACCCACAACACCGCCGGCATCGGCGACATGACCAACCTGAAGGCCATCGAGGCGGGCGTGGACATCGTGGACTGCGCGCTGTCCTCCCTGGGCAACGGCACCTCCCAGCCCGCGACCGAGCCGCTGGTGGCGACCCTGGCGGGCACCGAGTATGACACCGGCCTCGACCTGCACCTGATCACCCGGGCCACCGAGCACTTCCGCGGCGTGGCCCAGAAGCTGCAGGACCAGGGCGTTCTGGACCCGAAGGTGCTGCGCGTGGACGTGAACACGCTGAAGTATCAGGTGCCGGGCGGCATGCTGTCCAACCTGATCAACCAGCTGAAGCAGGCCGGCCAGTCCGACAAGCTCTACGAGGTGCTGGACGAGGTGCCGCGCGTGCGCAAGGACTTCGGCTATCCGCCGCTGGTGACCCCGACCAGCCAGATCGTGGGCACCCAGGCCGTGATGAACGTGCTGACCGGCGAGCGCTACAAGATGTGCCCGAAGGAGAGCCAGGGCCTGATGCGCGGCGAGTATGGCCGCCTGCCCGCGCCCGTGAACGAGGAAGTGCGCAAGAAGGTCATCGGCGACCAGAAGATCATCACCAGCCGCCCCGTGGACGACCCGTCCTACGGCGTCAAGCACCTGGACGAGTTCAAGAAGGAAATGGGCCAGTACTACACCCAGGAGGAGGACGTGCTCTCTTACGGTTCCCGCAGGTGGCTGAAAAGTTCTTCGAGAACCGCCAGGCCAAGCAGATCGGGCTGGATAATAGCGTGCTGGATAAGGCGAACAACGCCATGCCGCTCTGATAAGGCGATCGCGGATAATGGCCGTAACCGCGCAGATTTCCTGAAAAACAGATATTGGTGGAAATCTGCGCTTGCGGCGTCAGAGAGCCCTGAAAAATCGGTTACTTACATTTGAGTAAGCGCCCTCATTTTCAGGGCTCTCTTCCTTGCCTTCCGGCCATTCTGCGCGATCTTGCGTTGACAAAGCAGGTGAGCGACATGGACAAAGTCAATTCCGTTCAGGAGCTGATCGAGCGGACGCGGGAGATGCCGCTGGAGCGGATGCGCTTCTTCATCAATGAGGACAGGAAGGAGGCGCGCTGTTTCGGCATCTATCAGGAGGCGGACACCGGCCACTGGGTGGTGTACAAGAACAAGGCGGACGGCTCGCGGGCCGTGCGCTACAGCGGGCCGGACGAGGCCTATGCCGCGCAGGAGCTGTGGGCGAAGATCCAGTCGGAGATCGAGCTGCGCCGCGCAAAGCGCCCCGCGCGCAAGCGCAGCCGCGCCGAGATCATCTACCGGCGCGTGCTGTCGCTGCTGCTGACGGCGGCCGTCGCCGTGGCGGCCTTTTTGTTCGTGCGGTGGATCGCGCGCTCGCCCAGCCGCGGCTATTACCTGATCGACGACATCATCTACTACTGCCAGGACGACGACTGGTACTACTATGACGACGGCGGCGACTGGGTCTACTACGACGAGCCCGTGGACTACGACTGGTACAACGGGCACTACTACGGCGAGACTTACGCCGGCTTCGAGGACGCCGGGGAGGCCTTCGAGGAATCCGGTTACTACGTGGAGCCCAGCCGGAACGACGACGATTCCGACGACAGCGACATCTTCGACAGCTGGGATTCGAGCGACACGGATTGGAGCTCGGATTGGTAAAAAATCGGGGAAAATTGCGATTTGCCCTTGAAATTATTTCAAAATTGTTTTATAATATGACAGAATAGTTGGTAAAAGACTAACTTTTGTCTTAATTAGGCCAAATTGCCACCCGTTTTGGGGGCCGTTGGCATGCCTGGAAAGGTTCGGTTGCTGTTATGGGCAAGAAATATAGCAAAAAGAAAATGGCCGAGAGGAAGCGGGCCACGATGCGCGCGGGCGTGCTGGCGCTGCTGTGCGCGCTGGGCGTGGCGCTGCTGGGCGGCATGGCGCTGTTCAACGGCGGCGTGAAGCCGGATCGCGACATGCAGTGGTATGTGCGCGAGGGCGCGCTGCAGGTGGCGGCCCCGGCCCTGGGCGAGGAGCGGGACAGCGAGTTCCTGCTGCCGGAGGAGGGCGTTCGTGCCACGCCGGAGCCCACGCCCGAGCCGACCGCGGAGCCGACGCCCGAGCCCGCCGACGAGGGCGACGTGACGGCGCCCGCCGCGGGTCCCTACGCCCAGGAGAACGCGGGCGAAGGCGCGGCCAACGAGCCCGCCGCCGGTCCCTACGCGCCGGAGCAGGGCTTCGAGACGGACGAGGACGCCGACGAACCCGCCGACGCGGGTGAGGGCGCCGAAGCGTCCGAGGATGCCGAGGCGGCCGAGGAGGAGGCCCCGGTGGGCCAGGTGACGCTGACCGTCACCGCCGCGGGCGACTGCACGTTCGGCGGCATGATCGGCGCGAAGAGCTACGGGCGCTTCCTGGACTACGTGGGCAAGTACGGCTACAACTACTTCTTCGACGGCGTGCGCGACGTGTTCGAGGCCGACGACCTGACCATCATCAACCTGGAGGGTCCGCTGACCACCGAGACGAAGCCCAAGAGCCACGGATTCGTGTTCAAGGCCGATCCCTCCTGCGTGCAGATCCTGACCGGCTCCAGCGTGGAAGTGTGCAACCTGGCCAACAACCACTCCAAGGACTACGGCATGAACGGCCTCAAGCAGACCGCGCAGGTGCTGAACGACAACGGCGTCGGCTTCTGCGGCTACAACGTGGCCTACCAGGAGACCATCAAGGGCGTGCGCGTGTGCGTGCTCGGCTTCACCAAGTGGGAGAACAACAACGAGCAGATCGTGCAGGCCGTCTCGGCGGCCCGCGAGCAGTGCGACCTGCTGATCGTGAACATGCACTGGGGCTGGGAGCACACCAACCAGCACTGCACCGACCAGACGGTCACCGGACACGCCATCATCGACGCCGGCGCGGACCTGGTGCTCGGCACGCATCCGCACGTGATCCAGGGCATCGAGAAGTACAAGGACAAGTACATCGTCTACAGCCTTGGCAACTTCTGCTTCGCTGGAAACGCCGATCCCGAGGACAAGCGCTGCATACTGTTCCAGCAGAAGTTCAGCTTCGTGGTGGGCATGAACCTCTCCCGCGCGGGCTGCGCGGACGCGGGCATCAACATCATCCCCGCCACCGTGTCTTCCACCAACGCGATGAACGACTTTCAGCCCACGATCCTGCCCGCCGAGCAGGGCGCAGCCGTGCTGAAGGCGCTGGCCAGCTACTCCGTGAACTTCAAGGTGAAGGACACGCTGTGGATGAAGGACAACTACCTGCTGGCCAACGGGCTGATCAAGCCCAAGGGCGCGCAGGGCGACGAGGACGAAGGCGAGGCCGGGGACGGGGAAGCGGACGCCCAGGCGGACGGGGAACCCACCGGCAAGGGCGTCGATGCGGACGAACTGCCGCCGACCGGGGACGAACGACCCGCTGAAGATGGCGCGTCTGCCGAGGACGAGCTGCCCGCCGGGGAGGCATCCCTGGACACTGGGAACGACGCGGGCCTCGGGCTCTCCAACGCGCCCGCCGCGGACTACTCCCTCGACGAGGTGGACCTGGACGAGCCGGAGCCGTTCTTCAGCATGGGCGGCGGCGCGGTCTAGGTGCATGGGAAAAAGACACCCGCAGGGGGCGGCGCATCGCCGCCCCTGCGGGTGTTTTTGCTGGCGTGTTCTTCGCTGCGATCCCTTTCGCGCGTCGGCTATTGTCCCTGGTAATCGAATATCCCCATCACGGCGTCGGACACGTCCATGACGTCGTAGTACCGAGCGGCGCCGATTTTTGAGCAGCGGCGAGCGCCCAGGTCCACATAGCGCACCTGCTCGCACAGCGCGAAACCCTCCGCCGGGCAGTCCGTGAGGCGGATGTGCAGCGGTCCTGGCGCGGCCTGGCGCACGATGGGGCAGACCACGGCCTTGCCGGACTGGTTGAAGAAATTGTTGCTGACGACGATGACGGGGTACTTCAATCCCTCGACGCGCAGCAGGTCGCCCTGTTCCACCGCCATCATCACCACACCTCGCTGCCTGCGGGCGCATCCCGCTCGATCTCTTCGGACAGGTTCAGCGCCCCGCCATACTGTGCCGCGCGCTCCCTGAGGCTGCGGTGGCGAAACGTGGGCGTGAGTATGATCCGGCCGTCGCTGATCTCGGCGCGCAGCTCTTCGTCGGGCCGGATACCTGCGCTGTTCAGGAAGTCCCGCGTGAAGCGCACGCCCTGGCTGTTGCCCCAGGGCTTCAACTGTACGAGCATGACGATGCCTCCCTTGCGATGTTTAAACATAGTATAAACCATCGCAAGGGAAAAGTCAAGTCGGCGCGGCGCGTCGATTTTACCTTCCGTGCCTGTTCACGGGCGGGAAAACGTGTTATAATCATGATGATACTGCAATTCGCCGCCGCGCGCGGCAGGGGAGGATGCGACTATGGAAAATGAGGCGAAGCGCCCCGCGAATTTTATCGAGGATTTTGTGACCCAGGATCTGGCCAGCGGCCGGTTTGACCACGTGCACACCCGCTTCCCGCCGGAGCCGAACGGCTATCTGCACATCGGCCACTGCAAGGCGCTGTGCGTGGACTTCGGCATCGCCCAGAAGTTCGGCGGCAAGTGCAACCTGCGCTTTGACGACACGAACCCCACCAAGGAGGAGACCGCGTTCGTCGACGGCATCCAGAGGGACATCGAGTGGCTGGGCTACAAGTGGGACAAGCTCTACTTCGCGTCCGACTTCTTCGATAGGCTGTATGAGATCGCCAAGGACATGATCCGCCGCGGCGTGGCCTACGTGGACGACCAGACCCCCGAGCAGATGCGGGCCAATCGCGGCACGCTGACCAAGCCCGGCGTGAACAGCCCGTACCGCGACCGGTCCGTGGAGGAGAACCTGGACCTGTTCGAGCGCATGAAGAACGGCGAGTTCGAGGAGGGCAGCCGGGTGCTGCGCGCGAAGATCGACATGGCCAACCCGAACGTGCTGCTGCGCGACCCGGCCATGTACCGCATCAACCGCCACAGCCACCACCGCACCGGCGACAAGTGGTGCATCTACCCGATGTACGACTTCCAGCATCCCGTCCAGGACGCCATCGAGGGCATTACGCACTCGCTGTGCTCGCTGGAGTATGAGATCCATCGCCCGCTGTACGACTGGTTCGTGGCCCAGGCGGGCGTTACCGACCAGCCGCCCCGGCAGATCGAGTTCGCCCGGCTGAACATCGAGCGCACCGTGCTGTCCAAGCGCTATCTGCGCGAGTTCGTGTCCACGGGCGTCGTCTCCGGTTGGGACGACCCGCGCATGCCCACGCTGGTCGGCATGCGCCGCAGGGGCTATACCGCCGCCGCCATCCACGACTTCCTGAACCGGGTGGGCGTGGCCAAGTCGGATTCCACGGTGGAGCTGAGCCTGCTGGAGCACTGCGTCCGCGCGCCGCTGGCGGAAACCGCGCCGCGCGCCATGGCGGTCATCGACCCCGTGAAGGTGGTGCTGACCAACTGGCCCGAGGACAAGGTGGACATGCTGACCATCGAGAACCACCCGGATCACCCGGAGTTCGGCAGCCGCGAGGTGCCGTTCGGCCGCGAGCTGTACATCGAGCGCGAGGACTTCATGGAGGAGCCGGTCAAAAAGTTCTTCAGGCTGGCCCCCGGCAAGGAGGTCCGCCTCAAGGGCGCGTACATCATCCAGTGCGAGGACTTCGTGAAGGACGAAAGCGGCGAGATCGTGGAGCTGCACTGCACCGTGGACATGGACAGCCGCTCCGGCAGCGAGGGCGCGAACCGCAAGGTGAAGGGCACGCTGCACTGGGTCAGCGCCGCCGACGGCGTGCCCTGCGAGCATCGCCTCTACGAGCCCCTGCTGGCCGAGGACGCCCCGGACGTCAACGCCGTGGAGGTGGATGAGGACGGCGAGACGGTCGAGGTCCCGTCCGGAAGCATCCTGGACCGCCTGAACCCCAACAGCCTGACCGTGAAGCAGGGCTTCTGCGAAAGCTGGATCGCGAAGCACGAAGTCGGTGCGACGTTCCAGTTCCTGCGCATGGGCTACTTCTGCAAGGACCCGGATTCCACCGCGGACAAGCCCGTGTTCAACCGCACCGTGGCCCTGAAGGACACGTGGGCGAAGGTCGCTGGTAAATAATGGAAGCACCCGGTTTTTCCACCCCGCGGGGGAGGAAAGCCGGGTGTTTGGCATCGCTTTTCGGGGCCGTTCGACAGGTTTTGAAATATTTTTGATATTTTTACAAATCCGTTGGCGAATGTGCCTTATACGCCCCCGCCTTCTGTGCTATAATGGGGCCGAACCAAGACAGTAACGGGCCGAATGCGGCCCGACGAAAGCCGCCGGTCTTTCCGCGGCGATAGATTGTGTGAGCGACATTGGAGCGATAAAGTGACCACCCAGCGTTTTTCTGACTATAGAAGGCCCGCCCCATCGGCGAGGCCGTCCGGCGCGCGCCCCGCGGCGCTGGTGGGCTCGGGCAACGGCCTCAGGCGCAACCCGCTGATGCGGCGGCTGGCCGGGGACATGTTCGGCCTGCCGCTTCGGATCCCCGATCACATGGAGGAGGCCGCCTACGGCGCGGCGCTGTGCGCGCTGTGGGCGTCGGGCCGGGTGAAGTCTTTAAGGGACGCCCAGAGTATGATACGGTATATCGGAGGATAGCCCATGTTCGAACAATCCGCGCGGTGGAACGAATACTACCGGGAGCTGGAGCCCGCCCGGCGCAGGGAGCTATTGGACCAATTGTGCATGACCGAGCCCGACGACGGGGCCAACGACTACCGCCGCATGCTGTTTCGCGCCCGGCACGTGGACGAGAAGCAGCCCGGGCGGGTGGTGGACCGGTTCCTGTTCAACTGCCTGAACTTCGCGCAG
>CADAQZ010000056.1 GCA_902790175.1 uncultured Eubacteriales bacterium | reverse complement strand
GGTGCCCATCCAGGCTTCCGGATCGGCTTCCTTCAGCTTCAGGCCGGCCTCATACCAGTCGTCCCAGGTCTTGATGTCTTCGTAGTTGACGCCGGCATTTTCCAGCATGGCCTTGTCGTAGAAGCAGACCATCGCGCCGACGTGCAGCGGAGCGCCGTAGTACTTGCCGTCCTTGGCGTAAATCTCCAGGCGGGCCTGCACCAGGTCGGCCATGTAGGGGGCCATCGCGTCGGTCAGGTCGAGGAGCTTGTCGCTGTAAGCCAGCACGTTCGGGAACTGGCCCAGCTCGACGTCGCACATGTCGGGCGCGCCCTCGTCAGCCTGCAGGGCCACCTTGAACTTGTTGTGCATGTCGTCGTAGCCGATGGTGGTCACTTCGACGGCGATGGGACGATCGGGATAGACGCTGTTCCAGCGCTCGGCGGCCTTCTCAAAGAACTCCTGGTGCTGGGCGATGAACGTCCACATCGTGAAGGTGGTGACTTCCTCCGCGCACGCCACGGACATGGCGCCGAGCAGCATGCACAGAACCAGAGCCATTGCAAACAGTTTCTTCATGGGGATTTCCTCCTTATTATTTGAATAGCGTCCAGCGCTAAACAATTCCAGGGTTACAGGTTTATCTGATCTTGTAATATTTGGCAGAACTGACAAATAATTATCGTTAACATTAACGTTAATGCTCTTGTCTGTGATCATCATAGCACGCTATAATGGGTTTGTCAAGGGGGAAGTTTCACTTTTTTCATAAAAATGTGTCTTCTTCTGCGGGAAGTTAATATAGATGTTTTATACTGTATGCAACAAACCCGCAGAAGATGCGGAAGGCGGAGAAGAACATGACACAGCCGAACGCTTCCAGGCGCGTCACCATGCAGGACATCGCCCGCGAGACGGGCTATTCCATCAACACGGTCTCCCACGCGCTGCGCAACAAGGACGACATCGCCCGCGACACCCGCGCGCGCATCCAGCAGGTCGCCCGCGAGATGGGCTACATGGGCAACCAGATCGCAAGCTCCCTGCGCTCCGGGCGCACGCGCACGCTGGCGGTGATCCTGGGCAACATGTCCAACCCCTTCTACGGCATCATGACCGACACCATCCAGGACGCCGCCGCCGCGAAGAACTACAGCCTGCAGATCATGTGCTCGCGCGAGCAGGCCGAGCTGGAGGAGCAGTTGGTCGAGGCCGCCGTGGCGCGGCGCGTGGACGGCATCCTGCTGTTCCCCACCAACCAGAGCCTGCCCACCGTGCAGCGCCTTCAATCGCTGGGCGTGCCGTTCGTGCTGATGTCCCGCCCGCTCGGCGAGGGCATCGCCGACAGCGTCACCAGCGACGACGCCCAGGGGGCCTACCTCGCCACCGCGCACCTGATCGAGCACGGCTGCCGCCGGCCGGGATACCTGGCCCACCAGCGCATCGTCTACAGCTATGAAAAGCGCCTGGAGGGCTTCGAGCGCGCCTGCGACGAGGCCCGCATCCCCGCGGAGAGCCGCTTCCACTATTGCAGCGGCGAGCAGCCCGGCACGGCTCAGCCCAACTGGCACGACTCGGTCACCCAGTGCCTTATGCGCTGGCGCGAGGCGGGCGTGGACGGCCTGTTCGTGTTCTGCGACGAGGAGGCCTGGCACGTGCAGTCCATCCTGCAACAGACCCCCGAACTGCGCGGCTGGCAGCCCGGCATCGTCAGCTTCGACAACATCCAGGGCACCCAGCACTTCCCCGCCGACCTGTGCAGCGTGGACTGCGGCTTCTCGGAGATGGCCCGCCGGGGCATCGAGCTGCTCCGCGCCCGCATCCACGGCGACGACCGCCCGCCGCAGAACATCATCTGCCCCGTGCATCTCGTCTGCCGCGGCAGCTGCCGGGCAGGGAGCGAAAAGACCACCTGACAGTCAATAGATGGAGGGATCGTCATGTTGGAACACCTCGTCAGGGCCAATCCATTCACCCCCACGGAATTGTTGATCCGGCTCTGCGTCGCCATTCTCATCGGCAGCCTGGTGGGCAGCGAGCGCGAGTACAAGAACCGGCCCGCGGGCCTGCGCACCCACGTGCTGGTATCCCTCGGCGCGTGCATGATCGCCCTGACCGAGTGCATATTCATGCATGAGGACGCCATCGGCAACCATGTGACCTACAGCTTCGGCCGCATGTCGGCGCAGGTGATCAGCGGCATCGGCTTCCTCGGCGCGGGCACCATCTTCATGGCGGAGCGCAAGATCGGCGGCCTGACCACGGCCGCCTCCGTGTGGAACATCGCCTGCCTGGGCCTGGCCACCGGCTACGGATACTACTGGATGAGCCTGCTCGGCTGCCTGGTGGTGCTGGCCGTGCTGATGATATTGCAGCGGATCATCCCCCTCCGCACGCTCAAGCGCCTGGAGGTCCAGTTCATCAACCGGGCCGAAACCCTGAACTACATCAACGCCTTCTTTGAGAAGAACAGCGTCAAGGTGCTGAACCTCGACTTTCACATCCAGTCCAACGCCAGCAAGGAGACGGGCGACCACAACGTCTACACCAACATCTACACGCTGCACCTGCCCTCCACGCTGAGCTATACGGATGTGACCAACGCGCTGGTGTCCTATCCCAACATCCGCGTCGTGCGGGTCACGAACACATAGCATCAAAAGAGATCGTCCGCACCAAGCGCACGACAACAAGACCGGAGCGCGTCTCCAAAATGCAAGGATCGCATTTGGGAGACGCGCTCCGGTCCTCTTTGTGCGGCGGAGGTCCATTCGCATCAGACGCCGGTCCGCCGCCTCCGGGAAATATCGCGGACCGTCACGCCGCGGGCTCGAGCGCTTCCGCCTCGTCGAGGCCGTAGTAGCTCTGCGCCAGCTCGTACTCATGCTCGATGCAAACCGTGTAGTCCGCCACCGCGCCCTCCAGATCACTCGTCGCCGCACGGCACACCGCGCGATAGTAGTACGCGCCGTCGTTCACGGTCTTCTCTTCTTCGGCTTCATTCTCGGCCTCGTCGGCCTTTTCCTCGGCCGCCTCGCCATCGCCGATCAGATCGGTGAACGTCGCGACGGCGTCCTCATACTGCTCCTGCTGCATTTGGCAGATGCCCAGGTTGTAGCGCGCGTCGTCCACGTACGGCTCGCCCTCGATCGATTTCTCGAAATCCTCCGCGGCCTTCGCCCAGTCCTCGCCCAGCAGTGCGCACACGCCGCGGTTGTAGTATCCATCTATTCTTCCATCAAGCCATCCCGCAATCCGGCGGCATTTTCATGTTTACCCATATCTTAATGATTGTCGGCGTATTCCTGTAGAACCAAGCGCGGCGCTTCAATCCGCAGGATTGAACCGTCCGCGGTCCGCTTCGCGGACTGAAAAACCTTTAGGGTTTTTCACTTCGCCGACCCGGAAAACGTTCCGTTTTCCCAATCGTGCCCGAATTGAAAAAACCCCCGGCCCGTGCGGGTCGGGGGGCGTCGTCCGTCCTATCCTCGGATCTCCCTGAACAGCGCGGTGGCCGCGGCGGACTTCTCGGTGATGCCCGCGAAGTCCCCGGCGGCGACCATGTCCTTGGTCACCATCCAGCTGCCGCCCACGGCGACGATCTTCGGATTCTTGAAGTACTCCGCGGCGTTATTCTGGTTCACGCCGCCGGTGGGGATGAAGCGGATCTGCGGGAACGGGCCGCTCAGCGCCTTGATGGCCTTGAGGCCGCCGAAGGTCTCCGCCGGGAAGAACTTGAACACCTTGACGCCCAGCTTCAGGCCCATCATGATCTCGCTGGGCGTCACCACGCCGGGCATGACGGGCACGTTCAGCTTCATAGCCTCCGCGATCACCTCCGCGTCGGAGCCGGGCGACACGATGAACTTCGCACCCGCCTCCAGCGCGTCGTGCACCTGGTCCACGTTCACGACGGTGCCCGCGCCGACGATCATCTCCGGCACCTCCGCCGCCACTCTCGCGATGCTTCCCTTCGCCGCGGACGTGCGGAACGTGATCTCCATGGCGTTGATGCCGCCCGCCAGCAGGGCCCTGGCGGTGGGCACCGCCTGCTCTTCACTGTCCAATACGACCACCGGCACCACGCCGCAGGCCGCGACCTGTTCAACCGTCAACATATCGATTACCTCCATCATTTTTTGTCGCCTTTACTTCTCCGCGAAGCCGAAGTACGCCTTGGCGTTGTCGTGGCTGATGCCGCGGACGATCTCGGAAAGCGCCGCCATGTCGTCCGGGTACATGCCTTCCTCCACCCACTCGCCGATCACGCGGCAGAGGATGCGGCGGAAGTACTCGTGGCGGGGATAGCTCAAAAAGCTGCGGCTGTCTGTGAGCATGCCCACGAAGCCGGCCAGGTAGCCCAGCGCCGCCAGGGACTTGATCTGCTCGGTCATGCCGTCGAAGTGGTCGTTGAACCACCAGGCGGAGCCGTGCTGGATGCGCCCGACGGCCTCGTCGTTCTGGAAGCAGCCCAGGATGGTGTCGATGGCGGCGTTGTCGTTGGTGTTCAGGGAATAGAGGATGGTCCTGGGCAGGCAGCCCAGCTCCTCCAGGTGGCCCAGGAACGCCGCGGTCTGGGTGGAGGGCGCGGTGTTGTCCACGCAGTCAAAGCCGGTGTCGGGGCCCATCTTGCGGAACATGGGGCCGTTGTTGTCGCGGCGGCAGCCGTAGTGCAGCTGCATCACCCAGCCCATGCGCTTGTACTCCCCGGCCACGAACGCCATGAACGCGAACTTGAAGCGGTTCTCGTCCTCGGCGGAGGGGATCGCGCCGTCCAGCCGTGCCTTGAAGATGGCCTCCACCTCGGCCTCGGAGGCGGGCGCGTACATCACGTAGTTCAGCGCGTGGTCGCTCAGCACGCAGTTGTGCTCGGCGAAGAAGGCCATGCGCTTTTTCAGCGCCTCCTTCAGCGCCGCGAAGCTGTCGATCTTCACGCCCGAGGCGTCCTCGAGCTGCTTCAGGTAGTCCAGGTACGTCTCCTTTTCGAGGTTCATGGCCTTGTCGGGCCGCCACGCGGGCAGCACGGCGGTCTTGAAGGTCTTGTCCGCGGCCAGCTTCTCGTGCCACTCGAGGGAATCCACCGGGTCGTCGGTGGTGCAGATGGTCTCGACGTTCGATCGGTCGATCAGGCCGCGCACGCTGTAGCCGGGCTCGCGCAGCTTCGCCTGCGTCAGCGCCCAGACCTCCTCGGCGGTGTCCCTGTTCAGCACGCCCTCGTAGCCGAAGAAGCGGCGCAGCTCCAGGTGGCTCCAGTGGTACAGCGGGTTGCCGATGGCCTTGCCCAGCACCTCGGCCCACTTGAGGAACTTGTCGTGGTCGCTGGTCTCCGTGCCGGTGATGTACTTCTCCGGCACGCCCGCCGAGCGCATCAGCCGCCACTTGTAGTGGTCGCCGCCCAGCCAGACCTGGGTGATGTTGTCGTAGCGCCGGTCCTCCCAGATCTCGCGCGGGTTGATGTGGCAGTGGTAGTCGATGATCGGGCAGCCCTCCGCCACGTCGTGGTAGAGCTTGCGCGCCGCCTTGGTGTTCAGCAGAAAATCCTTGTCCAGAAACATGGGATCACATTCCCTTCGTTTATAGATTTAAAGGTCGTGGATAATGACAACCCTTCCGGCGCTTCGCGCCACCTCCCCTTACACAGGGGAGGCAAGAGGTCATCGCCCCCAAAAGGCTCCCCTGTGCAAGGGGAGCTGTCGCGGCGAAGCCGTGACTGAGGGGTTGTCCCTTACCGCTTCACCCGCGCGCCGGCGCCGCCCATGATGGCCTCGACCTCCTCGACGCTGGCCATGGAGGTGTCGCCGGGGGTGGTCATCGCCAGCGCGCCGTGGGCCGCGCCGTAGTTCACGGCGGTCTCGGCGTTGCCGGTGGTCATCAGGCCGTAGATCAGGCCGGAGGCGAAGCTGTCGCCGCCGCCCACGCGGTCGAGGATCTCCAGGCCGTTGTACTCCTTGGACATGTGCACCACGCCGTCCGCCCAGCAGATGGCCTTCCAGTCGTTGACGGTGGCGGTCTTCACGGTGCGCAGCGTCGTGGCGATGGCCTTGAAGTTGGGATACTGCTTCGCGGCCTCGGCCACCATCTTGTAGTAGCCCTCCAGGTTCAGCGCCTTCAGGTTCTCGTCGTTGCCCTCCACCTTCAGGCCCAGGCAGGCGGTGAAATCCTCCTCGTTGCCGATCATCACGTCCACGTACTTCGCCACCTCGCGGTTCACCTCGCGGGCCTTCTCAAGTCCCCCGATGGCGCTCCACATGGAGGGGCGGTAGTTCAGGTCGTAGGAGATGATCGTGCCGTGCTTCTTGGCGACCTTGCAGGCCTCGATCACGGTCTCGCAGCTCTGTTCGGAGAGCGCCGCGTAGATGCCGCCGGTGTGCAGCCAGCGCACGCCCAGTTCGCCGAACACGTGCTCAAAGTTGAGCTCGGCGGGCGTCGCCTGGGAGATGGCGGTGTTCGCGCGGTCGGAGCAGCCCACCGCGCCGCGGATGCCGTAGCCGCGCTCGGTGTAGTTCAGGCCGTTGCGGCAGATGCGGCCGATGCCGTCCGTCTTCTTCCAGTAGATCAGGCTCGTGTCCACGCCGCCCTGCTCGATCAGGTCCTTCAGGAGCTTGCCCACCTCGTTGTTGGCGAAGGCCGTCAGCACGCCGGTGCGCAGGCCGAAGCACTTGTGCAGGCCGCGGACCACGTTGTACTCGCCGCCGCCCTCCCAGACCTTGAACTCGCGGGTGGTGCGGATGCGGCCCTCGCCGGGGTCCAGCCGCAGCATGATCTCGCCCAGCGAGACGGCGTCGTACTTGCACAGGTTCGCGGGCTTCAGGTTCAAGTTCAGCATAAGATTATCTTCCTTTCAGTCTTTGATCGTTTCCTACAGCGTCACGCCGTTTTTGAATATCGCCAGGTCCTTGAAGCCGCCGCGCTCGGACAGCGTCTTTTTCCCGCCCGCGATGGCCAGCACCAGGTCGAACAGCGCGTCGGAGAGCTGGGGCAGGGTTTTGCCGTCCAGCAGCGCCCCGGCGTTGAAGTCGATCCAGTTGGCCTTTTTGGCGGCGAGGGCGCTGTTCGTGGCGATCTTCACGGTGGGCACGGGGCAGGCGAACGGCGTGCCGCGCCCGGTGGAGAAGAGCACGATCTGCGCTCCGGCGGCAGCCAGCGCCGTGGAGGCCACCAGGTCGTTGCCGGGAGCGGAGAGCAGGTTCAGGCCGCGCGCCTTCACGCGCTCGCCGTAGGCCAGCACGTCCATGACGGGACCCGCGCCGCTCTTCTGGGTGCAGCCCAGCGCCTTGTCCTCCAGAGTGGTGATGCCGCCCGCCTTGTTGCCGGGAGAGGGGTTCTCGTACACGGGCTGGCCGCTGGCCTCGAAATAGCGCTTGAAGTCGTTGATCAGCCGAACGGTCTTCTGGAAGGTCGCCTCGTCCTGGCAGCGGTTCATCAGAATGGTCTCCGCGCCGAACATCTCCGGCACCTCGGTGAGGATCGTCGTGCCGCCCCGGGCCGCCAGCCGGTCCGAGAAGCCGCCGATGGCCGGATTGGCGGTGATGCCGCTCAGGCCGTCGCTGCCGCCGCACTTGAGGCCGACCACCAGGTCCCGCGTGTCGCAGGGCACGCGCACATCCCTTCGCATCTGCCCGGCCAGCTCCTCCAGCAGGGCCGCGCCGGCCTCCAGCTCGTCCTCGACCTGCTGGGCGATCAGCGTGCGCAGGCGGGGATGGGGGCCTGGGTCCATGTGCTCCAGGATGAGGTCTATGCCGCTGTTCTCGCAGCCCAGCCCCAGCAGCAGCACGCCCCCGGCGTTGGGATGGCCGCACAGGTCGGCCAGGACCTGCCGGGTGTTCTCCTGGTCGCCGCCCATCTGGCTGCAGCCGTAGGGATGGCGGAACGCGTAGACGCCGTCGACGCCCTCGCCGACCAGCGACTGCATGCGCCTCTCCAGCGCCGTCGCCACGTCGTTCACGCAGCCCACGGTGGGGATGATCCACAGCTCGTTGCGGATGCCCACGCGCCCGTCCTCGCGGCGGTAGCCGTCGAACGCGACCGGCTCCACGCGCTCCAGCTTCGCCTCAGCGGGCTGCCAGCGGTATTCCTTCTCGCCGCTCAACAGCGTCTTGAGGTTGTGGGTGTGCACGTGCCCGCCCCGGGGGATGTCCGCGAGGGCCTGGCCGATGGGAAAGCCGTACTTGATCACCGGCTCGCCCGCCTGTATGTCCCGAAGCGCGACCTTGTGCCCCATGGGGATGTCCGCGAGCAGCGTGACGCTGCCCGCGCCGTAACCGACGGTCTCCCCCGCCTGAAGCGGCTGGAGCGCCACCGCCACCATGTCG
>CADAQZ010000055.1 GCA_902790175.1 uncultured Eubacteriales bacterium | reverse complement strand
CACGATCATTTCCGTCATGATGTCCATGTCCTCCACGGCGACGCACTCGAAGCGGCCGTGGCAGTTCATGCCGCCGGTGGCGATGTTGGGGCAGGGCAGGCCCTTGAAGGTGAGCATCGCGCCGTCGGTGCCGCCGCGTATGGGCTCGCTCCAGGGCTCGACGCCCACGGCGCGATAGGCCGCGTAGGCGCGCTCCACGATCTCCATGCGGCCCTCGATCAGCTCGCGCATGTTGTAGTAGCTGTCCTTCAGCGCGACCTCCACCGTGCCCGCGCCGTACTTGTCGTTCAGGTAGGCGGCGATGTCCTGCATGCGCTCCTTGCGGGCCTCGAACAGCGTGCGGTCGTGGTCGCGGACGATGTATTGCAGCGTGGCCTGGTCCTCCTCGCCGCGCATGCCGCACAGGTGGAAGAAGCCCTCGCGGCCCTCGGTGTGCTCCGGGCGCTGCTGGGGCGGCAGCATTTCGGCGAACTCCATCGCGATCAGCGAGGCGTTGAGCATGATGTTCTTGGCGCTGCCGGGGTGCACGCTGCGGCCGTGGACGTTCACGGTTGCGGCGGCGGCGTTGAAGTTCTCGTAGTTGATGCCGCCCACGGCGCCGCCGTCCACGGTGTAGGCGAAGTCGGCCCCGAAGCCCTCGACGTCGAACTTGTCCGCGCCGCGGCCGATCTCCTCGTCGGGCGTGAAGCCGACACAGATCTTGCCGTGCTTCCACGCGGGGTGGGCGAGGATCTGCTCGCAGGCGGCCATGATCTCCGCCACGCCGGCCTTGTCGTCCGCGCCCAGCGAGGTGTTGCCGTCGGTGACGATCAGGCGCTTGCCCTTGGCCTTCGCGACATCCGGGAACACGGCCGGGTCCAGCACGAGCCCGTTTTCCAGCGTCACGGCCCCGCCGTCGTAGTTTTCGACGATGCGGGCCTTCATCGGCGTGCTGGGCACGCAATCCACCACATCCACGTGGGCGATCAGCCCGATGGCGGGCAGGCTGTCATCCGTGGCGGGGATGCTGCCGTACACGTAGCCGTATTCGTCCAGCCGGGCGTCGGATATGCCCATGGCCAGCATCTCGTCCGCCAGCGCCCTGGCCAGTATCAGCTGCTTCTTCGTGCTGGGACAGGTGGGGCTGCTCTCGTCGGACGCGGTGTCGTACTGTATGTAGTTCAGGAAGCGTTCGTATGCGCGCATAAAAAACCTCCGGGTTTGAGAGTGAGGAGTGAGGAGTTAGGAGTGAGGAGTTACAACCGCGACGAGGGCCTGTCGGCCCGATCTCGCTGAAAACTACCCACTGGGCAGTTTTCCGGGCGCTCGATCCCCCTTACACAGGGGAGCCAAGGCTGCCGCGAGGATGCATTTCCAAAAGCCTTCACCGCCGGGGAAGCCGTAGGGACGCCATAGTTGGCGTCCGCAAGCGGGCGGGGGACCGCTCCCAGCGGCGCAACGCCGCCCCAACGGAAATCAGCGATATTTGGAATATCAGAGAACACGCATTTCCTGCGCTGGAATCAGTGGCGCAGGAAATGTGGCGGGAGAGCGCGGCAGCAATCAACAGCCGGTTTTACCGGCCCAGCATCGCCGCGCCGATGATGCCGGCGTCGTTGGTCAGCTTCGCCAGCTCGACGCGGGCGTAGGGCATGGCCTTGTAGAACACCATGTCCGGCAGCTTCGCGCGCACGGCGTCCAGCAGGAACTGGCCCGCGTGGCTGACGCCGCCGCCCAGCACGATCACCTCGGGGTCGTAGAGATTGATCAGGTTCACCAGGCCCACGCACAGGTGGTAGGCGTAGCGGTCGAAGATCGCCGCGCAGTCGGGATCGCCCTCCTTGGCCAGGTCGATCACGTGCTTGGCGGTGATGGCGGCGGGATCGCCGTCCACGGCCTTCAGAAGCGCGGTCTCGGGCTTTTCGGCGCACAGCTTGCGGCCCTCGCGGATCAGCGCGGTGGCGCTGGCGTAGCGCTCCCAGCAGCCGCGGTTGCCGCAGGTGCACATCTCGCCGTCCACGACGGTGATCATGTGGCCAATCTCGGTGGCGACGCCGTGGCTGCCGGAGAACACCTTGCCGCCGAGCACCACGCCGCCGCCCACGCCGGTGCCCAGCGTGACGAACACGCTGTTTTCACACCCGGCGGAGACGCCCGCCACGGACTCGGCCAGCCCCGCCACGGTGGCGTCGTTGTCCACAAACACCGGCACGTCCGTGTACTTCGCCATCTCCTGGATGATCGGCACGTCGTGCCAGGAGAGGTTGGTGCAGAAGGGCACGCGGCCGCTGCGCGGGTCCATGATGCCGGGCAGGCCGATGCCGATGGCCTTGATCTCGCCCATGCCGTGGCCGCTCTTTTCGGCCACGCCGATGGCCAGGTTCGCCATGTCGCGGATGACGGCCTCGTAGCCGCGCTCGGGCAGGGTGGGGCAGCTGTCCTTGGCCAGGATGACGCCTTTTTCGTCCACGACGCCGGCCTTGATGCCGGTGCCGCCCAGGTCGATACCGATGTAAAGCATTATAGTAACCTCCTTCGTTTTTACGGGGTGAATGGTTTAAGGGAGTAGGGAGTAGGGAGTAGGGAGTAGGACTGGCTGGGAAGCGCGGCAGCCGCTATTCCTACTGCCTACTCCCTACTGCCTACTCCCTAATTCTTCATTCTTCAATCGAATGCTGGAATCGCTCCATGTGCCGCCGGGTCAGCTCGTTGGCGGCGTTGTAGCCCATCTGCTTGAGGCGCAGGTTGCGCGCGGCCACCTCCAGCACCACGGCCAGGTTGCGGCCGGGGTGGATGGGCAGCAGGAGGCTGGGCACCTTCACGCCCAGGATCTCGATGTAGTTGTCCGTCAGGCCCAGGCGGTCGTACTCCTTGTCCGCCTGCCACAGCTCCAGGTGGATCACCATGTCGATGTGCTTTGAGCGCATGATCGCGCCCGCGCCGTACATGGTGGAGACGTCGATGATGCCCACGCCGCGGATCTCCATGAAGTGGCGCACCAGCTCCGGCGACTCGCCGACCAGCCGGTTCTCCTCCACCTTGCGGATGTCTACCACGTCGTCGGCCACCAGCTGGTGCCCGCGCTTGATCAGCTCCAGCGCGGCCTCGCTCTTGCCCACGCCGCTGTTGCCGGTGATCAGCAGGCCCGCGCCGAACACGTTGACCAGCACGCCGTGGCGCGTCTCGCGGGGGGCGAGGCGGTCGCGCAGGTAGGCGATCAGCTCCAGCTCAAACTGGGTGGTCTCCTTCTTCGTGGAGTAGATGGGCACCTTGCGGGCCATCGCCAGCACCAGCATCTCGTCGAAGCACGGGTAGCCGCGGCAGATGATGATGCAGGGCACCGGGTAGTTGAAGTACTTGGCCAGCCGCTCGCGCCGCGTCAGCTCGTCCAGCTGCGACAGGTAGGTCATCTCCACCTTGCCCAGCAGCTGCGGGCGCTCGTAGGGGAAGAAATCCCAGTAGTTCGCGAACTGCATGCCGGGGCGGTTGGTATTGCTCACCTCGATGTTCAGCGTCTTGCTGTCCGTCGCCAGCACCCGCGTCAGCTCCAGGGACTTGACAAAATCCGCTTCGGAAACCATGCGTAAATCCTCCGCTTCCTGTTTCGATGGGGAACGGGGCCGTGCCGCGCAGACCCCTCAAAATAATCCATTATCATTGTAATACATTTTGCCGGGGTTTGCAACGGTCAATCGCGCCAATTTCCCGTTTGCGTCCGGGGGACAATCATGGTAAAATGTGATTAGGAAAACCGCAGGTTTTCCGGGTCGGCGGGCAAGGGAGCGAAGCGAGTTGCGCAGCACGCCGACAATCAAAGGGGGCGACGGCATGGGCGAGATCATCCGGTCGGGGCGGTTTGCTGTGGAGGTTCTCTACGAGGACAACCACCTGCTGGCCGTGGTGAAGCCGCCGAACCTGCCCGCGCAGGCGGATCGCTCCGGCGACG
Organism: uncultured Eubacteriales bacterium; assembly: GCA_902790175.1. GTDB lineage: Bacteria > Bacillota > Clostridia > Christensenellales > Aristaeellaceae > UBA2862. Next base: position 7,619 of record CADAQZ010000055.1, on the reverse strand, counting down.
ACGACCTGCTGAGCATATTGAAGCGCTATATCGGGCAAAAATACCAAAAGCCGGGAAACGTCTACCTCGGGCTGGTGCACCGGCTGGATCGACCCGTGGGCGGGGTGATGGTGTTCGCGCGGACCTCAAAGGCGGCGTCGCGGCTGTCGGCGGCCTTCGCCGCGCACGCGCAGGACAAGCGCTACCTGGCCGTGCTGCAGGGCGAAATGACGGAGGAAGAGATGCTGGAGGACTGGCTCGTCAAGGACGGGGCCACCGGCACGGTGCGCGTGGCTGCGCCGGATTCGCCCGGCGCGAAGTGCGCGCGCCTCACGACCCGGCCGCTGGCGTCGCGGGACGGCCTGACGCTGACGGAGGTGACGCTCTACACCGGGCGGGCGCACCAGATCCGGGTGCAGCACGCCCACGCGGGCTTCCCGCTGTGGGGCGACGCGCGCTACGGCGGCGGCAGACCCGGGCAGCAGATCGCGCTGTGGGCGGCGTCGCTGCGCCTGGAGCACCCGACGCGGCACGAGCCGATGCGCTTTTGCGCCGCGCCGCCCCATGAGGGCGCGTGGCTGAAATTCGAGGCGGAGATCCGCCGGTATATGGAGGACCTGGAGGCGTGAAGAAGAAAAAGGGCGGGCGCTGGACGATCATATTCCTGTGCTGCACGCTGGCGGTGCCCACGGTGGCGCTGATCATGGGCTACTACGGTGGCGCGCCCACGCTAAAGCAGATGATGCCCGCGCTGACGACGGGCGCGCTGTTGGGCATCGCGCACCTGGTGCTGCGGCCGGTGCTGCGGCTGATCTCCGCGCCGCTGGGCTGTTTGACGCTGGGGCTGTTCGGGCTGGTGATCGACGTGGGGTTGATCTACGCCTGCGGCGAGCTGGTGGAGGGCTTCGCCGTGCCGGGGCTGCTGTACGCCGTGCTCACCGCCGTGCTGATCAACACCGTCTGCGCCGTGGCGGCGCCGAAGTGACGGGCATATGCAGCGGTTGCGAGGAAAGACACGGATTCGCAACAACCGGCAATGAAAGCGTCGCATATGGCGGGGGAGAGCGGGGGAAAACCTCCAAAAGCCCGCCGCCATGGGGGATTTTGGGCGTGAAATGTGACAAAATTTTGAAATTCGGGGACCGGAAAAGTCACATTGAGGCCCGAAATGAGAACAAAATCCGACCAAACAAGACCGAGGTCTGTGGATAATATTTATGCAAGGGGTCCAAAATTGTGCAAAACTCCCCGAAAACCCGCCATCAGGGGCGTTTTACCCCCTGTTTCTGTGGATAACCGTGTGGAAAGTGTGGATTTCTGCGCAGCGCATGCAGTGTATATACAGAACGGCCTATACATTTTGGATTTAAGAGGCCGCGAGCGGGCGCAAATATGTTGCGGGAATGTCTCCCGAATCGGCAAAATGCCTCTATAAATATGAAACAACCGACGCCTGTCGGTTTGCCGGTTGACAAACCCGCCCGGGGCGGTATAATGGAAGCGGAAGGAAGTTATGCAAAATATCTTATATAGAAACGGAGTGTATCGTATGAACGCGAGAGAACTGGCCGGATATATCGACCACACCCTGCTCAAGCCCGATGCCACCGCCGCGCAGATCATGAAGATCTGCGACGAGGCGCGCGAATACCACTTTGCCTCCGTGTGCGTGAACCCCAGCCGCATCGCGCTGGTGGCGAAGGCGCTGGAGGGCAGCGGCGTGACGCCCTGCTGCGTAGTGGGGTTCCCCTTTGGCGCGATCCCCACCGAGAGCAAGGCCGCCGAGGCCGCCGTGGCCGTGAAGAACGGCGCGCGCGAAGTGGACATGGTCATCGACATCGGCACCGCCAAGGACGGCGACTGGGCGAAGGTGGAGGGCGACATCGCCGCGGTCAAGCAGGCCTGCGGCGCCGCGAAGCTGAAGGTCATCATCGAGGCCTGCCTGCTGACGGACGAGGAGAAGGTGCAGGCCTGCCTGGCCTCCAAGCGCGCCGGGGCGGACTTCGTGAAGACCTCCACGGGCTTCTCCAAGGGCGGGGCGACCGCCGCGGACGTGAAGCTGATGCGCCAGACCGTGGGCCCGGAGATGGGCGTGAAGGCGTCCGGCGGCATCCACAACCGCGCCGAGGCCCTCGCGATGATCGAGGCGGGCGCCAGCCGCATCGGCGCCAGCAGCGGCATCGCCATCGTGTCCGAATGACGCGAATTGTCACGAATCCTACACAACCGACTTGGGTCTGGTGTTGCGCCAGGCCCCTTTTTGCGGGCTTTTTGGCGCAAATTTTCGTCACAATCCGGTCTATTCACGGCCCAAATCGACATAAATTCGACGCAGTTATTGATAAAGATTTTTATATATATCGAAAATGTATAGATATTATTTAAATTGCGAAGATTTATTGTTTTGTGTTAATTTGGCGTGCTATAATTCCCCCAGAAATCACACCTGAGGGGGACATACACATGAAGAAGACGATCGTTGCCATCCTGGCGATGGCGCTGTTGCTGACCCTGATCGGCGGCACCGCGCTGGCGTACAACGGCGATCTGACCACCGTGGATACCAAAGCCTACACCAGCCCGGCGATGACCGAGTACGTGGGCACCATTCCGGCCGGCACCTCCGTGCTGGTGCGCTCCTATGAAAACTACGCCGACGTGTACATGGACGGCAAGGTGGTATATGTGGACGCCTCCAACCTGCTGCATACCAACATTACCAGCGACTATGTGGCCACCCTCGTCAAGGGCACCACGGTGTATCAGCAGGCCAAGTCCTCGGCCAAGTCCGCCAAGGTGAAGAAGGACGGCACCGTGAAGGTGTGCGCCATTTCCGGCGACTGGGCGCTGGTGCAGACCACCGGCAGCAAGGGCCTGTATGCGTTCGTGAAGATCGCGAAGCTGAGCGACATCCGGATGAAGTAAAAGAGACCGGAACAAATGCAGAAGCGGAACCGCCCGTGAAGGGCGGTTCCCTGTATTATATGATCCTTCGCTTCGCTCAGGATGACAACGGCTTGGCAACCGCCGACCTGTCATCCTGAGCGAAGCGAAGGATCTTTTTGCATAAACATGCCTTGAATCGGTATGTTTATGCATGTTTTGCGCATATTAGGTTAAATATCGTGAATAACGCTTGCATTTTAACGCATACGGTTGTATAATCAGGCCAACTTCAGCGGAGGGCGCTCCGCAATATGATGGAGGTACATACCATGAAAAAGTTTTTCGCAATGCTGATTGCCGCAATCATGATCCTGTCCGCGTTCGCCGCTCTGGCGGAGAACGGCACCCTGAAGCTGTGCACCAACGTCGCCTTCCCGCCCTATGAGTTCTACGGCGAGGGCGACGAGCCCACCGGCATCGACATCGAGATCGCCAAGGCCATCTGCGCCAAGCTCGGCTATGACCTGGAGATCGTGGACATCGAATTCGCCCAGTGCATCCCCGGCGTCCAGTCCGGCAAGTATGACTTCTCCGCCGCCGGCATGACCGTCACCGAGGAGCGCAAGGAAATGGTGCAGTTCACCGACACCTACGCCACCGGCATCCAGGTCGTCATCGTGCCCGAGGCCTGCGAGTTCGAGAGCATCGACGACTTCGTCGAGGCCAACGGCACCGTGAAGATCGGCGCGCAGATGGCCACCACCGGCGACCTGTACACCACCTGGGACTATGAGGACGAGGGCAAGGGCACCGTGGACCGCTACGCCACCGGCGCCGCCGCCGTGCAGGCGCTGCTGGCCGGCAAGGTGGACTGCGTGGTCATCGACAACGAGCCCGCCAAGAACTTCGTCGCCCAGAACGAGGGCCTGAAGATCCTGGAGAGCGCCTACGCCGTCGAGGATTACGCCATGGCGTTCCCGAAGGACAGCGCCATCTACGCCGACTTCAACGCCGCGCTGGCCGAGCTGATCGCCGACGGTACCGTGCAGGGCATCATCGATCAGTTCATCCCCGCGGAATAATCCGACGCTTAGCCATCCCGTGTAGGGGCGCCGTTGCGGCGCCCCTACGCGCGTAGTACTGCCACGGAGGTGGGCGATTTGCAGACATGGTTTGAAAACCTCAAGCACCAGTTCGACCTGAACTTCATCCAGCGCAGCCGCTGGCGCTTCATCACCACGGGCCTGGGCAACACGCTGCTGATCACGCTGCTGGCGCTGCTGCTGGGCGTGGCGGTCGGCGTGGTGATCGCGGGCGTGCGCTCCACCTACGACAAGACGGCGGACACCGCCCGGCCCTCCTTCGGCCGGAAGGTGCTCGGCTTCTTCAACGGCCTGTGCAAGGTGTACATCACCGTGCTGCGCGGCACGCCCGTGGTGGTGCAGCTGATGATCATCTGCCTGGTGATCTTCGCCTGGTCGGACAACGGCGTGGCGCTGGCCTCGCTGGCCTTCGGCCTGAACTCCGGCGCGTATGTGGCGGAGATCATCCGCGGCGGCATCATGGCCATCGACAACGGCCAGTTCGAGGCCGGCCGCAGCCTGGGCTTCAACTACATGCAGACGATGCGCCACGTTGTGCTGCCGCAGGTGATCAAGAACGTGCTGCCCAGCCTGATGAACGAGTTTATCGCGCTGTTGAAGGAGACATCCGTCGCAGGCTACGCCGCCGTGCGCGATTTGACCTACGGCGGCAACACCATCGCCGGGCAGACCTATTCCTATTTCATGCCGCTGATCGCCGTGGCGCTGATCTATCTGGCGCTGGTGATGTTCCTGACCTGGATCGTCGGCAAGGTGGAGAGGAGGCTGAGGAGCAATGACCACTGACGTGCTGATTCGCGTGGAGGGACTGGAAAAGCACTTCGGCGGCGGCAGCATCCACGCGCTCAACGGCGTGGACGCCGAGATCCGCCGCGGCGAGGTGGTGGTGATCATCGGGCCGTCCGGCTCCGGCAAGTCAACCTTCCTGCGCTGCCTGAATTTGCTTGAGATGCCCTCGGCGGGCCGCATCACCTTCGAGGGTGTGGACATCACCGACCCCAAGGTGAACATCAACCGCCACCGACAGAAGATGGGCATGGTGTTCCAGCACTTCAACCTGTTCCCGAACATGACGGTGCTGAAGAACATGACCTGCGCGCCCGTGACGCTGCGCAAGAAGACGAAGGAGGCCGCCGAGGCCACCGCCAAGCAGCTGCTGGAGCGCGTGGGCCTCTCCGACCGCGCCGACGCCTATCCCAACCAGCTCTCCGGCGGCCAGAAGCAGCGCATCGCCATCGTGCGCGCGCTGTGCATGGAGCCGGATGTGATGCTGTTCGACGAGCCGACCAGCGCGCTCGACCCCGAGATGGTGGGCGAGGTGCTGGACGTGATGAAGCAGCTGGCCCGCGAGGGCATGACGATGGTAGTCGTGACCCACGAGATGGGCTTCGCCCGCGAGGTGGGCGACCGCGTGATCTTCATGGACGGCGGCCGCATCATCGAGCAGGGCTCGCCCGAGGCCGTGTTCGAGCGCCCGCAAAACGCGCGCCTGAAGGAATTTTTGGGGAAGATACTGTAGAATATGCGCTATAAACTGATCCTCTTTGACAACGACGACACGCTGATGGACTTCCAGGCGGGCAACCGCAACGCGGTCGACCGGCTGATGGACGAGGTGGGCTACTTCCACCCGGACACGAGGAAGTGAACCTCGAATGTTGGGCGGAGCTGGAGCGGGGCCTACTCACGCAGGGCGAGCTGCGCTTCGAACGCTTCGCCCGCTTCTACGCGCGCTACCCGGTGCCCGGCGACTCCGCCCGTTCGGCGGAGCGGTTCGTGGAGCTGCTGGGGGAGCAGAGCATTCTGCTGCCGCACGCGCTGGAGGTCGTCCGGCAGATCTCGGAGCAGTTGCCGGTGGCGATCGTCACCAACGGCATCACCGCCGTCCAGAAGCGCCGCTACGCGCGCTCGCCGCTGAAGGAATTGATCAGCGACCTGGTGATCTCCGAGGAAATTGGGGTGTCCAAGCCCCGGCCTGAGCTGTTCTGGACGGCGCTCAAGCAGCACGGCGTCGAGGCCAAGGACGCGCTGATGGTCGGCGACGGCGTCAGCAGCGACATCCGCGGCGCGAACAACGCCGGCATCGACGCCTGCTGGCTCAATCCCGCCGGGAAGGCGCTGCCGGAGGGCGTGCACGCCGAGTACATGATCGAAGACCTGCGCCAGTGCGTGCCCATCGCGCTGCAGGCGTGAAAAACAGGGGACGGTTCCTCCTTTCGCCTTCATCAAAGTGCGGAGGGAGGAACCGTCCCTTCATCCATCATCCATATACAAAGATTTCCCGGCCTTGAATCAGTGGGCCGGGAAATCGTCGTCAGGGAGCGCGGCAGCAGATGGCCTCAGGCCTCCTGATCCCACGGGAAAACGTATTTTCCGGTGAGGCCGGTCTGCTCGCGGACGTAGTTCAACTCGCCCTGCACGCTCTCGTTGATCGGCACGCCGTCCTTGCGGGCGAGGCGGATCTCGTATTCCTTCTCGCCGGCGGTCCAGATGCGCTCGACCCCGGGCATCTTGCGGCTGGCGCGGATCTCGCGCAGGATGTCGCCCGCCTTCTTGCGGCAGAGCGCCTCGCCGAGGAAGTGGTCGGTGTCGATGGCGATGAAGAAGTGGCCCAGGCGGGGCGAGCACTTCTCGCCGTTCTCGTCCACGCCATTGAGCTGCTTGCCGTAGAAGCCGTCGGACAGCACGGAGGAGAGGAACTCCACGAACAGCGCGAAGCCGTAGCCCTTGTAGCCGCCCAGCTCCTCGCCGATGCCGCCCAGCGTTACCAGCGCGGCCGTGCCCTGGCGGATGCGCTTGAGCGCCGCGCCGCCGCCGCCGGTGACGGCTTCGCCGTCGTCGCCGATCACGGTGCCGGGCGTCACGTCGTGGCCGATGCGCTCGTAGTACTCGAACTTGCCGTTCTGGGTGATGGAGGTCGCGCCGTCGAAGTTGAAGTCAAACGGCTCGTCGGTGGGCACGCCCAGCGTGAACGGGTTGGTGCCGAACATGCCCTCCACGCCCCAGGTGGGCGCGACGGACGGGCGGGCGTTGGTGCCGGTCAGGCCGATGCAGCCGGCCTTCGTGGCCATGGACGTATAGTATCCGGCAATGCCGTAGTGGCAGGAATTGCGGGCCACGACCATGCCCATGCCGTATTCCTTGGCCTTCTTGATCGCCATTTCCATGGACCGGTAGCCGATCACCTGGCCCATGCCGTCGTGGCCGTCCACCACGGCGGTGGTGGGGGTCTCCTTGATGATTTCGAAGTTCGTGACGGGCTTCTGCACGCCGGATGCGATGCGGTCCAGGTAGATGGGCTTGAAGCGGTTGACGCCGTGGCTCTCGATGCCCCGGTGGTCGCTCTCCAGCAGTACGTCCGCGCAGATCTTCGCGTCCTCCTCCGGCACGCCGTACTTCACGAACGCCTCGGTGACAAAATCGGTGATGATCTTCCAATCGACAACGCGGCTGGGCATATCGGTTCCCTCCTTGTGGTGTTTTTTCGCTGTATACAGTATAGCATATCGGGGGGAGATATGCAATTGAGAGTTGAGAGTTTCACTCTCCACTCTTCCGATACAGGTACAGCACGTACTGGTCGTCGAAGGTGATCTGGTTGCCGTGGCGGAGGATGGCGTCGCGGACGCCGTCCAGGAAGGGCTTTTTGGC
>CADAQZ010000054.1 GCA_902790175.1 uncultured Eubacteriales bacterium | reverse complement strand
GTATGTTCGGCATATCTCTTTCTCTCACAGGTTCCAGAAGTTGTACAGCTGCATGACGACGATGAACGCGGCGTAGGCGATGCCCAGCGCGGCCCAGATGAACCGCTTTGCCTTCGCGCGCTTCTTCACGTCTGCGCTGATGGTATTGTAGCACAGCAGGCCACCGTTGACAAGGGACGCCAGGCCGAGGAGCGCCGCGAGGATGGCCGACACCGTCGTGAACGCGCGGCTGTAGGAGCCGACGATCATGATGAACAGCGCGAAGATCACGCCGGAAACGCCGTACACCAGCTGCTGGGCGAGGATCTGCCGGTCCGCAAAGGCATATTTCTTGCCCGTCCTGCGAATCTTGCGCACGACGCAGGCAACGAGCTTGACCAGCAGCGTCGCGATGCACGCGAGGCCGAAGAATATGAAGCCGTAGCACAGGACGATCCAGAAGTGACTGATTTTGACCAGGTCGGTGGACATCATCTCCAGCACGCCGCGGTTGTCATAGATGAACGTGTCCATGCCGTTGTCGCGCATGACGTATTGATTTTGGGCGATGGGGATCAGCGTCGCGGAGCCGAAGCTCATTCCAAATAGCCGCATGGAGTAGGTGCCGTCGCCGTTCCCGCTCCACGAGAGCAGGCCGCCCATGTAGCCGCTGGCCTTGCCCGCGCCGCGGGCGATGGTGCGCTTCATCTGGTAGACGCCGCCGATGTCCGGGTTGCCCGCGAACGGAGCACTCTGATATTCTGCCCGGTCGGTAATCTCGCCGAACAACAGCCCCGGCAGGCCGGAGCAGAACGCCGTCTCGCCGGGCTCGTTTGCCATCACGACGATGCCCAGCCCGCTTGCGGGGTCGAACTCGATGTTGGCCGTGCACATCGTGTTGCCGCCGTGGCCAAGCGTCTGAACTTTGTGCTCGCTCGTCCAGAAGCCGTGGCAGTTCTTGGCGATGCCGGTGTCGCCGTAGCAGGTGAGGGGCGCGAACATTTTATCCCGCGTGGCGGCGCTTTCAAACAGCGGGCAGTTCCTGGCCACGAGCGCCTGTCCGAAGCGCGCGAAGTCCCCGATCGTGCCGGTCGCCGCGCCTGCGGGGAACAGCTGTATGCCGTACATGGACGGGCCGTAGTCCTCGTTGTACCTCGCCTCGGCGTAGCGGCTGTAGCACTTCAGCTGCGCCCGGCGCTGCCTGACCCAGTCGTTGTCCGCCATGTTCGCGTCGACGGACGTGTGCGCCATGCCCAGCGGCGCGAGGATGTGCTCGTGCACATAGGTCACGTAGTCCGTGCCGCTGGCGCGCCCGACGATGTAGGCCGCCAGGGCGGTGCTCCAGTTGGAGTAGGCCGTGAACTGGCCCACGTGGTACGCCTGATGGCACTCGCAGGCCCGCAGGGCGTCCTCCAGGGAATCGTACACCTCGTCGGGACGCGCCTCCTGGTTCTCGTAGAAGCTCTCCTGGAAACCCGCGTTGTGGGCCATCAGGTTCAGCATCGTGATTGTCTCGTCCGGGTATCGCAGCTTCGTCAGAAAGCCCTCGGGCAGGTAGTCGCGGATGTCGGCCTCCAGGTCGAGCAGCCCGCGCTCCCACAGCTGCATCGCCGACACCCAGACCAGCAGCTTCGAGTTGCTGCCCCATTCGTAAACGGTCTCCTCGTCCGCCCGGACGCCGCTTTCAATGTCGGCATAGCCGTAGCAGCGGGTGAAGCGCACGCCGTCCGCGTCGTATACGCTCACCGCGCAGGAGGCCAGCCCGGCTTTGCGCTCGGCGATGTAGGCGTCGATGCGGCTCTGGATCTCATCGTAGGGGATGCCGGAGGGCGTCATTTTTTCGCTTGCAGGCTCTGCCAGCGGGGCAGGCTCTGCCAGCGGGGCAGGCTCTGCCAGCGCCGCAGAGAACAGGGTCAGGGCCGTCAGGATCGCAATCAGGATTCGCTTCATGTCGCAATGCCTCGCTTCGTAGGATGGGCACAGGATAGCGCATCAACCTTACCCGGGCGATCGATCTGCATTAACCGAACATTAAAACGCGCGCGGTCGCACACTTTTTTCATTGCCCTGTGCGCTGTCATGTGTTATAATAATAATAAGTAAGTTTTAACAAACATCGGGCACCCCATTACGACAAAGGGGAATACATAGATGTATAAAAGCTCCATATTTGAATCGGGCATCACGGATTACGAGGCCTTTCTTCGGGAAAACCAGAGAAAGGTCAACCTGATGCTGAACAAGTTTCTGCGCTTTTCGATACTGATCGGTCCGCTTCTGATGCTGGCCATCAAGTTCGGCATCTTCCACAGCGTCACGTACACCTCGTGCATCATCGTGTCGCTGCTGGTGTTGTCGCTGTCCTGCATCCACTACGCGCTGACCCAGCGCGAGGGCAACACCACGCGCGCGGCGGTCATCGCGTTTTTGGCGATGGATTCGCTGCTGATCCTGATGAACAGCGCGCACATCGGCATCTACATCACGTGGTTCGTCGTGCCGCTCGTCAGCCTCCTGTTCTGCGACTTCAAGATCTACGCCATCGCCGTCGTGATCAACTACCTGATGATGACGGCGTCGGTGTGGATCGTCGCGCCCTACTACGCGGGCCTGCGCGTGGACTTCAGCAGCGCCTTCCAGTACTTCGCCGGGCGCATGGGCGGCTTCTCGATCGAGACGGTCATCATGGTCGTGGCGGGCTACAGCCTGTGCCGCATCTCCACGTCCTACTACCGCGAGCTGATCGAGAAGTATCAGATCCTCAGCGACAACAAGCGGCAGATGAACGAGCAGATGGCCATTTTGGAGTCGATGTCGGACATCTACGAGTACGCGAGCCTGATCAACCTGGATGAATCGACCGAGACCTCGATCCGCCACACGGACGAGAAGGACCGGCACGTCTCCGAGCGGATCGAGGGCCAGGCCGACGTGAACCGCAAGCTGTTGCCGACCATCGCCCAGGAGCACAGAGAGGCGTTTTTGGCCTTCGCCAACCTTTCGGACGCGGCCCGTGCCCTGCACGACCAGAAGAGCATGGACCGCGAGTTCCGCAGCGAGGCGTCGGGCTGGTTCCGCGCGCAGTACATCGTCGTCGAGCGCAACCCGGACGGCGCGCCGCGGTGCCTGATCTACACGATCCAGAACGTGGACAAGCAGAAGCGCAGGGAGGAGCGGCTGATCCGCATCTCGATGACGGACGAGCTGACGCACCTGTACAACCGCCGCTGCTACGACGCGGACGTGGAGACGCACCGCAAGAGGGGCATGGAGGACGACTTCGTCATATTCTCCATCGACGTCAACGGCCTGAAGGAGGCCAACGACACCAACGGCCACGCGGCCGGCGACGAGCTGCTGACGGCCACGGCGCGGTGCCTCGCAAAGGCGATCGGGCCCGTCGGGAAGGTCTACCGCACCGGCGGCGACGAGTTCCTGGCGATCGTCGTCACCGACGCGCCGGAGGCCGTGGTGGACGGGATCAAGCGCCTGTCGGAGGCGTGGCACGGGAAGTACGTGGACGCGATGTCGCTGTCCGTCGGCTACGCCTCGCGCCGGGACCACCCCGATGCGAACATCCACGGGCTGGAGAAGCTCGCGGATGAGATGATGTATCGGGAGAAGAACCGCTACTACAGCACCCCCGGCATCGACCGACGGAGGACCAGTTGAGAGAATTAAAAAGCGCGACCACCGGCCTGGCCGGTGGTCGCGCTTTTTCTCAATACTCACATCCTGATCCACTGCTGGAACTGCATCTCCCGCTCCTCGGGCGTCTCGCAGGGCCCGGACTTGTGACCCTTGCTGCGCCGGTAGAGGATCGCGTCCAGCGGCTCGGGCCGGTGGAACAGGTAGCCCTGCGCCAGCTCGCAGCCCACTTCCTTCAGGAACTGCCGCTGCGCCTCCGTCTCCATGCCCTCCACCAGCGTGTGGATGCCGAGCTCCCGGGCAACGCCGATCATGGCCTTGATGATGCGGCGGTTGGCCCCGTTGTGGTCGTCGAGGTTCTTGAGAAGCTCCATGTCGAACTTGATCAGGTTGAAGTCGTACCGACTGAACACGTTGAGCGACGAGTAGCCGCTGCCGAAGTCATCCAGCCACAGCTTGTAGCCGTCGCGGCGCAGGCGGCGCAGCTGCTCGTGGAAGGGCTCGGTGCCGCTGGCCACGTCCTGCTCGGTGATCTCCACGATGAAGTAGTCCTTGCCGACGTACTGCGCGATGCCGTACTGCTCGTACAGGCGGTTCAGCTCCTTCGGCACGTCCACGTAGTCGAAGTCCTGCCCGGAGAAGTTGATCGACACGGGCAGCAGCAGAAGCCCGGCTTCGACGCGCACGGGGATGTCCTTGCAGACCTGCTCCACCATGTACAGGTCCAGCTTGTAGAGCAGGTGGTACTTTTCCAGCACCGGGATAAACTCGTTCGGCGCGATGATCCCCAGCACCGGGTCCACCCAGCGGGCGAGCGCCTCGTGCACGGTGGTCTTGCCGGTCTCCAGGCGCGTGATGCCCTGGTAGTAGATCTTGATCCAGCCCTCCGAGAGCGCCTTGTCGAAGTTTTCGACGATGTAGCGCTGGTTCCAGTAGTGGATGTCGTCGTCGTGGGAGTAGAAGTGGCACATCTCGTTCAGGTCGTTCCCGATCTGCTTGAGGGCGTTGCGCGCATGGTCGAACGCCTCCGAGGTCTCCATGCCGTCCTCGAACGCGCAGATGCCCGCCTGGATGCCGGTGGTGTTGCCCAGCGCCCCCCGACGGATCTGCTCGTTGACGTCGCCGATGCGCCGGGCGACGGATTCCCGCCCGTCCCAGGCGTCGATGATGATGAAGTGGACCTCCGTGCCGCGCATGATCAGCGCGCCCGGGAACGCGCGCTTCAGTTCGCGCACGATCAGCTTCAGCAGCTCGTCGCCCTGGGTGAAGCCGTACTGGTTGTTGTAGAAGCGCATGGAGTTCACGTCCGTGTACAGCAGCATCGGCGCCTTGCCGTCCACGCGCAGCGTGTGGACATGTTCGTCGGCGAACTCCGTGAAGTAGTTGAGGTTTGGCAGGCGGGTCAGCGGGTCGGTGTAGAAGCGGTCCTCCTGGAAGATGTGGTACTTCTCGGCCAGCTTCAGGATCTCCTCCTTGCTGTCGGACACGTCCGAGTAGACGAGTGCGGCCAGCTGGGTGCCGTCCGGCATGGTCTGCCACCTGCCCACGGCATGGATGAAGTGGTAGCCGTCCTCGTGCCTGCTGCGGAACACCACGTCGTAGCCGGACTGGCGCTCGATGAAGCTCTGGCTGACGCGGGCGACGTTTCCGACGTCGTCGGGGTGCAGGCGGTCGTACTGGCTGCGCGTGAACCACTCGATGGCCTTCGCGCGGTCCATGCCCACCAGCTCGCAGAAGCTGTCCGAGACCAACAGGGGGACGACCCTGCCGTCGATGTACTGGTCGAACACCAGCGCGATGGGCAGGGCCTCGTAGGCCCTTCTCACTTCTTCCGGGAAGATGTACATCGGTCCAACTCCCTTCGCAGCCGCCCGCTCGGGGCCGCCTGTTTCCGACACAAATTTTAACATATTTGCGCCGCGATGTAAACAGGGAAGTTGAAGACAAAAAAGGTGTTTTGGGGAAAACGAAGCAGCGCCGCCCGGCGGGGCGGCGCTGTCATATGAATGCCGTTGAGAAGGGGTTATCGTCAGCGGCAGGCGTACACGGCGGGCATCAGCATCAGCGGGGCCAGCACGTCGGGCTGCAGCTCGGACATCGACGCGCCTTCCGGGCGCGCCTCGCCGTCCTCGCGGGGGAAACGGGCGATCAGAGCGCGAACGGCGCTGCCGATCGAGAACGTGCGCGCGCGGCGGGCCTGCTCGCGCTCGGCCTTCGCGGCGCGGGCGCGCTCGCGCCGCAGGCGGTCCGCCGCGTCGAGGATCTTCCACCCGCTCGCCTCCAGAGCGGCCTGGGCCTCGCCTGTGGTCACACAGATCGTCTCCGACAGCATCTGTGTCATCTTTTCGCGCGTCATGGCTCGCATCTCCCGTTCGATTTGATGGCCCCATTATAGCGCACAAAAATGAGATGGCAAGGAATTTGGATTAGAGCTTCATTAGAAAAACGCGGCGCGGGCCTCATTTTTGCGGCGCGGCAGCGGTGGAGCAAAATGGCTATTGACGAAAGGCGCACTGTCAATTTATAATGGTTTTGGGCAAAAACATCGCAAATCAATGCCATTTTGAATACGAAAGGACGGCGTTACCATGACTGATCTGTACAGCATCGGCGAAATGTTGATCGACTTTATCCCCGGCGGCGAACCGGCCAGCTACATCCGAAAGGCCGGCGGCGCGCCCGCCAACGTGGCCATCGCCGTCAGCAAGAACGGGCTGAAGGCCTCGATGTGCTGCAAGCTGGGCGACGACGACTTCGGCCGCTTCCTGATGGACACGCTCGCGGAGTACGGCGTGCGGGCCGCGTGCCCCGAGCTGTGCCGCGAGGCCGTCACCACGATGGCGTTCGTGACGCTGACCGAGGACGGCGACCGCCGCTTCACCTTCGCCCGCAAGCCCGGCGCGGACATGCTGCTGTCGGAGGCGGACGTGCGCGAGGCGGATATCGCGGATTCCGCCATCGTCCACGCCGGCTCCTGCTCGCTGTCGGCACAGCCGGAGGCCGCGGCCACGGTGCGCGCGATGCGCCTGGCCCACGAGCAGGGCAAGCTGGTCAGCTTCGACGTGAACTATCGCAACGTGATGTGGAACGACGACGTCGACGCCTGCACCAGCGCGGTGACGGACGTGCTGCCGTACGTCGACCTGCTGAAGATCTCCGAGGAAGAGGTCGAAATGATGGGCGGCGAGGCCGCGATCCTGCCCCTGATGGAGAAGCACGGCGTGGCGCTGACGATCGAGACCCTCGGCGCGCACGGCGCGCGGGCGTTCTTTAAAGGCGGCAGCTTTGACGTGCCGGGCCGCAAGGTGAAGGCCGTGGACGCCACCGGCGCGGGCGACGCCTTCTGGGGCGCGTTTTTGGCGAAGCTTCGCCTGTCGGGCGTGGCGAAGGCCGCGGACCTGACCGAGGCGATCGTGCGCGACGCGCTGGAGTACGGCAACGTGTCCGGCTGCATCTGCGTGCAGAGCAAGGGCGCCATCGCGTCCATCCCCACGCGCGACCAGATCGAGGCCTTCATGGCGAACGAGCGCTGACGGGCCGCTCGCGCCCTGTGCGAAGCGCCGGATTGTACCCGGCGGGCGGCGCAACGCCGCCCCTGCAAAGAACTTGCGCGGTCAGCTTCATACATTCACAAGCCATTTGTCCATCGACGAAGCGACCCTGGGGAAGCGACAATCCGCGATGGACAAACGGCGCGGGAAGTGGTATGATAGGGTCAAGTCTAAATGGTATTTCTTTCATAGGAGGCGGACGGATATGAAGAAAGTGATTTTGGCGCTGGTTTTCCTGATGATCGCGGCGCTGCTGGCGGCGGCGTGCGCCGAGGCGGCGCAGGCTCCGACCTTTGAGGCGCTCAGCGAGTACGAGTGGTCGTTCATGAGCGGCGCGGGCGGATGGGCCACGTACATGCGCATCAACCCGGACGGCTCGTTTACCGGCGATTACCACGACAGCGAGATCGGCGACGCCGGCGACGACTATCCCGACGGGACGATCTACGGCTGCCTGTTCCACGGCCAGCTGACGCTGGGCGAGCAGGTGAGCGACTACGCCTGGAGCGTGCACGTGGACGCGGTGGAGATGGACGAGGGCCAGGTGCCCGAGGCGATCGAGGACGGCGTCCGCTATGTGACGATCGAGCCCTACGGCCTCACGGCGGGAAACGACATGCTGCTCTACCTGCCCGGCACGCCCGTGGACGAGCTGCCGGAGGACTTCCTGCTCTGGGCGCACCTGATCGGCAGCGACGAGACGGAGCTTGCAAACTACGGCCTGTACGACGAGGCTGCGGACACGGGCTTCATCGCCGAGGAGCCCTTTGAGGCGCTGGAAGGGGAATAATACCGAAACACAGCGCTTCCATGTCATCTTGGTTGCTGATTTTGACCGCTTGGTGCGAATCCCATTGATTTGCCCGGCGGTTTTTTCTATAATGATCCCGTGAGCGAGAGGGGGAGTGCAAATGAGAGTTGAGATCGAGCAGGACGCCAGCCTGAAGTCGCCGGAGATCACGATCCGCTGCCCGGCGATCGACGAGGACATCCTGCGCATCGTGGCCATGCTGCGGGTCCAGGACCAGAAGGTCACCGGCATGCTGGACGGAGATTATCACCTGCTGGACGCGAAGGCCATCCTCTACTTCGAGAGCGTGGACAAGCGCACGTTCTGCTACACGAAGGACGCCGTCTACGAGTGCCCGCTGCGGCTTTACGAGATCGAGGAGAAGCTGGGCGGCGCGGACTTTGTGCGCATATCCAAGGCGATGGTCGTCAATTTCCGGGCGATCCGGTCCATCCACCCGGACTTCGGCGGGCGGTTGACCGTGACGCTGGAGAACGGCGAGCGCCAGTGCGTGTCGCGGCAGTACGCCCCGGCCATTCGACAGAAACTGATGCCGACGAGGAGGTCGTGAACATGAAAAAGTTTATGAAGTGCGTATTGGAGTGGAAGACGGGAGTCAGCCTGTCGTTCACGGCGAGCATGCTGATCTACGTGGTGATCGCCCTGATAATGGGCGAAAAGCAGGTCCAGGCGACGTCGATCTTCGCGATGCTCGCGCTGTGCATGGCGGGCACGTTCGTGCAGTACCTGTGCTTTACCGACAACATCATCAAAAACATGCGCTACACGCGCAGGCTGCTGCTGTTCGGCGCGCTGTTCATGCCGCTTCTGACGGGCATCGCCGTGGCGTTCGGCTGGTTCCCGGCGCAAAAGCCCGGCGCGTGGATCTTGTTCCTGGCATTGGCGCTGGCCGTGTTCGCGGCGATGACGCTGGGCTTTGAGATGTACTTCCGCGTCGCCGGAAGAAAGTACGACGGCCTGCTGGGCCAGTACCGTGAGCAGCACGAGGGGGAGTAGGAGCGGACTGATTTGGTACGTTTAAATATCTGTATGCAGACAGTCGGGGCACCACATCGGCGCCCCGACTGTGACGTGATGTAGCCCCCGTAGCCCCCCGGCAACGCGTGAGCCCTGCCCGCGCCGACCAAATCCCATCTTGCGGATGGCGCGGCAACTGTGATATAATGGATTTGTATAAAACTGACATATAATATCCGGACATCTCGCTGTGTTACATGGCCAACCCCTACAACGAGCACCCCGTCATCATGAACAACGGCTGGGAGCCGGGCGAGGACTATCGCCCCGAGACCCGCCCCTGGTATCGAGCCACGGAGCGCGCCGCCGACGGCTTCAGCATCTCCACACCCTACCTGGACGCCCAGAGCGGCAACTACTGCATCACGCTCTCGCGCGTCGTGTACGGCAAGCAGGGCGAGTTCCTGGGCATCTTCGGCATCGACTTCTTCCTGGACAAGCTGATCCACGTGCTCGGCGAGAGCTACACCAGCCAGAGCTACGCCTTCCTGGTGGACTCGGACGGCGTGATCATCAACCACCCGAACGCGGCCTACCAAATGGGCGAGAACAGCAGCACGAGCGTCG
>CADAQZ010000053.1 GCA_902790175.1 uncultured Eubacteriales bacterium | reverse complement strand
GGCGGCCCGGCCCGCCGCGGCACGCCCCGCGCAGGCTCGGCACGCCGCGGGCGGCAGGGCTCCCGCGCCGGTCGGCGGCGGGAAGCTGCCGCATGGCTTTGGCGTGCTGGTGGGCGTCTGCGCGGGCATCATCGTGCTGGGCCTGCTGCTGCAGGGCCTGATGCCGAACGGCTTTCAGCTGACCACGATCGAGGACACCGCCGAGCGCCCCGTGGCGGCCCGCGTGTCCGAGATCCACGGCGACGGCCCCATCCGCCTCAACGAGCTGATGTCGGCCAACGGCGGCGTGATGGTGGACGAGGAGGGCAAGACGCCGGACTGGGTCGAGGTGGCGAACATCGGCAGCCGCCCGGTGAACCTGCGCGGCTACGTGCTGGCCAAGAGCGCCAAGGCCGGAAACGTGTTCGTGTTCCCGGACATGGTCCTGCAGCCGAGCGAGTGCGCCGTCGTGTACTGCGACAGCACGCTGGTGGACGAGCCGGGCGGCGAGCTACACGCCCCGTTCAGGCTGTCGTCCTCCGGCGACGTGCTGATGCTGTTCAACGACGCCGACGTGGCCGTGGACACGCTGAACGTGCCCGCGCTGGGCGAAAACCAGGCCTACGTGCGCAAGAGCCGCGACAGCTGGGAGACCTCCGCGCAGGCCACTCCCGGTATGCTGAACACCGATGAAAACTATGCCGCCTTGACCAGCGTGGTCGTGGGCGGGCCGGTGCAGATGGCGGAGATCGTGGCCTCCAACACCCAGTACTGCCCCGACGAGGGCGGCGCCTTCCACGACTATGTGCTGCTGCGCAATACGTCCGGCGAGGCCGTGGACCTCTCCGGCTGGTATCTGTCGGACGACCCGTCGCTGACGCGCAAGTGGAAGTTCCCCCAGGGCGCGTCCATCGCTGGAGGCGGCACGCTGGCGGTGCACTGCTCCGGCATGAACCGGGTGGAGAACCCGCAGCACCTGCACACGAACTTCCGCCTGTCCACCGAGGGCGAGACCGTGACGCTCAGTAACGCCAGCGGCCAGCCCGTGGACAGCGCGACCTACGACCTGCTCAAGACCGACACCGCCTATCTGCGCGGCGCGGACGGCAGCTGGAGCGTCGGCGCGCCGACCGGTGCAAGCGCGGCGCAATAAGCAGAACACAGCGCAGATATCAAAGGGCTCATGTAGGGGCGCCGTTGCGGCGCCCGCCCTGTACGATTCGATGCGTACATCGTGGCGGGCGGCGCAACGCCGCCCCTACAGCAAATCCAAAAATCACGGTGAGGAATCATGCGCCAATACATCATTCGCCGATCCTCCGCCCCGCTTCCGTCGCTTACCGGCGCGGTTTTCGACCCCGACGCGGAGCCCTTCTGCGCGGGGGAATGCGCTCCCATCGACACCTATCCCTGGGGCGGGGACTACCGTCCGGAGGCGCGCGCTCACCTGTCGTGGGACGACGCCGGGCTGAACGTCCTGCTGTGCGCCCGCGAGGCGACTGTCTCCAGGGCCGTCACGGCCTTTGACGGCGACGTGTGGACGGACAGCTGCCTCGAGTTCTTCTTCCGGCCCTTCGCTGACGATGCACGCTACGTGAACGTCGAGGTCAACGCCGCGGGCGCGGCGCTGGTCGGCATCGGGGAGGGCCGCGAAAACCGGCGGCGGCTTGCGGCCTGCCCGCCGGGCATGGACTTCCGCGCCTCGCGCCACGCGGGCGGCTGGTGGGCCGTCGCCTACGCGGTGCCGTTCGCGCTGATCGCCTCGCTCTACGACCGCGATTTCGCGCCGGGCGCGGCGTTCACCGGCAACTTCTACTGCTGCGACGAGACGCTGCACCCCCACTTCGGCTGCTGGAGCCCGATCGCGGCCCCCATGCCGGACTTCCACCGCCCGGAGTGCTTCGGACGGCTGGCGTTCGAATAATAAAACGCTCTGCCTCGCAGGTATGTGAGGCAGAACGCTTTTTTTCGTCTTTCTAAAGCGGTTCGCCGCTCTCCGGCCCATCAGCTCGGATCGTAGTCGTCGCCGTGCTCCTGGAAGGTGACGGTGCCGGTGGTGGGATCGTAGATCGGGGGCTTGCAGCGCCCGCAGGGCTTGAAGCCCAGGTAGTAGGCCTCGTACACCGTCAGCCGCTGGGAGCTGGCGAACGCGAACTTGCACTTGTACTCGTGGTAGCACTCCGCGCCATCGGCGGCGTAGACGTAGTGCACGTCGTTCTCCACGCCGGGCACGATGATGGAGTCGGTCTGGTCGTTCGTGTAGCCGGGGACGATGAAGTTCGGCAGGTCCGGGCCGTAGACCTCCACCTCAGGCTTGTTGGTCACCAGCTCCACGCCGCCCGCGACGGTGGTCGTGGGGGTGGGCATCACGAACACCGCCACCAGCGCCACCAGCATCGCGGCGGAGATGCCCGCCTTCAGTGCTAGCGGCCAGCGGCAGCTGCGCCGCCACATCAGCGTCAGCCCCACCGGGGGAACGAGCAGCCACAGCGCCGTCTTCAGGGTCCGGAAATCCCGCCGCTTCGCGGGCTTGCCCTTTTTGGATTTTGACGTTTTTTTGAATATTCCGGGCGTTTTCAAGTGAATCACGACCTTTTATCGACAAATAAAGACAAAATTCTGTTCGAGTATGACTATTATAGTCATTTTTTGCAAAAGAGTAAAGAGGAAAAGGGTAGAAATTTCGGTTTAGAAATAAATTTAACAATTTTGAAATAATATTTTGGACTCCACGCGCATAGGCCGCCGGGGCGCCTTGGACCGAATCTTGACAAAAAACAAGCGCGGATGTTATAATGCGCATAATAAAGAAGGTTTTTCGTACATTATCGTGAGGATGGGGAAGGGCGAGGTGAGCTGGTTGAACGGCTACGAGGTGTTGAACATCCCGGTCACGGCCACGCGGGACGAGATCCGCGCCGCCTATCGCGATCTGGCGCGCCGCTGGCACCCCGACCGCTTCATGCCCGGCCCCGAGCGCGACTGGGCGAACGAGCGCATGGCGGACATCAACGCCGCCTACCGCCTGTGCCTGAACGGCCTGCGGGACGCGCGGATCTCCGCCGCCAACGACGATGAGGCCCTGCGCCGCGTACAGGCGCTGATCGACGACGGCAAGTACCAGTCCGCGCGCCAGCTGCTGATGGGCATGGGCACGCGCTGCGCCGAGTGGAACTACCTGTTCGGCTGGGTGCTGCTGAACCAGAGCGACACGCAGAAGGCGCTGATCTACCTGTCCGTGGCCACCCACCAGAACCCGAACAGCGTGAAGTACGCCCGGGCGCTGAAGGAGGCGCAGCAGCGGGGCAGCGTGAACCGCCTGACCGCCCTGTTCGGCAGGCGAAGATAAAGGATTATATAGGATGTAGGGGCGCCGTTGCGGCGCCCGCCCTGTTCCACAGACGGTGGCAGAGGACTATAGATGCTGTAGGGGCGCCGATGCGGCGCCCGCCTCGTTATACCCGCTCCTCGCGGCGCGATGCCGCCTCTACAGAAGACAGGAGGTCGATCAAATGACGCGCAAGATCACCGCCATGGCGCTCGCGCTGGCGCTGCTGCTGGGCCCCGCCGCGCTCGCGGACGTCTACCACATCTCCGATGAAAACGAGATGAACTTCGGCCGGCTGTGCATCGACATGATCCGCGCCTACGAGAAGCCCTCCCCAGGCGACGCGGCGGCCATCCAGTCGGTGCTGGACGCCATCGGCGCGATGGATGCGAACGACCGCGCCGTGGCCGAGGCCATCGCGGAGCACTGGATGCGCGTGTACGTCAACGCCGACGGCAGCTACGCCATGCACATTCACGACGGCGGCGCGCGCGCGACGGCGCTGGAGGGCACGGACATCCCCGACAGCCCGACCCACGCCTTCGTGGTGCTGGGCTTCAAGCTGAAAAACGGCGCGATGACCGACGAGCTCACGCAGCGCTGCGAAGCCGCCGCCGCCGCGGCGCGCAGCTTCCCGCAAACCATACTTGTCTGCTCCGGCGGCGTCACCGGCTCGAACAACCCCCAAAAACACACCGAGGCCGGGCTGATGAAGGCGTACCTCACCGAGAAGTGCGGCATCGACGCCGCGCGCATCTTCATCGACGAGGACGCGCGCAGCACCGTCGAAAACGCCATCAACACGTTCGAGATCATGCGCGCCCGGGGCGTTCAGACCTACACCGTCGTCACCTCCGAATACCACCAGAAGTGGGGCCAGGTGGTCTACAACGCGATGGCCGCCTTCTATCGCCAGTCCGTCGGCTACGACGTGCGGCTGCTGGAAAACTACAGCTGCAATATCACCAGCAACCCCGACTACCCCAACGAGGCCCGCTGGGCCGTCTACCAGCTCGCCGTCATGCTCGACCTGCCCGACGAAGTCATGGACGCGATCAAGAGAGCCATTTGAGAGTGGAGAGTTGAGAGTGGAGAATGAAGAGTGGAGAGTTGAGTAAGTGAGGAGTTAGGAGTGAGGAGTGAGGAGTGACAACCCCTCAGTCAGCTGCGCTGACAGCTCCCCTTACACAGGGGAGCCAAGGCTGCCGCGCGTCTGCCCAAAAGCCTTCCCCTTTAGGGGAAGGTGGATCGCTGCGAAGCAGCGAGACGGATGAGGTCGCCCTCCTTCCACTAACGCCGCTCGCCCAAAACATCGCGCCCCGCGTCCATCGGACGCGGGGCGCTGTCGTGCCTTTCAGCCTCAGCCGACGACCTTCTTCGCGGTCGCGGCGACGTTCTCGGCGGTGAAGCCGTACTCCTTGAACAGGAACTTGTAGGGGGCGGAGGCGCCGAAATGGTCGAGGCCGATCACTTCGCCGTCCAGGCCCACGTACTTGTGCCAGCCGAACGTGGCGGCGGCCTCCACGGCCACGCGGGCGCGCACGGCCTTGGGCATGACGGACTCCTTGTACTCGTCGCTCTGGCGCTCGAACAGCTCAAAGCTGGGCATGGAGATCACGCGGGCGTCGATGCCCTCCTCCTTCAGCAGCTTCTGGGCTTCGACGCAGGGCTCCACCTCGGAGCCGGACGCCATCAGCAGCACGTCGGGGGTGGCCTTCTCGCTGTCGGAGAGGATGTAGCCGCCCTTCAGCGCGTCCAGGCCGCTGTTGTCGTACAGGGGCAGGTCCTGGCGGGTGAGCACCAGGGCCACGGGGTGCTTCTCGGTCATGGCCGCGATCCAGCCTGCCGCCACTTCCTTGCTGTCCGCGGGGCGATACACGATCAGGCCGGGCACGGCGCGCAGGCCGGCCAGCTGCTCGATGGGCTGGTGGGTCGGGCCGTCCTCGCCGACGCCGATGGAGTCGTGGGTGAGGATGTAGGGGATGCCCAGGTCCATGATGCTGGACATGCGCATGGCGTTCTTCATGTAGTCAGAGAACACGAAGAACGTGGCGCAGTAGGGCCGCAGGCCGCCGTGCAGCTTGATGCCGTTGCAGATCGCGGCCATCGCGTGCTCGCGCACGCCGAAGTGGATGTTCTGGCCCTCGGGGGTCTCGGCGGAGAAGTCGCCCTTGCCCTTCATGTTGCTCTTGTTGGAGGGCGCGAGGTCGGCGGAGCCGCCGAACAGGTTGGGGATGCGCTCGGCCAGGCGGTTGAGCGTCACGCCGCTGGAATTGCGGGTGGCGGACTTGCCCTCGAACGCGAACAGCTCCTCGTCCTTGGTCAGGTCCACGGGCAGCTCGTCGGAGAACCACACGTCCCACTCCGCCTTGAGATCCGGATAGGCCTTCGCGTACTCGGCAAACAGCTTCTCCCACGCGGCCTGGGCCTTCTTGCCCTTCTCCTGCGTCTTGGCCGTGCACTCGTAGACCTCCTCGGGCACGCCGAAGGGCTCCTCGCAGGGCCAGCCGAGGTTCTTCTTGGTGATGGCGATGTTCTCCTCGCCGAGGGGTTCGCCGTGGGCGGCGCTCATGCCCTGCTTGGGTGAGCCGTAGCCGATGGCGGTGTGGGTGACCACCAGGGTGGGCTTGTCGCTGTGCTTGGCCAGCTTCAGCGCGGCGTCCACCTGCTTCCAGCAGTTGCCCTCCTTCACGTCCACCACGTTCCAGCCGTAGGCGCGGAAGCGGGCGGGCACGTCCTCGCGGAAGGCGATGTCGGTGTTGCCCTCGATGGAGATCTCGTTGTCGTCGTACACGGCGATCAGCTTGTTCAGGCCCAGCGTGCCCGCCAGCGAGCAGGCCTCGTGGCTGATGCCCTCCATCATGCAGCCGTCGCCCAGGATGCACCAGGTGTAGTGGTCCACCACGTTGAAGCCCTCGCGGTTGAACTTCGCCGCCAGGTGCTTCTCGGCCATGGCCATGCCCACCGCGTTGGCGATGCCCTGGCCCAGCGGGCCGGTGGTGGTCTCCACGCCGCGGGTGTGGCCGTACTCGGGATGGCCGGGCGTCAGCGAGCCGAACTGGCGGAACTGCTTGAGGTCCTCGATGGTCAGGCCGTAGCCGAACAGGTGCAGCAGCGAATACAGCAGCATCGAGCCGTGGCCGGAGGACAGCACGAACCTGTCGCGGTTGGGCCACTTGGGATCGGCGGGATTGTGGGTCATTTCCTTGCCCCAGATGGCGTAGGCGGCGGGCGCCGCGCCCATGGGCATGCCGGGATGGCCGGACTTGGCCTTCTGAACGCCCTCGGCGGTCAGGATGCGGATCGCGTTGACGACCATGGTCTCTTTGCTCATTGGAATGCACTCCTATCTGAATGATATTGGGTATCGCTTTCAATGGAAGGGCATTTCCTTCCATGAATATTATAACATATTATTTGCAACAAAACAATCTAAACTCTCAACTCTCAATTCTGAACTCTCAAATCGCCTTGCGCAGCGGCTCCAGGTCCGCCTTTTCGGTATTCCGGATCACGTCGTACAGCCCGGCGAGGATGCGCTTCACGCCGCCGGGGACGGCGCTTTCTGCGTTCAGTGCCATCACCGGGTCGTGCACGGACATGCGCAGCTGGAACCAGGCGTTGTTCACGCCGCCGTCCAGGTTGAACGTGATGCGCACGCCCTCGCGGTTGTCCGGGGCCACCTGCCACTCGGGATGGGTGAGCGAGTGCGACAGGATGATCTCCACGATCTCCTGCGCCTCCTCCTCCGGCTCCCAGTCCTCGAACGGGAGGATCGGCAGGCGGATCTCGGCGCTCTCCACCGGCTCCTGCAGATCGTCGATCAGCGCGGACAGCGCCTGTCCCTCGCGCTTGCGGTTCAGCGCCTCGCAGATCAGCCGCGTGGCCAGGTACAGCCCGTCGTCCAAAAAGCCGTTCTCGCGGAAGGCGGCGTGGCCGCTGGTCTCGATGGCGATGGGACAGTCGATGCCCTCGGCGTTGAGGCGCACGGCCTCGTCGATCACGTTGCGGTAGCCGCGCTTGAAGCGGTAGTGCACGCCGCCCCACTCCGCGATGAACGCCGTCAGGCCCGAGCTGGTCACGCTGTCGGTGACGAACGTCAGCCCCGGGTGCTCGTCCAGCAGCACGGCGGCCACCAGCGCGATCAGCCGGTTCTGCGCGATGGGCCTGCCGTCCTGGTCCACAAACGCGGCGCGCGCGCCGTCGGCCGTGAAGGCCACTCCCAGGTCCGCGCGATACTCCGCCACGGCCTTTGCCAGCGCGCCGAGCGTCGCCGGGTCGTCGGGGCTGGAGAACGCCGGCGCGCCGTCCGGCGCGAGGCTGCCCTCGGTCTCCACGCCCAGCTCCTCCAGGAAGCGGGCAAATTCCGCGCCCACACCGCAGCGCGCGTCCACGATCACCCGCATGCCCAACAGCGGCTTCAACGCGTCGTCCTCCAGGAACCGCGCGGCTTCGCGGCGCAGGTTTTCATAATAGCGCTCCGTGGCGTCGAGTTTCACCACCAGGCGCTCCGGCACCTCTGATTCTCCGGCGCGCCGCAGGATCTCCTCCACGTCCGCGCCGTGCAGGCCGCCCTTCGAGGTCATGAACCGCAGGCCGTTCAGCCCCGGCTGCGCGGCGGTGGCGGTCACCATCACGGCGCCGTCGGCGCGGTCGGGCCCGTCCGGCATCACGCGCGTGAACAGCGCGGGGGAGGCGCACTGGCCGCAGTCCAGCACGTCGCAGTCCGCGGCGGTGATGCCGCGCGTCACGGCGGCCTTGATGCGCGCGCCGGAGGGACGCTCGTCCCGGCCGATGGCCAGGGTGAGGGCGTCGGGGGTGGTATCCAGCTTGTCGGCCAGCCAGGTCGCGAAGGCGTAGCCCAGCCTTTCGGCCCGCGCGTCGGTCAACAACAATTCCAGCCCGCGAACCTCCGAGCCGCTTCTCAGTTTCAGCCAATTGATACTGTCGGTATCCATAAGGTCTATCCCTTCTTCTTTTTCTTTCCCTGCGCCTTCACTACGGGCACGGACCCTGTCCGGCCCAGCTCGGCCTTGGCGCGCTGCTTCTCGGCTGCGATGCGCCGCAGCCGCTCCCGCCGTGCCCGCAGCGAGGCGGCGGCCAGGATCGTGATCATCACGGTCAGCGCCGCGCCCGCGATCACCAGCAGCACGACGAACGTGGACGCGCTGCCGCCCACCTTCACCGACTCGCCCTCCAGGTCCATGCCCGCGCGGCCCACGCGCTCCGGCGTCGCGCCGTCGGAGGCGATGACGATGTCGATCGGCTCGGTGGACACGGTGCGCTGGTGCCCGTCGGCGTCGGTGTAGTTGAGGCAGAACACGAACTGCGCGTCCGCGTCCACCTCGTAGCTGGCGCTGCACTGCAGCGGCTGGCCGGTGGGCAGGACCGCCAGGCGGCGGATCTCGCCGCGGTTCACCTCGTACAGCAGCGCGTCGCGCGCCATCACGTTGCCCTCGTTGGCCAGCGCGAAGTCAAACGTCACCTGGCCCGCGCGGTTGATGCGCGGCGTGCGCGGCGCGGCCCGCAGCTCCACGACCACCTGCGCGTCCTCGGCCTCGCCGGAGAGCGTCAGCGTCTGCGTGCGCATGTCCAGTTCTTCGCCCGCGCCGCTGGAGCCCCGCACGCGCCAGCGATAGTCGCCCTCGCCGCGCAGGGGATAGGTGTGGCTCACCTCCACCGGCGCGCCGCCGCTGGGCAGCGTCAGCGCGTCGGCGATCACGCCGCCGTACACGTCGTCCAGCACCGTCACGCCCGTGTAGTCCACGTTGCTCGTGTTGGTCAGGATCAGTATCGCGTCCGCGGTGCCGTCCTCGAACACGGTGCGCCCCACCGAGAACGACATCTCCAGCCCGCTGCCGGCGATGCCGATGGGCAGCGGGTCCAGCTGGCGGGTGCGCGTGTCGCCGGAGGGCGCGTCGTACTCCAGCGACGGCGCCGACTGCGCCGCCTCGTTCAGCGTCACGCGGCTGATGAACGTCTTGCTCTCGCCCACGTCCAGCTGTTCCAGCCGCCCGGTGAAGTCGCCCAGCGCGTCCTGCAGCCGAAGTCGCGTCAGCGCCACGTTGCCGGTGTTGGCCACCTTGTAGATCACCGTCACCTGCCCGCCCTGCGGCACGTGGTCCGAGGACAGCCGCCGCGTGAAGTCCACGCCGGGCTGGGCCTCGCCCCGCGCGATGGCGGCGCTGAGCGGGTAGTTGATCTTCGCCTCGCCGGCGATCATCGGGTCGTGGCTGACGGTGTAGGTGATCTCTCCGGCGTCCAGCTCCGCCTCGGTCACGGTGTGCGGCCGCATCAGCGTCTGCGTCTCGCCCGGGCCGATCTGCCCGATCGGCTCGGACAGCTGGCCGTCCGCCGACGACAGGTACACGTTGCGCACGGGCCGGTCCGTCCGATTCTCGATCACGAACGTCATCGTCACGTCCCCGGGCGCCACCATCACGCTGGGCTGCACCGTGAAGTCAATGGCCAGGCTCGTGGCGGTCTCGCCGCCGTCCGCGCCCGCGATGCCCAGGGCGCACAAAGCCGCGACCGCCCCCAACAGGGCCGCCCATCGCAGCCAGCGCCATACTGCCGCCATCGCCACCAACTGCGCCTGCAACCATGATCGCATCCCCGCAACCATGACCGCGTTCGCGCCCGCAACCGCAGGCCATAAAACACCTACTCTATTTTATTGCATTTTGGTCCGCCCTGTCAAGGCAAATCCGCGCCGCCCGCCCTGACGAAAATTTACATTCCCACTATTGCATTTCCCACCCAAACATGCTATAATACCTCTCGTTCGATGCGATACCATCGACCCATGGGGCATTAGCACAGTTGGCTAGAACGAACAGTTCTTACTATCACCCCAACAGCTGATAACCCAGGCGAAACAGTTTGTAGATTCTGTACAAAAATCTAAGCCATAATTTGGGGCATTAGCACAGTTGGCTAGAACGAACGGATCTTACTATCACCCCAACAGCTGATAACCCAGACGAAACAGTTTGTAGATTCTGTACAAAAATCTATGGTATGATTTGGGGCATTAGCACAGTTGGCTAGAACGAACCGTCGTTTCTACATCCCAATGACGCTGATAACACCCACGAAACAGTTTGGGGCATTAGCACAGTTGGCTAGCGCGCTACATTCGCATTGTAGAGGTCACCGGTTCGAATCCGGTATGCTCCACCACCCAACAACGCTGATTTTGATACGAAATCAGCGTTGTTACTTTTTGCCCATAAAGCTCTGTAAATACGGTGTTCTCTGAATGATGCCGTTTCTGCATTAGGCACTCGAAGGCCATTTTTGTGGGCTCAAATACTGAAAATGAGGTCAATAAGGAAACGGATTCCTCGTTCCGTTTCCTTATTGGCCTTTTTTCCCGTTTTTAGCCTCTTGCGTTTCTTTATTAGATTTTTCGTTTCTTTATTGATTCTGCCGTTTCTTTATCGTCCGCCCTTCCCCGGAATGCGGGGATTCGGGCAAAGAAAAAAAGCGGCATTACGCCGCTGGGATGTTGTTGCTCATGCTTTTCGCTTTGAGGCATAATAGCAACCTCTGGAACAGTATTTCGAATTCGGGTTATAGGAAATGAACAGTTTCCCGCAGGATGCGCAGGCGCGACCAACCCGCTTGTCATTCCCGTCCTGGTTGGGATGCCTTTTCCACCATGCGTTTTTGCATTTCACAGAACAGAAGCGCTGGCTTTCTCTGGCTTTATCAGGTTCTGCCGATGTACAAACACCTTCAGTGCAGAGACCTCGATGCCCAGCACCGCTGATATTTCCTTGTACTGCTTGCCTGCCGCCCGCATGTCCAGAATCGTTCTTTTTTCTTTCTCCGTCATCGAAAAAACCTCCTCTCGCCTGGTAGCCGCGAGAGGAGGCAAAAAGGGACGTTTTCGCTTATTTTATAATGTATTGTTCAATGCCGTTTCGGCAATGAATCCTTGGTAAGTTGCGGCTACAGCCGTCGGATGATTTCGTCGGTCATTTCACACGTTCCCAGCGGTTTGACGCCGCTGTCCCCGACAATGTCCGCCGTGCGAAGCCCATCGTTCAGCGCGGCGTCC
>CADAQZ010000052.1 GCA_902790175.1 uncultured Eubacteriales bacterium | reverse complement strand
GAGAGCGCCAGCTTCGTGATGTACATCCTGACCACCTGCCTGAATTTCGCCGTGTATCTGGCGATCCTGCAGCTGGGCGTTCGTACCTTCGTCACCGAGCTGACCGCTTCCTTCCAGGGCATCGCGGACAAGCTGCTGCCCGCTTCCGTGCCCGGCGTCGACTGCGCCGTGTGCTACGGCTTCGGTGATGCCAACGCCGTGACCTTCGGCTTCCTGGCGGGCCTGGTGGGTCAGCTGATCGCCATCATCGCGCTGATCATCTTCAAGAGCCCCGTGCTGATCATCTGCGGCTTCGTGCCGGTGTTCTTCGACAACGCCACCATCGGCCTGGTCGCCAACGAAAAGGGCGGCCTGAAGGCCTGCCTGATCATCCCGTTCTTCTCCGGCCTGATCCAGGTGTTCGGCTCCGCGCTGATCGCCGGCTGGGTGGGCATGGCGCAGTACGGCGGCTATCTGGGCATGTTCGACTGGGCGACCGTGTGGCCGCTGTTCACCGTGATCCTGAAGTACCTGAGCTACGTGGGCGTGGCGGTCGTGGCCGTCATCCTGCTGGCGCTGCCGCAGCTCGAGTACCGCAAGGACCCCAAGGCCTACTTCCTCATCACCGAGGACTACGAGGCCTACAAGGAGTACATGGCTTCCAAGAAGTAATTATTGAAAGGAATAGAAGAAAATGTCTAAGCTTGACAACAAGAAGTTCATGGTCTGCTGCGCCAACGGCGCCGGCTCTTCCCTGATGATGAAGATGACCCTGCAGAAGGTGCTGACCAAGCTGGGCGTGAAGCCCGCGTCCCTGCACCACTGCTCCCTGTCCGAGGGCAAGTCTGCCGCGCCGAACTACGACGTGGTGCTCTGCGCCCGCAACTTCGCCAACATGTTCGCCGACGCCCAGAAGAAGGGCACCGTCGTGCTGGGCCTGAAGAACATCATGTCCGCTCCCGAGATGGAGCAGGCCATGAAGGACGCGGGCCTGGTGGACTGAGGCACATAGCGGCATGGCGTCAGGCAGCGCCGCTGCCTGACGCCATGGACAATGACGATCACACCATGACAACGAACGACAATCTCAGGGCGGTCATATTCGACCTCGACAACACGCTGTACGACTACGACGACGCCCACGCCGTCGCCTCCCGGGCGATGGCGGACTACGCCCGGCGCGAGCTGGGCCTGGAGGCGGACGTGTTCGCCCGCCTGTACAAGGAGGCGGAGGCGGAGGTCCGCCGCCGCTGCGGCGGCAACTGTGCCGCGCTGCACAACCGGCTGCTGCGCTGCCAGGCGCTGCTGGAGGGCCTCGGCAGGCCCGTGGGCCACGCGCCCAGGATGGCGAAGACCTACTGGGACGCGCTGCTGGACGTCGTGCGCCCCTACCCGGGCGCGATCGAGGCGCTGGCCAGGCTGCGCGAAATGGGCCTTGCCGTGGGCGTCGGCACCAACATGACCGCGGACTACCAGTTTGAAAAGCTGGAGCGCATCGGCGCGATGCCCTGCGTGGACTTCATCGTCACCAGCGAGGAGGTCACCGCCGAGAAGCCGGACAGGCGCTTCTTCGACGCCTGCGCCGAAAAGGCGGGCTGCGCGCCGGGGGCGTGCGCGTTCGTGGGCGACAGCCTGGCGGGCGACGTGCGCGGCGCGCTGGACGCCGGCATGCGGGCGGTGTGGTTCTGCCACAAGCAGGACCCCTCGAAGGCAATCCCCGGCGCGATGCTCGTGCGGGAATTTGCCGAGCTGCCCGGGCTGCTGGCCGGACTTTGACGATCCCGAAGGAGAATGACCCATGAAACGAGACCGCCAATCCGTCAATCTCCGACACGCCGAGATGCTGGCGCTGATCCGCGAACGCCAGGAAGTGCTGGTGGAGGAGCTGAGCGAGACCTTCGGCATCTCCATGATGACCGTGCGCCGCGACCTGCAGGCGCTGGAGGAGCAGGGCAAGATCAGCCGCTTCCACGGCGGCGCGACCGTGGGCGTGCCCGCAGTGGCTGCCGATGAGCGCGGCGAGGTGGCCCTGTGCCGCCGCCAGATCGCCCGCCGCGCGGCTTCGCTGGTGGCGGACGGCGACAGCCTGCTGATCAACGGCAGCAGCACGGCCCTGGCCATGCTGGACAACCTGGGCGGCAAGCGGGTGAGCGTGTTCACCAACAACGGCCTGGTCTGTGGGCGCAAATTCCCGCCCGAGGTGGACCTGCAGCTCTCCGGCGGTTCCTTCCGCGGCCAGAACCACATCCTCACCGGGGACCTGGCCATGCGCAACCTGATGAACGTGCGCGCCGACAAGGCCTTCCTCGGCTGCATCGGCATATCGCCGGACGGGGAGATCCTGTGCGGCATCCCGTCGGAGCTCGGCATCAACGAGACGATGATCGAGCACGCCGACGCCTACTACATCCTGGCGGACTACACCAAGATCGGCAAGACCAGCGCCTACGCCAGCTTCCACCTCGAGAAGAAGGGCACCGTCGTCACCGACTGGCGCGCCCCCGAGGCCGTGGTGGAGCAGCTTCGCGCCATCGGCATGGAGGTCATCCAGGTCCGCCGGGACGAGTGATCATTGGTCAACGGGGGCGCGTCCGCGTCTCAAAAATAACACCCAGAAAAGGAGCGAAAACCATGAAGGAGTTTACCTATGTCATCCAGGACGCCCTGGGCATCCACGCCCGTCCCGCCGGCATGCTGGCCAAGAAGGCCAAGAGCTATGCCGACACCGCCGTGAACATCAGCGCCAACGGCAAGACCGTGAACGCCGGCCAGCTGATGAAGCTGATGGCCCTGGGCGTGAAGCAGGGCACCGAAGTGACCATCTCCTGCGAAGGCGCGAACGAGGAAGAGGCCGCCGCCGGCATCAAGCAGTTCCTCGAGGAGAACCTGTAATACGGCGTGACGACGCGCGAACGGAGCCAGCCCGAAAGGGCTGGCTCCTGTGACGCAAGAGAGAGTTGAGAGTGGAGAGTTGAGAGTGAAGAGTGGAGATAAGGAAGCGGGAGAACGGCGTTCCCGGGCATGCTGATCTAAACTCTGAACTCTAAACTCTAAACTCTTGAAAAACGGAGGGTTTGCATGAAGTACAGTGCTGTGTTCTTTGACCTCGACGGCACGGTGATCGATTCCCTGCAGGACATCGTGGACGCGGTGAATTACACGATGCGCCACTTTGGCCTGCCCGAGGCCAGCCCCGCGGCGCTGAAGCCGCACCTGGGCTGGGGCGTGGGCACGCTGATGAAGCGCTGGCTGCCCGAGCTCACCGACGCGCGCCGGGAGGAGATTTTGGACTTCTACAAGCCCTACTACGCCGTGCACGCCGGGGACAAGAGCCACCCCTTCCCGGGCGTGACCGAGGCGCTTTCGCGGCTGAAGGCGGACGGGCTGGCGCTGGCGATCCTCTCCAACAAGCCGGACGCCGCCGTGCAGCCCTTGGCGCGGGCGTACTTTTCAGGCACCGTGTCGCTGGCGGCGGGGGAGATCGAGGGCGTGCGCCGAAAGCCCCACCCCGACATGCTTCAGTCCGCCGCCGATCGACTGGGCGTCGAGCTGCGCCGCTGCCTGTACGTGGGTGACTCCGAGGTGGACATCGACACCGCCCGCAACGCGGACATCGACTGCCTGTGCGTGTCCTGGGGCTTCCGTACGCGCGAACAGCTCGTCGCCGCGGGCGCGACGCACATCGTCGATACGCCCGAGGAGATGGTCGAGTTTGTGGAGAGGGAAGAGAGAGTGAAGAGTTGAGAGTGAAGAGTTGAGAGTGAAGAGTTGAGAGTGGAGTGTGGAGTTGGAGTAAGCTACCATTCTCTGTAGGGGCGGCGATGCGCCGCCCGCCCGTGTCCGCCCCCGCTCCGGCGCAAAAAGCGAGGCCAAACCCCGCTGGGTTTGGCCTCGCGCGATGCGGCGATCCGGCTTTTCGCGCCTTACTTGTGCTTGTTCCCCTGGCCCTGCTCGACCTGCGGGACGGGCTCCGTCTGCGGGGCGGGCTCCGTCTGCGGGGCGGGCTCCGTCTGAGGGACGGGCTCCGTCTGAGGGGCGGGCTCGGCGTCGACCGCCGGGGCTTCGGACTCGCTGCCGTAGATGACCACGCTGTCTATGATCTCGTCGATCTGGCCGTACATCGCGTCGTACTCGGCGCGGATGTCGTCCTGCATGTAGGCGGGATAGTCGCTGGGCAGCACGAAAAAGTAGTTCATGCAGGAGTTCTCGTTGAAGCCCAGGTACTCAAAGTGGGGCAGCTCGGCGAAGTCGTGGTTCACGCTGGCGCCCAGCGAGAACAGGAAGCCGCCGTTCTCGAGGCCCTCGGCCTTGTACGCCTCGTAGCTGGCGCGATGGTAGAAGCCGAAGCAGCTGTCGCCGGGCAGGCCCACGACCTTGTCCTTCCACTCCGCGGGCAGGCGGAACATCAGATCCTCGAAGTAGAAGATCAGCGAGCCGTCCTCGGCCACGTCGGTGGTGAAGGGGAGGCCGGTGGGGGCGCTGTCCGCCATCGCGGGCAGGGTGGCGAACATCAGGGCGAGCAGCAGGACAAAGATGCGTTTCATGGGTTTTTCCTCCTTATCATTTCGCGTTGATTGCCATTGAGACGGATCGCGACCCGGGAAAGTTCCCGGAATTTGGCTTTTATTGCAGGGCCCCCGGAGCGGGGCAGATCGTGTTTGGGAGGGACCATCGTGGACGATATCATCCGCCAGCGCATCCGCTTTCACGGGATCGTGCAGGGCGTGGGCTTTCGCTATCGCGCGCGCCACGCCGCCAGCGCCGCGGGGGCCACGGGCTGGGTGCGCAACGACGTGGGCGGCACCGTGTCCATGGAGATCCAGGGCACGCAGGCGCAGATCGACCGCGTGATCGAAATGATCGAGCGCGGCAGCTACGTGCGCGTGGACTTCATGGAAGTCAAGCGCATCCCCGTGGAGGCCGACGAGCGCGGCTTCGTCACGAAGGACAGCCGGTGGTGAGGGGGAGTGAGTTCAGAGTTTAGAGTTCAGAGTTAAGAGTTTAGATCAAAGTGCCCGGGAACGCCGTTGCCCCGCTTTCTTATCTCCACTCTCCACTCTCCACTCTTCACTCTCCACTCTAAATCCTGTGTATCACCGTCGGGTCCATCTGTGAAAGGTCCGCGCAGCCGGTGTACGCCATGGCCTTCTTCAGCTCGTCGTTCGCGCGCAGCAGGTAATCCCGCACGGCGTCCGCGCCGCCCTGCTTGATGGCGGTCATCAGGGGCCTTCCGATGCAAACGCCCTTCGCGCCCAGCGACAGCGCCTTGAAGGCGTCCATGCCGGTTTTGATCTCGCAGTCCACGAACAGGTCCATGTCGCCCGCCACGGCGGCGATCTCCGGCAGCGCGGCCAGCGGCGGCACGGCGTATTCGATGCGGTTGTTGTGGTGGGAGAGCACCAGGCCCCGCGCTCCGGCCGCGCGGCAGCGCTCGGCGTCGCGGCGGCTGAGCACGCCCTTCGCGATCACGGGCAGCCGCGTGCCGCGGCAGATCTGGGCGAGCTCGTCCGTGCGCAGCGGGGCCATCGCCTCGCCGTCCACCACGTCCGCGCCGCCGTCCCCGGAGAACGGATGGTCGATGTCCACACCCACGGCCAGCAGGCCCAGCGCCTCGGCGCGGGCTATTTTTTTGGCGATCTTTTCCCGGTCGGCGTAGGGCTTGACGATCTCGATCATCTTCGCGCCGAACGCGGCCAGGCGCTCGATCTCCTCGTCGCTCGCCATGCCGTACCACAGCACGGCGTTCGCCGCCGCCGCGCCCCGGGCCAGCGCGTCCGCCGCGCCGGGGAACATGAAGTGGTCCAGGTGCGAGAGCGCCGCCGTCATGATCGGGGAGGCAAAGCGCCCGCCGTACAGTTCGAAGGTCGTCTCCGGGTGGGTGGCGTCCATGTAGCGGGTCTCGATGCGCAGCGAGTCGATGTACTCCCGTGCGATGCGGTTGGAATTTCCGATGTCTGCCATGTGCGCGCCTCCTGTCTTTTTTCCAATTATACCACGTGCCCGCGCCTCCCGTCTACCGGGAAAAGGCGGCGGGCGCCGATGTTGTTGTCCCTTTTTGCATCTTCCCAACCAAATACAACAAAAGCCAAACAGAAACGATGCATTTTCCACCGCCGTTTGTTATACTCGATTTAACAAAACGAAACCGGGCGCGGGGGGAGGCGGCGGCATGATGAACACAGTCCCGGGCAAGGCGCGCGCGAAGCGCCGTTTCAACCCCAGGAACTTCTGGCTGACCACGATGGTGCTGCCGGGCGCGATCTGGCTGCTGCTGATCCGCTACCTGCCGATGCTGGGCGTGATCATCTCCTTCAAGGACTACAAGGCCCAGAAGCCCAACACCTTCTGGAACAACCTGATCAAGTCGAAGTGGGTGGGCCTGGACAACTTCAAGTTCCTGAAGTCCCCCGCGACGGCCACGATGATCCGCAACACGCTTCTGTACAACGCGGTGTGGATCGTGCTGGTGCTGGTGATCGCGGTGACGCTGGCCGTGATGATGAGCGAGCTGAAAAACCGCTTCATGGCCAAGGCCTACCAGACGATGATGTTCTTCCCGTACTTCCTCAGCTGGGTGGTCGCGAGCTACTTCGTGCTGGCCTTCCTGGACCCCACCAGCGGCATGATCCCCTCCATTCAAAAGAGCCTGGGCCTGAAGCCCACGCAGTTCTACATGACCACCGGCCCCTGGCCGATCATACTGACGATCTCGAACCTGTGGAAGAACGTGGGCTACTCGAGCGTGCTGTACCTCGCGGCCATCACCGGCATCGACACCACGCTCTACGAGGCCGCGGCCGTGGACGGTGCGACGAAGCGCCAGCAGGTCTGGCACGTGACGCTGCCGGGCATACGGCCGATGATCGTGATTTTGCTGATCATGTCCGTCGGCAAGATCTTCAACGCGGACTTCGGCCTGTTCTACAACGTGCCGCAGAACTCCGGCCCGCTCTACCCGGTTACGCAGGTCATCGACACCTACGTGTACAACACCTACGCCAACACCCACAACATGGGCATGTCCGCCGCGGCGGGCCTGCTGCAGAGCGTGGTGGGCTGCCTGTGCATTGTGCTCACGAACATGATCGTGAAAAAGATCGACGCGGATAGCTCGCTGTTCTGAAATTCCTCATTGACAAGGGGGTTATCGCATGCAAAAGGCTGAACGACGAAGCGCTGGCCTCAACACCTTCGGCCCGGGGGCGCAGGCCCTGTTCCACGTGTGCCTGGGGCTGTTCGCGCTGCTGTGCATCGTGCCCTTCGTGTTCGTCATCATCATATCGTTCACGTCCGAGGACAGCATCCGCCAGATCGGCTATTCCTTCGCCCCGCTGAGCTGGTCCACCCAGGCGTACAAATACGTGTTCCAGCTGGGCGGCGCGCTGTGGCGCAGCTACTTCAACTCGTTCCTGATCACCGCGGTGGGCACGCTCCTGAGCGTCTCCATCTGCGTGCTGTACAGCTACCCGCTGTACCGGAAGGACTACAAATATCGCGGCTTTTTCAACTTCCTCAGCTTCTTCACGATGATCTTCGGCGGCGGCCTGGTGCCCACGTTCGTGGTGTGCAAGACGCTGCTGGGTCTGAGCGACAACTACGCCGCGCTGATCGTGCCGTTGCTGTTCAGCCCCTTCAACGTGATCGTGATGCGCACGTTCTTCCAGACCACCGTGCCGCGCGAGCTGATCGAGGCCTCCACCATCGACGGCGCGGGCGAGTACCGCACGCTGTTGCAGGTGGTGCTGCCGGTGGTGAAGCCGGGCATCGCGACGATCGCGCTTTTAAACGCGCTGGCGTTCTGGAATGAGTGGTTCCTGTCGCTGTTGTACATCACCAAGAACATGGACGTCATCCCGCTGCAATACCTGCTCATGCGCATGCAGCGCAACGCCGACTTCCTCGCCAAGAACGCGGGCATGCTGGGCGCGGACGCCGCCAAGGCCGCGCGGAACCTGCCCAGCCAGAGCCTGAAGATGGCCCTCGTGGTGTTCATCGTGGTGCCCATCGCCTGCGCCTACCCGTTCTTCCAGCGCTACGTCGTCGCTGGACTGACGGTGGGATCGGTGAAGGGATAATGAGGAATGAGAAATGAGGAATGAGAAATGAGGAATGAGAAATGAGGAATGAGAAATGAGGAATGAGGAATGGATGAGGAAATCCTGACGGATTTCTTTGACTCAAGCCACATCCGCCATCCTGTAATCCAACAAATCCCGCAGGGATTTGCACCACAATTCCTAATTCCTAATTCCTCATTCCTAATTGATATCGAATCGCACGACGGCATGCCGTCTGCAAATAGAAGGAGGATAAACCCATGAAGAAAGTGTTTGCCCTGCTCGTGGCCCTGGCCATGATCCTGACCGCGTCCAGCTTTGCGCTGGCGGAGGAGCTTCCCACCATCACCATCATGTTCCATGGCAGCAACGTGACCGACGACACCGCCGTGCTGGAGGCCGTGAACGACTACATCGCCGATAAGGTCGGCGCGAAGCTGGAGGTCGTCTGGGGCACCTGGGGCGACTTCGACGAGAAGGCCACCAACGCCCTGCTCTCCGGCGACAGCAGCATCGACATGGTGTTCACCTGCTCCTGGAGCTCGGATGAATACAACACCTACGCCAAGAACGGCTACTTCGTGAAGCTGGACGACCTGATCGACGAGTACGGCGCGGACCTGAAGGCCGCGATCCCCGAGAGCCTGATGCAGGCCGCCACCATCGAGGGCGCCGAGGGCATGGGCATCTACGCCGTCAACGGCTTCAAGGACACCGCCACCCAGAACACCTGGGACGTGAACGTGACCCTGCTCAACGAGCTGGGCTACACGCTGGAGGATTTCGAGGCCATGAGCTTCTATGACTTCGGCGAGCTGTTCGCCAAGGCCAAGGAGGTCAAGGGCGACGCCTTCTACCCGTTCCTGGTCGAGCCGATGGTGCTGGAGCGCATGGTGACTGGCAGCATCATCGTGGCCGGCGACTCCGGCTCCACGAACCTGCTCTCCCTGTACCTGAACCAGGACGACGTCTCCCAAGAGGGCCCCTACGGCAACGTGCTGCTCAACAAGTTCGCCACCGACGAGTACAAGGCGTTCGTCACCAAGATGCACGAGTACTACGAGGCCGGCTACATTGATCCCTCCCTGGCCGTGGCCGAGACCAGCAACGACACCCGCACCAACGCCCAGAAGACCGGCGACTACCTGATCGGCACCCAGAGCTACGCCTACGGCTATGAGTACAACCCCGAGGTTCTGGATCGCGGCATCGAGGTCGCGTTCGTGCCCTGCACCGATCCCTATGTGGACACCACCGCCTCCCAGGGCGCGATGATGGCCATCTCCACCGCCAGCGAGCATCCCGAGGAGAGCTTCAAGTTCCTGGCCCTGCTCAACAGCGACCCGACCCTGATGACGCTGATGAACTACGGCGTGGAGGGCATCCACTACAACCTGAACGACGAGGGCCTGGTGGAGTTCACCGAGGAGCGCGCGAACTACAGCCCCTGGACCAACGGCGTGGGCAACGTGACCATCCTGCCCGACACCGTGGACGAGGGCGCGGGCTTCCGCGAGCACTTCAAGGAGTACTACGCGGGCGCCAAGGCGATCCCGTCCCTGGGCTTCGTGTTCAACAACGCCGATGTGGCCAACGAAATGGCCGCGCTGGGCACCGTCGCCGCCCAGTACGCCCTGGCGCTGGACGCGGGCGCGCTCGATCCCGAGACCGCGCTGCCCGAGTTCCTCGACGCGCTGGACGCCGCCGGCATGCAGACCTACCTGGACGCTGCCAACGAACAGCTCACCGCCTACATGGCCGCGAAGTAAGATCAAACGAACCCATGAACGGGGCTGCCGCGCAACGCGCGGCAGCCCCGTTGCGCGCCCAAAACATCACAGAAAAGCTGTAATTCCCTGTTAAGAAAATATTGACAAAATGGTACGGGAGGGGGTAGTATTAATGTAACCAAAGAGGAAGCTGCTGGCGCTGTTGTTGGCGCTGATCCTGGCGCTCGGCTGCCTGGCCGCGTGGGCGGACGGCGAGCCGGAGGGCGAACCGGTGGGAGAGCCTGCCCTTGAAGAAGTCATCGCGGAGGAGCCCGCCTTCGACTTGAGCGATGGGGGCAACCCGGAGGGCGAACCGGTGGGAGAGCCCGCCTATGAAGAAGTCATCGCGGAGGAGCCCGCCCTTGAGGGGGACGGCCCCGTCATTGAAGAGGGCGATCTGGAACCCACCTACGGCGAACCCACGTGGGAATGGAACGAGGGCTACAATGTAGCCACGATCAAAATCCCCGTCACGTATAACGGAGAAACAGAGTACATCGTTGAACCTTTGCAAGATGATGCTATCACGATCAAAACGGTCCCCGCCACCTGCACTGAGCCGGGCAAGAAAGTCTACACCGCGGTGTATTATTTTGAACCATTGGACAAGGACTTCACCGACACGCAGACGGTGACGCTGGCGGATGAGCCCGCGCTTGGCCACATCTACGGCGAGCCCGCCTGGGCCTGGGCCGAGGACAACAAGAGCGCCACGGCCACCTTCACCTGCTCGCGGGAAGGGTGCAGCGACAAGACGAAGACCGTCGATGCCGCCGTCACGCCCGCGGAGACCGCCGCCACCTGCACGGCGGCGGGCAAGACGGTCTACACCGCGTTGGTGACCGTCGAGGGCAAGAGCTACAGTGACACGAAGGAGGTCGCGATTCCCGCCACCGGCCACAGCTACGGCGAACCCAAGTGGACGTGGGCTGAGGACAACAAGAGCGCCACGGCCACGTTCACCTGCACGGCGAACGACGACACGC
>CADAQZ010000051.1 GCA_902790175.1 uncultured Eubacteriales bacterium | reverse complement strand
CAATCTGCTATCATAATCTCAGTAGTACGAAAGCGAGGTCATTGACATGGCGATTGGCGAGAGGATCCGCTTCATCCGAAACCTACGGGGGATGACGCAAAAGTACCTGGGGACACTGGTTGGCTTCCCAGAAAAGACCGCTGATATCCGCATGGCACAATACGAATCCGGCACGCGCACGCCGAAGATTGAGCTGACGAAATCTCTGGCCGACGCGCTGGACGTTTCGCCACTGGCGCTTAGAGTGCCGGACATCGATAGCTATCTCGGACTGATGCACACGCTGTTCGCGCTGGAGGACCTGTACGGCCTGACGATTGAAAACAAGGACGGAAACGTCACCTTCCGCTTCGATCCCCGCAAGGGCAAGGACGCGGCGCGTATCGCCGACATGGTGAACGCATGGGCGGACGTTTCCGCGAAATACAGAAACGGTGAGATGAGCCGGGATGCCTACGACACCTGGCGCTACAGCTACCCCGCTTATGACAAGACGCAGAACTATGTCAAGATTCCTTCGCAGGAATTGAGCGACGCGCTGGTCGAAGCGTACAAAGAAAAATGAAACTCACATTATCCCAAATCCCCCTTTGTGAATGCAAAAGAAAAGAGCTAACTGACTTCAACAAAAATCAGTTAGCTCAGGATTCAGAGAGTAATACGAATCTCAAAAAGTGTTGTCAAAACGTTGTCACGGCGACTCCGGAGGCCTTGAAAACCTCGTGTTTT
Organism: uncultured Eubacteriales bacterium; assembly: GCA_902790175.1. GTDB lineage: Bacteria > Bacillota > Clostridia > Christensenellales > Aristaeellaceae > UBA2862. The sequence continues at coordinate 9,820 of CADAQZ010000051.1, read as the reverse complement.
CAGGGGCTCCGGGCGTTCTGACTGCTATTCCCACTCGATCGTCGCGACGGGCTTGGGCGAGAGGTCGTAGAGGACGCGGTTGACGCCCTTGACCTCGGCGAGGATGCGATCGGTGATCTTGAGCAGCACCGGCCACGGCACCTGCTCGACGGTGGCGGTCATGGCGTCGACGGTGTTCACGGCGCGCAGGATGACGGGCCACTCGAAGCAGCGGGCGTTGTCGCGCACGCCGGTGGAGCGGAAGTCCGGGATGACGGTGAAGTACTGCCACACCTTGCCGCGCAAGCCGGCCTTGTCGAACTCGTCGCGCAGGATGGCGTCGGCTTCGCGCAGCGCCTCGAGGCGGTCGCGGGTGATGGCGCCCAGGCAGCGCACGCCCAGGCCGGGGCCCGGGAAGGGCTGGCGGTAGACCATGCTGTCCGGCAGGCCCAGGGCCACGCCGCAGGCGCGCACTTCGTCCTTGAACAGCATCTTCAGCGGCTCGACCAGCTCAAACTGCAAATCCTCCGGCAGGCCGCCGACGTTGTGATGGGATTTTACCATCTTGGCGGTCTTGGTGCCGGACTCCACAATGTCGGGATAGATGGTGCCCTGGCCGAGGAACTCGATCCCGTTGAGCTTGCGCGCCTCCTCCTCGAACACGCGGATGAACTCCGCGCCGATGATCTTGCGCTTCTGCTCGGGGTCGGCCACGCCCTCCAGCTTGTTCAGAAAGCGGTCCACGGCGTCCACGTAGATCAGGTTCGCGCCCAGCTGGTTGCGGAAGACCTCCACCACCTGCTCCGGCTCGCCCTTGCGCAGCAGGCCGTGATTGACGTGCACGCAGGTCAGCTGGTCGCCGATGGCGCGGATCAAGAGCGCCGCCACCACGGAGGAATCCACGCCGCCGGACAGCGCCAGCAGCACCTTCTTGTCGCCCACCTGCTTCTTGATCAGCTCGATCTGGTCGGCAATGAAGTTGTCCATCGTCCAGTTCGCCGTGGCGTGGCAGGCGTCGAACACGAAGCGCTTGAGCGCGATCTGGTGCTCGGCCTCGTCCTCGGGCCAGGCGTCCAGCGCGACGTCGGCCTTCCTGGCCTTGTGATCGACCGCCATCAGCGGCACGCCCGCGCCGTAGACGGCCTCGGAGGCGTCGATGGCCGCGCCGTCCACGATGCGGTTGGGGCCGCCGTTCAAGACAATGCCCTTCACGTTCGGCAGCGCCGCCAGCTGCTCTTTTGTGATGTCGTGGGGATGAATCTCCGTGTACACGCCTAGGTCGCGGATCTCGCGGGCGATGCGGGTGTTTTCCTTGCTGCCGAGGTCCAGAATCACGATCATGTCCTGCTGCATAGTGTGCCTCCCCATCCTTCGTATTTGCCGTATTGGCGCGTTTTCGCTTGGTATGGGGATATTTTACACCTTCCCCGCCCTTTCGTCGTTAATGGGAGGTTGATTTTGCAGGAATGTTTGCGCGAAGGGGGATGGAAAAATGTGAAATGGGGACGGTTCTGTTTTCACATTTTCCACCCCGGAAACGTGAAAAGAGAACCGTCCCCATTTCACATGTTTAGGTTTTCCCAAAAGGCTTCCCCCTTGGGGAAGCTATCAGCATCCTTTGATGCTGACTGAAGAGGTCCTCTGTCGATCTGATCAGCACCATTATCAAAGTGACGGTGTAAGGCGATGCGTTGAGGGGACCTCTTCCGTCTGGCCTTCGGCCAGCCACCTTCCCCACCGGGGGAAGGCTTTGGAGCGCCCCTCCAGCCCTTACGGGCCACCTCCCCTTGAAAGGAGAGACAAGGAGGCCTGCGATTTCCGCGCGGCAGCCTCGGCTCCCCTTGAAAGGGGAGGCAGGGAGGGAGCTAATCACCATCCTCGCGCTCGCGCATCGTCTCCAGCGCCTTGGCGAGCTTGGCGGGGAAGCGCACGTCCAGCAGGGCGGCGTTTTCGAGGATGCTCAAGCCCTCGTTGGCGATGTAGTAGAAGGTCAGCGAGGTCTGGAACACCATCGCCTCGCTGCCCAGCGCCTTGTCGATCAGCGTCGCCAGGCCCACCAGCAGCATCATCAGCGCCTTGCGCGCGATGCCCGCGAAGCCGGCCTTGCTCGACAGGTGCCCGCCGGCGGTCTTGGGCGACTTGCCGCAGGCGGCGACGATCAGCCCGCTGACGTAGTCCAGCGCCATCGCCGCCGCGAGGATCGTCAGCATCGTGTTCCACTCTCCAAACAGCCCCGCCACCGCGCCCGCCAGCGCCGCGAGGGCCTTTACCAGCTTGTCCCAACTCATTTTCCATACCTCCCGTTCAACCAAATCACGATTCCCGCCATCAAGACCCGCTCCCAGGGCAGACGCGCCAGCGCGCACAGCAGAAGGTCCGCCCGGGCGACGGCGGCCTGCACCAGCCGCGCCGCGTCCATCACAGCCCCAGCGCGGCCTTCAGCGCCGCCAGCGAGCGCGGGCCGAACTGCCCGTCCGCCTCCAGACCGTGGTCCCGCTGGAACGCGCGCAGGGCCGCGTCCGTGGCGTCGCCGAAGTCGCCGTCCGCGCCCCAGATGCCGCAGGAGTAGCCCAGCGCGATCAGCGCCTCCTGCATCTGCCGCACGTCCGCGCCGGAGCGCCCCTTCTTCAACACGCGCGCGCCCAGCAGTTCCACGCCCATCTCCCGCGCCGCGCGAACCTTCTTCGCGCGGCTGCCGTCGTTCAGCACGACGACGGTGTGGCCCTGCGTGGCCGTGCACAGGATGTCACCCGCCTTCAGGTAGGCGCTGCGCTTGGTGTACTTCGCGTCGGTCAGCTCCACAAACGCGCCGGTCTTGAGCAGGTTCGCGGGCTCGTTCGTCGTGCGAAAGCCCGACGGCAGGCCCGTGATGCCCGCGTAGGCGCAGCAGACGCGCACCAGCGCCGAGCAGTCCGTCTCGCAGTCCACCGCGACCCTCGACACGTCGAAGCCGACCTTTGCGGCCTCAGCGTACAGCGTGTTGCGCTGGTACTGGTCGTAGCCGATGTGCGGGTTTTCGACCGCCGCCGCCATGCACCGCGCGATCTTCGCCGCTGCGGCCGCGTCCTTCGCCCGGAACACCCGCCAACCCTTGCTGTGCGCGTACCACTTCTGCCTCTTCAACTCCCGACCCGTCTGGTTTCCGGCACGGCCGCCGTGGGCCCTGCCGTTTTCGTCGATCGAGGCCGACCCAACGTAAACCGCCATGGTATCTCCTCCCCCTGAAACAGAGCTCGGGGCTGCCCGTGGGCAGCCCCGGCAGGAGGGATACTATGGCGGTGTTTTTGGCTTTCCCTGTCGTGTTTTGTTAAATGAGAGCGCTTACAGGTCCTCCGGCCCGTAGGGCTCGATCTTCTTCAGCGCGCCGTCCGCGCCCTTGTTCATGCGGTTGCGGAAGCGGCAGAGGAACGCCTCCGGCTCCTCGCGCTGGTAGCCGGGCCGCTCGAACGCCTCGCGCTCGAAGATCACGGAGTAGATGTAGGCGTCCTCCAATTCGCCGCGGCTGTCGCGGCGCTGGGTGTAAGCCGAGAGCAGCACGCGCTCCATGTGGGGCGTCGCGGCGAAGAAGTGGCTGGCGCAGAACATGCCCAGGCCGAACACGCAGCGGGCGTACTCCGCCTTCAGCTCCTTCTGGGTCTTGTCCTTCGCCTTCAGGTCGCCCGAGGCCGCCTCGAGCACCTTCTGCTCCGGCAGGTGCTCGATCTCCGGCAGGTCGAGGTCCGCCAGCAGCGCGCCGTCCTCGTATTCGTAGCTCACCTTGAAGTCGATCGGCAGCGAAAGGCCCTCCAGCCACTGGCCGATGGCGGCCTCCACGGCCTCGGGGTCGGGCTGCCGGTTCAGCTGGTCGTCGGAGTACTTCGGCATGTCGCAGGCCGCGGCTCCGATGTTCAAAAACGCCTCGTTCGCGGCCTCCAGCTTGTAGAGCTCCGCCTGCCGGGCCACTTCGCCGCCGTCCAGCTTCTTCTGCGCGGCGGTGGTCGGCTTCTTCGGCTTCGCGTCGCCGCCGAAGTCGGCGATCTTCTTGCGGTCGTAGAGGCCCGTGCCGGGGATGCTGGTGTTCAGGAACACACCCTTCTTGCCGATGTTGGTGGACACGCCCTTGCCGCCCACGGTCAGGCTCACGCCGGATTTGGAGAAGTTCAGCTTCACGCCCTTGAAAATGGTTATGCTCTTGCGAAAGCGCATGGTTTTCGCCCTCCCGTCTGGTTGTGCTGCCTCTATTGTAGCGGATAGCGGCGGCAAATACAAGGGAAATCTCCCGTTGCCATTGACTTTCGCGCAATGTTAATTATATAATATAATCAAGAAAACCAACATCAAGGAGGTTTCGCCCATGAAAAAGCTGCGCCTGTTCACCGCGCTGGCCCTCGCGCTGGCGCTGCTCACCGGCCTCTGCGCCGCCCAGGCCGCGCAAACCTACTATGACTACGGCAACGCCTACGACTACCTGATCGGCGCGATGGAGGTCGTCAACTGCCAGAGCTGGACGTCCCTGCGCTCCTATCCCGACACCGACGCGCCGCGGCTGGCGCGCGTGCCTCTGGGCGCGGTGGTGACGAACTGCTACTACCAGGACGAGAAGTACACCTACTGCGAGTACAACGGCGTGGGCGGCTACATCCTCAGCAGCAACCTGTCGTTCATCTACGGCCCCTACGGCTACGAGTACAGCGTGGATGACTACATGGGCAACTGCCAGATCGTGAACTGCGCCAGCTACGCCGTGCTGCGCGACTATCCCAGCACGAGCGCCAACCAGCTGGTACGCGTGCCGCTGGGCGAGATCGTGACCAACGTGTTCTACCAGGACGAGCGCTTCTGCTACTGCATCTACAACGGCGTGGAGGGCTACATCCTGCGCGACAACCTGTCCTGGGTCTCCGGCGGCTCGGACGCGCAGACCTACGACTCCACCTGGATCGGCGACGCCTGGATCGTGAACTGCGGCAGCTGGGCCTCGCTGCGCGAGCTGCCCGACACGTCCTCCTACCGCCTGGCGAAGGTGCCCCTGGGCGATCAGGTGACCAACTGCTACTACGTCAACGACCGCTTCGCCTGCTGCACCTGGAAGGGCATGACGGGGTATATCCTCGTGGAGAATCTGGGGTGGTAACGCAACGAGTGAGGAGTTAGGAGTGAGGAGTGAGGAGTTGAGAGTGCCTGGCTCATTCCTCGTAGGGACGCCATAACTGGCGTCCGCCGGGCGGGCGGCGCATCGCCGCCCCTACAGAGAGGAAAAGGGGGACGCGCAAGCGTCCCCCTTTTCCAGCATCGTCTCGATGAAGATGCCGTAGCCCATCGTCGGATCGTTCACCATCACGTGGGTCACCGCGCCGATGATGCGCCCGTCCTGGATCAGCGGGCTGCCGCTCATGCCCTGCACGATGCCGCCGGTCCGCTCGAGCAATTCCTCGTCCGTCACGCGCACCACCATCGCCCGCGCCCCGGGGCTCGCCTTCTCCGACAGGCGCACGATCTCGCAGGCGTACTCCCGCGGCGCGGAGCCCTCCACCGTCGTGATCAGCGAGGCCGCGCCGGGGTGCACCTGCCCGCGCTCGGCCGCGGGCAGCCCCTCGGGATACAGCGCGTTCTCTACCGGCGCTTCGGCTTCGCCGAAGATGCCGAAATCGGTGTTGCCGCTGACCGTGCCCAGCGCCTGCGTCTGGCCCAGGAAGTCGCCCGTCAGCTCCCCGGGCGCGCCCTCGCGGCTGGGCTTCACGTCCACCACGCGGTTTTCGTAGATCTCGCCCTCGCCCACGGGCATCACCACGCCGGTGTCCACGTCGGTGATGGCGTGGCCCAGCGCTCCGAAGCCGCCGCTGGCCGGGTCGTAGTAGGTCAGCGTGCCCACGCCCGCGGTGCTGTCGCGCACCCACGCGCCCAGCCGGTACTTGCCGTCGCGCTCGTCCCGGGCCGGGGTCACGTCGCAGGCCACCACGTCTCCGCCCCGCAACACCTCCAGATGCGCCGTGCCGCCGCCGGCGATCGACGCCGCCAGCTGCGCCGCGCCCGTCACCTGCGCGCCGTCCACGCTCTTAATCACGTCGCCGCTCTTGAGCCCCGCCAGCCGCGCCGGGCTCGCCACCTTGCCCAGGTCGGAATTGCCGACCACCACTACGCCGCCGGTGCGCAGCGCCACGCCCACCGACTGTCCGCCGGGCACCAGCACGCGCTGCGGCCGCACCGACAGCTTCACCGTGCGGATTGGCAGCAGCCCCAGCAGGCTGAACGTGAGCTCGCCCTCGCCCGCGCTCCCGGCCAGCAGCCGCAGCCCGCCGCCCTCGTTGGCCTCGGCCTCCACCTGCGCGCCGTTCGTGGCCGCCACGCGCACCGCCGAGGACACCGGCAGCTCCGTGGCCGTGCCCGCGCCCAGCACCAGCTCGTCCGGCAGCGTCGCCAGCGCACCCAGCTGGCCCGACAGCGCCAGCGCCGCCAGCGCCGCCGCCAACAGCGCGCCCAGGCGTCGCCTGATTCTCTCCCCCATACTCAACGCCTCCTGTTCTTTCCCCATTGGGAGTCACCACCCCCTCTTCGCCCTTCGGGCACCTCTCCCCCTCAAAGGGGGCGAGGCAAGAAAGGTGGATCGCTCGGACCCCCTTTTCGTTCGCGCCGCTTTTTCCAGTTCTCGCCAACCCGGACGCCCCGCCGCGCCGCGAACCATCCTGTAATTTGGCCGCGGGCCGCGCCCGGTATGCTGGCAAATGCCCCGCGAAGTGGGAATTTCTTATAGCGGCGGCCCGCCGTCGCCGCCGCGCCGCGACCCGCCCGCGCGCTGCCAAAAATTGCCTGTATATCAGATTTTAACCTTCTTTTACTCCATTTATGCCGTTTTCCGGTGAAAATCGGTTGCACTATTTTTTCAAACCGATTATAATGGTATTTGATATGATGGAGGATAGTATGACGATCCAACCCGACGCCCTGACGGACTTCGCGCCCCTGCGCGGCAAGCGCGTGCTGATCGCGCTGTCCGGCGGCGCGGACTCCGTGGCGCTGGCGGCGATGCTGGCGAACGCGCGCGCGGAATACGACCTGACGCTGTTCGCCGCGCACGTGGACCACGCCATCCGGCCCGAGAGCGCCGAGGACGCCGCGTTCTGCGAAGCGCTGTGCAAGCGGCTGGGTATCCCGCTGCGCACGGTCCGCGTGGACGTGCCCGCCGAGGCGGAGCGCGCGGGCGAGGGGCTCGAATCGGCGGCGCGGCGACTGCGCTACGAGGCGCTCCGGCGCATTAAAGAGGAGGTTCGCGCGGACGGCATCGCCCTCGCCCACCACATGGACGACCAGGCCGAGACCGTGCTGATGCACCTGGCGCGCGGCGCGGGCCCCGAGGGCATCGGCGGCATGCGCGCCATCTCGGGCGATTTGTACCGGCCGCTGCTGGGCCTGAGGAAGGCGCAGCTGGTCGAATACCTCCATGAGCGCGGGCTCTCGTGGCGCGAGGACGCCACCAATCGCGTGCCCGACACGCCGCGCAACGCGCTTCGGCTGCATGGGATCCCCGAATTGGAGAAATGCTATCCCCAGTTTGTGCGCGCCGCCGCCCGCTACGCGCAGTCGGCGCGGATCGAGAGCGACCTCGTCGCCGACCTGACGCGCGACTACCTCGACCGGGCGAGCGCGACCGGTCCGCTTTATGCGTGGCTGGACGTGTCCGACCCGCCCCACCCCGCCGTGCTGCGCCGCGCGCTGCGCGCGATGTGCCCGCGGGATGCGTCGTTGGACTTCGATCAGGTCGCCGCGCTGGAGGCGCTCTGTGCCGCGGCGAGGGGCAGGCTCGACCTCGGCGCTTGCCTCGCCGAGCGCGCGGGCCGTCGGCTCTATTTTGTCCCGAAGCGGCTGCCGGAAATCGCGCCGCAACAGCTATCGCTGGACGGCGTCACGCGCCTTCCGGGGATTGGCAGCGTCCGGGCCGTGCCCTGTGAGTCCGTCCCGATCCGCGACGATCCCTTCCGGCAGGCGCTGAGCGCCGAGGCGCTCGAGGGCGCCACGCTGCGCACGCGCAGGCCGGGCGACCGCATCCGCCCGCTGGGCTGTGGCGACAAGCTGCTGTCGGACTGGTTCATCGACCACAAGGTGGACCGGCCGCTGCGCGACGCCACGCCGCTGGTGGCGAAGGGAAGCCGCGTGCTGTGGGTCGTGGGTGGCTGCATCGCCGAGGAGGCGAAGCTGGCGGCGGATACGCGCCGCGCGGTGATGCTGGAATACACGCCTGAAACCATCCCATACAACGGAGGAAATTGCCATGGAGAATGACATCGCGAAAGTATTGCTCTCCGAGGAGCAGATTCAAGCCCGCGTGCACGAGATGGGCCGCCAGATCGCCTGGGATTACCGGGGCAAGAACCCCGTCATGGTCTGCATCCTCAAGGGCGCGATCATGTTCTACACCGACCTGCTGCGCGCCATGCCCATCCAGCTGTCGATGGACTTCATGGCCGTGTCCAGCTACGGCAAGCGCACCAAGTCCAGCGGCGAGGTGGAGATCCGCAAGGACCTGTCCAACTCCATCGAGAACCGCCACGTGGTCATCGTGGAGGACATCATCGACTCCGGCTTCACGCTCACCTACCTCTCCCGCATGCTGGCGGCGAGGGGCGCGAGCTCGATCAAGATCTGCACGCTGCTGGACAAGCCCAGCCGCCGCGCACCGGGCATCACGCTGAAGTCGGACTACTACGGCTTCGAGGTGCCGGACGAGTTCGTGGTCGGCTACGGCCTGGACTACAACGAGGCCTACCGCAACCTGCCCTATATCGGCGTGCTCAAGAGCGAGATCTACGAGAAATAATCGACCCGGATACGGCGGATAAAGCCCGCCTTTACAGAAAGAGAGGACCCCTGTTTTGAACAAGAAACCGACCAGAAAAGCCCTGCAGGGCCCGCTGATGTATTTGCTGATCCTGGCCGTCATACTGTTGATGGTCCACATGCTCAGCGACGGCAGCCAGCCCACCGTTGAAAAAATCAGCTATTCCGCGCTCCTGGAATGGGTGGAGGCCGATCTGCGCCACAGCCAGGGCGAGACGCTGCCCCTGAAGCTCCAGGACAAGACCCTGGGCAAGGTGGTCATCCAGTCCAGCACCCTGATGGCCGTCACGGAGGAGAACATGGCCTCCAGCGCGCTGACGGGCAACTATGACATGGAGTGCACCATCCCCAGCGAGGAGCAGTTCTACAGCGACGTGAACGCCATCTACGCCGCCGTGCTCGGCCGCGCCGTGAGCCCCACGGAGTATGACTTCGAGATCAGCTCCAAGCTGCCGGCCCAGCCCGCCTGGTGGATCGAATGGGTGCCGCTGCTGGTGACGGTCGTGCTGTTCGGCCTGCTGTGGTACTTCATGATGCGCCAGCAGACGGGCGGCGGCAAGGGCGTGATGAGCTTCGGGCGCTCCCGCGCGCGCATCACCGACCCCAACGCCAACAAGGTGACGTTCAACGACGTGGCCGGCGCGGACGAGGAGAAGGAGGAGCTGCGCGAGATCGTGCAGTTCCTGAAGAACCCGCAGCGCTTCACGAAGGTCGGCGCGCGCATCCCCACGGGCGTATTGCTGGTGGGCCCTCCCGGCACGGGCAAGACGCTGCTGGCGCGGGCCGTGGCCGGCGAGGCCGGCGTGCCCTTCTTCACGATCTCCGGCTCGGACTTCGTGGAGATGTTCGTGGGCGTCGGCGCGAGCCGCGTGCGCGACCTGTTTGACCAGGCCAAGAAGAACGCCCCGGCCATCGTGTTCATTGACGAGATCGACGCGGTGGGCCGCCAGCGCGGCGCGGGCCTGGGCGGAGGCCACGACGAGCGCGAGCAGACGCTGAACCAGCTGCTGGTGGAGATGGACGGCTTCAC
>CADAQZ010000050.1 GCA_902790175.1 uncultured Eubacteriales bacterium | reverse complement strand
CAGCTGCGCGCGGGCTCGGCGGGCTTCTCGATGGACATGCTCGCGGACGCGGCCAGGGAGGTCCACGCTCGCGGCAAGAAGCTCTACGTGACCGTGAACGCCTTTTGCAACAACCGCGAGATCGACGCGCTGGGCGACTACGCGCAGGCACTCCACGCGCTGGGGGCGGACGCGGCCATCGTGGCCGATTTGGGGGCCATCGCCGCCATGCGCAGGGCCGCGCCGGGGCTGCCGATCCACGTCAGCACCCAGGCCAACTGCCTCAACTACGCCGCCGCCCGCGCCTACCATGACATGGGCGCGACCCGGGTGGTGCTGGGCCGGGAGATGACGCTGGATGAGATCGCCGAACTGCGCGCACGCACGCCCCGGGAGCTGGAGCTGGAGGCCTTCGTCCACGGCGCGATGTGCATGGCCTACTCCGGCCGCTGCATGATCAGCGCGTACCTGACGGGCCGCAGCGCGAACCGCGGTGGGTGCGCGCACTCGTGCCGGTGGAACTACGCGCTCATGGAGGAAAAGCGCCCCGGCGAGTTCTTCCCCGTGGAGGAGGACGCCCGCGGCACGACGATCCTCAGCTCGTTCGACCTGAACTGCCTGGACTTCCTCGATCAGGTCGCCGCGGCGGGCGTCGCGTCGTTCAAACTGGAGGGGCGCATGAAGACGCCCTACTACGTCGCCACGGTGACGAACGCCTACCGGCGGCGCATCGACGGCATGCTGTCCGGCGACGCCTCGGGCGATTCCATCGCGCTGTTGCGCCGGGAATTGGACGCCGCCAGCCACCGCGCCTACGCCTCCGGGTTCTACTTCGGCGAAATGAAAAACCACGCCCCGGACGCGGGCGTGTACGCGCAGGACTGCGTGTTTGTGGGGACCGTGCTCGAGCGTGTGAGCGGCATGCGCATCCGCGTGGAGCTTCGCAACCGCTTCCGCGTCGGGGATATGATCGAGGTGCTGTCGCCGAACAGCCTCGGCCTGTCCTTCCCCGCCGCGAACATCACTGACGGGGCGGGCGATCCCGTGGAGGAGACGACGGTGCCCATGGCGCTCTACGACATGGACCGGGAGACCTTTTGAGGGTCAGGCTATGAACAGGCCAGGGCTTCCCCTTCAGGGGAAGCTGTCATGCGCAGCATGACTGAAGAGGTCGTTCTCCTTGAGGCAGCATTTCACAGACGCTGTCCCTTGGGAGGGCGACCTCTTCCGTCTCCGCTTCGCGGAGCCACCTGACGCTGCCGCTAGGCCTTCGCCCCCTAAAGGGGAAGGCTTTTTAAACTCTCCACTCTAAACTCTCCACTCTCCACTCTCTTAACTCCACACTTCACTCTCCACACTCCACACTCTCTCCTCACTCCACCGTCACGCTCTTGGCCAGGTTCCTGGGCTTGTCCACGTCCAGGCCGCGGGCCACGCTGGTATAGTAGCCCAGCAGCTGCAGCGGGATCACGGCCAGGCTGCCCATGAAATGCTGGTCGGCCTTGGGGATGTATACGGTGAAGTCCACCGTGTCCTCCACGCTGTAGTGGCCGAAGCTCGTCAGTCCCATCAGGTAGGCCCCGCGCGCCTTGCACTCCACCAGGTTGCTGATCGTCTTTTCAAACAGGTCGTCCTGCGTCAGCACGCCGATCACCAGCGTGCCGTTCTCCACGAGGCTGATCGTGCCGTGCTTCAGCTCCCCGGCGGCGTAGGCCTCGGAGTGGATGTAGCTGATCTCCTTCATCTTCAGGCTGCCCTCAAGGCTGACGGCGTAGTCCAGCCCGCGGCCGATGAAGAAGATGTCCCTCGCACCGGCGTACTTCGACGCGAACCACTGGATGCGCTCCTTGTCCTCCAGCACGCGCGTCATCTTCTCCGGCAGGGCCAGCATCTCCTCGACGTAGTGGGCGCAGGCGGCCTCGTCCAGCAGCCCGCGCGCGCGGCCGAACGCCACGGCCAGCGCGTACATCGCCGCCAGCTGGGCCGAATAGGCCTTCGTGGTCGCCACGGCGATCTCCGGGCCTGCCAGCGTGTAGAGCACGCTGTCGGCCTCGCGCGCGATGGTGGAGCCCACCACGTTCACGATCGCCAGCGTCCGCGCCCCGGCGGCCTTCGCGGCCCGCAGCGCGGCCAGGCTGTCCGCCGTCTCGCCGGACTGCGAGATCACCAGCACCAGCGCGTTCTCGTCCAGAAGCAGCTTCCTGTAGCGGAATTCCGAGGCCAGCTCCACCCGCACGGGCAGCGCCGCCAGGTCCTCCAGCACATACTGGGCCGCCATGCCCACGTGCCATGCCGAGCCGCAGGCCACGATGTGCACGCGGCTGACGGAGGCGAGCGCCTCGTCCGTCAGGCCCGCGGCGGACAGGTCGATCGCGCCGTCCCTCACGAGGCTCGCCAGCGTGTCGCGCACGGCGGCTGGCTGCTCGTGGATCTCCTTGATCATGAAGTGCTCGTAGCCGCCCTTCTCCGCGGCCTCGGCGTCCCAGGTGATCTGGGTCTGTTCCTTGGTGATCTCGTCGCCGTTGAGGTCGTAGAACGTCACCGAGCCCGGGCGCAGGCGCGCCAGCTCCATGTTGCCGATGTAGTAGACGCTGCGCGTGTACTTCAGGATCGCGGGCACGTCGGAGGCCAGGAAGGCCTCATCGCCGCTGACGCCGATGATCATCGGGGAGTCCTTGCGCGCGGCGAAGATCTCGCCGGGATAGTCCTTGAACATCATGGCCAGCGCGTAGCTGCCGCGCACGCGCACCATCATGCGGTTGATGGCGTCCACCGGGCCGATCTTGTACTTGTTGTAGTAGTAGTCCACCAGCTTCACCACCACCTCGGTGTCGGTTTCGCTGTAGAACTGGTAGCCGTGGCGCAGCAGCTTCGCCTTCAGCTCGTCGAAGTTCTCGATGATGCCGTTGTGCACGCCCACCACGGCGGACTCCACCGGGCCGGAGCCCGTGCCGGAGCAGTTGCCGGAGACGTGCGGATGGGCGTTGGTCTGGCTGGGCTCGCCGTGGGTGGCCCAGCGGGTGTGGCCGATGCCGCAGGAGCCGGGCAGGGCGCGGCCCTCGTCCGTCTTTTCCCGCAGGTTGCGCAGCTTGCCGGTGGCCTTCACCACCTGCGCCAGCGCCTCGCCGTCGCGCACGGCCAGGCCCGCGGAGTCATAGCCGCGGTACTCCAGCTTGGACAGGCCGTCCAGCAGGATGGGCGCGGCGGGGCGCGTTCCGGTGTATCCAACGATTCCGCACATATATAACACCTCCAAAAATCTCTATGCGCTCAGCTCTCCACTCTAAACTCTCAGTTCCTCCCACGCCCTCTGCAAGCCCTCGATGATGCCGAGGTGCTGGGGGCAGGCGGCCTCGCACGCGCCGCAGCCTATGCACCTGTCGGCCCCGGCGTCGTTGGCGCGGATCATCATCATGTTCCAGTCGTGCTTCGGGTCAGCGTTGTAGAGCGACTTGTTGTTCCACGCGGCGAACACCCCGGGGATGTCCACGCCGTTGGGACAGGGCATGCAGTAGCGGCAGCCGGTGCAGCCGATCTTCGTGCGGCTGACGTAGGCGGCGCGCACGTCGTCGATCAGCTTCAGCTCGTCATCGGACATGATGCCGGGCTCGACGGTGTCGAAGATGCGCAGGTTGTCGTCGATCTGCTCCGCCTCGTTGCAGCCGGAGAGCACGGTGGCGATCTGCGGGTGGTTGCACAGCCAGCGGAACGCCCACTCCACCGGCGAGCGCTTCACCGGGAAGGCGTCGTAAAGCGCCTGCACGTTCTCCGGCGCGTTCGCCAGCCGACCGCCCAGCAGGCCCTCCATGATCACCACAGGGATGCCAAGCCGCCCCGCCAGCTCCAGGCCCTTCGTGCCGGCCTGGTTCTCCACGTCCATGAAGTTGTACTGGATCTGCACCATGTCCCAGTCCCAGTCGTTGAGAATGAACTCAAAGTCCTCGTAGGGGCCGTGGAACGAGAAGCACTTGTAGCGGATCTTTCCCTCCCGCTTCATGTCGTCGAAGAATTGCGGCGCGCCGATCGTCTTGAAGTACTCCCACTTCTCCCTGTTGATGCCGTGCATCAGGTAGAAGTCGATGTGGTCGGTTTGAAGCTTCCCGAGCTCCTCGTCCAGCAGCGCCTGCATCTCCTCGCGGTTGTGCACGGCCTCCATGGGCATCTTCGTGGCGATGGTCACGCGGTCGCGGTAGCCGCTTTGCAGCGCCTTGCCCAGCACGATCTCGGAGGTCTTGTCGAGGTACACATAGGCCGTGTCGAGGTAGGTCACGCCGCCGTCGATGGCGCGGCGGATCAGCGAGATCGCCTTCTGCTCGTCGATGATGCTGTCGCCCGAGGCCGCGCCGTTGAAGCGCATGCAGCCCAGGCCGAAGGCCGAGCCCTGGATGCCCAGCTTGCCGAATTCGCGGTATTTCATCGATTCATCCTCCCTGTGTCAAATCCGTATGCCGACCTCGGCCGCGCGCTGAGCCACAAAGTCGTAGGCGGCGGCGTAGTCCTCGGCCGTGTCCATGTGCTCCAGCAGCACCGGCGCGTCGTCCGGCAGCCACCGGTCGATGACGCGCAGCACCGCGCAGAAGTCCAGCGCGCCCTGCCCCGGCGCGCACTCCTCCAAAATTGTGGTCAGGCGCGTGGGATGCAGCCGGATGTCCTTGATGTGGGTGCTCTTGATCATCGGCGCGAGCTTCTCAAAGCATTCGCCGATGAACGCCTCCGCGCCGAGGTATCGCCGCGGGCAGTTGATCATGTTGACAAAGTCCATGTGCGCGGCGAACTGCCGCCGGTCCACGTCGCGGATCAGCTGCAGGTACACGTCCGGGCTGTCCGGGATCATCCACGGCATCGGCTCGATGCAGTAGAAGGCCCGCCGGGGCTGCACGGCGTCGATGATCGCGCGGATGGATCCGACGATGCGCTCGTAGGTCTCTGGAGCGAAGTTGTCCGGGTCGGCGGCGTCCCATCCGGCGGCGCTCGCCGTGCCCACGATGTTCACGCAGCAGGGAACGCCCCACTCGTCCGCCAGGGCCAGCTGGCCCCGGGCGTAATCCATCGCCCGCTTCGCCTCGGCCGGGTCGGGGTCAAACGGGTTCTTCCACACGCCGACCTCCGCCACGACCGCGTCGTTGCGCAGGCAGATGTCCATGAACCGGCGCACATCGTCCGCGGGCGTGTGGCAGTCAAACGGCGCGGTCACGGCGCGAAAGCGCGAGGCGCGCAGCAGCGCCTCCCACTCGCCCGGCGTCGACCAGCTCCCGACGACGGTTCCTCCCAGTCGCATCGCTCGTCACTCCTTCCCCATCGCTTGGCGCATGCCCGTCGCTCTCATTCGATCACTTGCGGCTG
Source organism: uncultured Eubacteriales bacterium (assembly GCA_902790175.1). Lineage (GTDB taxonomy): Bacteria > Bacillota > Clostridia > Christensenellales > Aristaeellaceae > UBA2862. The sequence continues at coordinate 7,634 of CADAQZ010000050.1, read as the reverse complement.
TCCAGCGACTTGCCGAACACGTAGAAGCGCTGGTACAAAAACTCCGTGACGAAGTTCAGGAGCATGTTGATGCCGGTGGCCACGTACTCGTTCCAGCCCAGCCCGGCGGTGAGCCAGTGCTCCAGCGCCGTGGAAAGCGGCGTGAAAACGACGTAGAAGGCGGCCACCTTCAGCATCGCCACCGGCACGTTCGCCGCCGACTTGAACGTGTAGCGCCGGTTCAGCGTGAAGTTCCACAGCACGGACAGCACGAGCGCCGTCAGGTAGCTGATCCAGTAGGGCAGGTGCCAGACCTCGTTCAAAAGCGCGAACGCGCCGATCTCGATGGCGCCCGCGCTGACGGAGAAGAACGCGAACTTCACCATCCGCACAAATTCCTTCACGGGTTCCACTCCCCTTCGATCCATCGGTTCAGGCGCGTCTTCCCGAACACCTGCAGCTCCGCCAGCACGCCCACAGGGATCGCCGCGAAGATGTCCACCACCGAGTGCTGCTTGACGAAGGCGGTGGAGATCGAGATCATCACGGCGCTCAGCACCACAAACGCCTTCCACGCCCAATGGCCGTCCCGCGCGCGCAGCCACACCGACGCGATGCCCATCGAGTAGGCCACGTGCAGCGACGGGCACACGCCGGTGGGCGTGTCGAAGGCGTAGATGAACGCCGCCAGCCGCGTGAGCGCATTGTCGCGCTCGAAGGTCTCGGGCCGCAGCAGCTGGATGCTGGGATAAATGATGTATGTCAGCATCGCCACGGCCTGCGTGATCATGATGTAGATCTGAAGCCGTCTGAACGAGCGCAGGTCGTAGAGGAAGAAGTACAGCAGCGACCCCACCAGCAGCGCGTACCAGTAGCAGTAGATGATGAAGAAGCCTTCGCGAAAGGGGATCGCGTCGTCCAGCGCGCAGTGGATCACGTGACACCGGCTTTCAGGGATCAGGTTTTCCGTCAGGAAATAGAGCGCGAAGTAGCCCAGCCACCCGCACAGCAAGAGCGCGTGCCGGAACCTCGGTTCTCGAAGCCGCGAGGGGCGCAATTCGCGATAGTCCACCACGGGCCTTCTCATGCGCGCTCCTCCTCCCCGGGCCGGCTCATCGGGTAGTCCCGCTTCGGCAGGTTCAGGTAGGGCACCACGCGGTGCCTCGGCTGGGCCTCCGCCAGCGCGGTGACGCCCGCCATCAGCGCGTCGCACACCCTCTTGCGGTCCGATTCGAGGTCGGCCTCCGGGTCGCAGTACACGGGCGAGCCAAAGCAGACCTTCTTCAGTGCCGGGGCCACGTACATCGGCACGAAGGCCAGGTCCTGCCCCGCCTGCTTTCGGTACATCTTCCCCAGCGTGAGGAACTTGTCCTGGAACTTATAGACGATGTGGTTGTGCGCCTCGGCGTGTTCCGGGAAGATCACCACGCGCGTTCCCTCTTGCAGCGCCTGCAGCGTCTGGCGGAAGGTGGACACGATGCGCCCGTCGTGGTACACGCCGATGCACAGCGCATTGTTGAACACGCCCACCGACAGCGGCGCGATCAGGTTCGACGCGATCCGGTACAGCCAGCGCACGCTCTTGGGCTTGGCGGACCAGAAGTCCCGGAAGGCGTAGTCCGGCACCTCCTTCAGGTGCATCATCTCGCCGGTGCACCAGATGATGTGCTTCCCCGGCAGGTAGATCTCCGAAAGCACGGGGCCGTGCATCTGCGCGTGGTTGCCCACCAGCACGCAGCCGCCCTCCGGCAGGTTTTCAAGCCCCTCGAACTTTGGCCTCGGGAAGAACAGCCGCGCCAGCCCCCGCACGGCGAGGTACACGATGTAGTCCGGGCGTCTCATTCAAATTCCACCTTATCCCCTGCCCCGCGCGGGGCCGCCCCTTCCGGGCATGCCATATCGCGCGAGGGCGTCAATAGATCAGGATCACCAGCGTGCCGCGCTTGCAGTTCGTGAACAGCCAGCGGGCGTCCTTCACCTTCAGCCGGATGCAGCCGTGGGAGGCCTTCTGGCCGAGGGCGTAGAGCGAGCCCTCGCGCAGCGTCTTGTCGTCGTCCTTGTCGAACAGCACCGAGTGGAACATGATGTCCCCCTCGACCACAAAGCTGTACTTGGCCCAGCAGTCGAACTTCTCGAAGTGGTGCCACACGTTCACCGGGAAGCCGTCGAGGAACACGCCGCGCGGCGTCAGGTTCCCCAGGCCCGTCGAGCAGATGAAGGTCTGCACCAGCTCGTACTCGCCGCTGTCCATGCGCTCGTACACGTACACGCGCTGGTCGTCGATGCTCACCTCCACCCGGTAGGGCAGCTGCTTGCACACGGCCGCGTCCGAAAACAGCAGCGCGCGGGTCGCGGCGTCGGCCTCGCCGGTCTCGGGCAGGCCGTTCTGCCGCTGGAACTCGAAAAGCGCCTCGCGGGTCGGGTCCGCAGCCTCCCCGCCGTCCTCCCCGGAGGGATGCCGTCCAATGTTCGCCTTGGACAGGTAGTAGAGCATGTGCAGGCGGCGCTGGACGCGCTCGAGGGTCGCCTCGTCCGTGCCCACCTGGGGCGCGGCGAGCCAGGTTTCGGTGATAAACTGCTGCGCCGCCACGTCCAGCGACGCGGCGTTCTCCAGCAGCGCGGCGTTGGAATCGCCCCGCTGGGACAGGTAGTCGTGAAGCCTCTCCAGCGCGCTCACGAGCGCGTCGTTGTAGCGCCCGCAGGGCAGCTTGACGGTCATGCCGCCGCGCACGAGCGCGTCCTCCACGGCGCGCACCGCCAAGCCGCTGTCGCCCTTGGCGATGGCGTGGGGCACGAAGCGCTCCGCCTGCGGCGCGTCCGTCGAAAACAGCGCGTCCACGACGGCCTTGTCCACCGCCGCGCCCTCGCCCAGGCCGCAGGCTTCGCGGAACGCGGCGGCCGCGGCGGCGGCGTAGTCGTCGAAGGTCTCGTCCGCTTCGGCGTCCATGTAGCCGAGGCCGGCCAGGCGGCGCTCCACGCGCAGCACCTCGCTGCCCTCGTCGCCGGGGGCGATGTCGCGGATGTAGGTGGAGTAGCCCGCGTCGAACAGCAGCGCCTGCGTGGCCGGGGTGGCCTCGCCGGTGGCGGCGATGCCCAGGCCCACGTCCACGCCCTGCTCGATCAGGTGGTTCTGGAAGCGGCGCACCGCCGCCGCCGTGGCCTGGCCGTAGCTGCCGTCGATCCTGCCGCCGAGGAAGCCGAGCTGCTTCAGGCGCTCCTGCAGCGCCACGACCGCGTCGCCCTTGTCGCCGCCGGTCAGCCGCGCAGGAAGCGCGCGCGCGTCGTCCGAAAACAGCGCGTCGCGGGTGGCGTCGTCCATGCTGCCGGTGGCCTCGAGGCCCGCCAGCGACTGGAATACCTTGAGCGCTGCCTCGGAGCGCTCGCCAAAGATGCCGTCGGCGGTTCCGCGCAGGTAGCCCAGGTCGATCAGCCGCTGCTGGATCTCTTTGGCCTCCACGGCGGTCGCGGACTTCTCGCGCAGCAGCACGAGCGTCGGCTCGTTGATCTCGCCCGAGGCCACGAGCCCGTTCCGCGACTGGAACAGCCGCAGCGCCTCGGCGGTCCGCGGGCCGTAGATGCCGTCGGCCGCGCCGTTTAGAAGGCCCATGTCGATCAGCATCTGCTGCACCTGGCGCATGCGCTCCTGTTCCGCCTCGGGGATCTCATCGCCGGTCAGGGGCTGGTCGGTCACCACGGGCATGTCCTCCGCCAGGGCGGGGACGATCAGCGCCAGCGCGCACAGAAGGGCCAGCGCCATCCAAATCTTCTTCATGGAGTTACCTCTGTCGTAAAAGTCATTCAGTTTATACTAGCCCCGGCGCTGCGGCTATTCAAGCGGGATAATGTTATTTCTTCTATAGAATCCCCACAGAATCCCCGCTTGCGCCCGAAAAGCCTCAATTGCGCCACAAAGCGGCACACATATTAACAATTATTTGAATTAATATTATAAGTGTAGACAGGAAGCGACGAATTTGATAAAATACAGTTTGATGGAGTTTCATAGGACTTCACAAGCATGAAAGGAGTTTCATTCCAATGAAGAAAATAATCGCTTTGATGCTGGCCGTGCTGATGATGCTGGCCTGTGCCGCCGTCGCGGAGGGCACCGGTCTTTCCATTACCACGGGCATGCCCACCGACAAGCCCGCGCAGGTCATGGTCGTGCAGATGGACAACGAGCCCAAGGCCCGCCCGCAGAAGGGCATCGCCTCCGCGGACATCGTGTACGAGGTGGAGCTGTACAACGGCGGCTACACCCGCTACACCGCCATCTTCAACGACACGCTGCCGGAGCTGGTCGAGGCCGTTCGCTCCGCCCGCATCGTGAATACCGATATCTACTCCGAGTACATGGGCGCCCTGGTGCACTACGGCGCGCGCGTCGAGCCCGACAGCAACATGTACGACTACTTCAATGCCAACGGCTTCACCGTGGAGCTGGACGGCAACAACCACAACTCCATTAAGACCTATCCCGGCGCCAGCGGCCTGTTCTATCGCGACAGCAGCCGTGCCGCACCCAACAACGTGATCGGCAAGCTGGTGGAGCTGCATGACATGGTGGACTGGTCCACCGTCACCTGCCGCAGCCCGCTGAAGTTCAGCGAGTATCCCACCGTTCCCGCCGGCGAGGACGTCAACCTGTTCCAGATCCCCTATCGCGAGAGCTACACCCCCTCCTATCAGTGGGATGCCGCTCAGGGCAAGTACCTGCGCTTCTACAACGGCAATCCGTTCGTGGACGGCAACACCGGCGAGCAGATCGCCTGCGACAACGTCATCGTGCAGCACGTGGAGCAGGCCTGGTTCGGCGGCAAGCCCGACGCCCCGAAGGTGACCCTGTTCGGCACCAACGCCTGCGATTACTTCGTCGGCGGCAAGCACTTCACCGGCTACTGGGTGCGCGACAGCATCGCGAACAACACCGTCTACTATGACGCCGCCGGCAACGAAGTGGTGTTCAACCCCGGCAAGACCTACATCGAGCTGCTCAAGCTGGAGAATGCCATCCAGATCCTGGGTTGATTGAAAGCATAAACACAGCGCCCCGGTTCATCGCGAACCGGGGCGCTTTATATGGGATGAGGAGCTTATACCTCTTCAAATCCTCTTCCCGTGCTCCAGCAGATATGCTTCGGCCTCGGCGCACCAGAGGCCGCCGTGGCGCGCGCAGATGTCCGCGAGCGCGGCCAGCAGCGGGTCCTCCTCGCCCAGCGCGGCAAAGTCGTCGATGGCGGTCAGGGGCAGGTCCAGGTGCGTGTAGATCAGCTTCTTGCCACCGGGGATGTCCGGCAGGCGCAGCGTGGCGTCCGCCGCGGCGTTCAGCCCGCCCACGTGGGTGACCATGCCCGCCGGGTCCAGCCGCCCTTCCGCAAACAGCGCCAGGGCCTCGCGCATGTCGTCGTTGTTGCCGCCGGAGGTGCCCGCCAGGTGGTGCGCGGCGTAGTGCACGTCGTAGAAGTTGAACGGGGCGCTGAACGCGGGGTCGGTGGGCCCGGCAAAGAAGTTCAGGCAGCCGTCCTGCCCGAGCAGCGCGTCGCCCTGCTTAACGGCCCCGGCGTCGGGCACGAACACGAACACGTCGTCGTAGCCCGCCCCGCCCGCGAGCGCCGCCAGCGCCGCGTCGGCGCCCGCCTCCCGCGGGTCCAAGTAGACGAGATTCACGCCCTGCCGCGCCGCCTCGTCCGGCGTGTGGATGCGTTCCGCCCGCTTGAGCCGCGCTCGGTCCACGTCCGTCACCGCCAGCACCGTGGGCCGTCTCGGGCCGTGCAGCGCGTAGTCGATGGCCCCGAGGCCCATCGGACCCGCGCCGCCGAGGACCGCCATGCGACCGCCCGCGCGGATGCCCATGTCGTGCGCGTACTCGCCCCGGCGGGTGTGGTACTGGCCGTGGAACGCGCCGATCACGCAGCTGACCGGCTCTGCCAGCGAACCGGTGAAGAACGCCTCGCCCCCGTGGGGCAGCAGGCAGTCCTGCTCCATGACCTCCGCCGGCAGCACCGCGTACTGGCTGTTGCCGCCGCAGAACTCGAAGGCGTAGCCGGGGGTCATCAGCGTACCCCGATAGGCGATGTTCGGCTGGATGGCGAAGCGCTCGCCCGCCCGGTAGCGGCCCGCCCACTTCGCGCCCACGCGCTCGATCACGCCGCAGAACTCGTGGCCGACGATGACCGGGTGCTCGGCGATGTCCGCCGGGACGCGCTTGTGCCGCGGGCCCTGGATCGCCGCCTTGTAGCTGGACATGCAGATGGAGTCCGACACCACCTTCACCAGCACCTCGTCATCCCGAATGTCCGGCAGCTCGAACGCGTCCAGCCGCAGGTTCAGCATGGAAATACCCCCTGTGATAAAATGCAGGGGCGGCGTTACGCCGCCCCTGCAAAAATGTGTCTGTCCTGTTTCGCGCGTCAATGCCTTCCGCGCCCTGCGCCGCCGCCCCGGAAGCTGCCGCCGCCGCCGCTCGCGCCGCCGAAGCCGGAGGACCGGCCAAAGCCGCCAAAGGAGGAGCGGGAGGACGAACCGCCGCCAAAGGACGAGCGGGAGGGCGAAGAGGTGCGGCTCGATCCGGAGGAAAAGCCGGAGCCGCGCGGCGGCGATACCCGAAGGCCGGAGCCGTGATACACCGTGCGGGTCGGCCGATAGCCCACCCCGCCGATGATCCGGGGCGGAGGCGGCGGCGGGGGCATGACGCCCACGCGCCGACGCGCCCTGCGGCCCTTGCTCAGCAGAACGATCAGCACGATGAGCAGCACCACGAACACCAGCGCGCCGAAGCCCACCTTCTCGTCGTCCGAATCGTCGTCCCAATCATAGCTGTTGGCGTCCACGCGGCGGGTGCCGTTATAGCCGCCGAAGCCCTCGGAGGCGCTGTTTTCAGCGACATACTGTTTATAGGCGGCGATGCCCTGCGCGACGGTCACGTCCACGCCGTAGGTGTTCGCGACGCGCGCAAACACGGCCTCGAAGAACTTTTTGACGCCCGCCTCGTAATTCTTGGCGGCGAAGTCAGCCTCCAGGTACTGATCGTAATAGCTCTTGATGGTGCCCGCGGAGAAGCGGCTGTCCAGGCCCGGTCCGGGCAGGGCATAATAGTCGTCATCCTCGATGGCCAGCAAAAGTATAAAGCCGTTTTTCTTGGCGGTGTCGCCGATGCCCCAGCTGTTGCCCAGGTCGTAGACATAATCATCGATGGCCTCGCGGCCGGTGGTGTCCACGGTGACGACCACGATCTGCGCGCCGCAGGCGTCGTAGAGCAGCTTGTTGGAGAAGAATATCTCCCCCTCCAGCGCCTCGGAAAGCACGTTGGCATTGTCCAGGTAATAGAAATCCTTGCCCGGGGACAGCGTCTTGGCCAAGGCCGGAGCGCACAGCAGCGTCAGCAGCATCAGCGACGCGACGGCGACGCGAAGCGCCTTTTTCAATTTCATGTTCAACCTCCAAAGGTATTCAACGCACCCTGTCCCATCAGCCCGGCAACCACGCCGCCGGGAAAGCCGGAGACCAGGCCGTTGTACTTGGCGGCCAGCTTGGAATACTCGTCGTGGCGAATCAAATCGTCATAGCCCCAGAAGTCGTCGTACGCCACCTTGAAATTCGTGAAGGCGTCGCCCTTGGCGGCCTCGTACATGGCGTTGTACAGCTTGTCCACGGCG
>CADAQZ010000049.1 GCA_902790175.1 uncultured Eubacteriales bacterium | reverse complement strand
CAGAAGTGAGGGAGGATATAAAATGGGACAGAAAGTTAATCCCCACGGCGCCCGCGTCGGTGTCATCCTGGACTGGAGCACCAAGTGGTACGCAGGGAAGAAGGATTTTTCCAACAACCTGATTGAAGACTACAACCTTCGCAAGATGCTGAAGGAGAAGCTGAACACCGCCGGCATTTCCCGCATCGACATCCAGCGCGCCGGCGCGAAGCTGCACGTGTCCGTGTACACCGCCAAGCCCGGCATCGTGATCGGCAAGGGCGGTGCCGGCGTCGAGGCCCTGAAGAAGGAGCTCGAGCAGTTCACCGGCCGCCAGGTGGCCCTGGACATCATGGAGATCAAGAACCCCGATTGCGACGCGACCCTGGTCGCCGAGAACATCGCCCAGCAGCTGGAGAAGCGCATCTCCTTCCGCCGCGCGATGAAGCAGTCCATCGCCCGCTCGATGAAGGCCGGCGCGAAGGGCATCAAGACCACCGTCTCCGGTCGTCTGGGCGGCGCGGACATCGCCCGCTCCGAGGGTTATCACGAGGGTTCCATCCCGCTGCAGACCCTGCGCGCCAACATCGACTATGGCTTCTGCGAGGCCAGGACGACCTACGGCCGCATCGGCGTCAAGGTGTGGATCTACAAGGGCCAGGTCCTGCCGCAGAACGGCAAGAAGGTGCTCGCCGGTTACACCGACATCAAGAGCCCGTTCGCCGGTCGCGGTGATCGCCGTCGCGGCGACAGGAACGATCGCGGCCCGCGCGGCGAGCGCAGGGAGCGCGGCGAGCGCACTGAGCGCAAGGAAGGAGGCAACTAAGCTATGCTGATGCCGAAGAGAGTCAAGCACCGCAAGCAGCAGCGCGGTCGCATGAAGGGCAAGGCCCAGCGCGGCAATTTCCTCGCCTACGGCGACTACGGTCTCGTGGCGACCCAGCCCGGCTGGGTGACCTCCAACCAGATTGAGGCTGCCCGTCAGGCCATGACCCGTCGCACCAAGCGCGGCGGCCAGGTCTGGATCAAGATTTTCCCCGACAAGCCCATCACCGCCAAGCCGGCCGAGACCCGAATGGGTTCCGGCAAGGGCGCTCCCGAGTACTGGGTGAGCGTCGTCAAGCCCGGCCGCGTGCTGTTTGAGATGGGCGGCATCCCCGAAGAGCTGGCCCGCGAGGCCCTGCGCCTGGCGGCCCACAAGCTTCCGATCACCACCAAGTTCATCAAGCGCGAGGCGGTTAAGGAAGAGGCCAATACTGAGATAGGTGGTGAAGAGCAGTGAAAACCAAGGACGAACTGAAGGCCCTCCAGGCCAAGACCATGGCTGAGCTCGACACCGATCTGAAGGACAAGAAGAGCGAGCTGTTCAACCTGCGCTTCCAGCTGGCGACCGGTCAGCTGCAGAACACCGCGGCCATCCGCGACTGCAAGAAGAGCATCGCGCGGGTCAAGACCGTCATCCGTCAGCGCGAGCTGGCCGGGAAGGCGTAACGCGAAAGGAGGCAACTGAAAATGGCTGAAACCAGAGGCATGCGCAAGACTCGTATCGGCGTGGTTGTTTCCGACAAGATGGACAAGACCATCGTCGTCGCGATTCGCACCCGCGTCAAGCATCCGCTGTACGGCAAGATCATGAACCGTACCAGCAAGATCAAGGCCCACGACGAAGAGAACCAGTGCGGCATCGGCGATACCGTGAAGATCATGGAGACCCGCCCGCTGTCCAAGGAAAAGCACTGGCGTCTGGTCGAGATCATCGAAAAGGCGAAGTAAGCCGCTTAACCGAAAGCAAGGAGGAAGAAAACAATGATTCAGCCTCAAACTCGTTTGAAGGTAGCCGATAACAGCGGCGCTAAGGAAATCATGTGCTTCCGCGTGCTGGGCGGCTCTTTCCGCCGCACCGGCAGCGTGGGCGACGTGATCGTCGCTTCCGTCAAGTCCGCCACTCCCGGCGGCGCCGTGAAGAAGGGCGAGGTCGTGAAGGCCGTTATCGTCCGCACGCGCAAGCAGTATCGTCGTCCCGACGGCACCTACATCCGCTTCGACGACAATGCCGCCGTCATCATCAACGAACAGAAGCAGCCCAGGGGCACCCGCATCTTTGGGCCCGTGGCTCGAGAGCTGCGCGAAAAGGATTATATGAAGATCGTTTCGCTGGCGCCCGAAGTGCTTTAATGGAGGTGCAACCATGGCAGTTAAGCTCAAGGTAAAGGTCGGCGATACCGTCAAGGTGATCTCCGGCGAGGACAAGAACAAGAAGGACAACACTGGCAAGGTTCAGAAGGTCTTTCCGGAAACGGGCCGCATCATCGTCGAAGGCATCAACATGGTGAAGAAGCACCAGAAGCCCCGTGGACAGGGCATGCCTGGCGGCATCATCGAGAAGGAAGCGCCCATCAGCGCCTCCAACGTGATGGTCATCTGCCCCAAGTGCGGCAAGCCCACCCGTATCGGCCATGTGTTTATCGAAGGCGAGGGCAAGCAGTCCCGCCGCAAGCGCCGCGTGTGCAAGCAGTGCAAAGCGGTGTTTGACAACTGATGTTAAGGGAGGATTAGCACAGTGGCTAGATTAAAGGATAAGTACCGCGCGGAAGTGGCTCCGGCGCTGAAGCAGCGCTTCGAGTACAAGAACGTGATGGAGATTCCGCGCCTGGAGAAGATCGTTATCAACATGGGCCTGGGCGATTGCAAGGACAACGCCAAGGCGCTGGAACTGGCCGTCGAGGAGCTGACGACCATCGCCGGCCAGAAGCCCCTGGTGACCAAGGCGAAGAAGTCCATCGCGAACTTCAAGCTGCGCGCCGGCATGAACGTGGGCGCGAAGGTGACCCTGCGCGGCGACCGCATGTATGAGTTTGCCGACAAGCTCGTCAGCATCGTGCTTCCCCGCGTGCGCGACTTCCGCGGCGTGTCCGCCAAGGCCTTTGACGGCCGCGGCAACTACAGCCTGGGCGTTCGCGAGCAGCTGATTTTCCCCGAAATCGAGTACGACAAGGTTGAAAAGATCCGCGGCATGGAGATGATCTTCGTCACCACCGCCAAGACCGACGAGGAAGCCAAGGAACTGCTCCGCCTGCTGGGCATGCCGTTCCAGGCCTGATTGAAGGAGGAAATTCAACGTGGCTAAGACAAGCATGAAGGTCAAGCAGGCGCGCCCCGCCAAGTTCTCTACCCGCGCCTACACCCGCTGCCGCATCTGCGGCCGCCCGCATTCCGTGCTGCGCAAGTACGGCGTGTGCCGCATCTGCTTCCGTGAGCTGGCCTACGCGGGCCAGATCCCGGGCGTTCGCAAGGCCAGCTGGTAATCCGGCAGTAATTAGGAGGTAACAAAATGGCTGTTATTAATGATCCCATCGCGGATATGCTCACCAGAATCCGCAATGGCCTGATTGCCAGACACGACAGCGTAACGATGCCCGCTTCCAATATGAAGAAGGCGATCGCGAAGATCCTGCTGGACGAAGGCTACATCAAGTCTGTTGACTATATCGACGACGGCATCCAGGGCCAGATCAAGCTCACCCTGAAGTACATGCAGGGCAAGGAATCCGTCATCAAGGGCCTCAAGCGCATTTCCAAGCCGGGACTGCGCGTCTACGCCAGGAACGACGAGATCCCGAAGGTCCTGGGCGGCCTGGGTATCGCCATCGTTTCCACGTCCAAGGGCGTGATGACCGACAAGGAAGCGCGCAACGCGGGCGTCGGCGGCGAAGTTCTGGCCTATATCTGGTAATGAAGTTGGAGGTGCACTAGAATGAGTCGAATCGGTAAACTTCCGATTCAGGTTCCCGCCGGCGTGACCGTGACCATCGCGGACGACAACACCGTGACCGTCAAGGGCCCCAAGGGAGAGCTGAGTCAGAAAGTTAACAAGGATATCAAGGTCGAACAGGTCGGCGCCGAAGTGCTCGTGAGCCGCCCGTCCGACAGCAAGCCCCACCGCTCGATGCATGGTTTGTACCGGTCCCTGATCAACAACATGGTTGTTGGCGTCACGCAGGGATTCGAGAAGAAGCTGCATATCGAGGGCGTTGGCTGGAGAATCGCCGAGTGGAACAAGAACCAGCTGACGATTTCGGTCGGCTATTCGCATCCCGTGATCGTTGACGCGCCCGCCGGGATCGAGTTCGACGTTGACAAGAGCAACGTGAACTTCTCCGTCAAGGGCATTGACAAGCAGCTGGTCGGCGCCATCGCGGCAGACATCCGCGCCATCCGCAAGCCGGAGCCGTACCACGGCAAGGGCATCCGCTATGAGGGCGAGTATGTCCGTCACAAGGAAGGCAAAGCCGGTAAGAAGTAATGAGGGAGGGTACCGCAAATGTTTAATAAGCGTGATCGCAATGAGGTTCGCAAGATCCGCCATGAGCGCGTTCGCAAAAAGATCAGCGGGACGCCCGAACGTCCCCGGCTGTGCGTTTTCCGCAGCAACAAGCACATCTACGCCCAGATCATTGACGATGTGGCGGGCAACACCCTGGTCGCAGCCAGCACGGTAGAGAAGGAAATCGCCGCGCAGCTGAACGATTGCGACAAGAAGGGCGAAGCCAAGATCGTCGGCAAGGTCGTGGCGGAGCGCGCCGTGAAGGCAGGGATCAAGGAAGTGGTCTTTGATCGCGGCGGCTATATCTACACCGGTCGCGTGGCCGAGCTTGCAGCCGGCGCCCGCGAAGGCGGTCTGGACTTCTAAGCAGGAGGGACAACGCAATGCAGCGCAGAGAAGAAGATAACAGGTATGTGGAAAAGCTGGTTGCCGTCAACCGCGTTTCCAAGACCGTCAAGGGCGGCCGCAACATGCGGTTCTCGGCTTTGATGGTGGTCGGCGATACGGAAAACCCCGGCTCCGTCGGCTGCGGCATGGGCAAGGCGGTTGAAATCCCCGAGGCCATCCGCAAGGGCCTGGAGGAAGCCAAGAAGTCCATGGTGACCATCCCGCTGAACGGCACGACCATCCCCCACGAGGTGACGGGCGTGTTCGGCACTGGCAGGGTGAAGATGCTCCCCGCTCCGGAAGGTACCGGCGTGATCGCCGGCGGTCCGGTGCGCGCGGTCCTGGAAGCCGCTGGCATCAAGGACATCGTGACCAAGAGCATCGGCTCCAACAACAAGATCAACATGGTTCGCGCCACCCTGGCGGGGCTCAAGCAGCTTCGCAGCGCCGAACAGGTTGCGGCTATGCGCGGCAAGTCCGTGGAAGAGCTGCTCGGTTAAGGGAGGACAACGATATGAAGCTTAAGATTACGCAGACCAAGTCCACCATCGCTTGCCTGAAGGACCAGATCGCCACCATCCAGGCGCTGGGCCTGCACCACATCGGCCACACGGTCGTGAAGGAAGACAACCCCGCCGTGCGCGGCATGATCTTCAAGGTCAAGCACATGGTCAAGGTCGAAGAAGTAGCAGAATAAGGAGGTCAGAACACGATGAAACTCCATGATCTCAAACCCGCCGTGGGCGCAACCACGGCTCCCAAGCGCCTGGGGCGCGGCACGGGTTCCGGTCTGGGCAAGACCTCCGGCAAAGGACACAAGGGCGCGAAGGCGCGCTCCGGCGGCGGCAAGCGGCCCGGCTTCGAGGGCGGCCAGATGCCCCTGACCATGCGCCTGCCCAAGCGCGGCTTCAACAACAAGTGGCGCGTTGAGTACGCGACCGTGAACGTCGATCGCCTGAACATCTTTGAGGACGGCGAGGTCGTTTCCCCGGTCGAGCTGATCCAGGCCGGCATCCTGAAGAACGTTCAGGACGGCGTGAAGATCCTGGGCAACGGCGAGATCACCAAGAAGCTGACCGTGCAGGCCAACAAGTTCACTGCCACGGCCAAGGAGAAGATCGAGGCGGCAGGCGGGAAAGTCGAGGTGTTCTGATATGCTTGAGACATTGAAGAACGCCTGGAAGATCCAGGACCTGCGCAAAAAGATCCTGTACACCCTGGGCATGCTGCTGGTGTACCGGCTGCTGTGCTACGTGCCGACTCCCGGCGTCAACACCAGCCTGATCGCCTCCGCCCTGGAGAAGTACAGCCTGCTGGGCTTCATCAACTCGATGACCGGCTCGGATCTTTCCAACTACACCATCATGGCCATGGGCATCACCCCGTACATCAACGCGAGCATCATCATGCAGTTGCTGTGCGTGGCGATCCCGAAGCTGGAGGAGATGCAGAAGGAAGGCGAGGAAGGCCGCAAGAAGATCGCCCAGATCACCCGCTATGTGACCGTGGGCCTGGGCTTCGTGCAGGCCATCGCGCTGACCATCGGCCTCCACGCCAACGCCACCAACGGCTTCCTGGGCCTGATCACCATCGGCTTCTGCCTGGCGGCGGGCACCGCGATCGCCATGTGGATGGGCGAGCGCATCACGGAGAACGGCATCGGCAACGGCATCTCGCTGTTGATCTTCGCCGGCATCATCTCCAACCTGGCGCGCAGCGTCGGCACCAACATCGTCAACATCTTCAGCCATCCCGAAGCCGTGAATATCCCCGGCGTCGTGGCCTCGCTGATCGTGTTCATCATCCTGGTCGTGGGCATCGTGCTGGTGGACCTGGCCGAGCGCCGCATCCGCATCCAGTATGCCAAGCGCATGGTGGGCCGCAGGATGTACGGCGGCCAGAGCACCCACATCCCGCTGAAGCTGAACGCCTCCGGCGTGCTGCCGCTGATCTTCGCCAACGCGATCATGCAGTTCCCGGCCACCATCCTGGCGTTCTTCCCGAACTCCGGCGCCAACCAGTGGTGGACCGCGCACGTGTCTTCGACGCACGCGCTCTACCAGGTCATCTTCGCGCTGATGATCTTCGGCTTCACGTTCTTCTATTCTGAGATTTCCTTCAATCCCGTTGAGATTGCCAAGAACATCCAGAATAACGGCGGCATGATCCCCGGCATTCGCCAGGGCAAGCCCACCAGCGACTACATCAAGAAGATCACCCATCGCATCACGATGTTCGGCGCCATCTACCTGGCGGTGCTGGCCGTGATCCCGATGATCATCTACTCTCTCGCCGGCGTCAGCCTGCCGTTCGCGGCGTCCTCGCTGCTGATCGCGGTTTCCGTCGCAATGGAGACCATGCGTGAGCTCGAGAGCCAGATGCTGATGCGCCACTACAAGGGATTCTTGAACTGATCCCCGGAGGAAACCATATGAAGCTGATCTTTTTGGGCCCTCCCGGAGCCGGCAAGGGCACACAGGCGGCAGGAGTGAGCGCGCACCTGGGCGTGCCGCACATCTCCACGGGCGACATGTTCCGCTCCGCCATCAAGAACCAAACCCCCACGGGCATCGAAGCCAAGAAGTATCTGGATGCGGGAGAGCTCGTTCCCGACAGCGTGACCATCGCGATGGTGAAGGAACGCCTGAGCATGGACGACGCGAAGAACGGCTACCTGCTGGATGGTTTTCCCCGCACGGTCGATCAGGCCATCGCGCTGGACGCGATCGATGCACCTGACGCCGTGGTGGATATCGACGTTCCCGATGAGCGGCTCCTGAGCCGCCTCACCGGGCGTCGGGTCTGTGGAAAGTGCCAGGGCACGTTCCACATCTCCAAGCTCGCGGATGAGCACACCTGCCCCGTTTGCGGCGGCGAGGTGTATCAGCGGGCGGACGACAAGCCCGAGACGATCGCGACGCGCCTGAAGGCCTATCACGACCAGACGGAGCCGCTGATCGGCTACTACTCGGGTTTGGGCAAGCTCCGTCGCGTGGACGTGGCCTCTCTGGCCTCCGTCGACGGCGACAGCAGACCCGAGGATGTGTTCAAAGCCATCCTCGCATCGCTGGAGTGACGCATGATCACGATCAAGAACGAATCACAGATAGAAAAGATGCGCAAGGCGGGCGCGCTGCTACATGACGTGCTCGAAAAGCTGCGCGGGGAGATCGAACCCGGCGTGACGACGCTGCATCTGGACCACGTGGCCGAAAGGCTGATCCGCGAAGGGGGCGGCATCCCGTCCTCCAAGGGGTACGAGGGGTTTCCGTATTCGATCTGTGCTTCTGTGGATGATCAGGTGGTCCACGGCTTCCCCAACAAGGAAAAGCTGCGCAAGGGGCAGCTGCTCAGCGTCGACTGTACCTGCCTTCTGGACGGCTGGCAGTCGGACAGCGCGTTTTCCGTGGTGGTGGGCGGCGGCAACGACAAGAACCAACAGCTGGTGGATGTCACCGAGAGGTGCTTCTGGCTGGGGGCGAAGCAGGCGGTGGCCGGCAATCACCTGGGTGATATCGGCTTCGCCGTGCAGAGCTGCGCGGAATCCCACGGCTACGGCGTGATCCGGGACCTCTGCGGTCACGGCATTGGCGTCGATATGCACGAGGACCCCAACGTGCCCAACTACGGTCGGCCCCATCGGGGCGTGACGCTGCAGCCGGGCATGACCATCACCATCGAGCCGATGATCTCCATGGGCACCTGGAAGGTGTGGCAGGAGGACAACGGCTGGACCATTGTCACGCGGGACGGCAGCCCCTGCTCCCACTACGAGCACACGCTGCTGATCACCGACGGGGAACCCGAGCTCCTGTCCTGGCCCGGCATGAAGGTATCCGAGGCCTTTCGGGAGGGAATGGAATGAACAGGTTGCCGGTTGAACTGGGCAGCATCGTCATTTCAAAGGCGGGACGCGACCGGGGCAGGCGCTTTCTGGTCGTGGCGGAAGTGGACGACGATTTCGTGATGGTCGCCAACGGCGCCTTGCGGAAGATGGATCGCCAGAAGAAAAAGCGCCGCAAGCACCTGAAGCCCACGGGCGAAGTGGTGCAGACGGCGAGGCAGCGGCTGGCCGAGGGCAAGCCGATCGAGGATCATGAATTGCGCGACTGGTTGAGCGAGGAGGAGGAATAGCTTGTCCAAGTCTGATGTTATCGAAGTTGAAGGCGTTGTCACGGAGTCCTTCCCCAACGCCATGTTTGAAGTCCAGCTGCCCAACGGGCACAAGATACTGGCGCACGTATCCGGCAAGATGCGCATGAACTACATCCGCATCTATCCCGGCGACAAGGTTACGATCGAGCTCTCGCCCTATGATCTCACCCGCGGGCGGATCACCTGGCGCTCCAAGAGCTGATCCACACATTTCCTGTCAGATCGTTTCAGCCGCACGGTTGAACGGCTGGCGCGATCCGATGAAGATAGGAGGTAATGTCGACATGAAAGTGAGACCTTCCGTTAAGCCCATCTGCGAAAAGTGCAAGGTCATCAAGCGCAAGGGCCGCGTCATGATCATTTGCGAGAACCCGAAGCACAAGCAGAAGCAGGGTTAAGAGCCGACAGGGCGGGGGAGCGCAAGCTCCCCCGCCAGGTTTTTCGGCGCGTAAAGATCCTTTGCTTCGCAGGCAAGCGAAGCGTTAAGGGTCTTTTCTGTCTTGCCTGCATGATCCGTGCCGGGGAAAGCATAGGAATGACGCTCTCCCTGCATTTTTGTTCCAAAACATAAGAAATAACGGAAATGAACGCAAGATTTAACATTTGCTGCATAAAAGATGTAAGATGCGTTCGGCAGAATGTGGTATAATCATTTAGTCTGACGGAATTTCGGAGCGGCTGACGGGCCGCGAAGCCGGGTTAAACAGCGGTTTTGCCCGGGCGAAAGGGCTCGTTTTCCGGGATTCCTTCACATATCTCAGGGTTTGCGCGTGTCGCCAGACGCCAAACCCAGGCGAGAGCCCTTTTTCGGGGTTCCCGGTCCCGCCCGCGAAGGCGGGGCTGATGCTGCCCAATCTATGTACGGGCAATATCGCCGCGTTTCAAGCACAGCATAGAACTAATTTGGAGGTGCAAACAACACATGGCACGAATCGCTGGTGTCGACCTTCCCAGGGAAAAGCGAATCGAGATCGCCCTGACGTACATCTACGGCATTGGCCGCAACATCGCGGACGATATCATCGAGGCCACCGGTGTGAACCCGGACACCCGGGTGAAGGACCTGACCGAAGAGGATATCGGCAAGCTGCGCGACTACATTGACCACAACGTCAAGGTAGAGGGCGACCTGCGTCGCGAAGTTTCCATGAACATCAAGCGCCTGATGGAGATCGGCTGCTATCGCGGCCTGCGGCATCGTCGCGGTCTCCCCGTGCGCGGCCAGAATACCAAGCAGAATGCGCGTACCCGCAAGGGCCCGAAGAAGCAGGCTGCCGGTAAGAAGAAGAAGTAATCACCCGATTGATTTAGGAGGAAATAAGCTATGGCAAAGCCGAAGCTGAAAAGGGTTACCCGCAAGCGCCGCGAGAAGAAGCTCGTGGAGCGTGGCGCGGCCCATATTCGCTCTTCTTTCAACAATACGATCGTGACGATCACGGATACCGCCGGCAACGCGCTGAGCTGGGCTTCCGCTGGCGGACTGGGTTTCCGCGGCAGCAAGAAGTCCACGCCCTTCGCCGCGCAGAGCGCCGCCGAGACCGCCGCGAAGGCCGCCATGGAGTATGGCCTGAAGACCGTCGAGGTCTATGTCAAGGGCCCCGGCTCCGGGCGCGAGGCTGCCATCCGTTCGCTGCAGGCCGCCGGTCTGGAAGTGAACATGATCAAGGACGTGACGCCCATCCCGCACAACGGGTGCCGCCCGCCCAAGCGCAGAAGAGTATAATTGAGAGGAGAAACCGAACATGGCCAAGAATACACAGCCCGTTCTGAAAAGATGCAAGGCGCTGGGTCTGTCTCCTGCGGTGCTTGGTTACTCCAAGGAGACCAATCGCAATCCCAAGCCCCAGATGCGCCGCAAGCAGTCTGAATATGGCAAGCAGCTGATGGAAAAGCAGAAGGTCAAGTTCATCTATGGCGTTCTGGAAAAGCAGTTCCATCATTACTATGAGATGGCCGAGCGCAAGCGCGGCATCACCGGCGAGATCCTGCTCCAGTACCTGGAGCGCCGCCTGGACAACGTCGTGTTCCGCATGGGCTTCGCCGCCACCCGCCGCGAGGCGCGCCAGCTGGTGAACCATGGACACTTCACCGTCAATGGCAAGCGCTGCAACATCCCCTCCGCCATGGTCAAGCCCGGAGACGTGATCGCCGTGTGCCAGAAGAGCCAGGCTTCCGTGAAGTTCAAGACCCTGCTGGAGGAGTACGGCAAGAAGTCCGTGCCCCAGTGGATCGAGAAGGCCCCGGAAGCGTTCGAGGGCAAGATTGCCGCGATGCCCAGCCGCGAAGACATTGACTATGAGGTTTCCGAGAACCTGATCGTCGAGCTGTACTCCCGCTAATAGCTGTTGATAGACAGACGTTGCCTCTGGCTGCGCGGCGCGAACGGATGCGCCCCGCGGCCACGGGCCAGCACCGCTTCGACCCGAATGTGGCGAAGCGACAGGAGAGGAGGAAACGCTGAGTGATCGATCAAATCGAAAAACCCAAAATTGAGCGTGTTGAAGTTGGCGAGAACAACCGTTACGGCAAGTTTGTCGTGAATCCGCTGGAGCGCGGCTTCGGCCAGACCCTGGGCAATTCCCTGCGCCGCGTGCTGCTGAACAGCCTGCCCGGCGTGGCCGCCACGAGCGTCCGCATCGAGGGCGTTCAGCATGAGTTTTCGACCGTTCCCGGCATGCAAGCTTCTCTCTGCGAAACTCTTCACGGAGCAGCCCAAGACTGTCTCCATCGATGCGCACGGTCCCTGCGAGATCACCGCGGGCGACATCAAGGCGGACGACGAAGTGGAAATCGTCAACCCCGAGCTGCACATCGCAACGCTTTCCGAGGGCGCGCACCTGCAGTGCCAGATCACCCTCGAAAAGGGAAGAGGCTATGTTTCCGCGGAGCGGAACAAGCAGCTCGCAATGGAACGCAACAAGGTGGCCGGAATGCCCATCGGCGTGATTCCGGTGGATTCCATCTTTACCCCCATTCGCAAGGTGAGCTACTCCGTTGAGGACACCCGCGTGGGCCAGGTTACCGACTACGATAAGCTGACCATCGAGGTTTGGACCAACGGCAGCATCCTGCCCAAGGAGGCGCTGGCCTCCGCGGCGCAGATCCTGACGAACAACATGCGCCTGTTCATCGACCTGACGGTGAACGTCGTCCGCGTCGATTACAACGAACCGGAGATCGACGACAAGAGCAAGGTCCTGGAGATGACCATCGAAGAGTTGGATCTCTCCGTCCGTGCGTTCAACTGCCTGAAGCGCGCCGGCATCAACACCGTTGCCGAGCTGGTACAGCGCAATCAGGAGGACATGATGAAGGTGCGCAACCTCGGCAAAAAGTCGCTTGAAGAGGTGGAGCAGAAGCTGATCGCTCTGGGCCTCTCCCTCAAGACGAGCGAGGAATGAGCCGGGACTGAATGATTTAAGCATCAAGGGAGGAACCAGAAATGGCCAATCGCAAGCTGGGTCGGCCGACCGACCAGAGGATGGCGATGCTTCGCAACCAGGTGACCAACCTGATCTGGTACGGCAAGATCGAGACCACCCTGGCCCGCGGCAAGGAGGTTCAGTCTCTGGCTGAGCACCTCGTGACCATCGCCATGCGCCAGTGTGATAATACCGTCGAAGTGACCAAGAAGCACATGAACGACAAGAAGCAGGTCGAGGAGCTGACCGTGACCAACGACAGCCCCGAGCGCCTGGCCGCGCGCCGTCAGGTGATGCGCTATCTGTACGACATCCCCGCCGTCCAGAACGAGGGCGAGGACAAGGAAGATTTCAAGAAGCGCCAGAAGGACGTCAAGCACCAGGTCGTCGAGAAGCTGTTCCGCGAGATCGCGCCGAAGTACAAGAAGCGCGCCGAGGAAAAGGGCCAGGGCGGCGGCTACACCCGCATCGTCAAGAAGGGCCCCCGTCGCGGCGACGCCGCCGAGATGGTGATCCTGGAGTTCATCTGATCCAGGTGAATTGCAGAAATGAGCAGCCCCCATGTAGAAGCATGGGGGCTGTTTTGGCGTGGGGGAAGGCTTTTAATTTCCCTCCGGCGAGGGCTGCGGGTGCGGCGCGGTGACGCTGACGGTCTCCAGCACCTCGTAGCGGTCCATCTGCAGATGGCGCTTCATCTCCAGCGCCTCCTCGATGGGGATCTCCACCATCTCGCCCTCGCGGGTGCCGATGATGCAGTTGCCGCGCCCGGCGATCAGCGCCTTCACGGCGAAGTAGCCCATGCGGGTGGCGGTCTCGCGGTCGCGGGCGTTGGGCGTGCCGCCGCGCTGGATGTGGCCCAGCACGGTCACGCGCGGCTCGATGCCGATGGCCTCGTGGATCTGCTTGCCGATCTCCACGGCGCTGCCCGCGCCCTCGGCCACCACGATCATGAAGTGGGTGCTGCCGGCCAGGCGGGCGCTGCGGATGCGCTCCACCACGTCGCGCTCGAAGTTCAGCGGGCGCTCGGGCACCAGCACGGCGGTCGCGCCGACGGCGATGCCCACGTAGAGCGCCAGGAACCCGGCGTTGCGGCCCATGACCTCCACCACGGAACAGCGCTCGTGGGACTGCATGGTGTCGCGCAACTTGTCGATGCACTCGATGGCGGTGTTGCAGGCGGTGTCAAAGCCGATGGTGTAGTTGGTGCAGCCGATGTCGTTGTCGATGGTCGCCGGGATGCCCACCACCGGCACGCCCAGCCGCGACAGCTGCAGCGCGCCGCGGAACGTGCCGTCGCCGCCGATGGCCACGATGCCGTCCAGGCCGAGCATCTTGCAGGTGGACACGGCCTTCAGGCGGCCCTCCTCGGTCATGAACTCCTTGCTGCGGGCCGTGTAGAGCATGGTGCCGCCGCGGGAGATGATGTGGCCCACGCTGGCCGCGTCCAGCTGCACGAAGTCGCTGTTGATGAGCCCCGCCCAGCCCCTGCGGATGCCGATGCACTGCACGCCGTTGGCGATGGCCGTGCGCACCACGGCGCGAACCGCCGCGTTCATGCCCGGGGAATCGCCGCCGCTGGTCAGCACGCCGATGCGCTTGATCTTCTTTTCCATGGGATGCACTCCTTTGTGTGTGTATTCTGATGATTGTATTATAGCGCATAACGCGGGAAACGTCCACAAAAAGTTGCTCTGGGACTTGCCCTGTGTCATAAAATGCCTTATAATATAATAGATAAAATGGATGTATATCCGCCTGTGCGGGTCCTACGGAGGGAAAGGTTTACAGTGGGAAAGATCATTGCGGTGACGAACCAGAAGGGCGGCGTGGGCAAGACCACCACCGCCGTGAACCTGAGCGCGTGCGTGGCGGCGCTGGGCAAGAAGGTGCTGCTGGCGGACATCGACCCCCAGGGCAACGCCACTTCGGGGTTGGGCAAAAACGACGGCGACGGCGCGACGATCTACGACGTGCTGATCGGCGAGGCGACGGCGAAGGAGGCCGTGGTCGAAACGGGCTTCGGTTCGCTGGACCTGATCCCCACCGCCATCGAGCTGGCGGGCGCGGAGATCGAGCTGGTGGCGGTGGAGAACCGCGAAAAGCTGCTCCGCGACGCGCTGGAGCCGCTGCGGGGCGGGTATGACTTCATCTTCATCGACTGCCCGCCCTCGCTGAGCCTCTTGACGCTGAACGCGCTGACGGCGGCGGACAGCGTGCTGATCCCGATCCAGTGCGAGTACTACGCGCTGGAGGGCGTGGGCCAGCTGGTGAACACCGTGAAGCTGATGCGCCGCAAGCTGAACCCGGACCTGGCCGTGGAGGGCATATTGCTCACGATGTTTGACGGGCGGACGAACCTGTGCGCGCAGGTGGCGCAGGAGGTGCGCAAGCACTTCCGCGACGAGGCCTTCTCGACGGTGATCCCCCGCAACGTGCGCCTGAGCGAGGCCCCCAGCTACGGCCTGCCCATCCACATGTACGACGCGCGCTGTCCCGGCGCGAAGGCGTACATGGCGCTGGCGGAGGAGCTGCTGGAGAGGAACAGATAGGCGTCGGTCCCACAGATCCTTCGACTGCGCCTTGCTTGCCGCAAGGCTTCGCTCAGGATGACATGGGATTCGGTCAGTTGTCATTCTGAGCGGAGTGTAGCCGCAGGCGGAACGCAGTCGAAGAATCTGTACATAATGATTCGGAATAGCGATTTGTTATGCGCGCTTCCTTGACGATCAGGAATCAACGTTGAACCAACGGAGGTTTTCATATGGCGAAGAAACTACAGCGCGGGCTGGGCAAGGGCCTGGGCGCGCTCCTGGGCGAGGACGTGCTGGCCGAGGCGGCGCAGGCCGAGGCCGCGCAGGGCAAGGGCGCGGACGCGGTGCGGATGCTGCCCATCGGCCAGATCGACCCCAACCGCGATCAGCCGCGCCGCCGCTTCGACGAGGCGGCGCTGAACGAGCTGGCGGCGTCCATCCGCGCGGTGGGCGTGCTGCAGCCGATCATCGTGTCGCAGGAGGGCGAGCGCTACACCATCATCGCGGGCGAGCGGCGCTACCGGGCGTCGCGGCTGGCGGGGCTTAGTGAGATCCCGGCCATCGTGCGCGACTGGGACAGCCAGAAGCGCCTGGAGGCCGCGCTGATCGAGAATCTGCAGCGCGACGACCTGAACCCCGTCGAGGAGGCCGCGGGCGTGCGCCGCCTGATGGACGAGGCGGGCCTGACGCAGGAGAAGGTGGCCGAGCGCCTGGGCAAGAGCCGCCCGGCGGTGGCGAACCTGCTGCGGCTTTTGACGCTGCCGGACAGCGTGAAGCAGATGCTGGCGGACGGACGGCTGTCCGCCGGGCACGCGCGCGCGCTGGTGACGGTGGAGCCGCGGCGGCAGGTACAGCTGGCGAACCTCACCGTGCAGCAGGGCTGGTCCGTGCGCCAGCTGGAGCGCATCTGCGCCCAGCCGGTGAAGGAGGAGGTCAAGAAGCCCCGCGTGCCCAAGGACGCGCAGATCGGCGAGCTGGAGAGCATGGCGCGGGAGCTGTTCGGCACCCGCGTGCGCCTCGACGGCACCACCGAGAGCGGCCGCATCACGCTGTTCTACTACAACAGCGACGACTTGCAGCGCATCTGGGACGTGATCGAGATGGCGAGGGAGAAGTAGACATGTACACTGAACGCGATATGGCCCAGATCAATGGGAAGATCCGCAAGAACTGCCTGGCGCTGGGGCCGGTGCTGGCGGCGCTGGCGGCGGCGTACGTCTACGCCCTGTCGGCGCGCGTGAAGTGGCTGGCGATGGTCGCGGGGCCGCTGCTGTTCGTGGCGGCGTGCTTCGGCTTCCTGTTCTTCCTGTGGCCGAACCTGCGCTACCGCGGCTTCCTGCGCGACATGCAGCAGGGCCTGAGCCGCGACGTGAAGGGCACGATCGTGTCGATCTCCGGGGACGAGGAAATGCAGGACGGTGCGATGGTGCTGCCCGTGCGGGTGCGCCTGGACCCCGATGCCGACGCCGCCGAGGCCAAGCAGACCTCCGCGCTGGCCGAGCGCCTGCGCCTGGAGACGGACGACGACACCCGCGACGAGCGCATCGTCTACCTGAACGCCTCCAAGCGCGCGGGCTTTCCCGGCCCCGGCGCGCGCGTTACGCTGCACTGCTTCGGAAGACACGTCAGGAGTGTGGAGTGTGAAGAGTGGAGTGTGGAGTGAGAGGATGCCGAAGCAGCCGCTGATCGTGGCGGCGGCCGTGGCGATGCGCGAGGGGCGCGTGATGATCTGCCGGCGCAGGGCCGACGCGCACAACGGCCTGAAGTGGGAGTTTCCCGGCGGCAAGCTGGAGGCGGGCGAGAGCCCGGAGGCGGCGCTGGCGCGGGAGCTGAAGGAGGAGCTGGGCGTCGAAGCGCGCGTCGGGCGCATCGCGGACGCCGTATATCATCGGTACGAGGACCGGGACGTGCTGGTGCTGTTCTATCGGTGCCAGATCGACGGGGAGCCGCGCAGCATCGACTGCGACGCGGTCGCGTGGGTCCTGCCGGAGGAGTTGAAGGACTACGACTTCGCCGGGGCGGACGCGGCCTTTGTGGAGCGATTGTTTTAGAATTTTCGACATTTCGGCGGCCAAAACGTATGATTGGGCGGCCAGGCCTTTTCGTTTCAGACGGATGCTGCTATACTGGGAGCGTGATGAACGGGGGAGGACCCCCGGACAAAGGAGGTGCAGCCCATGAACGGTCTGGGCAGCCTGCTGCTTTCCAATATCCCGGTGCTCATCATGATGCTGGTGGGCGTGGGCCTGCTGGTATTCGAGATGTACATTCCGGGCTTCGGTGTGCCGGGAGTCTCCGGCATCGCGCTGCTGGTGGTGGGCTTCGTATTGCTGGGGCCGACGCTGGCGCAGGGGCTGGTGCTGTTCGCGATCCTGGCGGCGATATTGTGCGTGGCGCTCTCGATCTGCCTGTATTCGGCGTCGAAGGGGCGGCTGAGCAAGTCGAAGCTGGTGCTGAACGACGTGGCCGTGCCCGCCGACACCGCGGAGAACAACGACTTGAACTACTTTATCGGGCGCGAGGGAGTGACCCATACGGCGCTTCGACCCGCGGGCATCGGCGAATTTGACGGCGTGAAGCTGAACGTGGTTTCCGACGGCGAGTTCATCGGCAAGGACAAGCCGATCCGCGTGCTGAGCGTGAAGGGCAACCGCATCGTGGTGTGCGAATTGACGGACAGGCAATAGTTTATACTATCTATATCTAAGGGGGCTGTTTTCATGGAGATGAGCATTGTTTCCATCGTCGTGGCGGTCATCATCGTATTCCTGGTGATCGCGCTGTTCTCGCTGTTCCCGCTGGGGCTGTGGTTCTCGGCGCTGATGAGCGGCGTGCGCATCAGCATCTTCAACCTGGTGGGCATGAAGTTCCGCCGCGTGAACCCGCGCCGCATTGTGCCGCCGATGATCAAGGCCCGCAAGGCCGGCATCGACGTGGGCATGAACGAACTGGAGACGCTGTACCTGGCCGGCGGCAACGTGGACCGCGTCGTGGACGCGCTGATCGCCGCGCAGAGCGCGCAGATCCAGCTGACCTTTGAGCAGTCGAAGGCCATCGACCTGGCCGGTCGTAACGTGCTGGAGGCCGTGAAGATGTCCGTCAACCCGAAGGTGATCGAGACGCCCGTCATCGCCGCCATCGCCAAGAACGGCATCGAGCTGCGCGCGAAGGCCCGCGTGACCGTGCGCGCCAACATCGACCGCTTGGTCGGCGGCGCCGGCGAGGAGACCATCATCGCCCGCGTTGGCGAGGGCATCGTCACCACCGTCGGCTCCTCCGAGAGCCACAAGGACGTGCTGGAGAACCCCGACCTGATCAGCCGCACCGTGCTGAACAAGGGCCTGGACGCCGGCACCGCGTTTGAGATCCTGTCCATCGACATCGCGGACGTGGACGTGGGCCGCAACGTGGGCGCGCAGCTGCAGATGGACCAGGCGGAGGCCGACCGGCGCATCGCCCAGGCCAAGGCCGAGGAGCGCCGCGCGATGGCCGTCGCCCACGAGCAGGAGATGAAGGCCAGCGTGCAGGAGATGCGCGCGAAGGTGGTCGAGGCCGAGGCCGAGGTGCCGCGCGCCATGGCGACCGCGCTGCGCGAGGGCAAGCTGGGCGTGATGGACTACTACCAGATGCAGAACGTGATCTCCGACACCCGCATGCGCGAGGCGATCGCCGGCGACGGCACCGCGCCCGCCGCGCAGGACGAGAAGATCAAGAAGTAAGGTCTGAACGACGCCACGGGGCGCGGCGCGCCGCGCCCCGGGCCATGGGAAGGGAGGCGAGCCTGTGGAGATCATTGGCGTGATCCTGATGATCATATTCGCGCTGGTGAGCGCCAGCGACAAGAAGAAAAAGGCCGCCAAACGGGCCGAGCAGCAGCGCGTGGGCGTGAACGAGGCCATGCGCGCGGCGGGGGCCATTCCAAAGGAGAAGCCCGCCGCGCAGATGAGCATGGCCGAGCGCCAGGCGCGGCTGGAGGCGCTGAAGCAGAAGAAAGCCGAGCGCGCCGCGCAGAAGGCCGCCGTGCCCGTGATGCCCAGCAACGCCGAGTCGAGCTTTGCGTCCTCGCTGTCGGAGCTGAAGCAGCTTCTGAACGTGGCCGGACAGGCCGCCCCCGCCGAGGGCGAGAGCATGCTGGCGGACGCGGACTGCGCGGGCGGCTCGATGCCCCACGACCACGCCGAGGGTGGCAGCGCCCTGGAGGACGCCGAGTGCGCGGGCGGCTCGATGCCGCATCGCCACACCCAGGGCGTCAGCCGCGAGGCGCAGAGCCGTCGCCTGGACGAGCTGGACCATCGCCGCGCGGCGGAGGACGGGGATCGCCTCGTCCCGACCGCCATCGACGCCCGCGCCCTGCGCCGGGCCGTGGTGATGGCCGAGGTCCTCGGCAAGCCGAGGGCACTCAAGAGGCTGTAGAAGCGACAGAGATACAGAGAAGTATCGTTTGAACGGAACGCAACGTACAGATTCTTCGACTGCGTTTCGTCTGCGGCTTCACTTCGCTCAGAATGACACCGTGTTTCCGCGCCTGTCATCCTGAGCGAAGCCTTGCCGAGGGCAAGGCGAAGTCGAAGGATCTGTTCGATTCGATTATGAACGACATCGTGAAATTCAACCAACGTTGGAGGTCCCCCATGAATCCAATCCGAATCCTGATCGCCGACGACGACGCGGGCATGCGCCTGGTGATGCGCAAGCTCGCCGAGCAGGCCGAAGGCTACGAGCTGGTGGGCGAGGCCGAGGACGGCGAAAAGCTGATCGAGCTGTACGACAGCCTGAAGCCCGAGGTGGTGCTGATGGACGTGGAGATGCCCGGCATGACGGGCATCGAGTGCGCCCGCGCCATCCAGGACCGCGACCCGCGCACCGTGCTGGTGTTCGCCACGGCCCACGAGGAGTACATGGCCAGCGCCTTTGAGGTGTACGCCTTCGACTACCTCGTCAAGCCCTTCCGCGTGGAGCGCGCCATGCAGACGCTGGAGCGCATCCGCCAGCGGCTCCGTGGCGGGGCGGCGGAGCCGATGGACGTGCCGGACGTGGAGCGCCGCGAGGCGCCGGTGGAGCCGGTGCAGGGCCGCATGATGCTCAAGCATCGCGACGGCATCAGCTTCATCGACATCCCGCAGATCGCCATGGTGATGCGCGAAAACCGCGCCACGAT
>CADAQZ010000048.1 GCA_902790175.1 uncultured Eubacteriales bacterium | reverse complement strand
CGCCGCGGCGGTGGCGGGTCCCACGCGCCCGTCCGCCGAGAGCCCGTTCTTCCGCTGGAACGCCCGCACGGCGTCGCGGGTCTTCTCGCCGTACCGGCCATCCGCCGTGCCGCTCATGTATCCCCACTGGATCAGCTTCTTCTGCACTGCCTTCACGTCGCTGCCGCTGGAGCCCACCTCCAGCACCTTTGCCGCCAGCGCCCCGGGCGCGAGGCTCATCAGCAGCGCGACCACCGCCAGCGCCAGCGCGCAGCCCCGCCGAAGCGCCTTCATGCGCCGCCTCCGATCAGGCCCCGCAGCCAGTTCAGGATCGTCGAGTGGAAGCGAACCGGCTCACCGGGCGCGCAGTTTTCCGGCAAACACAGCGTCGGGTACAGCACGCACCACCAGTTGTGCCCCTCCCCCGCGCCGATCACCACGCGCAGCGCGCGGTACTCCCCGGCGGGCACCACCATGCCACCGTAGCGCCGCTCGGGAAAGTCAAAAACCCCCGTCTCGGCCCTGACCTCGCCCGCGTAGCCGCACACCCGCGCCCGCAGCCGCGCCGCCAGCGTCACCAGCGCCAGGTTGTCGTTCAGCGCCTCCCACGCCGCGTCCGCGTCCGCGCAGTCCGCCAGCAGCGCCCGCGCCGCGTACAGGCAGGCGTCCCGCACCTGCAGCTTCAGCGCTTGCGCCGCCGCGCCATCGTCCTCGGCCAGCACGTGCAGCCGGATGTATTCCGCCACCGGCACGTCCCCGGCATCGACACCCTCCGCCGCGCACAGTCCAACCTCGTCCAAGTCGAGCGCCCCGGCCTTCGCCCCCGCGCCCAGCAGCATAAGTATCAACAGGCAACAAAAAAACCGACGTTTCAGAACCATTCCTCCATTCCTTGGGAATCGTTCCTAGCGTCGGCCAAAACCCGTAAATCTATACAAACCCCCGCCTAAAACTTAAAAACCCACACACTCCTCACTCCACACTCCCCAAAAGCATTGCCCCCGCGACGACCCCCGGCGCTTCGCTCAACCGCTTCAGCGCCTCCGGCGGGAATCCCTCCCCGGAAGCCAACCGCTGATACAGGAACGCGAACAGCATCCTGTCGCCCTTCTTCTGCACGGCCTGCAGGCCCGCGTCGTCGAACTTCTCGGAAAACTCCTGCGCCTGGCAGAACGCCCGGCAGCGCTTTAAGAGCGCGTCCGCGTCGTATACCGCATCCACGCGGAAGCCCATCGCCTCGGCGCACAGCTCCAGCCCGCGCAGCCACACGTCCTTCCACGACAGCGTCCGCCCCTCGCACTCCCGCTCCAGCGCCGCCATCAGCGGCGCGTTCACCGGCTGCCCGGCGCGCATCACGCCGCGCCGTATGATCTCGCCGTCGAACGCCGTAAGCCTTCGCATGTACCGCCGCGCCGACCCGGCCGCGGCCAGGTCACCCGCCCGACGGAACGTGTACAAAAATCCCTCCAGGCGGCCCCACTTCTTCATCGCGTCGTAGTAGCCCAGCAGGCGGCTGCGGCGCAGCAGGTCCGGGTTGAAGTCCAAAAACCCGCCCAGCCCGCGCGGCGGCTTGATCGTCTTGAGCCACGGCATCCGCGCGTACTCCGGGTGGCTGTGGTACGGGTGCAGCTCCACGGCCACCACCTCGTCCATGCCGTCCGAGAGCGCCATGTCGATCGGCAGGTTGTCGTAGTAACCGCCGTCGATGTACCGCTGCCCGTCGATGTGCCGCGCCGGGAAGATCGGAAAGCAGCTGGCGGACGCGATCACCCAGTCCCCGAGGCTCCCCGGTTTCATCTGGGAAAGCCACACGGGCGCGCCCGAGAGCTGCGGGGCCTTCGTCGTCATCACGCCCAGCCTCATCCCCGAGGCGCGCACCCGGCCCTCGTCCAGGTTTTCGCGCACCAGCGCCTCCAGCGGCGATATGTCCATGCGCAGGTGCTTCGCGTTCTCCATCAAAAAGGGCACCACGTCGCGCTTGCGGTGGATCATGCTCTCGATGGCGAAGTCGTCCTCGTCCTCCACGGCCATGATCTTTCCCACCGTGATGTTCGACCACAGCTTCACTGCCCGATCCAGGTCGCCCTGCGCCACCAGCGTCGCGTTCAGCGCGCCGATCGACGTGCCGTACACGCCGTCAAAGCGCACGCCCAGCTCCGCCAGCGCCTGCCACGCCCCGATCTCATACGCCCCGCGGGACCCGCCGCCGTTCAATACCAATGCGCGCTTCACGCTATTCACCTCACTCACTTCCCATTATACCACCCCGCGCAACCCCTTCTCTGAATAAACAGCGGCTTTCAATATTGATATCAGCTTGCTTTTAGCAATCTTTTATGATATACTATAGCTGAAAACCAGAAAGCGAGGCGTTGGCTATGGCAAGAACGGCAGTCAGAACTTCCAACATCTTTACGCGCGTCGATCCTGAAACCAAGGAACAGGCCGAGGCCATCCTGAATCAACTGGGCATTCCCATGTCAAACGCAATCGGAATGTTCCTGAAGCAGGTCGTCATGCAGCGCGGCATTCCCTTCGACGTCAAGCTAACTACTCCGACACCCGTCTCCGTTGGCAGCCTGAACCGGGAACAGTTCGACAGAGAACTGCAAAAGGGCATGGACGACATCGCCTCCGGTCGCGTGATATCCGCCGAGGCGGTTGAGGCGGATATACGGAGGCTGTACGACCTATGAAAGTTGTCTACACACAGACAGCCCAGGCGGATCTGCGCGACATCTACGAGTATATCTCTCAGGTTCTCTTCGCGCCGGACGCCGCCCGCGCGCTGACCGAACTGATCCTGCAAAAGGCGCGATCGCTGGGAGAGATGCCGGATCGCCAGCCGCTCTGGAAAGATGAACCCTGGCGCAGCCTGGGCGTGCGTTTTGTCAGCGTCAGGAATTATATCCTGTTCTACACCGCAGATCAGGACGCCGACGTTGTCACCATTGTCCGGGTGATGTATGGCGGCCGCGACATCGATCGGCAGCTTGAAGAAACCACGGAATGGTAGCGTCTGACGCGGCAGGAGGGAGATTAGCGACAACCCCTTCCCCAAAACTTCACTTGCATAATCCCCGGTCAGAAATCTCGTTTCCAAGCGCTTCAAGGAGACCCCGGCGGACTGCGTCATCGCGTCCCAGGCGCTGATGATGCGCGGCGGCTACATCAAGCCCGTGGGCAACGGCATCTTCACGCTGTTCCCGATCACCAAGCGCATCACCGCGAAGATCGAGAACATCATCCGCGAGGAGATGAACCGCATCGACGGCCAGGAGGTGCTCTTCCCGGTGGCGATGCCGGCGGACATGTGGCGCAAGTCCGGCCGCTTTGACGCCATCGGCTCGGAGCTGCTGCGCTTCCAGGATCGCTCCGGCGCGGACATGGTGCTGGGCATGACCCACGAGGAGGCCGCCGTGCAGCCCAGATCCAGACCAAGTTCCGCGACGAGCCCCGCTGCCGCGGCGGCCTGATCCGCGTGCGCGAGTTCACGATGAAGGACGCCTACTCCTTCCACACCTCGCAGGAGGACCTGGAGAAGTACTACGCCCGCGCCTACGAGGCCTACAACCGCGTCTACGCCCGCTGCGGCGTGCCGGAGGTCGTGGCCGTCGCCAGCGACAGCGGCATGATGGGCGGCAAGGTCAGCCACGAGTACATGCTGCTGACGGATGTCGGCGAGGACACCATCGTGCTCTGCCGCGACTGCGACTACCGCGCCAACATGGAGGCTGCGCCCTGCCTGCTGGAGAACGAGCCCGGCGAGGTCGCGCCGCTGGAAAAGGTCGCCACGCCCGACTGCAAGACCATCGAGGACCTCTGCGCGTTTTTGAAAATCAAGCCGCAGCAGACCTGCAAGGCCGTCATGTACCAGCGCAACCTGGACGACTCCTTCGTCATCGTGTTCATCCGCGGCGACCTGGACGTCAACGAGACCAAGCTGCGCAACTTCCTCAAGGCCGAGGTCCATCCCGCCGTCGTGACCGACGACAGCGGCATCCACGCCGGCTTCACCGGCCCCATCGGCCTGCCCGAGGGCGTCACCGTCGTCTATGACAACAGCCTCAAGGGCATCGAGTGGTTCGCCACCGGCGCGTGCGAGGACGACGCGCACTACGTCGGCTTCAACATCGCCCGCGACGTGGGCGAGGTCGAGTATGTGGACGTGGCCAAGGCCTTCGACGGCGCGATCTGCCCCGTCTGCGGCAAGCCCCACATCTACACGTCCCGCGGCATCGAGGTCGGCAACATCTTCCAGCTCGGCACCAAGTACACCGAGTCGATGGACATGACCTACGTCGACCAGGACGGCAGCCTGAAGCACCCGATCATGGGCTGCTACGGCATCGGCGTCGGCCGCCTCGCCGCGTCCGTCTGCGAGGCGCATCGCGACGACTACGGCCCCATCTGGCCCATCAGCATCGCCCCGTGGCACGTGCAGATCTGCTCGCTGCGCGCCGACCAGCCGGAGGTCGCCGAGGCCAGCCAGAAGCTCTACGACGCGCTGACCCAAAAGGGCGTGGAGGTCCTCTGGGACGACCGCGCCGTGTCCGCCGGCGTCATGTTCTCCGACGCGGACCTGTTCGGCGTGCCCGTGCGCGTCGTCGTCAGCCCCAAGGGCCTGAAGAACGGCACCATCGAGATCGCCGCCCGCGACAAGAGCATGAAGGAGATCGTGTCCGCCGACGAGGCCGTCGATTTCGTCTACAACTACGTCGTCGCCCAGCTGGAAAAGCTGGAGTGCAGGCTGTAAAAAGAACAAGAAAAGATCCTTCGCTCCGCTCAGGATGACACTTTGACGGATACCCGCCGTTGTCATCCTGAACGAAGTGAAGGATCTTTTTTTCTCTCCCCCGATCAACCGAACTCGATCTTCGCCAGCGAGAAGTCGTACCGATCCAGATCGATCGACTGTCGGTCCGGGTAGTAGAACTCCAGGTAGTTCCCGTAGTAGTTGTAGAACCGGAAGTTCAACTCCTCGGTCGTGCCGTCCCGATAGGTAACGATCGCGGGGAACTCCCTGTCGCCAAGCTCGTCGGCGTTGTCGTTGATGAACTCGATCTGCTTCAGCGTGCCGAAGGCCAGCTCCCGCTCCTCCTCCGCGTAGCCACTCGAGCTGTCAAACTCCGCGCCGCCGACCAGGAAGAAGTAGTCGTACACCGGATGGGGCCGCACGAATCCGCCGCCCACGTAGTGGTTGTACTCCATGCCGGTCACCGGCAGCTCGTATACCGTGCCGTCCGTCAGCGTGATCCGCCCAGTCCGCACCTTCGAGAAGTCCGGTGCCTGGGACATGTCCACCTCGATGCGCTCGACGTCGTACTCGTTCAGCCGCACGATGCCCTTTTCCAGCGTCAGTATGCGCGTACCCGTTCCGTTGACGTGCATGAACTTGCCCACGGGCTCCCCGTCGGCCAGCGTGCCGGTCACGCAGAGGTATCCAAAGTCCTCGTTCGTCTCGCTGCTCGCGTCGGAGAAGACCAGCTGACTGGCCTCCTCGATCCAGAAGTCGCGCGTCTGCGCGTAATCCGGGTGACGGTTCCGGTCCATGTAGGTGTTGGCCGTGGCGAACTTCTTGAACGCCTCCGGGAACGAGGTGTAGACCGTCCCGTCCTTCAGGTACACGCGCACGGTCCCCGACGGATTGAACCCATCGTAGCCCGATTCGTCGCGCTCGTAGGCCTCGCCCTTCGCAACGGCGATCGTCTGCTCGTCGGTCACGACGATCTCCTTGACCGCGAACAGGCTGATCAGCCTCGTACCTTGAGCCGTATCGATCGAGAAGCTCTGGTCCTGCTCGTCGCTGTAGGTCGAGTCGGACAGCGTGTAGCTGAGGTCCCAGTCGATGCCGCCGCTGAACGGATCGTCCGTCTCGAAGTGGCAGATCCCCGCCTCCTCGTCGCGCGTCTGGGACAGGTACGTGACGCCCGTCAGGCTGAAGGCGCTGAACGCATCGTTCGTGAAGTAGGTCTGCACGCTGGACAGCGGGCCGACGATCTTCTCCCCGTCAAACAGCGTGACCTCCATCACCGGGGCGGTCTCCTCGACGGCGGGCAGGATCCCGGCCGCGGAGATCGACGCCATGTCGTACCCCGTCGCAGCCGGCTCCTCGGTGGGCTCCGGCGTCGGTTCCTCCGTCGGCTCCGGCGTCGGCTCCTCCGTCGGCTCCGGCGTCTGCGTCGGCTTCGGCGTCTCCTCGGGTTCCGGCTCCTCCTCGCCCGCATGCAGCTTCAGCGTGATGGCGGGCCGCACCGGCGAGGACAGGTAGACCAGGTCGCCGCCGTAGCGGAGCGTGCCGTCCGAGAACACGTCGATGGCCTTGTCGTCGCTGAAGCCGGGCGTGCGCAGCCACCACCACTTCACCGCCTGGCCGTTCTCCTCGTCCGCCTGCGCGCCGCGCGCCAGGGCAGCCTGCGTCGCATAGCAGGCGCGCTGCGCGTCGGCGGGGAAGTAGCGCACCGCCTCCTTCGCGCTCAATAGCCACACCTTGTCGCGCGTGTCGCCGCCCGCCTCCGAGAAGCTGTAATTCGGGTTCTTCTCCGCTGTAACCTCCGTCCGGCGGATGCGCGCCTGCTCCTCCTGCGTGAACGCCTCGCCCAGGAACTCTCCGTTCAGCCACTGGCGCAGCGTGCTCGTCTCCCAGGTCACGGCGACATCCTGCTCGTTGAAGGGCTTGCAGTCCAGCGCATAGCGGCTGAGCAGCACAGCCGAATCGTCGTCGACGTCCAGCACGATCCACTCGATGGCCTCGGCCCCGTTGTCCTCGTTGTCCTGCTCGTAGTGCCCGAACGAGACGATGTCCCCTTCCTTCAACCCCTCGACGTCCGCCGCGGGATCGACGGCGATCACGGCGGCTGCCTCATCCTCCGCGGGCGCTTCCGTCGCCTCGGGTTCCGCGGTTTCTTCCGGCGCTTCCGTCGCGGCGGGCTCCTCCGTCGGAACGGGCGTCTCGGCCTCCTCCGGCGCTTCCTCCGGCGCTTCCGTCTCGACGGCCTCAGTGGGCCCGCCGGTCTCGATGTTCACGACCTCCTTGTCCTTCGCGCCCCTCCACGGCCCCAGCGCGTAGAGCGCGATGCCCGCGATCAGCAGCGCCGCGATGATCACCGGGATCAGCCACTTCTTCCGCGGCGGGGGCGGTGGAGGCGGGGTCCAGCCCCGCCCGCCGTGCCCGTCGTCGTCGTTCGATCCGCCGTCCGGCTTGAGGCCCATGCGCGTGAACGCCTCGGTGACCTTCCAGGCGTACTCCTCCTCGGTCATGTTGTACTTGAGGATCGCCTGCTTGGAGTTCATCCGCAGCTTCATGCCGCCGCGCAGCTCGGTCGGCTCCAGGTGGATGGCCAGAAACGGCTTCTCCTCGTCCAGGGCATAGTTGACCTCGTTCTGCACGTTGATACGCCCGGCGGACCGGGGCGTGACCATGATGACGAACAGCGCGCAGCCCGACAGCGCCTGGGCGATCTCGTCGGTCCACTCGTTGCCCGGCGCGATGCCCTCGTCGTACCACACGTGGTAGCCCGCCTCGTTGAAGCGCCTGATCTCCTCGAACACGAGGTCCGAATCGACGTGGGCATAGCTGATGAAGATGTAGGGTTCCTTCCCGCGATAGGCCGGGTATGGGATCCGGCCCTTTCCCGGAACGAGCTTCGTCTTCACGGGCCGCGCCTCCTTTTGTGAAGTTCTGGTTATATTGTACCAAAACGCCGCCGCGCCCGTCAACAATTCCCGCGCATTTTTCCGGGTAAAATACTTTTCAGTGCAGGCGTTTCCAAACCTTAACATAGAGCCCTTTTCAAACCCGCATATTTATCGTATAATATGAGGTGGAATATTATTTCCGCGAACCGCGGAACCAATGATGGAGGAATGACCATGGCAATCATCGATAAAATCAAGGCAAAGGCGAAGGCAGACCTCAAGCACATCGTGCTGCCCGAGGGCGAGGAAGTCCGCAACGTGCAGGCGGCCGTGATGATCCGCGACCAGGGCCTGGCGAAGCTGACGCTGCTGGGCAACCCGGCGAAGGTGAAGGAAGTCGCCGCGGGCGCGGACCTGACCGGCATCGACATCGTCGATCCCGCCGCCAGCGACAAGTGCGCGCTCTACGCCGCCACGCTCTACGACCTGCGCAAGGCCAAGGGCATGACGGAGGAGGAGGCCGCCGCGAAGGTGCTCGACCCGATGTACTACGGCATCATGATGGTGAAGATGGGTGACGCCGACGGCCTCGTGTCCGGCGCGATCCACTCCACCGGCGACATGCTGCGCCCGGCGCTGCAGATCATCAAGTCGAAGCCCGGCATGAAGACCGTGTCCAGCTGCTTCCTGATGGAGATCCCGGACAAGAGCTTCGGCAACGACGGCGTGATGATCTTCTCCGACTGCGGCGTCATCCCCGATCCCGACGCCGAGCAGCTGGCGAACATCGCCCTCGGCGCGGCGGATTCCGCCCGCTCGCTGGCCGGCATGGAGCCCCGCGTGGCCATGCTGTCCTTCTCTACCAAGGGCAGCGCCAAGCACGACGACGTCACCAAGGTGCAGGAAGCCACCCGCATCGCCAAGGAGATGGCCCCCGACCTGATGCTCGACGGCGAGCTGCAGCTGGACGCCGCGCTCGTGGAGAAGGTCGGCCAGCTGAAGGCGCCTGGCAGCCCGGTCGCCGGCAAGGCCAACACCCTCGTCTTCCCGGACCTGGGCGCCGGCAACATCGGCTACAAGCTGGTGCAGCGCCTGGCCCACGCCGAGGCCTACGGCCCCATCCTGCAGGGCATCGCCAAGCCCTGCAACGACCTGTCCCGCGGCTGCTCCGCCGAGGACATCGTCGCGACGGTCGCCATCACCGCGTGCCAGGCACAGGCATAAGACCCCTGACGGCTTTTATGCAGTGAGGAGTTAGGAGTCAGGAGTTAGGGGTTGAAAAGCAGCGCGGCAGCCTTGACTCCCCTGTGTAAGGGGGTTCGAGCGCCTGGAAAAATGTCCGGTGGACATTTTTCAGCGAGAACGGGCCGGTAGAC
This sequence comes from uncultured Eubacteriales bacterium, assembly GCA_902790175.1. Classification (GTDB taxonomy): domain Bacteria; phylum Bacillota; class Clostridia; order Christensenellales; family Aristaeellaceae; genus UBA2862. The sequence goes on along the minus strand of CADAQZ010000048.1, from coordinate 6,388 downwards.
CCCCGTTGCTGTCAGCCCGGAGGGCTGACTGAGGGGTTGACCTTTCACTCCTCACTCCTCACTTCTCACTCCTCGATTTATTCCAACAATACTACAGGAGTGATATGATATGAAAATATTGGTCATTAACGCCGGTTCCTCGTCCCTGAAGTTCCAGCTGATCGACATGGAGAACGAGTCCGTGATCGCGAAGGGCCTCGTGGAGCGCATCGGCACCGTGGACCCCACCACCGACCTCACCTACGAGTGGGCCGGCCAGAAGATCAAGCAGAAGCAGCTGAAGAAGTGCGACACCCATGCCAAGGCGATGGAGATCGTACTGGACGTGCTCGTGGGCAAGGACCGCACCGCCAGCGAGTACGACGCGAACGACGGCAAGCCCCACCTGACGGGCACCGGCGTCATCTCCGACCTGAAGGAGATCGGCGCGGTGGGCCACCGCGTGCTGCACGGCGGCGAGAAGTTCACCGCCTCCTGCCTGATCGACGACGCCTGCATCGCCGCCATCGAGGAAAACATCCCGCTGGGCCCGCTGCACAACCCCGCCAACCTGATGGGCATCCGCGCCTGCCAGGAGGTGCTGCCCAACGTGCCGCAGGTGGCCGTGTTTGACACCGCCTTCCACCAGACCATGCCCCCCAAGGCGTTCCGCTACGCCATCCCCAACGAGTACTACACCGAGCTGCACATCCGCAAGTACGGCTTCCACGGCACGTCTCACCGCTACATCGCGGCCCGCGCGCAGGAGCTTCTGAAGCTGCCCAAGGGCAACAAGATCATCATCTGCCACCTGGGCAACGGCTCCTCGCTGTCCGCGTGCGTGGACGGCAAGTGCGTGGACACCACCATGGGCATCACGCCTCTGGACGGCCTCGTGATGGGCACCCGCTGCGGCACGCTGGACCCCGCCGTCGTGGAGTTCATCTGCAACCGCAAGAACATGACGGCCACCGAAGTCCTGAACATGATGAACAAGAAAAGCGGCCTGCTGGGCCTGGCCGGCGATTCCGACATGCGCAACGTCACCGCCCGCTATGAGGCCGGCGAGGAGAACGCGAAGCTGGCCATCGACATGTGGGGCTACGTGCTGCGCAAGTACATCGGCTCCTTCGCCGCGGCCATGGGCGGCGTGGACGCCATCATCTTCACCGCCGGCATCGGCGAGAACGACGCCGCCGGTCGCGCCCGCGCCCTGGAAGGCCTGGAGTTCCTGGGCATCAAGCTGGACCCCGAGCGCAACAAGGTGCGCGGCGAGGAGGCGAAGATCTCCGCCGACGACAGCAAGGTGCAGGTATGGGTCATCCCCACCAACGAGGAGCTCGCCATCGCCCGCGACACGCTGGAGCTGGCGACGAAGTAATTAGGAATTAGGAATTAGGAATTGAAGCGCAAATCCTCGCGGATTTTTTCAATTCAATCAAAGAAACCCGCAAGGGTTTCCACCTCCATTCCTCATTCCTCATTTCTCATTCCTCATTCTCTAAAAAATAACTTGCCAATCGACGTAGAAACGATTATAATAGTTTAGGTTAGGGGGTATTGGGTTGACACTGGATGTCGGCAGGGCATTGAAGAATCCCGGTCAGGTCTATCCGTTCCAGGCGAGCGTGACGCTGCCGGAAATGGAGGTCCTCAGCGACCCGGTTCGCTTCGAGGACATCAGGGCCGAGGGCGAGTTCTTCTGCACCGGCGATCACCGCGTCAGCCTGCGGGCACAAGTCGGCGCCACGGCGCATTCGCGCTGCTGCCGGTGTCTGGAACCCGTTCAGGTGCCCGTGGAGGCGCGCGTCGACGCGATCTTCGCGAAGGAGCCGGACCCGGACGACCCGGATCTGTACACCTTCGAGGGCAACGCCGTGGAGCTCGAGGAACCCGTCAAGGACGCGCTTCTGCTGGAACTGCCGCTGCAGTTCTTCTGCAAGCCGGACTGCAAGGGCCTCTGCCCCGTGTGCGGCGTCAACCTGAACCAGGAAACCTGCTCATGCCAGGAGGGCAACGTTGTTACCGGCCCCTTTTCGGCATTGAAAGATTATGTGCTAAACAACGAGGAGGTGTAACAATGGCCACTCCCAAGGGAAAAGTCTCCAAGGCCAGGCGCAATTCTCGCCGCAGCGCTCATTGGAAGCTGTCTGTGCCGGGCATCGTGAAGTGCCCCCGCTGCGGCAAGATGAAGCTGAGCCATCGCGTCTGCAAGTTCTGCGGCTATTATGACGGCCAGGAGATCATCAAGGTAGAAGCCTCCAAGTGATCGGCTTCACCTGAGAGCGATTCAAACCCGTCCGATTATCGGACGGGTTATTCGTGTTCAATGTGGGCGGGGGAGCCAGCTCCCCCGCGACGTACACGCCGCCGCGTACGATATAAAGAGGTGTAGGTATGTTCAACGGTTTTTCTCAGGCCACCGGCGACTTCCTCTGGGGGCTCGCCATGAACAACAACCGCGAGTGGTTCCTCGCCCACAAGCAGGAATACGAGGACGCGCTGAACGGCCCCTTCCGCGCGCTGGCGTTCGACACGCTCCAGCGGATGCAGGCCGCCTTCCCGGACCAGGACTTCCAGGTGCACCTCGCCCGCATCTACCGCGACGCCCGGCGTCTTTTCGGCCGCGGCCCCTACAAGGACCACCTCTGGTTCTCCCTCCAGAGCGGCGAGCGCCGCGCGTTCGGCCCGATGTTCTGGTTTGAGATCGGCGGCACCGGCTGGTCCTGCGGCGCGGGCAACTGGGAGGACAGCGCCGACATCGCCGAGCACTGGCGACGGCGCATCGACGCCGAGCCCGCCCGCTTCGAGGCGATCGTCCGCGGCATCGACGCCCGCGGCCCCTACGTCCTCTACGGCGACACCTACAAGCGCCCCAAGGCCGACCGCGGCGATTTCCTGAACCCGTGGTACAACCGCCGCCACCTGTCCGTGGGTTACGAGCACGGCTTCGGCGGCGTGATGTACGCGCCCGGCCTCACCGACACCCTCGTCGATACTTTCACCGCCCTCATGCCCTTCTACCTGTTCCTGCGCGACGTCTGGAACGACGTGCTGATCGACCGCGCGGGAAGGTGAAGGATACGGTCAGTGTTTGCCACAAGTTTTCCCCTAAGTGGGAAGGCTTGTGGCAAACGTTTTTACAGCTGACATTCCCTCATTCCTAATTTCTCATTCCTAATTTCTCATTCCCTCCATCGTCTCCACCTGCCCCAGAAAGCTCTCGATCTGGGCGCAGCGGAGCATCCCGGAGAGCGTCGCGCCCTTTTCGCCCGTGCTGGCGGCAAGGGCGCTCTCCATGTCCGCGAGCGCGCCGAGCCGCCCGATCAGCGCCGCGCAAAGCGCGTTTTCCGCCGCGCCGGGGATGTCGGACAGCGTTCGCCCGGCCGCGGCCGCCTCCTCGGCGGCCACCGCGCACAGCGTCCGCACGCCGTCCGGGCGGATCTCGCCGCGGTCCAGCTGGAGCGCGATCTCGCCCAGCCGCTTCGTCTGCGCCCGCAACAGCGCGTCCGCAGCGGATATCGCGTCGATCTGCGCCTGCGGGGCGGTGACGCGCAGCTTCACCCGCGCCGCCTCCACGCAGAGCGCCTCGGCGGGGATGTCCTCGTCGCTCGCAAGCCGCTTCGCGATCCGCGCCGCGTCCTTCTCCGAGGCGTACACCGCGCCCAGCACCTGCCACTGGCCGTCCAGCCGCGCCACATAGCCGCCCGCGCCGCGCCCACAGTAGGCCGAGGCCGCCAGCCGCGCCTCCTGGTCGCTGTCGCAGCGCGCCATGCTCACGCACCAGCCCTTCAGCGCGGCGAACTCGATCTCCCGCGTCACGCGCGGCGCGGGGGCCATGCTCTCCACCACGTCCGGACGCCCCGCGTTCAGCGTCAGCGCGTACACCGCCAGCATCGTCACGCACAGCGCCACGGTCCAAGCCAGCGTCGTAGGCCGCTCCCGCCGCACCCGCACCCGTCTCTGCGCCAAAAAAACACCTCCCCGCACCCCTGTCGCTTCAGGGTATTCGGGAAGGCTCACAAATATGCCCGCAAATCAGCCCTCACTCTCCACTCTTCACTCTCCACTCTCCTCACTCCACTCGATCTCCCGCACCCGCACTGCCTCGCGCGAGCCGTCCTCTCCCCTGCGGGCCCGGTCGATCCAGTCCAGCAGCGCCTCCCGGTCCCGCGCCAGCTGGTCGGTGAGGGCGTCGAGGCTGTCGAAGCGGCGCTCCGGGCGCAAAAACTTCAGGTATTCCACGCGCACGCGCCTGCCGTACAGGTCCCCGCTGAACCCCGGCAGGTTCGCCTCCACGGTGGGCTTGCCCTCGGGGGCCGTGGGATGCACGCCCTGGTTCAGCATCGCGGGGCGGGCCTTCGCATCGCCGTCGATCCACACCGCCGCGGCATAGACCCCGTTTTCTGGCCACGCCCCCGTCACGCGCTCGGGCGCGATGTTCGCCGTAGGAAACCCCAGCGTTCGTCCCAGATGCTTCCCGCTCTCCACATACCCGTCAATGATCATCGCACACCCCGCCTAATCCCTAATCCCTAATCCCTAATCCCTAATCCCTAATCCCTAATCCCTAATCCCTAATCCCTAATCCCTAATCCCATTATACTCCCATCATGTAAACTGTGACACCCATTCGCCTTTTTTATGAGAAAACCTTGGATTTCACACGAATCACCCGACGATCATGATATAATTATCCTGTCAAAATATCATTCTTGGGAGGACGACCCATGGCAAACAACAACACCGACGAGCGCCGCACCGCGCCGCGCCGCCGCCGCAAGAGCGGCGTGCCCACGCTGCTGGTGATCGTGCTGATCATCATAGCGATGCTGATGGGCGGACTGGCGGGCTACGCGGTCGCGCGCAAGACCAACCCCTACCTGCACGAGCTCCAGGCCCAGAAGGACCGCGTGATGGAGCTGGAGAACACGCTCACGCTGATCGGCTACCCCGTGGACGAGGACGTGGACCCCGAACAGTGGCTCTACGACCGCAACCCCGAGGAGGACGCGTTGGCGGCCCTGACGGGCGAGACCTGGGAGGAAGCCGACGACGACGACGTGTGGGGCACCGAATCGCTGCTGGACGGCACGCTGCCCGAGGACGGCGAGAGCGTGGTCGTGGCGGAGTTTGACGGCGGCGAACTGCTCAGCAACGAGGTCATTCCCGCCTACAACGACCAGCTGACCAACGCCATATTCGCCGGCCACGACGCCGACGAGGTGGCCGAGGACACGCTCAAGAGCGTGCTGGAGCAGCTGGCGGGCGACAAGGTGATCGCCGCGCAGGCCCGCGAGCTTGGCCTCACGGAACTCACCGCGGACGACCTTTCCCAGATCGACGCCAAGGCGGCCGAGAACTACGAAAGCCAGCTGTCGGACTACATCGCCTTCGTGGGCGAGACGGACCGCGACGCCGCGGCGAAGGCCCTCGAGGAGGGCGGCGTGACGCTCGAGAGCATCACCGAACAGCTCAAGCAGAGCTGGTGGACCCAGAAGTACTACGACTACACCGTCAAGGACGTGACCGTGACCGACGAGGACGTGCAGGCCCGCTACGACGCGCTGCTCGCCGAGCAGAAGGCCGACTTCGCCGCCACGCCCGAGAACTTCGAGTACGCCCACCAGACGGGCCGCGCCATCGTCTACCGGCCGGAGGGCTATCGCGCCGTGCGCGACGTGCTGATCGCCTTTGAAAGCGACGAGGACGCCGCCCGCGCCGCGGACCTTCTGAGCGACCTGGAGATGATCGACGAGGACCCCGACGCGCTGGCCCAGACCCAGAAGGACCTGGACGCGCTCTACGCGCCGCTGGAGAAGAAGGCCGCCGAGGCCCAGCAGAAGCTGGCGGACGGCGCGGCCTTTGCCGACCTGATGGACGAATACGGCACCAGCGAGGCGCTCAAGAATGAACCCCTGCGTTCCGAGGGCTTCTACATCTCCGACGCCAGCTTCGTCAACTCCGCGGAGTTCGTGCAGGGCGCGATGATGCTCGAGCAGCCCGGCCAGGTCTCCTCCCCGCTGCGCAGCGCCAACGGCGTGCACCTGGTGGAGTACATCGGCGATGTCGCCCCCGGCGACGAGGCCGTCGCCGCCGACGCCCTCAAGGAAAAGCAGGCCGCCTACTACGACCAGCAGCGCAAAACCCTTCTGGAGCAGGCCCACGTGAAGTACTACCCCGAGCGGCTGCACTGATGAACGATTGTCGACGCCATCCTGCGGATGTCGCCGACCCGGAAAACGTTCCGTTTTCCTAATCATGCCCAAATTCAATCAAAGAGAGGCTCATTCGAGCCTCTCTTTTTTTCTATCCCTCGATCATCCTCAGCGCGGGCACGGCGTTGAGGCGCAAATCGGCCACCTCCCCGGCCATCAGCCGGTAGAACGCGGCGGAGCCGATCATCACG
>CADAQZ010000047.1 GCA_902790175.1 uncultured Eubacteriales bacterium | reverse complement strand
CGGCGGTCAGCGCCTTTTCCAGCACAGAGGGGTCCGGCGTCGGCGTCACGGACAGCGACGCTTCGACGTTCGTCACCGTGGACTGCACCATCTCGCCCACCGTGAAGCCGAACATCACCGCGAGATCGGCGATGCTCACGAGTACGAGCATGATGGCCAGGAACACCGAGAAGTTCCAAGAATTGCGCCGGGTTTGGAGAAACGCCTTGTATTCCTCGTGGGTCTTTCCGTGGCGGCGGAAGCGGAGCTCGCGCGTCTTGACGAACAGCGCCAGCACCACAAACAATACGAACGTCATCGGCGGCTTCACAGTCAGCAGCGGGAATGCCCAGATCGGAATCTCCACCAGCCCTCTGGCGGAGCGCTCCTTGAGCACCATGCAGCCGACCTCGTAGGCGATGGGCAGCAGCGCCAGCAGGCGGAAGAGGAATCGGCTCTTCCCCGTGAAAATGCGGCGGGGCCTGTAGTTCAGGAAGAACATCGACAGCGCGCACAGGAACAGGTCCACGAAGATGTTGAAGGCGATGAAGCCGCTGGGCGCGACCTGCGCGATGACGGTCTGGATCGCGGGCAGGATCTCGCCGGGGTTTTCGATGAACGCCCCGATGCCGCCCACGATGTAGCGGTAGAACACGAGGCAGGACAGCGCCCAGATGCCCGCCATCGCGGCGGCGTTCTTGACGATCTGCTTCATGTAGCCGTCTTCCGTGTTCAAAAGCTGCGCAAAGACAAAGATCAGCAAAAACGGCAGCGACAGGTTGGCGGCGTTTTGCAAAAACCCGAGTGTGCCCGCGGTGTTCACCGCCACGTCGGCGTTGATGCGGCCCGCGAGCCGCACGATCAGCGCGACCTGGGACAGCACGATGCACAGCCAGCCGAGGATCTGAAAGTGGAAATAGGACAGGGGGCCCCTGTAGCGAATGTCGTTCTCGGACGTGACCTCGTGCAGCTTCACGCGCTTTTTCTTCACCTTGTCTGTATTGTTCCGCTTGCCGAACATGGGCCGCGCCTCCCGTCGTATCGTTTCTTCATCCCGGCATCTCAGGCCGATTGGCCTTTATGGCCTCCGTCGGAAATGTCTATTTCGCGGGCATATACCGATCGTCCAGCGCGTCGGCCGCTGCTCCAAAAGCCATCGCCAGAGCCAGTATCAGGCACAGAAATCTTTTCATCGTCGTCAACCTCCCGCTTATATTATTGTATACAGATTTTCCCACCGTGTCAACGATAGGGTATCAGCTCTGCGGCTTGATGGATAGGATATAAAAGAGGGCGTGACAGAATGTCACGCTTTTTACCGGGCGGCACTTGTATTCCGGTTCCCGATGTACTATGATTATGATGGAAAAAGATACTGGAAACGCCTGTATATCGGCACGATGTGCGGCGGCTCGCTTGAAATCGAAGCGCGCGAAGCGGGCGGAACGAGAGTGATGATTTTTTTCGCTGGACATGAAAAGATGAGACGGAGGAATGGATGATGAAGCGCTTGATTCGGGTATTGGCAATGCTGTGCGTGATGGCGCTGGGCCTCTGCGCCCTGGCGGAGGCGGCCCCGGAAGCGCCCCTCGCGGATGACGCCCGGCCCGCGACGGACTACGCGAACGCGGACAACTGGGCCTACTTTGGCGTCGGCGAGGACAGGGCGGCGGACGTGTTCCTGATCTGCCCCACGGTGGACATGAACGACGAGTTCAACATGTCCCTGGAGGATGCGGACACGAAGGCCAACTTTCTGGGCGCGCTGAACATGGAGCGCGGCATCTATGAGGACACCGCCCGGCTGTACGCGCCCTACTACCGGCAGGCCGCCATGAAGGTCTATTCCCTGGAGGCGGCGGAGCGCGAGCCCTGGCTGGCGCTGGCCTACGAGGACGTCTCCGCGGCGTTCGCCTGGTATCTGGCGCACGAAAACGAGGGCCGCCCCATCATCCTGGCGGGCTTTTCCCAGGGCGCGGACATGTGCTACCGGCTGCTGGAGGAATACTTCGGCGACGAGGCGCTGTACAGCCAGCTCGTCGCGGTCTACGCCATCGGCTGGCCGTGCACGGAGGAGATGGCCGCGCAATATCCCCAGATCGCGCCGGCGACGGGGGAGGACGACCTGGGCGTCGTCGTCAGCTTCGACTGCGAAGCGCCGGAGGTGACGCAGACGCTCATCACGCCCGCGGGGGTCCGCGCGCTGACCATCAATCCGCTGAACTGGAGGACGGACGGCACGCCCGCCGATAAATCCGAAAACCTCGGCGCGTGCTTCACGAAGTACAGCGGAGAGATCAAGCGCGAGGAAGCCGGGCTGTGCGGCTGCACTATCGACGAGAGCCGCGGCGTGCTGAAGGTCGCGGACGTCGATCCGGCGGACTATCCGCCCATCGTGCCGGGGCTGCCGGAGGGCGCGTATCACATCTACGACTACCAGTTCTTCTTCCGGAATCTGCAGAAGAACGTGGCGGATCGCACGGCGCGCTTTGTGCAATCCGGCGCGCTGGACGCGCTGGCCGACGCGGCGTAAACGCGCCGGGGGAAAGCGAAATGAAAAAAAATAAAACGGGTTCGCCCGTTTTATTTTTTGTTTGGCTTGTGCATGATTAGGAAAACGGAACGTTTCCCGGGTCGGCGGGTTCCGCAGGAACACGTCGACAATCATTCAGTCGTCCACCGCCGTGGAATCCTGGAAGGCGCGCAGAAAGCTAAGCTTCACGTCGCCGTGGCGGACGGGGAGCATGGCCAGCAGGGCCAGCGCGGTGCAGGCCGCGCCGTAGAGGCCGATGACGCGGTAGCCGTAGGCGTTGATGAAGAGGCTGGCCAGCGTGGGTGTGACGATCTGCGCGCCGGTGACGGCGGCGTAGTAGTAGCCCATGTAGCGGCCGGAGTCGCTGTCGCGGCCCAGCTCGAGCACCATCGGGCCGAGGTTGATGGCGAACAGCGGAAAGCCCATCGCCGCGATCAGGAACCAGAGGTAGAGCCCCTCGGGGTGGGCGCTGGTGACGGTGCTGGCGCCGAGGTAGCCGACCACGCAGGCGGCCACGCCGACGAGGCTGCTCTTCCTGCGGCCCAGCTTCGACGTGATGAACGCTCCGGGGACCATCATCAGCATGCCCACGCCCACCTCCAGCAGATAGGGGCCCGTCCAGGACGCGCTCATCTTCAGGTGCGCGACCAGGTAGTTGGTGTAGTGGGTGTGGAAGCCGTTGTAGCCCATGTAGATGAACAGCACCGAGCCGAGGATGAGCAGCAGGCTCCGCCGCTCGGCGGGGGTCAGGCGGACGGGCGTTTTGCGCGCCGCGTCCGTCTTCTCGTCGATCAGGCCCAGGCGCTCGTTCTGGCGCTTCACCTCGTCCACAAACCGGTTTTCGCGCACGGCGGCGAGGTAGACGGCGGTGGCGGCGAGCATGGCGATCATCACGAACGCCAGGCATCCCGAGAACACCGGCACGTCGCCCCGCTCGACGATCAGCATGCGCCCCACGACGCCGAACAGCACCCCGGCGATGCCGGCCATCAGGTTCAGGATGGCGTTGGCCATCGTGCGCTGGGGGCGGATGAAGCAGTCCGCCGCGAGGGCGGCGCTGGGGGAGCGGTGCAGGCTCATGAAGAACACCGCGATCAGCAGAAACAGCAGAAACGGCACGATGCGCGCTTCGCCCGCCACCGCCCGCGCGTCCTCCAGGTTCATCAGGAAAAGGCCCGCCACGCCGCCCGCCGTGCCGACGAGGATCAGCGGGGTGCGGCGGCCCAGGCGGCCCGAGATGCGGTCGGAGAGGATGCCGAACAGCGGCAAAAAGATCATCGCGATCACGTTGTCGATCGACATCACGATCGAGTAGGGCGTCGTGCCGAGGTGGTAGTGGCGCGAGAGGATCAGCGGCACCACGTAGTCGTAGGCCTGCCAGAACAGCGTCAGCGCGAAGAACGGCAGCGAGACGAGCGCCGCCCGGCCCCAGTTGAGCCGCGCCCCCTTCATTGCCCGTCCTCCCGGCGCGCGCTCGCCGGGCCCTCCAGGTCCGCCACGGCGTAGGACGGCGAGAACGCGCCGCTGCCGTTCATCTTGTAGTAGCCCCGGAAGATGCGGTCCACCGCGATGCGCACGCCCTCGGGGTCGGCGCCCAGCAGTATGATCAGGAACTGCTGGCGGTTGTAGCGCGTGATGACGTCCACGTTGCGGATCGTCTGGCGGATGGACTGCTCCATGTAGTACATGGCCTTCTCCAATTCCTCCGCGTGCGGCGCGCCGCCGCCGGAGGTCTGAAGCGTGATCATGATCAGCTTGAACGGGTGACGGAAGCGCTTTTCCAGGTTGCCGATGAACTCATACAGCTTCGCGAACTGGCGGTACTCCACGTCCAGCGCGCCCTCGTAGCTGCCGCTGTTGCGGATGGCGTCCACCAGCTTGCGGATGTCCATCGTGGCGTTGCCGGAGGCCTCCGAGCTCTGGCTGTAGAAGCTGTAGCCGTCCTTGCCGTTCTGCTTGACGTGGTACAGCGCCTTGTCCGCCATGGCGTAGGCCTGTGCGAAGGTGTCGGCGGGCGTGCACATCACCAGGCCCGCGGACAGCGAGGCCGGGGCGATCTCCACGTCCTTGGCCTTCTCCGCCTCGAAGTCGTCGATGATCCGGCGCACCTGGGCCTCCGCCGCGCCTTCGTCGACGCTTGGGATGAACAGCAAGAATTCGTCGCCCCCCAGGCGGCAGCACACGCAGCCCTCGCCGTTGCGCGCAAGCGTGTCGCCCATCAGGCGCAGCGCCCGGTCGCCGGCGTTGTGGCCGTTCGTGTCGTTGATCTTCTTGAGGTTGTCCATGTCGAAGAACACGAAGCAGCCGGGCTCCTGGCGCATGCGCTGGGCGATGGCGGTCTCGCCCGCGCCGCGGCTGAGGATGCCGGTGGTGATGTCGATGTCGTCCGCGGCGCCCTGGGACGCGAACGCCTCCACGACCTCCTGCAGCAGCGCCGACGAGGCCTCGAGGCTGCCCTCGTCCTCGGCGGATTCGCGCCGCATGATGTCGTCCAGCATCCCCAGGTCCCACAGGTTGATGAAGACGTCCACGAAGTGCGGGTCGAACTGCCTGCCCCGGCCCTCGATCAGCTCGCGGCGGATGTGCTCGACGTCACAGGCCTTGCGGTAGACGCGGTTGGAGCTCATGGCGTCGAAGGCGTCGGCGATGGCGGCGATGCGCGCCTCCTCGGAGATCTCCTCGCCCTTGAGCCCGCGCGGATAGCCCTGGCCGTCATAGCGCTCGTGGTGGCTGACGGCGACGTCCTCGGCGATGTCGATCGAGACGCGGCCGTGCAGGATGTCCCCGCCCATCGTGGTGTGGGACTTGATGATGTCGTACTCCACGTCCGTCAGGCGACTGGGGTTGTTCAGTATCGAGTCGGGCACGCCGATCTTGCCGATGTCGTGCATCAGCGCCGCGCATCGCAAATCGTCCACGCGCTCCTTCGGCCAGCCCAGCGCCTGTGCGATCATCACCGAATACTCGCTGACGCGGGTGGAGTGGCCCTTCGTGTAGGGGTCCTTCGCGTCGATGGCGTGCGCCAGCGTCTGGATCGCCTGGAACGACATCTGCTCGATCTTGTGGCTGCGCTCCTCGGCCACGGCCGTCTGCCGCGCCACCTCGTCGTTGAGCCGCGCCGCGTAGTCGATCTCAAACAATACGCTCCTGTGGTACTGATACATCACGTACAGCACCAGCAGGCCGTGGAAGAAGTAGAGCACCGGAAAGCGGTTCATCACGATCTCCGCATAGTGCGGGGCGACAAAGGCGCGCAGCGGCGTGTAGAAGATCACGATGAACAGCAGCTGGAAGTAGGCGGTGGCCAGCGCGCCCATGCGCACTGAGAACATGTAGCACATCGACAGCGGTACCAGCAGCGTCCAGATGAACGCGAAGCCGTTGTCGGCGTAGAGCACGTCGTAGGTGAGTACCGCGACCACGATGACGGCGGCGGAGACAACCGCGGCCTCCCGGTTCCTGAACCTGGCGGCGAACACGCGGGACACGGCTCCCGCGAGCAGTATGAAAAAGCACGTCAGGGCCATGACATACTGCCCCTGCGCCGCGTTGATCAGCGTCATCACCAGGCCCAGCACGGCGATGATGAGGCCGGTCGTGGCGATGTTGCGCAGGTTCTTTTCATACCGGTCGCCGACGAATATGCTGCGGTTCAAGGTCGTCCAGATCTCTCGGATTCTCTCTGTCACGGCTTTGCGCCTCCAGTGGAAGGTCGGGCAGGGGTCGAAAGGGGTTGCGAGGGTACACAACAAACCATCATAATTATAGGATATGTATTTTTTCGTGTCAAGCGGGTTTTAATGTTCACAAATTGTTCATCGGAAAATTAGCACTCACCTCTTGACAGTGCTAACAAAACGCGTATAATAATAATCGAACGGAGGGAAGAGAACCGGGGGAGCGCCCCGGGGCATAATTCCGAGGTTCGCTGGGTACAACATAAGACGGGATGGCCCGCCCGGGCCGAAGCGTCAAAGGAGGTATGAATTATGTTGATGCCGAGTATCTTTGCCGAGAATCTGTTTGATGAGTTTTTCGATGATTTCCCGATGCCGCGCGACTTCAGGAACATCGACCGCCGGCTGTACGGCAAGAACGCCGCCCGCGAGATGAAGACGGACGTGCACGAGCACGAGGACCACTACGAGGTGGATATCGACCTGCCGGGCTTCAAGAAGGATGAGATCACGCTGAGCCTGGAGAACGGCTATCTGAGCGTCACCGCCGCGAAGGGCGTGGACAAGGACGAGAAGAACAAGAAGGGCAAGCTGATCCGCCAGGAGCGCTACGCCGGCACGCTGCAGCGCAGCTTCTACGTCGGCGACGGCCTGACCGAGACGGACGTCACCGCCCGGTTTGAAAACGGCGTGCTGAGCCTGTGCGTGCCGAAGCAGGAGGCCCGCAAGGTGCCCGAAAAGAAGCTCATCATGATCGAGGGCTGATGAGAAACTGAAAGATCCTTCGACTTCGCCTCGCCAGAAGCGAGGCTCCGCTCAGGATGACAGGTTGGCGAAAACCGTAACGATGTCATCCTGAGCGGAGCGATAGCGGAGTCGAAGGATCTTTTTAATGTATAACCTCATACACCTTCCCGTGCCAGCAGAACAGGCCGGGGGTCTCGAAGCTGACGCCCCACTCGGTGCCGTCCGCCATCGTGAACCAGTAGGAGATGCCCGAATCGGTGATCGAGATGTCGCTCTCCTCGCCGATGCGCATGTTCTTCAGGCTCTCGATCTCCTTCAGGATCGCGTCCACGTCGGTGATGGTCTCGTCCACCTGCTCGTCGCGGTGGTAGATCATCTGCACGGGCGGGTTGGCGTCGAGGTTCTCAAAGTAGGCGCTGAAGGGCGCGTAGTTGCAGAAGTCCAGCAGCAGGTTGCCGGGCTGCGGCTCGGTCCAGGGCACCAGCTCCACCTCGTCCAGGACGCCCTCCGGCTCCAGCGCTACGGCGGCGGCCTTCTCGGCGCCATCGAAGTAATGCGTCTTTTCAAAGTCGCGCGACTGGCCGGGCTGCAGGGGCTGATCCATCAGGCCGATCATCACGAAGATCGCCTTGCCGCGCAGGTCGTTGCCGTCGGCGTCGAAGTAGCGCACGTCGAACGTCAGCTGGGTCAGCGCCCGCTTGCCGCGATTGGTCAGCGTGTAGGCGACGGTGACCTGCCGCTCCTCGTCCGCGCGGATGCCGCGGGTGACGAGGGTGGCGACGGGGTTGCCCGAGCCGTCGTTGAGCTCGATCGAGGTCTCGAACGGGATCGTTGCGCCCGCGGTTTCCTCGCCCAGCGCGCCGACGATCTTGATGATGCCGCTGATTATCATGGCCACGCCGGCCAGGATCAGCAGGATGCGCAGCGTCTTGTTCACGGTGATTCCTCCTCTGGCTCTGATTTCGGCGGGCCGCTCATCCGCCTGCCCGCCGAAATCATTATACTCTGTGATGTCGATTTTGTCGATGGGGGATATGCCCTTTCATCAGAACGCGTTGACGATCTTGACGATGCCGCTGATCATCATGACGACGCCGAAAACGAGCATTGCGATGTTGTAAGCCTTGTTGTTCTTCATGGGGTTTGCCTCCTTGCTTTCGCGTTTTAGTTGTCCTTTGGACGGAGGCGATTGGAAAAAGGTTCCGGCTTTTCTGAAATTTTGTGAATTGTATGATAACTCCCCCTTAAACGGCTTGACAAGGGGGCGGGGTTGGGGTACACTTTATCCAGCTAAATCACAGCTGTAAATGCGATGAAGGCATTATGTCGCGGGCAGTCCACTTCAGAGAGTCGGCAGAGGGTGCGAGCCGATGTGAGGGCCCGAAGGCAGTCTCGTGCCTGAGCAGGTTTCCTGAACAATGGGGTTCAAGAGCCCTGAAGTAAGGAGACCCGGAAGCCCCGTTACCATGGCTGGGCGCTTGATGGAGCGCCGACGAGGGGCCGCGCGTGCGGCAATCCGGGTGGTACCGCGGTTTGATTGATGTCTGATCGTCCCGAAGCGCAAACCAGGCGTTTGAGCTTCGGGCTTTTTATCGCCCGACATTCCATCGAATACTGATCCATAGGAGTGACACCATGAAGACCATCAAGCTGATTGACATGACGCTCAGGGAAGTGAACGCGCTGCGCGAGGGCGCGCTGTCGTTCAAGGAAAAGCTGGAGATCGCCCGCGGGCTGGAGCGGCTGAAGGTGGACGGCATAGAGCTGGCGCCCATCGGCGGCGCGAAGGCCGACCAGCTGTCCAACAAGACCATCGCGGCCATGGTGTCCACGGCGCTGATCGCGGCGGTGGAGATCGCCGAGGGCAATGTGGAGGAAACCTGGGAGAGCATTCGCGGCGCGAAGCACCCCCGGCTGAACCTGCTGGCCCCGCTCTCCCCGGCGCTGATGGAGTACAGCTGCCACAAGAAGGCCCCCGCGATGCTGGAGCTGATCGAGAAGCAGGTGAAGGCGGCGCGCGGCCTGACGGAGAGCGTGGAGTTCTCCGCCGTGGACGCCACCCGCGCCGAGCCCCAGTTTTTGTACCAGGCCATCGCCGCGGCCATCGCGGCCGGCGCGAACCGCGTGACGCTGTGCGACACCGCGGGGATCATGCTGCCGGACGAATTCGCGGCGTTCGTGGCGGACGTGAAGGCGAACGTGCCGGCGCTGGCGGGCGTAAAGCTGCTGGTGCAGGTCAGCGACGAGATGAGCATGGGCATGGCCTGCGCCGCCGCGGCCATCGCGGCCTCCGGCGCGGACGGCATGAAGTGCGCGATCGTGCCCGCCGGGTATCCCACGCTGCAGCAGGCCGCCCGCTTTGTGGAGGTCAAGGGCGCGGCGCTGGACATTGCGATGAATCTGCGCACCACGGAGCTGGCGCGCGTGGCGGGCCAGCTGAATCGGATGCTGCAGCCGCGCGAGGAAAACGAGTCGCCCATCGGCAACGTGGCCATCGGCGAGGCCGCCGGCGTTTGCCTGGACGCGAACGACGACATCGGCGAGGTGGTGAAGGTCGTGCGCCAGCTGGGCTACGACCTCTCCGACGAGGACAACGCGAAGGTGTACGAGGCCTTCCGGCGCGTCGCCGACCGCAAGCACTTCGTGGGCACGCGCGAGCTGGACGCCATCGTGGCCAGCACCGCGCTACAGGTGCCCAGCACCTATCACATCGAAAGCTACGTGATCAACAGCGGCAACGTCATCACCGCCACGGCCAACATCCTGCTGAATCGCAACGGCGAAAAGCTGCGAGGCGTGGGCGTGGGCGACGGTCCCATCGACGCCGCGTTCCTGGCCATCGAGCAGGTGATCGGCCACCACTACGAGCTGGACGACTTCCAGATCCAGACCGTCACCGAGGGCCGCGACGCCATGGGCCAGGCGCTGGTGAAGCTGCGCGCCGACGGCCGGGTGTACTCCGGCAACGGCATCTCCACCGACATCATCGGGGCCTCCATCCGCGCCTACATCAGCGCGCTGAACAAGATCGTGTATGAGGCGAACTGAGCGGAGCTCAGTTCACCAAGGGAATAGGGATTAGGAATAGCCGGGCACGAAAGGTTTGTGGATAATCGATCCTGCATTTCCCGCGGCCCGGCTTTATCTGAGATCGCTATGGTTTATTGGCGGTAGCCACCATTTCTAATCCCTGATCCCTAATCCCTAATCCCTCCCCAAAACCCACAGAGGTGTAGACATGAAGCTATCGTTTTCTTTACAGTATTGGAAATCCCTCTCCTGGGCCGAGGCCATCGGCGCGGCGCTGGACGCGCGGTTGGCGGGCGTGGAGCTGTTCGACGTAAACGGCGCGATGTTCCAGGGCAAGTCCAGCCCCACGAACCCGGAGCTGGCCGCCGCCACGCGCCGGAGCCTGACCAACCAGGGACTGTCGCTGCCGTGCGTGGACAGCGCGGGCGACTTCACCGACCAGCGCTTCCTGGACGAGCTTTCGGAGTGCGTGGAGGTGGCCGTGAACCTGGGCGTGCCGTACGTGGGCATCCACACGGACGAGGGCAACCAGGCCGCCTGCGTGGAGCGCATGACGCGCCTGTTGGACGCCGTGGGCGACAAGCCCGTGACGCTGCTCGTGGCCACCACCGGGGCCTACGCCGACACCGCGCGGCTGCGCGACCTGCTGAACCGCTTTGCCGACGATCGGCTGGCGGCGCTCTGGGACATGCACTCCACCTGCGTGTTCGGCGAGGACGCCGAGGCCACGATCACGAACCTCGGAGCCTATGTGCGCCACGTGCACGTGCACGACTTCCGACGCGAAAACGGCCTGTTCGTGCCGGAGCTGGTGGGCGAGGGCGCGCTGCCGATGCGCGAATTGATGAACGCGCTGCGTTCCGTGAACTACGACGGGTTCATTTCGCTGCAGTGGAACCCGGACTGGATCGACGGCTTGGGCGACATCGAGATATTGCTCACGCACTTCGCAAGCTGCATGTCGCGCTACGAAGGCACGCGCCTGAACCGCAAGCACCTCTATTGGAACAACCGCCACACCGGCAACTACGTGTGGAAGAAGGAGACCCTGATCGAAAAGACCTTCCCGCAGGTGCTGGATACGATGGTGCAGGAGTTCCCGGACCAGCTGGCCATCAAGTTCACCACGCTGGACTACACGCGCACCTACAGCCAGTTCCGCGACGACGTGGACGAGTTCGCCCGCGCGCTGATCTCGCTGGGCGTGCGCGCCGGCAGCAAGGTGACCATCTGGGCCACGAACGTGCCCGCCTGGTTCCTCACATTCTGGGCCACGACGAAGATCGGCGCGGTGCTGGTGACGATGAACACCGCCTACAAGATCCACGAGGCGGAGTATTTGCTGCGCCAGTCCGACACGCACACGCTGGTGATGATCGACGGCTACCGCGACTCCAACTACAAACAGATCGTAAACGAGCTCTGCCCGGAGCTTGCGGACAACCAGCCCGGCCAGCCGCTGCACGCGCGCCGATTGCCCTTCCTGCGCAACGTGATCACCGTGGGCTTTCGGATGCCCGGCGCGCTGACGTGGGAGGAATCGCTGGAGTACGCCGCGCGCACGCCCATCGAGGAGGTGCGCCGGATGGCGGCCGCCGTGGACGTGAACGACGTGTGCAACATGCAGTACACGTCCGGCACCACGGGCTTTCCCAAGGGTGTGATGCTGACCCACTACAACATCGTCAACGACGGCAAGATGATCGGCGACGGCATGGATTTGTCCACCGCCGACCGCATGATGATCCAGGTGCCGATGTTCCACTGCTTCGGCATGGTGCTGGCGATGACCGCCACGATGACCCACGGCGGCACGATATTGCCGCTGCCGTACTTCTCGCCGAAGTCCTCGCTGGCCTGCATCCACAACGAGCACATCACCGCCTTCCACGGCGTGCCCACGATGTTCATCGCGATGCTGGCGCACCCGGACTTCGAGAGGACCGACTTCTCCCACATGCGCACCGGCATCATGGCCGGAAGCCCGTGCCCGATCGCGGTGATGCGCGACGTGGTGGAGAAGATGCACATGCCGGAGATCGTGATCGTCTACGGCCAGACCGAGGCGAGCCCCGGCTGCACGATGAGCCGCACCACCGATCCGCTGGAGGTGCGCGTGGCCACGGTCGGCAGCGCGTTTCCCGAGGTGGAGTGCAAGATCGTGGACCCCGAGACCGGCGCGGATTGCCCGGACGAGGTGATCGGCGAGTTCGTGGCCCGCGGCTACAACATTATGAAGGGCTACTATAAAATGCCCAAGGCGACCGCCGCCGCCATCGACCGGGACGGCTGGCTGCACACCGGCGATCTGGCCTGCCGTACCAAGGAGGGCAACTACCGCATCACCGGGCGGCTCAAGGACATGATCATCCGCGGCGGCGAGAACATCTACCCCAAGGAGATCGAGGAGTTCCCTCAAGGAGGGCGAGAGCATGACCGTGGACGAGATGAAGGCCTACGTGCGCGACCACATGGCCAAGCACAAGGTGCCCAAGTACATCGAGTTCGTGGATGGCTTCCCGATGAACGACGCCGGCAAGATCCAGAAGTACAAGATGCGCGAGATGGCCGTGGAGAAGCTCGGATTGCAGAAGGACGCGGCGATCGAGACGGCGTAATTTAGGGATTAGGGAGTAGGGAGTAGGAATAGTGGCTGCCGCACCCAAAAGCCTTCCCCAGCGCCCCCGAAGGGGGCTGAGGGCCCTGCGCATATGGCTGCGCGGGCCCGAAACCCGCGACCGGCAAAGCATTGCCAGGGCGCGGGGCGGTTCAGGGGAAGGTGGCCGAGCGAAGCGAGGTCGGATGAGGTCGTCTCTCCCCAACACAGCGATACGCTCTCACCAGAAGAACGACCTCTTCAGTCTGGCCTGCGGCCAGCCAGCTTCCCCTGAAGGGGAAGCCTTTCGGAAAAGGAGGCTGTTATGCGAATCGGCGAAGTGTGCCTGCTGACGAACGACGTGCGGCGGCTGGCGGATTTCTACAAGCGGCTGCTGGAGGTCGACAATGGCAGCGACGACGAGTTTCATCAGTTCATCCTCTCCGACGAGACCGCGCTGACGGTCTGCAACGACGGGACGGTCAGGAACAACCAGAACCAAAACATCTGCCTGGCGTTCACCGTGGACGACATGGACAGGGCGTATGAAAAGGTGCTGGCCCTCGGCGCGAGGATCATTGAGCCGCCGACCCGGCGGCCCTGGGGCGCGGTGAACATGAGCTTTTATGACCCAGACGACAATGTGATCTATTTCAGACGCTTTGCGGATGATCGATGATGTTGGAGCGCGAGAGGCCGCGCGCCCGAAGCCTTCCCCTATGGGGAAGGTGGCGCGTCAGCGCCGGATGAGGTCCCCGAACCTACCGCCTGCGCCTCCGCCGGGAGGGGGGCGCGAAGCCAATCGTAAAGGACCTCATCAGTCACGACTTCGCCGCGACAGCTTCCCCAAAGGGGAAGCCTTTTGGCTGACTCACTGTCTGTGTTTGATGGGAACCATGCTATGGGTATTCTGATATGTGGGCTCAACGGAGCCGGAAAGAGCACAATCGGAAGGCTCCTTGCCGTGCGCATGTCGCTTCCGTTCATCGACAATGAAGACCTGTACTTTCCCAAGAAGGATAGTTCGTATGCTTTCTCCAATTCTCGTTCCCACGCAGAAGCGATACGGCTGTTGGAAGAGAGGATCGACAAGAACGACCGGTTCGTCTTTGCGGCAGTCAAGGGCGATTATGGAGAGAAGCTCCTCTCCAAATTGGATTGCGTCATTCTGGTTGAAGTGCCAAGAGAGACGAGGATCGAACGGGTCAAGCGGCGCTCCGCTCAGAAGTTTGGCGATCGAATCCTTTTGGGAGGAGACCTGGCCCAAAGAGAGAACGAATGGTTTGAGCAGGTTGAGAGCAGGCCGGAGGATTACGTCTTGACATGGCTGGCAGAGGCGCATCTGACTTGTACAATCATTCATATAGACGGAAGGCGTCCCGTTGAAGAAAACGTTGAAACCTTGCTTTCCCTGTTGGAATCCAAATGGAATGAGGAACCATCCCCTATTCATTCCTCATTCCTCATTTCTAATTCCTCATTATCCAAAGGAGGTTTCCCCATGACCGAGAAGAAGAAGCCCGTATATGTGACTTTGGACGGCAACGAGGCGGCGGCGTACGTCGCCTACGCCTTTACGGAGATCGCCGCCATCTATCCCATCACGCCCTCCAGCCCCATGGCGGGCAAGACGGACCTGTGGAGCGCGAAGGGGAAGAAAAACCTGTTCGGGCAGACGGTGCGGCTGATCGAGATGCAGTCGGAGGCCGGGGCCGCGGCGGCGGTGCACGGCGCGCTGCAGACCGGCGCGCTGGCGACGAGTTTCACCTCGTCGCAGGGCCTGATGCTGATGATCCCGGTTATGCACCGCATCGCGGGCGAGCGCCTGCCGGGCGTGCTGCACGTGGCGGCGCGCACCGTCGGCACCCACGCGCTGTCGATCTTCGGCGACCACTCGGACGTGATGAGTTGCCGCAACACGGGCTTTGCGATGCTGTGCACCGGCAGCGTCCAGGAGGTCATGGACCTGGCCGGCGTGGCGCACCTGGCGGCGATCAAGGGCCGCGTGCCGTTCATGGACTTCTTCGACGGCTTCCGCACGAGCCATGAGATCGACAAGGTGGAGCAGATCGACTACGAGGACCTGCGCGCCCTGCTGGACGCGGACGCACTGGACGCCTTCCGCGCCCGCGCGCTGAACCCGGAGCACCCGATGATCCGCGCCACCGTGCAGAACCCGGACATCTACTTCCAGGTGCGCGAGGCCAACAACGCGGATTACGCCGCGCTGCCGGACATCGTCGAGGACTACATGCAGAAGATCACGGCGCTGACCGGCCGGAAATACCACTGCTTCGACTACTACGGCGCGCCGGATGCGGACCGCGTGGTGGTGGCGATGGGCTCTGTGTCGGGCTGCGCGGAGGAGGTCGTGGACGCGCTGAACGCGAAGGGCGAGAAGGTGGGCTTTGTGCAGGTGCGCCTGTTCCGGCCCTTCGACGTCGATAAGTTCGTCGCCGCGCTGCCGAAGACCGTGAAGGCCGTGGCCGTGCTGGACCGCACGAAGGAGATGGGCTCCGCGGGCGAGCCGCTGTATCAGGACGTGTGCACCGCGCTGCGCGGGCGCTCCGACCTGACCGTCGTGGGCGGGCGCTACGGGCTTTCCAGCAAGGACACCACGCCCGCGCAGGTCGCCGCGGCGTTTGAAAACCTGAAGGCAGCAAGGCCCGTCAACAGCTTCACCATCGGCATCACCGACGACGTGACGCACTTGTCGCTTGCGGACGTGCCCGGCATCGCGGAGCCCGCGGGCGTGATCAGCTGCAAGTTCTGGGGCCTCGGCTCGGACGGCACCGTCGGTGCGAACAAGAACACGGTCGAGATCATCAACAGCCACACGCCGAAGTTCGCCCAGGCCTACTTCGAGTACGACGCGAAGAAGAGCTACGGCGTCACCAAGAGCCACCTGCGCTTTGGCGATCAGCCGATCCGCTCGTCCTACTACGTGAAGTCCGCGGACTTCGTGGCCTGCCACAACCCGACCTATATCGAGAAGTACGACATCGCCGAGGAGGTCAAGCCCGGCGGCACGCTGCTTTTAAACTGCCCGTGGGACGCGGCGGGGCTGGAGAAGCACCTGCCCGCCCACGCCAAGCGCGCCATCGCCCGCAAGGGCCTGAGCTTCTACACGATCGACGCCGTGAAGATCGCCGGTCGCCTGGGCCTGGGCAGCCACTTCAACATGGTGCTGCAATCGGCGTTCTTCCACCTGATGCCCGTCATCCCGGTGGACGAGGCCGTCGGCTACATGAAGGCCGCCGCCACCAAGACCTACTTCGCCAAGGGCGAGGACGTGGTTAACAAGAACCTGGCCGCCATCGACGCGGGCAGCGAGGGCCTGGTGAAGGTCGAGGTGCCCGAGGCGTGGAAGGACGCCGAGGACGCGCCCGCGCCGGTGCGCGACGTGCCCGAGGTCGTCACGAAGCTGCTCGATCCCATCAACGCCCAGAAGGGCGACGACCTGCCGGTCAGCGCGTTCAAGGGCTATGAGGACGGCGTGATGGACATGGGCCTGACCGCCTATGAGAAGCGCGGCATCGCCACGCGCGTGCCGGTGTGGGACGCCGAAAAGTGCATCCAGTGCAACAAGTGCGCCTACGTCTGCCCGCACGCGGTGATCCGCCCGTACCTGCTCAGCGAACAGGAGAGGGCAGGCGCGCCGGAGGGCATGCAGATCGTCCCGGCGAAGGGCAAGCAGGCCGAGGGGCTGTACTTCGCGATGGTCGTGTCGAACCCCGACTGCACCGGCTGCGGCAGCTGCGAGAACGTGTGCCCGGCGAAGGACAAGGCGCTTCATATGACACCCGCGGACGCGGCCCCGAACGCCGCCGCGTCGTGGGAGTACGCGCTGGCGCTTTCCGACAAGGGCGACGTGTTCGACCCGTATACCGTCAAGGGCAGCCAGTTCCGCCGGCCGCTTCTAGAGTTCAGCGCGGCCTGCGCGGGCTGCGGCGAGACGCCCTACGCGAAGCTGCTGACGCAGCTCTACGGCGACAAGGTCTACTGGGCCAACGCCACCGGCTGCTCGCAGGCGTGGGGCAGCGCCATGCCCGGCATCCCCTACGCGGTGAACGCGTGCGGGCGCGGCCCGGCGTGGTCGAACTCGCTGTTTGAAAACAACGCCGAGTTCAGCCTCGGCATGGTGCTGTCCGTGCAGCAGCAGCGCACGGCCCAGCGGATGCGCGTGGAGGCCTATCGTGCGGACTGCGACGACGCGGCCGTGAACGCCGCTATCGACGAGTGGCTGACCACCTACGACGACATCGACCACAATGCCGCCGCAAGCCGCAGGCTGGTCGAGGCTCTCGAAGCGCGGGGCGACGGCGCGGCCCGGACGATCTTGAAGTACGCCGACCAGCTGTCGAAAAAGACGTTCTGGATGTTTGGCGGCGACGGCTGGGCCTACGACATTGGCTTCGGCGGGCTGGACCACGTCGTGGCCAGCGGCGAGGACGTGAACGTGCTCGTCGTGGATACCGAGATCTACTCCAACACCGGCGGACAGTCGTCGAAGGCTACGCCTGTGGGCGCGGTGGCGCAGTTCGCCGCCGCGGGCAAGACCCGCCCGAAGAAGGACCTGGGCGGCATGCTGATGACCTACGGCAACGTGTACGTGGCGCAGGTGGCCATGGGCGCGGACAACGCCCAGCTGGTGCGCGCGCTCAAGGAGGCCGAGGCGTTCCGCGGCCCCAGCGTGGTGATCGCCTACGCGCCCTGCCAGAGCCACGGCCTGAAATGCGGCATGGCGAAGGTGCAGGACGAGATGAAGCGCGCCGTGGACGCGGGCTACTGGTTCCTCTACCGCTACAACCCCGAGGCCACGCCGCGGTTCCAGCTGGACTCGAAGGCCCCGTCGATCGACTACGAGGCGTTCCTCGACGGCGAGACGCGCTATGCCTCGCTACGCCGCACCTTCCCCGAAAACGCCGAAGCCCTCTTCGCCGAGGGCGCGAAGCTGGCGAAGGAGCGCTATGAGAAGCTGGCCCGGGAAGGCGAGCGGAAGTGAGCGAAGCAAGAGAAAGCTGCGAAAGGCAGCTTTCTTTTGCATTGCCGCCTTGTCATTGACAAACCCGGCAATTGACTATCGCGATCAAATGTGTTAAATTAAAATGAAGGAAGGAACAGACGCGAAGGAGGGATACGATGCGCAAGTGGTTCTGTCTGGTGTGTGCGCTGTGCCTGCTGGTGAACGCGGCGGCGCCCGCGCTGGGGGAGGGGCCGGACTTCTACGCCAACCTGCTCGCGCAGACGGAGGCGCTCTCGGCGCTGAACGGCGAGGCGACCCAGGTCTGCGCGACGGCGCTTTCGGAGCTGAAGGACTTCGCCGCGGCCTATCAGGCGGCGGTCCAGACGCTGGGCACCTACGACCTGGATGCCTACAAGGCCAGCCTGCAGGCGCGCGGGGCGCAGATGGACGATTGTGCCCAGCGCATGCGGGGGATCCGGGAGGGCCTCTTGTTGATGTCGGGCGCGGACGAGGGCCAGCGGCGCGCGCTGGAGGCCTGCCGCGACTACGCCGACGAGGCCGTAGCCGCCGTGGAGGCCGCCCGGCGCACCAACGCCTTCCAGCAGGCGCAGTACGCCGCCAGCGAGGCGCTGGACAACCTGACCGTCTCCCGGAGCGTCGGCGGCGATACCGACAGCCAGTTCGCGTTCGCCCGCATCTGGGAAAATACCTCGAAGGAGGTCTACTACGCCTTCTGCAACCTGACGCCCCCGGCCTACGCGAGCCAGGCGTGGCAGTCGTACCTGAAGCAGGTGTGGCTGTTCGCGATGATGTGCCAGAAGAAGCGCGAGGGCATCGGCTACGGCGACGTGATGGAGCTCTACTCGTCCGGCCAGCTGCTGGCGCGCGAGTATGACGCGATGTCGAAGTATGAGTTCGCGCTGTTCGACCTGCACCGCCAGGCCTACGCGCGCTCGGGGGAGCGCCTGGCGTTCCTGCGCGACAACCTGGAGCCGGACCTGCGCGCGGCCTGCGCGGGCGGCGAGGCGGCCTTCGCCTACCGCGACCGCCAGCCCACCCTGACGCTGGACTACGAGCTGATCGACGCCGTGTACCCGAACCTGTATCACACGATGGACTCCGCGGTGAACCTGAACGTGCACACCGACTGGGGCGCGCGGGACATCCTCGTGACGGCGGAGATCGTGGGCTTCTCGCAGGAGTACCGCCAGAAGCTGACCGTGAACACCGAGTTCACGCGCCTGACCATCAAGCCGCCGGTGCTGGCCGAGATGCCTAGCCTGTTCAACACGCGCGACACCCAGCTGGCCTTCTCCGTCACCGATGCCAAGACAGGCGAGCTGCTGGCGCAGGAGAGCAAGACGCTGATGCTGCACAGCCTGTACGACTACGAGTGCATCGACGACAAGTTCGGCACCGTGATGTACTACGAGTTCCTCTCGTGGCTGACGCCGGAGTCGGAGGGCATCCTGAAGGTGCGCCGCGAGGCCATCCGCTGGCTGGAGGAGAACACGGACATGAGCACGCTGGCGGGCTACCAGAACGTGCTGGGGATGCCGGACGACAAAGTCTCCGAGAATACCTATTTGCAGGCCGTGGGCCTTCAGGCGGCCATCAGCCGGCTGGGCGTGCGCTACAACTGGGGCGCGTTCTCGCTCAACTCGTTCCAGCGCATCCTGATGCCGGACGCCGTGATCGACAGCGAGTCGGGCATCTGCATCGAGACCTCGATCCTGCTGGCCAGCGCGCTGAAATCCGCGATGATGCACCCGCTGATCCTGCTCACGCCAGGCCACGCCCGCGTGATCCTGGAGACGTGGCGCGGCTCCCACGAGTACTATCTGCTGGAGACCACGTCGCTGCCCTTCTCGGGCGCGGAGGACGAGTGGGACGGCTACATCACCTACATGACCCAGGAGGAGTGGACGCGGTTTTTGCAGAAGAACGTCGACCTCGGCGAGGCCTACGTGGTGGACTGCGACCTGCTGGAGTCGTTCGGGTATCAGGCGATGTATTGAGGGCTAAACAGAAAGCAATAATGCCAAAAGGACCGGATTGCCACGTCGGTCAGGGCTGCGTCATCTGGCGATGGCGCGCCCTTCCCTCCTCGCAATGACGTTCGCAGACGTCACATCGCATACCGTCATTGCGAGGAGGCCCCGGGGATGGAAAACCGTGCGTTTTCATCCCAGAGGCCGACGTGGCAATCTGGTCTTTTTCCCCTCACTCCACGATCGGCAGCGCCATGTGCTCGATCGCGCGGCGCAGCTGCGGATGCCGCACGACGAAGTGGATCGCCGGGGACTTCTGCTTGCTCAGCAGCACCCACTCGCCCTCGCGCGACAGGATCTGCAGGTTGCGGAAGGCGCGCTGCTGGCTGAGCTCCACGCTGTAGTTCTTTTCGGCGTCGGCCCGGGCCAGCGTGGCTTCGAGGTGGGCGCGGTACTCCTCGTAGGTGTAGGGCAGGTCGCGCTCGCAGAAGGCCCCCGCCAGCGCCAGCAGCGCCGGGTGCGCCTCGAACTCCGCCGCGCCCAGCAGGTGGATCTCGTCCCGCACCGGCGCGCGGGCCACGATCGCGTCGAAGCGCGCCTTCTCCCGCGCCACGAACGCGCGCAGCTGGTCGGCCTCGTCCCCGGGCACCCCGGCGCGGGCCAGTATGGTTTCCAGCGTCTCCTCGGGCAGCGTGTACAGCGGCGGCGCGGTGAGGATGCCGCGCAGCGGGCCGTCGCCCTCGGCCTCGGCCGCCCGGAAGGCCTCAAACGCCTCGCGGGCGTCCTCGCGGTAGATCTCCATCACCGGCTGGGCCTTCTTCAAAAGCCGCTGGCTGCGCTGGCGGCAGTAGGCCAGCTCGTCGCGCTTGCCGGAGAGGACGCAGCGGCCCTCCTCGTCGCACCCGGCGATACACTCGCCCAGCAGCGCCGCCGCGCCGGACACGTAGGTCAGGTGGCAGTAGACGCCGTTCTGCGGGCTGCGCAGCACCCAGGGGGAGATCTGCCCGGTCATGTACAGCGGGATCCAGCTCTCCAGCCCCAGCATCATCTCGTTGAAGGGCCGGTTCAGGTCGTGGATGATCGTGAGCCGAAGCCCCTTTTTCAGCATCATCGCCAGCCCCAGCATCCACTTCTTGCCGAATTCCAGGTCCGCAGCCAGGCTCTCCATGGGCATGTCGCTGCACATGAACACGTCCTCGTCCGCGCGCGCGAGCACCGTGGCCTTCATGAAGTCCAGCTCCGCCGACTTGCGGCCCTCCAGCCCGTAGTACGCCTTGCCGCGCACCGGCGCGAACGGGAAGGAGGGCACCTTCAGTTCGTCGAAGCGGATGGAGCGGATGTACTGGCCGAGGTCGAATTCGTCCAGCTTTTCCAAAAACCCGGCGGCCAGCGGCGGGCGCTTTGGCGCGGGCCGCAGCAGCCAGCGCTTGATGGCTTCGCGGCGGGCGCGGGGGGCGGCCAGCGCGGCGGGCTCCGCACCCACCAGCTTCGCCAGGTCCGCGAGGCGCTCGGGCGATTCGCAGCGCCGGACCAGGAACGCGCTCAATTTTTCGGCGAAGGCCTGCCTGTCCGCGGGGCGGCGCGCGCCGGTGCGGATGCGGGAGATATAGGAAGCGTCGTAGTTCAGCGCCCGGGCCACCTCGCCGGACGTGACGCCCAGCGCGTCGATCAGCGCGTTCAGGTTGTCCGCCAGCGCGCCGTCGTCAGGGGCCGGGCGGCCGAGCGTATCCTCCAGCGCCGCGCGCGCCTCCCAGCGGCTGGGGGCGTCCAGCCTCGCGCCGTCGGCCAGCGCCCCCAGCGCCGCGGCCAGCGCGTCCAGCTGGGGGCTGTCCGCGGCGGGGACCCGCTCGCCGGAGCGGTAGCGGCTGATCACCGCGGGGGAGAGGCCGGAGGCGTCCGCCAGCTGGCGGGCGCTGCAGCCGATCGCGTCGATAAAGGCGTTGAGCTGTTCGTTGAAGGTCATGGCTTCCTCCCGAATCGGCCGGGAAAATCACCGGGATTGTCATTGACAGACCTGGCAACAATCTGGCGCGGGGCCGGTTCAAACGTTATGATATTATTATAGAAAAACGATCACTCTTAACATGATAACACAGGAATTACACAAGCGCAACTCTTTTCCAGAAAAATGGGAACCAACGGGGGCGCCGCCGCGTCCAAAGCCCGACGATCAAAACACGGGAGGATAAGACCATGAAGAGAACGATTTGCGTATGGCTGATATTGGCCCTGTTGCTGAGCGCGCTTTCGTTGACGGCGGCCTTCGCCGAGGGGGGCAACACCCGCGTGGTGCTGATCCAGTGCGAGCAGCAGGATTTTTCCACCGCATGCCTCGAGGGGCTGACCTGGGAGTGGAAGGACGACCTGGGCGTGCAGATCTACACCCAGGAGCCGGGCTACAACCCCTACATGCTGATCTACTGGAACGACACCGGCGAGAAGTT
>CADAQZ010000046.1 GCA_902790175.1 uncultured Eubacteriales bacterium | reverse complement strand
CGGCATGGTTCTCAGAAACCCTTGGGACGAGCGGGTCGCGCGCGATGTGCGCGACCGCGAAGTTCGGGTTTTGAAACCATGCCGCCAAAAAACGTCTCCTTATTCGCGGTGTACTTGATCGCATAAGAACCGGGAACGCGATTTTTTGCGGCGGGATTCCCCGACCCCGTATCTTCACGGGTACAACCTCCGTTACCACTGCGGTTGTGCCCACTCGATGAAGGGGTCCGGGAGAACCCCGCCGCGTTTCGATGGGGAACAGCGATTGAGGTGACACATAATCAGGCGGCGCAGGAGTGGGATTTCCGCCCCTGCGCCGCTCTACTGGCCACTAATCACTCTCAATAAACGCTCAAATCCTCACGCTCTTCTTCCCCGTCAGCGCCTCCGTTCGCGCGTCCGGCTGGCCGAGGCCGACGTAGTACACGGGATCGCCCTCGTCCACGAGCCGCCCGCTGTCGTCGACGACCTTGAGCCGCTCGGCAGGGATTTCCAGCGTCAGCGTCACGCGCTGGCCCGCGGGCACGAATACCCGCTTGAACGCCGCCAGCCGCGGGTTGCGCGGCGCGTGCGCCGCGCCCTCGTTTTGCACGTAGACCTGCGCGACCTCCTCGGTGTCGGCGTCGCCCTCGTTGACGATCACGGCCTCGATGCCGCCCGCCACGCGCTTCGCCTCCGCCACGCGACAGTCGCCGTAGGTCAGGCCGTAGCCGAACGGGTACAGCGGCGCCTCCTCCACGTAGCGGTAGGTGCGCCCGGCCATGGCGTAGTCGGTGAATTCCGGCATCTTTGAAAGCTGCTCATTGCGGTAGAACGTCACGGGCAGCTTGCCGGACGGCGAGACCTTCCCCAGCAGGATGTCCGCCACGGCCCTGCCGCCGCGCGCGCCGGGATACCAGGTCAGAAGCACGGCGTTCGCCTTCTCTGCGCCCGCGCCCAGGTCGATGGCGCTGCCCGCCATCAGGCAGATCACGGTGGGCTTGCCGACGGCCAGCACCGCGTCCATCAGCTTGCGCTGGCTCTCGGGCAGCAGCAGGTCGATCTTGTCGCCGGAGGCGGCGGCGTTGCCGGTGTCGCCCTCCTCGCCCTCCAGCGTCTCGTCCAGGCCCAGCACCAGCACCACCGCGTCGGAGTGCTCCGCCACGGTCAGAGCCTCCGAGAGCCGATCGCCTGCCACGGCGAGGTTTTCCTCGCGATCCTTGAACAGGTGGCAGCCCTGGCCGTACAGCACGCGGGCCTTGCCCTCCAGCGCGTCCTGCAATCCCTCCAGCACGGTGACGTAGCGGGAGGAGGTGCCGTGGTAGTTGCCGATCAGCGCGGCGCGGCTGTCGGCGTTCGGGCCGATGACGCCCAGCGTTTGGATCTTCTCGACGTCCAGCGGCAAAAGCCCGTCGTTCTTCAAGAGCACGCAGGCCTTGCGGCTGGCCTCCTCGGCCTTCTTCAAATGCTCGGGGCACTCCACGGCCGTGTAGTCGATCGCGTCGAACTCGCTGCCATCCATCAGGCCCAGCATGTAGCGGCAGGTGAACAGCCGCACGGCGCTGCGGCGGATCATGTCCTCGGTGACGAGGCCTTTCTCCAGCGCCTTCATCATGTACACGTAGGTGTTGCCGCAGTTCACGTCGCAGCCCTGTTCCAGCGCCAGCGCGGCGGATTGCTCCGGCGTGTCGGTGACCATGTGGCCGGTGTGGAAGTCGCGGATGGCCCAGCAGTCGGACACGAAGTGGCCCTCGAAGCCCCAGTCCTCGCGCAGTATCTTTTGCAGCTTCGCGCTGCCGCAGCAGGGCTCGCCGTTCGTGCGGTTGTACGCGCCCATCACGGCCTCCACGCCCGCGTCCACCAGCGCGTGGAAGGCGGGCAGATAGGTCTCGGCCATGTCCTTTTCGCTGGCCACGGCGTCAAAGTGGTGGCGCAGCGCCTCCGGACCGGAGTGCACGGCGAAGTGCTTGGCGCAGGCGGCGGACTTCATCGTCTCGCCCTCGCCCTGCAGGCCCTTCACGTAGCCCACGCCCAGCGTGGCGGTCAGCAACGGGTCCTCGCCGTAGGTCTCGTGGCCGCGGCCCCAGCGGGGATCGCGGAAGATGTTGACGTTGGGCGACCAGAAGGTCAGGCCCTTGTAGATGTCGCGGTCGCCGTGCGCGGCGGCGGCGTTGTACTTCGCGCGGCCCTCCGTGGCGGCCACGTCGCCCAGCGCCCGCACCAGATCGGGGTCGAAGCTCGCGGCGATGCCGATGGCCTGGGGGAAGGAGGTGGCCGTGCCCGCCCGGGCGACGCCGTGCAGCGCTTCGTTCCACCAGTTGTAGGCCGGCACGCCCAGCCGCTCGATGGCGGGCGCGTCGTAGCGCAGCTGGCTTGCGGCCTCCTCGACGGTCATCTGGGAAACCAGCGCGCGCGCCTTTTCCTGAGCCTGTTTGCGATTCATCCCGGTCGCCTCCTCGTGCGGAAGTATAGATACCTATGATAATAACATAACCGCCCCGCCCGCCCTTGTCAAGGGCCCTGGGCGCTGTAGACAACCGGAACGCAAGAAGTGATAAAAAAGAGTGGAGAGTGAAGAGTGAAGAGTGAAGAGAAACAGCCTTTGGCCAACTTCATCTCCACTCTCCACTCTCCACTCTTCACTCTCAAATGATCGCCTTGCTCCCCACCGCCATCAGCGTCATAATGAGGCAGGCGGTGACGTTGCCCAGCAGGATGGCCGCGGTGGCCTTGCCGCGGGGCATCCGAAACAGCGCGGCTACTGCGCTGCCGGTCCAAACGCCGGTGCCCGGCAGGGGCAGGGCCACGAATATGTACAGCGCCAGCAGCTCCGCGGCGTCGGCGGACAGCCTGCCGCGCAGGCCCTTCTTGTTCTTCTCGTTCATCGAGGCGCGCTTCTTCGCCGCGTGCTTCTCCAGCCAGGCCGCAAACGCGCGCACCGGCTTGATCGGCAGCGTGTAGAACCAGTCCAGCACCGGCCGCAGCAGCCACAGTATGAAAGGCACCGGCAGGCTGGAGCAGATCAGCGCCAGCAAAAACGAGAACACGGCGGGCATGCCCATGCGCACGGCCACCGCCACGGCGTAGCGCCCCTCGAAAGTGGGCACCATCGACAGCAGCGCCGCCGTGACGATCTGCTTCGTGTGCGCCTGCCACACAAAGCCCTCCGTCGCCGCCAGCAGCGCGGGATTTATCAGAAGATGGTTCAGCATATCGGACCTCCGCATGTATCGTTGATAACGCTGTCATTATACAACATCCGCCGCCCGGCTTCATATCATTTCTGTGTAAAGAGGCGGGAAAAATAAGGGGACAGGGAGTAGGGAGTAGGGAGTAGGGAGTAGGGAGTAGGAACAGTGTAGGGGCGGCGTTGCGCCGCCCGCCCCCGCCCCAAATCGCAGAATTCATATCTCCTTCCAACAACCAGACACGAAAAGTCACATTCATCTGCTACAATAATATGGAATAGCTATAGCCAAGGGTGATGGACGATATGGCGTTGAGATACGATTACTTCCTTTTTGACTTCGACGGCACGGTGGCTGACACGGGCGAGGGCATCCGAAAGAGCGTGGCCTACAGCCTGGAGAAGATGGGCTTCCCGCCGCTCAACGAGGCGACGCTGAGCCGCTTCATCGGCCCGCCGCTGCACGACAGCTACGTGGAGTACTGCGGCATGGACGACGAACAGGCCGAGCGCGCCATCGCGCTGTACCGCGAGCGCTACGTGGACATCGGGCTGTACGAGTCGCACCTCTACCCCGGCATGGCCATGCTGTTGCGCGCGCTGAAGCGGGGCGGGGCCTGGGTGGCCATCGCCTCCGCCAAGCCGACGTTTATGCTTCAGCGGCTGGCGAAGCATTTCGGCATCGACAAGTATCTGGACGCCATCTCCGGCACCGGGCTGGACCGTCACTCCGCCGACAAGCGCGACCTGATCCTCGCGGCGCTGCCGGAGGGGGCGGACCTGTCGCGCGCGTGCATGTGCGGCGACCGGCGCTTCGACGTCGAGGCCGCCGCGGGCCTGGGCATGGCGGGCATCGGCGCGGACTACGGCTACAGCGAGCCCGGCGAGTTGGCCGGGGCCGGGGCGTGCGCGGTGTTCGGCGAACTCTCCGACATGGCGAAATACCTGCTGGGCGGCGAATCGCCCCGCGGCCTGTTTTTGACGCTGGAGGGCAGCGACGGCTGCGGCAAGTCCACCCAGATCGCGCTGCTTCGCGAATACCTCGAGAAGCGCGGCTTTGAAGTCGTGCTCACGCGCGAGCCCGGCGGCTGCCCGATCTCCGAGCGCATCCGCGAGGTGATCCTGAGCCTCGATTCGAAGGGCATGTCGGACGAGTGTGAGGCGCTGCTCTACGCCGCCAGCCGGGTGGAGCACGTGCGCGAGGTGGTCGAACCGGCGCTGAAATGCGGCAAAATCGTGATTTGCGATCGATTTTTGGATTCATCCATCGCCTATCAGGCGTATGGGCGTGAACTTGGAGAGGACTTTATACGTCAAATAAACACACCGGCGATTCGCCGTGCGACGCCGGACAGGACGCTGCTTCTGACGCTGGACCGCGCCCAGGCCCGCCGACGCCTGGCGCAGGGCGCGCCGCTGGACCGCCTGGAGATGGAGAAGGAGGACTTCTTCGCCCGCGTGCAGGCCGGTTACGAGGCGCTCGCCAAGGCCGAGCCGGAGCGCATCGCCGTCATCGACGCCTCGCGCAGCATCGACGAGGTGTTTGAGCAGATCAAGAGTGTGATCAATGAAGTCTTATAAGTGAAGAGTGAGGAATCAGGAGTGAGGAGTTAATGGCAAAACCTCTTCAGTCCTCTGAGGTGACAGCACTTCCAAAAGCCTCCCCTGTGTAAGGGGAGGTGGCCCGTCAGGGCCGAAGGGGTTGTCTCCCGGCAGCACAAAAACAACCCCTCAGTCACCTGCGGTGACAGCTCCCCTTACACAGGGGAGCCAAGGGAAGGTTGCTCTTCACTCTCCACTCTGAAAAAGGGGTGTATGAAATGGCATACGAAAACTTATGCATGTACTGCTTTGAGGATATGCAGGGCCAGACCACCTGCCCCCACTGCGGACGGGATTCCCGCGCCGCCGTGCCCCAGGTGCAGATGCTGCCGGGCTCGCTGGTGTACCGCGACCGCTTCCTGATCGGCCGCGCGCTGGGCCAGGACGCCTCCGGCATCGTCTACGCGGCCTTCGACACCAAGAAGGAGAACAAGCTGCGCATCCGCGAATACCTGCCCCGGGATTGCGCCGAGCGCCTCAACGACGGCGCGGTGGTGCCCGTGGCGGGCAAGGAGGACGAATTCGAGGCGGGCATCAAGAAGCTGCGCGCCAGCGTCGAGAGCGTGGAGGACCCGCGCAAGCGTCACTTCTTCTTCGAGGAGAACGGCACCGCCTACATTGCCCAGCGCAGGTCTGCCTCCGCCGCGCAGGCCCGCGAGGACGACGGCGAGGACGAGGCTTCCGACGGCGGCAGCAAGCGCATATTGCTGTTCGCGGGCATCGCCGTGGCGGTGCTGCTGGTGGCGGCGATCCTGTTGATCACCGTGTTCAACGGCGCGCTGAACACCACCCGCGACCTGACCCAGACCCCGACGCTGGACCCCGGCCAGGTGTGGATCCCGGCCACGACGCCCACGGCCACGCCCTACGTGGCCCCGACGTTCGCCGCGCTGGTGGACCCGGAGCTCTCCTGGATGGAGTACACCTACGAGGGCGACGTGGAGCAGGAGTACCAGCAGGCGCAGCGCGCCTCCGGCACGCCCACGCCTTCGCCCGCGCCCACGATCAACGGCGGCGCGAGCTCGAAGTACAAGCTCATCAACGGCAATTCCTCGAAGGCCGACATCACCGCCCTGCAGCAGAAGCTGGCCGAGCTCGGCTGGCTGGAGGAGGGCAATGTGTCCGGCCGGTATGACGCCGCCACGCGGCAGGCCGTCCGCGACTTCCAGGGCTACATCAACGAGCGCTACAACCCCAAGGAGAAGCTCTCCGTGGACGGCGCGGCCGGTCCCAAGACGCTGCAATGGCTGTATGAGGTGGGCTCCCACAGGCCCACGCCCACGCCCGCGCCGAAGGTGACCCCCGAAGCGGACACCAAGACCGTGGACGAGAACGCCTCCGCCGACCGGGTGCGCGACGTGCAGCAGAAGCTGATCACGCTGGGCCTGATGCCCGAGGGCAGCGCCGACGGCGCTTACGGCGCGACCACCGCCGCCGCGGTGCGCCGCTTCCAGCAGCGCGTGAACCAGCTGCAGGGCTACGACGTGCTGCCCGTGACCGGCAAGATGGACCCGCAGAGCATGGCCTTCCTGAAGTACTACGCCGAGGAGTGGGCCAAGCTGCGCCAGGCGACGGCGGTGCCCACCGCCACGCCCGCGCCCACCGCCGCGCCCACGCCCACGCCCACCACGCGGCCCGTGGAGACGCTCAGCGGCGTGATCGACGCCAACGCCCCCGCCGAGACGGTGCGCAAGGTGCAGCAGCTGCTGATCGACATCGGCATGATGCCCGAGGGCTCCGCCGACGGCAGGTACGGCAGCGCCACCATCGCCGCCGTGGCCGACTTCCAGCAGTGGGTGAACATGCAGCGCAACGAGCAGACCCTGACCGTCAACGGCGAGGTGGACCAGCTGACGCTGGCCTACATGCAGTACTGCAAGGACCACGGCCTGACCCCCTACGGCACCAACCCGCCCGCGCCCACCACCGGCGCCCCGACGGCGAGCCCGACGCCCGCGGCCGAGCCGGAGGGCGACAGCCCCGACGAGTCCGAGGACCCGGAGAGCCCCGAAGGCGAGGGCGAGATCGTGGTGGACGTGAACTCCGACCGCGAGTCCATCCGCTATGTGCAGCAGATGCTCGCCTCCGTCGGCGCGATGAGTGAGAAGGGCGTGGACGGCGTCTACGGCCGCGGCACCACGCGCGCCGTGCAGGCGTTCCAGGAGTGGGTGAATCAGACCCGCGGCGCGGGCACCCTCGAGGTGACCGGCGTGGTGGACAACGCCACGCGGCTGGCGCTGGAGTACGCCTACGACCACGACCTGACCATGGCCGAGCCCACCGCCGCGCCCACCGAGGCCCCGACCCCGACGCCCACGCCCGCGCCCACCGAGGCCCCGACGCCCGCGCCCACCGAGGCGCCCGCCGAGCCCGAGGGCGACGAGGGTGGCGAGATCAGCGTCGGCGCGAACTCCGACCCCGAATCCATCCGCTACGTGCAGCAGATGCTTGCCGCCGTCGGCGCGATGCAGGGCGGCGAGACCGGCGTCTATGACGAGAACACCGTCGAGGCCGTCAAGCGCTTCCAGGCGTGGGTGAACGGCGTACAGGGCGACGGCACGCTGCCCGTGACCGGGCTGGTGGACGACCGCACCCGCCGCGCGCTGGAGTACGCCTACGACCGCGGCTACACGATGGACGCCTCGCAGCCCACGGCCGAGCCTCCGGGCGTCGGCGCGGTGGGCGACGTGGAGATCCGCTTCGGCGACACCCTCGCCGGGAACGACGTGATCGCCGTCGGCGAGGGCGCGTTCAGCGTGCAGTGGACCGCGGACGGCGACGTGGACAGCTACAGCGTCTACGTGACCGACAGCCGGGGCCGCTCCATCGTGTCGCAGGAGGGCACCGACGCCACCAGCTTCAACGTGGACCCGAAGCAGATGACCCCCGGCGAGATCTACACGATGCGCCTGGGCGTGCTGCCCGCGCGCGGCGGGAAGGACGACGTCGTCTGGCGCGAGGCGCAGTTCACGCTGCCTGAGCGCGAGACCCCGACGCCCGAACCCACCGAGGCCCCGACGCCCGCGCCCACGGTGGCGCAGGTGTCCAGGCCGAGCATCTCCATCGCGGGCGTGAACGCCGATTCCGGCACCGTCGTGATCGAGGAGGACACCTTCCAGATCAGCTGGACGGCCTCCGGCGACGTGGCCGCCTACCAGGTGCGCATTGCGGACGAGAAGGGCGGGGAGATCGCCAGCCAGACGACCGAAAAGACCAGCGTGGGCCTGAAGGCCAACGACATGCGCGAGGGCGCGACGTACACGCTCACCGTCGGCGCGATCCCCGTGAACGGCACCGAGGCCGACATGCAGGTGAGCACCGCCACGTTTGCCCGCGCCGCAAAGCCCACGCCCACGCCCACCGAGGCTCCGACGCCGACGCCCGAGCCCACAATCGCGTCCATCGGCAAGCCCGCGATCAACGTGGGCGGCACCGCCGTGCAGCGCGACGGCGTGCCCTACATGATGGACGCCTCCATCATCATCAGCTGGAACGCCGAGGGCGACGTGGCCGGCTACTACGTGTACGTGGAGAACCAGTCCGGCGAGCAGCACGAGCTGTCCAGCGGCCCGGACACCAGCAGCACCGTGAGCACCTCCAGCCTGCCGGCGGGCGTGTACACGGTCTACGTGGGCGCGCTGCCCGCGGGCGGCACGCGCGACGACGCGCAGTGGAGCAGCACCCGCTTCGGCATCCCCTCGCCCACGCCCGAGCCCACCCAGGCGCCCACCCCGACGCCCGAGGCCGAGGCCCCGACGCCCGAGCCCACCAAGGCCGTGATCGGGCCCATCAGCGCCGCCAGCGACGCCGAGACGATCCAGCAGCTGCAGCTGCGGCTGTACAGCCTGGGCCTTCTGAGCGTGGACGCCGAGCCCGGCGTTCTGGACGACATGACGCTGCAGGCCGTGTACGAGTTCCAGACGCGCGTGAACGACCAGTACGGTCTGGAGTTGACGCTGGTGGACCCGACCGATCCCGATTCCATCGTGGACGCCGCCACCGTGCAGGCGATATTCACGGACCTGAACTGATGAAAGCACAAGCCGTTTCGGAAGATTTCCGAAACGGCTTGTTTTTTTGTCCATTAATCATTATAATAATGTCAAAATGGGTCGAAATGGAGCCGATCGCCATGAGGAAGGGAAGCCTGCGATGCCTCGCTGCGCTGTTGGCGCTGGCGCTGCTGACGTGCCTGCCCGGGCGGCTGCCCGCGCCCTGCGCGGCAGAGGAGGAGCCGTCCCGGCAGGGCCTGGAGGTCTACTTTTTCGACCTGGGGCGCGTGGACGGCATACTGATCCGCTGCGACGGCGCGACTTGTTTCATCGACGTGGGCTACAAGGAGTGCGCGAAGACCGTGCTGCCCTGGCTGAAGGCGCTGGGCGTGGAGAAGCTGGACTGCTACATCGGCACGCACGGCCACGCCGACCACATCGAGGGCGCGCCCGAGATGATCTGCGCGCTGAAGCCGGACGTGGTGTACGTGCCGCGCCAGATGGCGTGGAGGGCCATCCTCAGCTGCGCGAGCAAGGCCCAGGGACCGACGGTGCAAAGCACCCCCTGCCAGATTCTCAAGCGCGGCGAGAGCTTCATGCTGGGCGGCGCGGAAATCCGCTGCCTGGGCCCGATCGCGACCCGGCGCTGCGAGGTCGGCGGGATCGCGGAGAACGAGAATTCGCTGATCCTGAAGCTGACCTACGGCGCGCGCACGTTCCTGTTCACCGGCGATACCTCCGACGGCAGGCTGCGCGAGGTGGAGAAAAAGTATCCCGGCGAGCTGCGCTGCGACGTGTTGAAAAATCCCCACCACAACGCCCACCACAGCGCGGCCATGCTGGACCTGGTCAAGCCCTGCGCCACCGTGATCTGCACCGACAACGAGCTCCAGCCCGGGAGTGAATACCTGCGCCTGCTGAAAAAGCACAAGAGCGCCGTGTTCATCACCGGCTCGGAAAACGACGGCAACGTGCTGATCACCTCCGACGGCCAGAGCCTGGACGTGTACTGCGGCTATCCGATGCAGTCGGTGAAGCTGGAGGAGGTGCCCGTGCTGACCCCCGGCGAGCGGGTGCAGGTGAAGGGCAAGCTGAAGCCGAAGAAGCTGGCCAAGCCGAAGCGCTGGCTGAACTGGAAGAGCTCCGATCCCGTCGTGGCGACGGTGTCCGGCGGCGTGATCACCGCCGTGTCCGATGGCACGGCCACCATCACCGCCACGGCCATCAACGGCGTGTCGGACAGCATCGACGTGCGCGTGTCCATGACCTGCCTCGAGCTGGACAAGTCGGAGCTGGCCCTGAAGGTGGGCGAGGGACAGGTGGTCCGGGTCCGCCGCATCGGCGAGCGCAAGCCGGCCGAGGGCGTGACGTGG
Source organism: uncultured Eubacteriales bacterium (assembly GCA_902790175.1). Taxonomy (GTDB): domain Bacteria; phylum Bacillota; class Clostridia; order Christensenellales; family Aristaeellaceae; genus UBA2862. The sequence continues at coordinate 3,009 of CADAQZ010000046.1, read as the reverse complement.
ACGTCCGAGGACGTGGGCGTGGCCATGGTCGCCCCGGACGGCGAGGTGATCGGCATGGGCGTGGGCGAGACGCAGGTCGTCGCCCGCACGGACGACGGCGAGGCGGTCGCCTGCCACGTGGTCGTGTCGGAAAAGCCGGTGAAGTCCGTGAAGCTCAACAAGGACAAGTTGAAGCTGGACGTGGGCGAGCGATACGCGCTGAGCGCCGAGCTCTCGCCCTCCGACGCCACCGACCGGCGGCTGGAGTGGGCCAGCAGCGACGAGAGCGTCGTCACCGTGGACGACTACGGAAACGTCCTCGCCGTGGGCCGCGGCACCGCCAAGGTGGGCGTGCGCGCCGCCGGCGGGGCATATGACGTCTGCAAGGTGAAGGTGGAATAGGAACAAAAAGATCCTTTGCTTCGCAGGCCTGCGGCACGACTGCGCCGCGATGGCGGCTCCGCTCAGGATGACAGCGTCGCGGATTCTGCGAACCTGTCATCCTGAGCGAAGCTGCGAAAGCAGCGAAGTCGAAGGATCTTTCATCGCCTTGCCAATACCCAAAACGCCACGGCCCCGGCGGCGGCCACGTTCAGCGAGTCCACGCCGTGGGCCATCGGGATGCGGGCGGTGAAGTCGCAGCGGGCGACGGTGGCCGGGGCGAGGCCGTCGCCCTCGCTGCCCAGCACCAGCGCCAGCCTTTCCTGCCGGGCGAGAGCGGGGTCGTCGATGGGCAGCGCGTCGTCCGTCAGCGCCAGCGCGCAGGTCGAAAAGCCCATCGCGCGCAGGCGCGTCAGCCCTGCCTCCGGCCAGTCGGCGGCGCTTTCGCCGATGCGCGCCCAGGGCACCTGGAACACCGCGCCCATGCTCACGCGCACGGCGCGCCGGTTCAGCGCGTCGCAGGTCGTGGGCGTCAGCAGCACCGCGTCCACGCCCAGCGCCGCCGCCGAGCGAAAGATCGCGCCGACGTTCGTGGCGTCCACGATGCCCTCCAGCACCGCGACGCGACGCGCGCCCCGGCAGGCGTCCTCCGGCGCGGGCAGCGGCTTCCTCTTCATCGCGCAGAGCACGCCGCGCGTCAGCGGGAAGCCGGTCAGCTTTTCCAGCACGGCCGCGTCGGCGGCGTATACCGGCACGCCCGGACAGCGCGCCAGCAGCGCCGCAGCCTTGCCCGCGACGTGCCGCCGCTCCATCAGGAACGACGCGGGCTCCCAGCCCGCGTCCAGCGCGTAGCCGATCACCACCGGGCTCTCCGCGATGAACAAACCGTCTTCGGGATGAAGGCGGTTTTTCAGCTGCGCCTCGGTCAGGCGAACGTACGGCGCGAGGGCGGGATCGGCCAGGTTTGTGATTTCGATGATGTTTTGCATGGCAGTTGTGAGGTTTAACAAGCCCCGATTCGTCGTGCGGGATTGTAATGTACAGATCCTTCGACTGCGCCTTGCCAATGGGCAAGGCTTCGCTCAGGATGACAAGCGGAACGATACGCGGTCATCCTGAGCGGAGCGTCAGCGGAGTCGAAGGATCTGTACGCGGCGATTGTTCGCAACATTCCACTTAGCTACAGTTTCTCAATCGCCGCTTTCAGCCTTCGCAGCGTCTCCTCGCGGCCCAGCAAATACGCGATCTCGAACGCGCCGCCGGGGGTGGACTGCTGGCCGGAGATGGCGATGCGCAGCGGCCAGAGGAACTGGCTGTTCTTCATGCCCAGGCCGGGGATGGCCTCCATCACGCGATCGTGCAGCTCAGTCTCCGTCCAATCGCCGATGCCCTCCAGCAGCGGCAGCGCCGCCTGGAGCGCGGCCTTCGCGCTCTCGGGCGTGGACTTCTGCTTCTTGTTCACGTACAGGTCGTTGGAGTACTCCGGCTGCTCGGCCAGGAACGCGATCATGCCGGGCAGCTGGTTGAACACCTCGGTGCGCCCCTGCAGCAGCTCCGCCAGCCGCTTGAAGTCGAACTTCTCCGGGTCCAGCGCCTTCGCCATCCAGGGCGTCGCCAGCTCCAGATACTTCTCGGGGCTCAGCTTGCGGATGTACTCGGCGTTGAACCAGTTGAGCTTTTGAATGTCGAACACCGACGGGGACTTCGACAGGCCCTCCAGGTCGAAGACCTCCTCCAGTTCCTTGAGCGTGTAGAACTCGCGCTCGCCGCGGGGGCTCCAGCCCAGCAGCACCAGGTAGTTGATGACGGCCTCGGTCAGATAGCCCTGGGCCAGCAGGTCCTCGAAGGACGGGTCGCCCTTGCGCTTGGACATCTTGCGCTTGGCGGTGACGGGGTTGCCCTCGGCGTCCAGCTCGGGCTGGCCGTCCGGGCCCAGCACCGGCGCGTCCACCATCACGGGCGTCAGGTGCACGTAGGTGGGCGGCGTCCAGCCCAGCGCATACTCGTTGCCGCGCATCACGTGGGTGATGCCCATCAGGTGGTCGTCGATCACGTTGGCGAAGTTGTAGGTGGGCAGGCCGTCGGCCTTGATCAGCACGTTGTCGTCCAGCGTGTCGCAGTCCACCTCCACGCGGCCGTAGATCACGTCGTCAAAGCCCGCTTTGCCCTCGGTGGGGATGTTCTGGCGGATGACGTAAGGCACGCCCGCGTCCAGCTTCTGCTGGATCTCCTCCTTGGACAGGTGCAGGCAGTGCTTGTCGTAGCGGAAGGTCTCGCCCTTCTTCTCCGCCGCCTCGCGCGCCGCGTCCAGCCGCTCCTTGGTGCAGAAGCAGTAGTAGGCGTGGCCGGACTCGATCAGCTGTTTGGCGTAGGGCAGGTAGCTGTCCTTGCGCTGGCTCTGGATGTACGGGCCCACGGGGCCGCCCACGTCCGGACCCTCGTCGTGCGAAAGCCCGGCGATGTTGAGCGAGTTGTAGATCACGTCGATCGCGCCGGGCACCTCGCGCTCCTGGTCGGTGTCCTCGATGCGCAGTATGAACTTGCCCCCCGTGCGGCGGGCGTAGAGATAGGTGTACAGCGCGGTGCGCAGATTCCCCAGGTGCATGTAGCCCGTGGGGCTGGGGGCGAAGCGGGTTCTGGTTTGCATGG
>CADAQZ010000045.1 GCA_902790175.1 uncultured Eubacteriales bacterium | reverse complement strand
CTGCCCTGCCCCAACATCGCCACCGGCGGCATGAACTGCCACGGCCGCTTCGAGTGCGTCGCCGTGGAGGACATGGACATCATGACGGAAATGATCGTGAAGCTGCTGACGGAATGACCTCCTTCTTGCCTTCCCCTTGAGGGGAAGGTGGCTCCGCAAAGCGGAGACGGATGAGGTGTCCCCATATCGCTTCGATCCTTTCCTGCAATAAACAAACTTATCCCTTCGGGGACACCTCATCAGTCAGGCTTGCGCCTGACAGCTTCCCCTCAAGGGGAAGCCTCTGAGTAAGAATCTTCATTCACTGAAAGGACCCCCATATGGACAAGACCCCAACAAAAGGCAAAGCCCTCGCCCGCATCACCGCCGCGATCCTCACGGTGGCGTTTCTGGGTTTTATCTTAACGGCTTTTTTCACGATGGTCATCGGAAATCATCATGAACTCGTCCACTCGGTGCTGATGACGCCGGAATTGAAGGCCACGCTGCCGGAGCATCCCGACAAGCTGGACCGCCTCGCCGCGCGCATCCACGGCTTCACCGCCGCCATCGCCGAGAACATGTGGCTGAAGGACGAGATGGGCTACGCCAACTCCGCCTTCCAGTACGCGCTGGGCAAGAAGGTGATCAACACCGGCAGCCAGAACATGATCAGGCTCACCACCGGCCACCTGTACGACCTGGCGGACTACAAGGACCTGTCCGGCAACGCTCGCGACATCGTCGAATTGCGCGAGACCGCGTTTTCCGGCCTGCCGTTTTTGTTCGTGTACGAGCACCCCACGCTCTACGCCGACGGCATGCTCCCCGCGGGCTACGAGGCGCTGGACCACTCCGCCGAAATGGCCGACGAGGTGCTCGCGATCCTGCGCGAGGGCGGCGTGCGGACGCTGGACAGCCGCAACGTGCTGCCCGAGAGCGGCCGCGACCTGGACGATCTGCTGATGGTGACGGACCAGCACTGGTCCACGCTCGCGGCCATCACGATGGCGCAGCGCATCGCCGGTGAGATCAACGACATGACCGGCGCGGGGCTGGATACCTCGCGGCTGGACCTTGAGAACCTGAACACGCTCACCCATGAAAAACTGTTCCTGGGCAAGTACGGCCAGCGGCTGGGCACGGGCCTGGTGGACCCGGACGACATCGTGGAGTACTGGCCGAAGTACGACACCGAGATCGAGCGCGAGACCAAGCGCGTGGTGTCCATCGACCACGCCGCCGGCAGCTTCCGCGAGGCCGTCACCCGCTTCGACCGGCTGGAGCCGGACCCCGGGAAGACCTGGAACAAGCTGGCCTACACCTACTACGGCCAGGTGGAGGCCTACGATTTGCTGACGAACGAGGCCGCGCCCGACTGCACGATCCTGCTGCTCAAGGACAGCTACAGCGCGCCCATCGGCACGTTCCTGTCGCTGACGGCGCGGCACGTGCTGTGCGTGGACATGCGCCGCGACGTTCAGCCGCTGGAATGGTGGATCGAAAAGTACCACCCCGACGCCGTCGTGATGGCCTACAGCCTGCAGATGCTGCGCGACGACGAGTATGAATTTGGATAATGGAGGCAAAGCATGAACCTGAACCAAGCGCTGAGCGCCCTGAATGAACTGGAAGCCACGCTGCGCGCCTACCAGCACGCCCTCGGCTGCCTGAACTACGACGGCGAGACCGTCGCGCCGCGCAACTCCGCCCCCGCCCGCGGCGAGACGATGGGCTTTTTGAGCGGCATCATCCACGAAAAGGTCACCGCGCCCGAGACCGGCGAGATGCTGGACACGCTGCTGGCAAACAAGGAAAGCCTCTCGCTGAAGGACCGCCGCCGCGCCGAAGTCCTCAAGGAGGAGCGCGACGATCTGACGCTGGTGCCCGCCGACGAGTACATGGCCTACCAGCAGCTGATGGCCGAGTCGATGCAGGTGTGGCACGACGCGAAGCTGGCGAGCGACTACCCCGCCTTCGCGCCATATCTGGAGAAGATCGTCGCCTACAACCGGCGCTTCGCCGAGCGCAAGAACGCCGCCCGGCCCGCCTACGACGTGCTGCTGGACGGCTACGAGAAGGGCCTCTCCCACGAGACGCTGGACCCGTTTTTCGATCTGCTGCGCCGGGAGCTGGCCCCCGTGATCCTGGAGGTGGCAAAGCGCCCCCGGCCGGACACGGCCTTTCTGGATCAGGCGTACCCGATCCATTTGCAGCGGCAGTTCACGGACCGCGTGATGCAGATCATGGGCATCAGCCGCGACGACTGCGCCGTGGGCGAGACCGAGCACCCCTTCACCGAGGGCTTCAACAAGCACGACGTGCGCATCACCACCCACTACCACGAGGACAGCGTGCTGTCCAGCCTCTACAGCGTGGTGCACGAGGGCGGCCACGCGCTGTACGAGCTGGGCGTCGCGGACGAATTGCAGGGCACGGTGCTGGCGGGCGGCAGCTGCATGAGCCTGCACGAGAGCCAGAGCCGCTTCTACGAGAACCTGATCGGCCGCAGCCGCCCGTTTTGCGAGGTGCTGCTGCCGGAGCTGAAGGCGCTGTTCCCCTCCCAGATGGCGGGCGTGGACGCGGAGATGCTGTACCGCGCGGCGAACCTCTCGATGCCCTCGCTGATCCGCACCGAGGCGGATGAATTGACCTATTCGATCCACGTGATGATCCGCTACGAGCTGGAGAAGGCCATGATCGAGGGCGGCCTGAACACCGCCGACATCCCCGGCGAGTGGAACCGGATGTACAAGGAGTATTTGGGCGTGGACGTGCCCGATGACCGGCGCGGCTGCCTGCAGGACAGCCACTGGTCCTTCGGCGCCATCGGCTACTTCCCCAGCTACGCGCTGGGCAGCGCCTACGGCGTGCAGATGCTCAAAAACATGGAAAAGGACGTGGACGTGTGGGGCGCGGTGCGCGCCGGCGATTTGAAGCCCGTCACCGAATGGCTGGGCGAAAAGATCCACCGCCACGGCCAGCTGCTCACCCCGGCCCAGCTGGTGGAGAGCGGCTGCGGCGGCCCCTTCGACCCGAACTGCTACGTGCGGTATTTGAAGGAGAAGTACGGGGAATTGTACAGGTTATAAAACGGATTGCCGCGTCGGCTGCAAAGCAGTCGACGCGGCAATCCACTTCCTACTCACTCAATACAACTTCTTCATCGCCGGAAACTTCTTCTCCGCCTTCGGCACCAGCCAAAGCGACAGGCACGCGCTGCCGATGCCGATCACCGCGCCGGCGAGCACGTCCGTCGGGTAGTGCACGCCCACGTAGAGCCGCGAGAGCGAGATCAGTATCGCCAGCACCAGCGCCGACACGCCCCACTTCTTCGGCGCGCGCCTGAACAGCACCCAGGCGCAGGCCAGCGAGTTCGTGGTGTGGCCGGAGGGGAACGAGAAATCCGTCTCCCGGTGGACGATCAGCTCCAGATTCTGGATCAATTCATAGGGTCGCACGCGCGCCACCCAGTTCTTGAGGATCACGTTCGTCACCACCAGGCCGATGACCATCGACACCGCGCAGAAAACGCCCAGCCGCCGGGTCTTGCGGAAGGCCAGCAGCGCCAGCGTCACCACGATCCAGAAGATGCCCTTGTCGCCCAGGTGCGTGATGATCTTCACGATGGGCGAGGCGAAGTCCGCGCGAACGTTGTCCTGGATCCACAGCAAAATCGAGCTGTCAAAGTTGAAAATCGCGTCCATGCTTGCTCCCTCTTTCGTATCCCGTTTCTCCAGACATGATACCACAAACCGCCGCCGAACACAAATTAAATTGTGATTTTGGGCCCGCGAATTGCGCGCGGGCCCGCGTTGTGCTATACTGTTGGCGGTATTTATTCGAAGGGAAACGATGCTATGCAGCACCTGAACCGCGGCATGATGGGCCGCTATGAGATCCCCGAGCGCTTCGCCGCGCGGGTGAACGCCGTGCAGTTCGGCCTGGGCGAGCGACTGCTGGGCGTGGTGGACGTGTTGATCGACGCCGCGCAGGCGGGCGTGGGCATCGCCGCACTGAGCACTGCTCCAGCCTCTGACGGCCAGAATCCTGTCGAACTATTGCGCGAGCAGGACGGCATGTACACCGTGTTCACGCGCGGCTACCTGGGCGAGCAGCCGGTGAACCGGGAGGAGGTCGCGCAGGCGATATTGCGCCTGCCGGAATCGGTAAAGGAGATCGCCGCGGAGCCGTCGATCGCGCTGGCCATCGTGGACGCCGACGCCCCGGACGTCGATATTGCGCTGGACATGGCCGTCGAATTTCTCTCGCTCCGGCGTAGCGCGGGCCTCGGCGGGCTGGACTTCCTCTGTGTCTCGGAAAGCGCCGACGCAGCCGAAGCCGTGCGCTCGGGCATCCTCGCGCGCGACCCCGATCTCGAGGGCTTCCTCGCCGAGAAGTGCGCGTTTTACCCCGCGCTGGCGGACGGCATCGCGCTGCGGGCCGAGGCGAAGGAGGCGGCGCGGCTGTGCCAGACCATGAACTACGCCGACGGCATGATCCACCTCGCCGAGCCCGGCGCGACGCTGACCATCGAGGCCCCCGAGGGCTTCCGCGCGCGCTGGCCGCTGGACGGCGCCGACGGCGTCGCATTCACGGACGACCTCGCGCCGCTGATCGAGCGCAAGCGCCGCCTGTTCGACGCGGGGCTCTGCCTGCTGGCGGCCCCGGGCTGGCTGCTGGGGCTGAACACGCTGTCGGACTGCATGAAGCACGACGCCCTGCGCGCGTTCGTCGGCAAGGCCTACATGGAGGAGCTCCTGCCGGAGGGCGAGGCCGCGCGCGCCGCGGACGCGCCGTATGTGATCCGCGCGTTCGAGCGCTTCGAGAACCCGCTGAACGACAACGCGCTGCTGCGCGTGGCCGCGCCGCTGATTCGGCGGCTGAGGCAGTCGGCGCTGCCGCTGATTCGGCGCTGGGCGGCGGAAAACTTTGAGCCGCCGCGCCGCCTCGCGTTCGCGCTGGCCGCCGCGATCATGCTCTATGCCGGGGCGCGGCCCAACGAGAAGGGGCGATACGAGGTGCTCCGCGGCAATGAGATCCACCGCCTGGACGACGACCCCGCGGCGCTGGCCCTGTTCTCGACCCTCTCGCACGACATGCCGCCGGAGGCGCTGGCCTACGCCGCGCTGGCCGACCGCGAGCTGTGGGGCGAGGACCTGCGCGAGATCGACGGCCTGGAGGCGCGCGTGGCACTGGACATCGCCAACATGCAGCGGAATCCGAAGTATTTGCCGGAGGAGGAATGATCCCCATGAAAGTGGTACTGCAGCACCTGACCAAGAAGTTCCCCAGCCGCAACAAGAAGTCGAACGACGAGGTGATCGCCGTCAACGACTTCAACTTCGAGATCCCCGACGGCAAGCTGATCGGCCTGCTGGGCCCGTCCGGCTGCGGCAAGAGCACGGCACTGAATCTGATCAGCGGCCTGATCCAGCCCACCAGCGGCCGGGTGTTCTTCGGCGACGACGACGTGACAAGCCTGCCGCCGGAAAATCGCGGCGTGGGCCTGGTATTCCAGAGCTACGCGCTCTACCCGCACCTGACGGTGCGCGAGAACATCCTCTTCCCGCTGCAAAACCTGAAGGGCAGCGCGCGCCTGTCCAAAGAAGAGATGGAAAAGCGCGTGACGGAGGCCGCGAAGCTGGTGCAGATCGAAAACCTGATGGAGCGCAAGCCCGGCGAGATGTCCGGCGGCCAGCAGCAGCGCGTGGCCATCGCCCGCGCCGTGGTGAAGATGCCTCGGGTATTGCTGCTGGACGAGCCGCTGTCCAACCTCGACGCGCGGCTGCGGCTGCAGACCCGCGAGGAGATCCGCCGCATCCAGCGCGACACCGGCATCACCACCGTGTTCGTCACCCACGACCAGGAGGAGGCCATGTCCATCTCCGACATGATCGTCGTGATGAAGGACGGCGTGGTGCAGCAGATCGGCAAGCCCCAGGACGTGTACGACGACCCGATCAACCTGTTCGTGTCGAAGTTCCTGGGCACGCCGCCGATCAACGTGTTCGACGCGCGCGTTCAAAATGAAAAAATATACATCGGCGACGAGGCCGTGCTGGACGCGCCCGGCGCGCGCGACGGTGCGGTGTGGGCCGGGGTTCGCCCGGAGGGCTTCGTGCCGGACGAGAACGGCCCGTTCACCTGCCGGCTCACGGGCGTGGAGGTCATGGGCCGGGACGTCAGCGTGGTGTGCGGCCACGACAAGAACGCCGGGGCCGGGGCCGTCCGCGCGATCATCTCGGCGGAAAATCGCCCGGCGGAAGGCGCGAAAACCGTCCGCTTCTCGCTGAAGAGCTACAAGGTGTTCCTGTTCGACCACGACACGGAAGAACGCATCCGCTTTGGCGAATTCGAGGTGAAATAAAATGGATAAGCAGCAAAACAACCTCAAGGGCTGGCTCTACCTGCTGCCCGCGATGCTGTTCCTCGGGTTCTTCATGGTCTATCCGCTGATCGACGTGTTCGTGTACTCGTTCGAGGAGGGCTACAACTCCGCCTCCCAGACGTTCTTCGGCGTGGGCCTGTACAACTACGCCTACGTGCTGCACGACCCGTACTTCCTGCAGGCGCTGAAAAACACGTTCATACTGGTCGTCATCACGGTGCCGCTGTCGACGATCATCGCGCTTCTGATCTCGGTGGGGCTCAACAGCATCACGCCGCTCAAGAAGCTGTACCAGACGGTCTACTTCCTGCCCTACGTGACCAACACGCTGGCGGTGGGCCTGGTGTTCATGATCCTGTTCAAGAAGACGGCCTACACCGACGGCCTGGCGAACCTGGTGCTGGCGTGGTTCGGCCGCGGGCCCGTGGACTTCATCGACGGCCCCTACTGGGCCAAGATGTTCGTGCTGTGCTTCTACACGATCTGGGTGGTCATGCCCTTCAAGGTGCTGATCCTCACCAGCGCGCTGGCGAGCGTGAACCAGGACTACTACAACGCCGCGAAGGTGGACGGCACGTCGCCGTTTCGCATCTTCCGCAAGATCACGCTGCCGATGATCTCCCCGATGATCTTCTACCTCGTGATCACCGGCTTTATCGGCGCGTTCAAGGCTTACAGCGATGCGGTGGCCCTGTTCGGCACGAATCTGAACGCCGCGGAGATGAACACGATCGTCGGCTACGTGTACGACATGCTCTACGGCGATTCCGGCGGCTATCCGTCCTACGCCTCGGCGGCGGCGATACTGCTGTTCGCGGTGGTGTTCACGATCACGCTGGTCAATCTCTCCATTTCAAAAAAGAATGTTCATTATTAGTAGGAGGCGGCTCGTATGACGAATGACTTTGACCGCATCGGGCGCGCCTCCCGCGCGCGCAAGGCGGCGGTGCGCGCCGTCACCTACGCGCTCTTGACGTTCTGGGCGCTGATGGTGCTGTTCCCCTACTACTGGATGCTGCTGACCTCCGTCAAGAGCTACAGCGCCTACAACGGCGAGTACGTGCCCACCTTCTTCACGCTCGCGCCCACGTTCCAGAACTACGTCAGCGCCTTCTCCGAGGTGCCGCTGGCGCGCTACTTCCTGAACTCCCTCATCTTCACCATCGTCACGACGGGGCTGATGATGGCGGTGATCATCCCGGCGGCCTTCGCGTTCGCTCGGCTGGAGTTCAGGGGCAAGAACCTGGTGTTCTCGCTGTTCCTGGCGCTGATGATGATCCCCAACGAACTGGTCATCATCACCAACTACCAGACCATCACCGGCTGGGGCCTGCGCAACAGCTTCCCGGGCCTGATCCTGCCGAGCGTCACCAGCGTGTTCTACATCTACCTGCTGCGCGAGAACTTCGCCCAGATCCCCGACGAGCTCTACAGCGCCGCGAAGGTGGACGGCACCTCCGACTTCAAGTACCTGACGCGCGTGATGATGCCGATCTGCAAGCCGACGATCATCACCATCGTGATCCTGAAGGTCATCGAGTGCTGGAACAGCTACGTGTGGCCGCGGCTGGTGACGGACGACCCGGCCTACTTCCTCGTGTCCAACGGCATCCAGGAGATCCGCGAAAACGGCTTCGGCCGCGAAAACATCCCCGCCATGATGGCCGCCGTGGTGGTCATCAGCGTTCCGCTGATCGCCCTGTTCCTCGCGTTCCGCAACAAGGTCATGTCCGGCGTCTCGAGGGGAGGGATCAAGGGATGACACGGTATAATGAGGAATTGGGAATGAGGAATGAGGAATTAAGAATGCCCGGTTCCAACAGAGCTGCCGATTCTCAGAGGAAAAAGTGGAAATCAAAACTGTGCGCGGCACAGTTCATTCCTCATTCCTCATTCCTCATTCCTCATTTCAGACTCTGCCTGGTCTTGGTTCTGGCAGCGATCTGCTTGACCGCCTGCCACGGCAGGCAGGGGCGCAGCGGGTTCGAGGTCCCGGCGGAATTCGACGCCGCGCGCACCTACGAGATCACCTTCTGGGCCAAGAACGACACCAACAAGACCCAGACCGACATCTACAAAAAGGCCATCGCGGGCTTTGAGGCGCTCTACCCAAACATCACGGTGAACATGAAGCTGTACACCGACTACGGCCGCATCTACAACGACGTGATCACCAACATCGCCACCAACACCACGCCGAACGTGTGCGTCACCTACCCCGACCACATCGCCACCTACCTGACCGGCGACAACGTGGTCGTGCCGCTGGACGGCCTGATGGACGACGCGCGCTTCGGCCTGGGCGGCAGCGAGGTGCGCTTCGAGGGCCCCACGCGCGGCGAGATCATCCCTCAGTTCCTCGATGAGTGCGCGTTCTCCGGCGCGACCTACGCCCTGCCCTACATGCGCTCCACCGAGGCGCTGTACGTGAACAAGACCTACGTCGAGGCGCTGGGCTACGAGCTGCCGGACGTCGTGACCTGGGACTTCATCTGGGAGGTCGCCGAGGCCGCCACGAAGAAGGATGCGGACGGCGTGTTCGCCGTGAACGGCCAGAAGGTGATGATCCCGTTCATCTACAAGAGCACCGACAACATGATGATCCAGATGCTCAGGCAGCTCGGCGCGGGCTACTCCACCGACAGCGGCGAGATTTTGATCCTGAACGACACGACGAAGGACCTGCTCCGGCAGATCGCGGCGCACGCGAAGTCCGGCGCGTTCTCCACGTTCAAGATCTCCAGCTATCCGGCGAACTTTTTAAACGCCGGCCAGTGCATCTTCGCGGTGGACTCCACCGCCGGAGCCACGTGGATGGGCAGCGACGCGCCGCTTCTGGACATCGCGCCGGAGAACATCGTGCGCTTTGAGACGGCGGTGCGCATGGTGCCGCAGGTCGACCCCGAGCACCCGCAGATGATCTCACAGGGCCCGAGCGTGTGCGTGTTCAACAAGGAAGACCCCCAGGAGGTGCTGGCCAGCTGGCTGTTTGCGCAGTACCTGCTCACCAATGACGTGCAGATCGCCTACGCCCAGACCGAGGGCTACGTGCCCGTGACGCAGAAGGCGCAGGGCGACGCCAGCTATCTGGACTATTTAAACAGCGACGCCGGCGACGCGCTGCACTACCCCGTGAAGCTGCAGGCCGCGAAGCTCTTGCTGGACAACACCCAAAACACGTTCACCACGCCCGTGTTCAACGGCTCGGCCAGCCTGCGCGACGCCGCCGGGGCGCTGATCGAGAGCGTGACGAAGTCCGTGCGCCGCAAGCAGACCGTGGACGACGCCTACCTCGACAAGCTCTTCGACGACACGGCCTCCCTCTACCGCCTCAACCAGGCCTCCGGCCGCAGCGGCATGACCTCCGGCGGCGACCTCGGCCCCCTGCCCACCGGCGCGAAGGCCCTGCTCGGCTCGCTGCTGGCCGCCTGGGTCCTCCTCGCCGCCTACGCGATCGCCGGAAGGGCGAAGAGGAAGTAGCCGATAATTCCGAATTTCCTGTTAAATCCTCCCCCGTTCATTGAATAATTATTGATTCGTAGTATAATAAAGTTGTTTCTGGGGCGGGGCGTTCCCGCCACGATTGACAAGGAGGAATGAAATCATGAAGAAGATCCTGGCTGCTGTCCTGGCGCTGATCGTGGCGCTGTCCCTGTGCGCGATGGCCGAGGAGGCCGTCTCCTACGCCGACTACGTCGCCGCCGACCTGGACAGCGAAGTGACCATCACTGCGTACGTGCAGGCCCATCAGTCCTGGTGGGACGGCAAGGTGACCATCTACGCCGCCGATCAGGATGGCGCGTACTTCCTGTACGAGGTGCCCTGCTCCGAGGAGGACGCCGAGAAGCTGGTGCCCGGCACGAAGTTCACCGCCACGGGCTTCAAGAGCGAGTGGTCCGGCGAAGTGGAGCTGGCGGACATCTCCAACTTTGAGATCCTCGACGACGACACGTTTGTCTCCGAGCCCGTGGACGTGACCGACCTGCTGGGCAAGGACGAGCTGATCGAGAAGATGAACCAGAAGGTGGCCTTCAAGGGCATGACCGTGGAGCCCTCCACCATTGAGGGCGACGAGAACGAGTACGCCTTCCTGTTCAACTGGGACGGCTCCGGCGAGGAGGGCAACGACCTGTACTTCAACGTCTCCAAGGACGGCCAGACCTTCACCTTCACCGTGGAGAGCTACCTCTGCGGCCAGGACACCGATGTCTACAAGGCCGTTGAGATGCTTAACGTGGGCGACGTGATCGACCTGGAGGGCTTCCTCTACTGGTACAACGGCGCGAACCCCCACATCACCGCCGTCACCGCCGCGGAATAAGGCAGGTACGCGCAAAGACACCGCCCAACGGGCGGTGTCTTTGTGTGGGAATACCGAAATTCACTTCGTCATCAGCACGTACACCGCCACGCAGGTGGCGACGACGAACACGGACACGAGGGTGGCGGTGAGGTTGAAGTGCTGCGGGGCGGCCTCCGTTCCGCTTCCGGCGGGCAGCAGCTTCTTCAAAACGCCCGACAGCGGCTTGTACAGCAGCATCGTGATGCCGGCGTTCAGGCCGCCCTTGACGAGGTTGAACGGCAAGAACGTGGGCAGCAGCATCCCGGCCACCACGTCGCGCGGCACGTGCATGTACAGAGGCGTTACGATGTAGTTCCAGGCCAGCATCACCGCCGCCATCAAGATCACGCCCAGCACCAGGCCCAGCGCCGCGCTCCTGAGCGTGCGATCCCGGCGGTACATGATCGCCGAGGGCAGCACGAACGCAGCCGTGGACAGCACGTTCATCAGAAGGCCGATCGGGCCGGTGGAGCTCACCGTCAGCATCTCGATCAGCGACACCACCAGCGTGATCGCCAGCGCCGCCGCGGGGCCCAGCAGGAAGCCCGCGATGGCCACGATCACGTCCTTCAGGTCGTAGCTCAAGAATCCCGCCACGGCGGGCAGCGGCCGCGTGATCAGCATGGCCACGTAGGCCATCGCCGCCAGCATCGCCATCAGCGTCAGTTTCCGGTTTCGCATCGAGGATTGGGTCATAGCGCTCCCTCCTTCAGGGGTCCAAAAGAAACACGCCCGCGGGAATGTCCCGGGGCGTGGACTTCTCTCAATAGGCGTGCGCCTGCCTGTCTTCTTCCATCCAGACTTTACTGTCGGTATCGGAATTGCACCGATTCAACCCGTAGGCTCGCGGACTTTACCGCCGGTCGGGAATTACACCCTGCCCCGAAGACACGATCTTGCGATCTGGTATTGTTATACGCCTATACCGCCGCCGTGTCAATGGCGGTTGTGTTAATTCTGGATTCCGGCAAATATACCCTTATCCGCGTCCCCAGCTCGGGGCGGGAGACGACCTCGAAGCGGCCGCCGTGGCGCTCCACGATCCAGCGGGCGATGGACAGGCCTAAGCCGGTGCCGCCGCTGGCGCGGTTGCGCGCGGGGTCGGCGCGGAAGAAGCGGTCGAATATGCGCGGCACGTCGGCCTCGTCGATGCCGATGCCGCCGTCCTGGATCTCCAGCCAGGCCTCGCCCTTCTCCGAGCCCGCCGACAGGCGGATCGACCCGCCCGCGGGCGTGTAGCGCACGGCGTTGTCCACCAGCACGCGCGCCACCTGCTTGATCAGCGCCGGGTCCGCCGACACCGGCGCGCTCCCCAGCGCGCCCTGCCGCCACTCGTGGCTCTCGTCGATCATCTTGTATTCGCCCAGCACCTCCGCGGCCAGCGCGGCCAGATCCATCGGCTCGGGGTTCATCTGCTGGCGGCCGCTGTCGCCCCGCGCGAGGAACAGCAATTGCTCCACCAGCGTCTTCATGTGCTCGGTCTCGGTCTTGATCGCGGCGATGGACTCGTCCAGCACGGTCTCGTCGTCCTTGCCCCAGCGGTCCAGCATCTTCACGTAGCCCTGGATCACCGCGATGGGCGTGCGCAGCTCGTGCGAGGCATCCGAGACGAACTGGGCCTGCTGGCGATAGGCGTCGTGCATGCGCGAGATCAGGTCGTTGATGGCCTGCTCCAGGCCCTGCAGATCCTTGTCGCCGGTGGAGAGCTTGTCGCCGATGTCGATCTGCTCGATGGCGTGCTCCAGGCTGTGGAACTTCTCCTCGTCCAGGCCCCGGCGCGCCTGCTCGGCCTCGGCGGCGCGGCGCGAACCGGCCTCGTCGCTCAGGCGCTGCGCGGTCTGCGCCATGCGGTCCAGCGGCTTGAGCAGCCTCCGCGCGCCCTTCGCGCTGCCGAAGAAGCCCAGCAGCCAAAGCGCGCCCTCCACCGCCAGCAGCGGCCCGCCGAAGCGGATCGCCAAATCGATGAACCCGGCCAGCGGCACGACGTGCGCCTCGCCCATCCAGGTGAACTGGTAGGTGACGCTGTAGAGCGCCTCCGTGCCCCGCAGCGCCGTGTCCATCGTGAACAGGCGCGGCACGTCCCAGCCCGCGAACGCGCCGGTCACGTCGATCTCCCGCGCGTACAGGTAGGCCGCCAGGCACGTCAACAGCGCCAGCAGGTTCAGTATCAGAATCTGCCACAGCTTCTTCCACTGCCACGCGCTGTGGATGCGGCGCGCAATGGAGTTGAACCGACGATTGGCGTTCATGCTTGCGACCTCCTTTCTGGAGAGTGAGGAGTTTGGGC
Source organism: uncultured Eubacteriales bacterium (assembly GCA_902790175.1). GTDB lineage: Bacteria > Bacillota > Clostridia > Christensenellales > Aristaeellaceae > UBA2862. The sequence goes on along the minus strand of CADAQZ010000045.1, from coordinate 8,767 downwards.
GACGAGGGCCTGTCGGCCCGATCTCGCTGAAAACTACCCACTGGGCAGTTTTCCGGGCGCTCGATCCCCCTTACACAGGGGAGCCAAGGCTGCCGCGCGGCAGCAGCTTTTCCTAATCCCTAATCCCTATTCCCTAATCCCTCTACTCCCTAATGACATATCCCACGCCTCTGACCGTCTGCACCAGCTTGACGCCGTACACGTCGTCGATCTTGCCGCGCAGGTAGCGCACGTAGACGTCCACGATGTTGGTCTCGCCCATGTAGTCGTAGCCCCAGACGCGCTCCATCAGCGTGCTGCGGCTCAACACGATGCCCTTGTTCTCCAGCAGCACGCGCAGCAGCTCGAACTCGCGCTGAGTCAGCTCGATGGCCTGGCCGTCCCACTGCACGGTGTGCCGGTCGACGTCCATCACCAGCGGCCCGGACGACAGCACCTTCACCTCGGGGGCGCGGCGCTCGGCCGTGCGCAGCGCGGCGCGGATGCGGGCCAGCAGCTCCTCGATCTCGAAGGGCTTGGTCATGTAGTCCTCCGCGCCCATGTCCAGGCCCGTCACCTTGTCCATCACCGAGTCGCGTGCCGTGAGCATGATCACCGGCGTGTCCACCGTGCGGCGGGCGCGGCGCAGCACCTCCAGACCGTTCAGCCCGGGCAGCATGATGTCCAGCAGCGCCAGGTCGTAGCCGCCGCTCTCCAGCTTCTCCAGGCCGTCCCGCCCGTCGAAGGCCTTGTCCACCTCGTAGCCCTCGTGCACGAGCTCCAGCTCCACGAACCGGGCCAGCTTCTCCTCGTCCTCGACGATCAGGATCTTGGGCATGGAAATTCTCCTTTCGTAATAGGGAGTAGGGAGCAGGAATAGTGATTCAGGCATCTCCTACTCCCTACTCCCTATTCCCTACTCCCTAAAGCCCTGCAAATCAGTCCTTCTTCTCCCCGACGACCTCTTCCTTCACCTTTTCCACCGCGTCGGCGGCCTTGTCCATGGCGTTGTTCACGCTCTCGCGGCCCAGCTCAGCGCCGGAGAAGCTGTAGCGATAGCCCACGAACAGGCCGATCACCAGCAGCGGCAGGCAGATCCAGAAGGCGAAGATCAGCAGCAGCACCAGCACGGTCACGGGCAGCTCCAGCGTCAGTTCGTCGCCCTTGCGCACCTCGAAGCGGTTGCGGTTGCCCATGTTGAACAGGCTGCGCACCAGCTCGCCCAGGCTCTTCACGGCGCCGCGGCGGCGCTCCTTGGCCTGCTCGCGACGGCTCCTCTCCTCCTCGGGCTCGGGGCGGGTGGTGTAGGCCCGCTCGCTGTCCGCGCCGTGCTCCTTCTCCAGCATCAGCGCCGCGTCCAGCATCTCCCAGTCGCACGCCTCCAGGGCGGTCTTGGCCTCCTCCAGGGTCACGATCATCTTCTCAGCCAGCTTCTCAGCCATCTCATAGTGCGTCATTTTTTTGTCCTCCGTTCGTTTTGATGGGCCCATTATAACGCCACAAAATGAGATGGCAAGGAAAATGAATTAAAGGAAGATTAGAAACGGATGATTCTTTTCAAATCAGGGAGCAGGGAGTAGGAATGGCTTTTTTGGCTTCCCCTACTCCCTACTCCCTTTTCCCTACTCCCTAATTGTAGCGGTTCTTCGCAAAGCGCCAGCCGTCGCGGCACATGTCGTTGATGTCGCGCGTGGCGCGCCAGTGCAGAAGCTTCGCGGCCTTGTCGGTCTCGGCGTAGCACTCGGCGATGTCTCCCGCGCGGCGCGCGGCGATGCGATAGGGGATCTGGTGGCCGCAGGCCTTCTCGAAGGCATGCACGATCTCCAGAACGCTGGTGCCCTTGCCGGTGCCCAGGTTGACGGCCTCGGCGCCGGGATGGTCCTTCACGTACTCCAGCGCGGCCAGGTGGCCCAGCGCGAGGTCGACCACGTGGATGTAGTCGCGCACGCCGGTGCCGTCGGGCGTGTCGTAGTCGTCGCCGAACACCGTCAGCTGCTTCAGCTTCCCGGCGGCCACCTGCGCCACGTAGGGCAGCAGGTTGTTGGGGATGCCGTTGGGGTCCTCGCCGATCAGCCCGCTCTCGTGCGCGCCGATGGGGTTAAAGTACCTGAGCAGGCAGATGCGCCACTCCGGGTCGGCCACGGCCAGATCGCACAGCATCTGCTCGATCACGACCTTCGTGTAGCCGTAGGGGTTCGTGGCGGAGGTGGGCATGGTCTCGTTGAAGGGCACGGGGTTGTTCATGCCGTAGACCGTGGCGGACGAGGAGAACACGAACTGCTTGACGCCGTGCGCGCGCATCACCTCGGCCAGCACGATGAAGCCGTAGAGGTTATTGTCGTAGTACTCCAGCGGCTTTTCCACCGACTCGCCCACGGCCTTCAGGCCCGCGAAGTGGATCACGGCGTCGATGGCGTGCTCGGTGAAGGGCACGTCCAGCGCCGCGCGGTCGCGCAGGTCGGCCTCGTAGAAGGCGAAGTCCTTGCCGGTGATGGTGCGGATGGCGTCGAGCGCCTCCGGCTTGGAATTGACGAAATTGTCCACGATGACGACTTCATAGCCCGCGTTCAGCAGCTCCACGCAGGTGTGGCTGCCGATGTATCCGGCCCCGCCGGTGACAAGAACCTTCATGTGATACCCTCCTTGATTGTCATAATTCCGTCCTTCCCTCGAACGCCCGCAGCAGCGTCACCTCGTCGGTGTACTCCAGCTCGCCGCCGATGGGCACGCCGTGGGCGATGCGCGTCACCTTCACGCCCATGGGCTTGATCAGCCGCGAGATATAGGCCGCGGTGGCCTCGCCCTCCACGTCGGGGTTCGTGGCCAGCACGACCTCCTGAATTTCGCCGCTGGAAAGGCGGCTCATCAGCTCGCGGATGCGGATGTCGTCCGGGCCCACGCCGTCCATCGGGGAGATGACCCCGTGCAGCACGTGATACAGCCCGTGATACTCGCGCATGCGCTCCATGGCGTTCACATCGCGCGGGTCGCGCACGACGCACACGATGTCGCGCCGCCGGCTGGCGTCGGCGCAGATGGCGCAGGGGTCGGCGTCGGTGTAGTTGCCGCAGATCGGGCAGAAGTGGATCTGCTTTTTGCCGTTGAATATGGCGACCGCCAGCTCGCGCACCTGCTCCTCGGGAAGGCTGAGGATGTGGTAGGCCAGGCGCTGCGCCGTCTTGCGGCCCACGCCCGGGAGCTTCGACAGCTGGTTCACCAGCCTGGCAATCGCCTCGATTTCAGCCAATGCAGTTCACGATCCTTTTCATGGTTTCGGCACACACTTACCGGGGTATCGGGGGCTGGAAGCCCCTGATCTTCAATCGTCCGCAGCGACATGCGCGGTGCGGACGCGGCCGTTTTTCAGCAGGGAAATCCCATTTGCCCGGATGAAAAACGGCTTCCTTGCAGATTTTGCGGCCAGAGGCTTTATGCCTCAAGCAAAATCTGGAGGGGGTGGCAGTGGCGGGGGAGCTTGCTCCCCCGTCCACACCTCAGAACAATCCCGGCATGTTCAGCCCGCCGGTCAGCTTGTTCATTTCGCGCTCGGTGGTGTCGTTCGCGGTGCGCAGCGCCTCGTTCACGGCGGCGAGCACCAGATCCTGCAGCATCTCCACGTCGTCCGGGTCCACGGCCTCGGGCTTGATTTCGATGGACAGCACTTCCTTCTTGCCGGAGACCTTCACGGTCACCATGCCGCCGCCGGCGCTGGCCTCGTACTCCTTCGCCTCCAGCTCCTCCTGCATCTTTGCCATCTGCTGCTGCAGCTTCTGCGCCTGGCGGGCCAGCTGCTGCATGTTGCCGCCGCCCATCATGCCGGGAAATCCGCCTCTTGCCATTGTGACTACCGTCCTTTCCTCGGGCACGCGCCGCACCCGCAAAATTTCACAGGATAATTATAACATAAAACCGCCCGCGGCGCAAGGCGCGCGCGGGCGGTGGTTGACCTCACTCTACTTATACTCTCCCTGCTCCACTTCAAACAGCTTCCACTCGCCTTCGTCCTCGAAGAAGGTGTAGCGCTCGTAGGAGAGGTGTTCGCCCTCGGCGATTTCCAGCTCGATGCCGACGCTCGCGTGCTCCACGCCGTTTTCATCGATCACCAGCCGCGGCTGGAAGTGCCGGTCCATGTCGGCCTGGCGCGCGGCCTGCTGCTCGGGCGTCATGGCGTCGATGGCGGCATGGATGTCGTCCAGCACGGCCTGGCCCTCCTCGGTGAGGCCGTCGGGCGTTCCGCAGCCGAGCAGGTCCATCAGGATGAACAGCCGATCCTGCAGCGACAGCGCGTCATACCGCGCCAGCAGGTCCGCGGGCACCAGCACGCCCTCGTCCAGATACCACATGCGCACGCCCAGGCCCTGCGCGCCCGCGCCGCCGGCCTGGTGCGCGTCGCGGCGTCCGTACAGACCGCCCTTGGCCTTCGCCTCGGCCTCGATGCTCTGCGCGATGGTCTTCAGCGCGTCGCCCATTTCGGTGCGGTCGGCGGGGTTCAGCCCGCGCAGCTCGTTCACCTTGCTGTACACCAGCTTCCTGCCCGTGTTATTCTTCTTCCCCGTCTGGTCCTCCGGATCCTGGGGATCCTGGGGATTCTGGGGATTCTGCGGATTCTGGGGATTCGACGGCAGCTTGTCGATGTCCGCCTTCTTGCTCTGCGGCTTGAAGGCCGCGTTCTTGAAGGTCGCGGTGTAGGTGGTCTCGCCCTTGGCTTCGGTGGTCGGCTGCTTGGTGACCTCGCTGGTCACGTTCACGGTCTCCTCCTCCACGTGGCTGGGGTCGTTCTTGCACACGCGCTTGGCGATGACGGTCTTGTTGTCCGCGCTCCAGGTGTAGGTGGGTTCGCCCCACTTGTGGCCGATGGGATCGGTCGGGTTGTCGGTATAGGTGTCGCCGCAGCCCTCGCGCTGGCAGGTATAGGTCGTGAAGCCCTTTTCGGTGCAGGTGGGCGGGGTGACGACGGCCTTGTAGTTGTGGCCCAGCTTGGGAATGGCCTTGAAGGTGGTGTAGTCGCAACCCTCGCGCGAGCAGGCGTCGTAGGCCTCCCAGCCGTCCTCGGTGCAGGTCGCGGCCTTGGCCTCGTGGTGCACGATGGCGTGGCCCAGCTTGGGGATGGCCTTAAAGGTGGTGTAGTCGCAGCCCTCGCGCGAGCAGGTGTCGTACGCCTCCCAGCCGTCCTCGGTGCAGGTCGCGGCCTTGCCCTCGTGGTTCACGATGGCGTGCCCCAGCGCGTCCACGGTCTTTTCGTACTTATACGTACAATACTTACACTGGTACAGGTCCGTGCCCGTATCGGTGCAGGTGGGCTCCTTCGTGCGCGTCACGCTGTAATCGTGCACGTGCGTCTTCAGGCCCAGCTGCATCATGCCGCGGATGCCATCGACGATTTCACCCATCTTCAGCGTGAAAATTCCGCCTTTGTTCTCAGTGATGAGCGCGCTGTTCTTCGTCTCGTCCTCGTCGCAGTAGTAGTACACGCCGTCCAGCACTTCGCCCTCGTCAAGGTTCAGCTTGCTGGCGTCGATGGTCACTTCCTCGCCCTCGACGGCGGTGTGGTAGTCGTATTCTTTACCGTCCTCCGTCGTTCCATGGGTGATTTCCGCGGTTTTCCAGTCCACGGTCACGGTGTTGTCCTTCTCGGTAGAGATCGCGTCGTTGGTCAGCTTTTCCTTCCACGCATTCGCCACGCGGATGATGTAGTTGATCTTCTTTTCAAAGGCCGTGGCCGCGGTTCGGTTTTCGTCGTCTCCATCTACTTTCGCGATTTCTTCTTTTGCGTTCTCCTGCGCCGCCCAGACGGTGAGGGTGGCGTCATCAAGGGATGTGCTGTAAGGACCGTATACCGCCGCGGTGCTGCCAGAGAGCGTGCCGTCCACCAGCACGTTCGCCGTTCCGTCCATCCATGCGCCATAGCCGTATTGCTCGCCCTCGGCGCTCACATCGCCGTTTGCGGCGACGGTGCTTGAAAGGCTTACTATGCCGATCGCGCCCTTATTCGCGTTGGCGCTGATGGCGCCCGTGGCAGCGGCGGAGCCGTTATTCATGTGTACGCCTGCTGCGCCGCCATTGGTATTATTCACGCTGATCTTTCCGTTTGCGATGATGGTGCTGCTGCCCGTGCCTTGCGCATCAATGCCCTCAGTTACATAAGTGCTGGAGGCTCCGACGACGTCGATATCGCCGTTCACGGTGGTCTTGTCCTGGCTGCCGTCGGAGGCGGAGGAATCCACGCCGACAGTAAACCCGTTGCCCTTCACGTAGATCGAGCCGTTCACGATGGTGTCGTTCGCGCCGCCGTTGGAGGCTTCGGATTTTATGCCGTAGGTTTCATAGTCTCCCGTGCCCACCGCGTAGATGGCGTAGTCCTTGGGGTCGGGGCGGGTGGCGTCGGGCTGCGCGCCGTTGTCGTCCGTGACCGCGGTCGCGCCCGCGGAGGGCGCGTCGGCGCTCTGCTCCTGCTCCGTCGCGGGCGCGCCTTCGCCGCCCTCGGCCTGCGCCGTGCCCACGGTGATCTTATTCAGCGCCTTCTCGCCGTTCGCTTGCAAAAAGACGCCGGTGGTTGTGCCGCTGCCGCCGCTGTTGACATTCAACTGCCCGGCATGGATGGTGGTCGTGCTACTGCCCATAGAGGATTGAGAAAAGATGCCATACGCATAGCCCCTATCGGTGGCGGCTTTGATGTTTCCGACGTTGATTGTCGTATCGCCTTGGCCTGCTTTGTCAAGTGTAGAGACGCCATAGACATTCACATTGCCAGAATTGCCGGTTCCCTCGACAATCACGTCCCCCGCGTTCACCGTCACGTCCACCGGGGCGGCAGGAGAGTATCCATCACCCATTTTTTCCACAGCGATGCCGTTGACTGTACCCCCGCTGTCCGAGCCCGTGACGGTCTCGGTGATGTTCGATTTGCCGTCCTTGCCGACATTGACCGTGACGGAGTTGAGGTTGGTTTCACCATTATCCGTTATGCCGCCGCCTGCCTCGAACGCGCCCTTGAGCGCCTCATTCAAGTTGCCCGCGCCGTCGATCTCAATCTGCACCGGGGGATAGGATACCTCCGGCTTGACAACCTCGACCTTCACGCCGTCGATTTCGCCTAAATAAAAATCTTCTGCAGTATGTTTTCTATCTTGCCCAACGACGCCGGGCGTCGTCACGGTGATGTCGACCTTGCCCTCGCTATTCTTCCCTTCCACCGTGATCGTACTGCCGACGCTGCCCAGCGCCGCTTCCTCGCCGGTGACCTGCTCCGGCGGGGCCAGGGGCGCGGGCTCCACGTTCAGCTCGGGCGCGGCATTCGCCGCTTCCTCGCTCGCGGCCTGCTCGCCCGCTTCGGGCAGCTCGCCCTCCGCCAGCGCCGCCAGGCTGCTCAGCATCATGATCAGCGCCATCCACAGCGCCAGCAGCTTCTTCGTTCTCTTCATGGGTATACCCCTTTCCCGCACCGCGCGGACATAATATGTTACATTAATACTACTCCCTCCCTCGCCATTTTGTCAATGTTTTCATAACATGAAATTCCAGCTTTTTTGTGATATTAGGGCGCGGGCGTTCCCTACTTGCAAGCGCAACATTCGCATGCTACAATATAAAGGAATATGACCCAATATCCGCCGAGGAGCGATTTTATGGACGATACCCGCAAGCGCGCAGGCTGGGACACGGTGATCCGGCCGCGCAAGGGCTGGTTTGACATCGACTTCAAGGGCCTGGTGCGCTATCGCGACCTGATCCTGCTGATGGTGAAGCGCAATTTCACCGTGCTCTACAAGCAGACCATACTGGGCCCCGCCTGGGTGGTGATCCAGCCGCTTTTGACCACGCTGGTGTTCACGGTGGTGTTCGGCAACCTGGCCGGGCTGCCCACCGACGGCGTGCCGAAGTTTCTGTTCTACATGGCCGGCAACATCATGTGGCACTTCTTCGCCCAGTGCCTGACCGTGACCAGCGAGACCTTCACCAAGAACAGCAAGCTGTTCGGGAAGGTGTACTTCCCGCGGCTGGTGATGCCGTTCGCGACGGTGCTGACCGAGATGATCAACTTCGCGGTGCAGTTTGCGCTGTTCATCGTGTTCGTGGCCATCTACGCCGCCCGGCCCGAAAGCGGCGTGCACCCCAACTGGCAGCTGATATTGCTCACGCCGCTGATGCTGCTGCAGCTGGGCGTGCTGGGGCTGGGCTTCGGCATCATCATCTCCGCGCTGACCACGAAATACCGCGACCTTGCGATGCTGGTGTCCTTCGGCGTGCACCTGTGGATGTACGGCACGCCCGTCACCTACTCCACCAGCATGATCGCCGACAAGTTCCCCCAGCTGCTGGGCGTGTACATGCTCAACCCCATCACGCCCATCATCGAGCTGTTCCGCGCCGCCTACCTGGGCGTGCCCCGCTATTCCTACGGGTACAATCTGCTGAGCGTGGGCGTGACGACGTTCGTGTTCCTGCTCGGCGTGGTGCTGTTCTCAAGGACGGAAAAGACGTTTATGGATACGGTGTGATTCCGCTTCATCGTGGCGTCGCCCGATGCCGAAGGGTACAGATCCTTCGACTTCGCTGCCGCTCCGCTCAGGATGACAGGCAACGCGATACGGTGTCATTCTGAGCGGAGTGTCGCCGAAGGCGAAACGCAGTCGAAGAATCTGTAGGCTGAAATGATAAGCCACATAGCGATAGAACGGATACCTCTTGCAGAAAGACTAACTATTAAAAGTCAAGGGGAAAAAGGAGGAAGAGGAAGATTTTTCTAAAGGAGCCCCGCCGTTCTTGACAAACAGCATTCAAATGCCGG
>CADAQZ010000044.1 GCA_902790175.1 uncultured Eubacteriales bacterium | reverse complement strand
GGCGTGACTTCGTCCGCCGCCTGCCGCGCGCAGCCGGAGAGGAGGAGGACGAGAAGAAGGATTTGTATCAACAGCAGTTTTTTCATGGGGCTCCTTTGGAAAAAAGAGTGGAGAGTGAAGAGTTGAGAGTGGAGAGTTTAGATGGTGGGGCGGGCGCGGGGGCGGACCTTCCGCCGCATCGCCGCCCCTACGGGAGATGGGGCCCCTCCGGCCCTGCGGGCCACCTCCCCATTGCGATGGGGAGGCAAGGAGTGGCAGCAGCGGACGCCAATTATGGCGTCCCTACGGCTCACTCTTCACTCTCCACTCTAAACTCTCAACTCTCCCTCATTCCTCGACGAGCCAGCGGAAGCCGCCGGCGGGAATGACCAGGTCGTCGGCGCGGACGGTCTCGCCCGTCCAGAGGTCGGTGTACGCGCCGTCCTCGCCGGGCAGGGCCTGCTGTGCGAACTCGGCGAAGTTGAACAGCGCGACCAGGCGCTCGCCGCCATAGCGGCGCTCGATGCCCAGCAGCGAATCGCTCATCCCGGGCAGCAGGCGCACCTTCGCGGCGGTGTCAAACGCCGGGTGCTCCGCGCGCAGCGCCTCCATCCGGCGGATCGCGCCGAACACCTGCCCCTCGGGGGTGTCCGCGTCGCCGCGCTTCTCGGCGGCGGCCCAGTCCATGTCGCCGCGGTGCAGGTAGCGGCTGTCGCCGGCCTTCAGCGGGTCGCTGTGGTAGGCGTCGTCGTTCACCATGGCGATCTCGTCGCCGCTGTAGAGCACCGGCACGCCGCTCAATGTGAACATCAGCGCGTGCAGCGCGATATCCAGCGTCAGCGCGCCGTCCAGCGCGGCCGCGTCGCCCCTCTCCAGCGCCGCCTGCACGCCGCACAGCGAGGCCGTGGTGCCGCAGAGGCGGGCGTCGCCCAGGCGCGGATCGTCGTTGTACAGCTCGCCGCGCGACAGGCTCCCGGGCCACTTGCCGGTCAGGTAGTCGTTCAGGTACTTCTTGTGAGGCACCTCGCCCAGGCCGAAGCCGCCCAGGAAGTCGTAGTCCAGGCCCCAGCCGATGTCGTCGTGGCAGCGCAGGTAGTTGAGGAAGGTGTACTGCCCCGGCAGCGCGAACACCTGCGCCAGCTGGTGGCGCAGCAGCCGCACGTCGTGCGTGGCCACGGTGTTCCAGATGGAGGCCATCGTGGTGACGTTGTAGAGCATGTGGCACTCGGGCTTTTGCACCGTGCCGAAATAGGGCACCACCTTGTCCGGCGCCATGACCACTTCGCCCAGCAGCAGCGTGCCCGGGCAGACGATCTCGCAGGCCATGCGCATCATGCGCACCAGCGTGTGCACCTGCGGCTGGTTGCGGCAGGTCGTGCCCAGGCTCTTCCAGATGTAGGGCACCGCGTCCAGCCGAATGACGTCCACGCCCCGGTTGCACAGGTAGAGCATGTTGTCGGTCATGTCGTTGAACACCATCGGGTTGGCGTAGTTCAGATCCCACTGGTAGGGCCAGAACGTGGTCATCACGACCTTGCCCAGCGCCGGGCACCAGCTGAAGTTCCCCGGCGCGGTGGTCGGGAACACCTGGGGCACGGTCTTCTCATACTCGTTGGGCACCACCCAGTTGTCGTAGAAGAAGTAGCGGCACTGGCTCTCCCAGTCCCCCGCCCGGGCCTTCTTTGCCCACTCGTGGTCCTCGCTGGTGTGGTTCATCACGAAGTCCAGGCACAGGGCGATGCCCCGGTCGTGGCAGTCCGCGGCCAGCGCGGCCAGGTCCTCCATCGTGCCCAGCTCCGGCTGCACCTTCCTAAAATCCGACACGGCGTAGCCGCCGTCGCTTCGGCCCTTCGGGCTCTCCAGAAGCGGCATCAGGTGCAGGTAGTTCACGCCGCAGTCGCGGAGGTAGTCCAGCTTCCCGCGCACGCCGTTCAGCGTCCCGGCGAAGGCGCTGACATACATCAGCATGCCCGTCATGTCCCGCCCGCGATACCAGTCGGGGTTCGCCTCGCGCTCGGCGTCCAGCGCGCGCAGCGCCTTGGGACGCGCCTGCCACGCGCGGTAGAGCATGCCCACAAAGTATTCGTAGGCCTGCATGTCGGTGTTGTACAGCTCGCAATACAGCCACTTCAGCTCGTCCTCGTGCCGGGCGAACCGCGCGGCAAAGACCTTGTCCCAGCCCCTCTTATCCATCTTTCGTTCCCCCCGTCGTTGCTGCCTCTATCATATCACACGCCGGGTCCGGTTGGCAACCAAAAAGGGGACCTTCGCGCGACGCTTTTGCGGCAAAATAGGGTCAATCGTCCCACGCCTCGAGGAACGAGTGCTCCTCGCCGCGATGCTTCCAGCCCACCAGCGTGTCCAGCTGCACGCGGTGGATGCTGTTGAATATGTTTTGCTCCACCTTCGGGTTCTCCGCGCGCAGCTCGTCGATCAGGCGCTTGACGCGCGCGCGGGCGGAGCCGGCCTCGTCCCCGGCGGCGGAGAACCGGCAGGCGCACCGCAGAAACGTGAGGCCGAAGGCGTCGCGCCAGGCGCAGATGTCCCTCTCGCGCACCAGGTACAGCGGGCGGATCAATTCCATGCCGGGGAAGTTTTTGGCCTTCAGCCGGGGCGGCATGGCCTGGATCTGGCCGCCGTAGAGCATCGCCATCAGCGTGGTCTCGATCACGTCGTCGTAGTGGTGGCCCAGCGCGATCTTGTTGCAGCCCAGCGCCTGCGCGTGGCGGTAGAGGCAGCCGCGGCGCATCCGCGCGCACATGAAGCAGGGCCGCCGCTGCGCTTCGGCCGCGGCGCCGGAGGCCTCGAACACATCGCTCTCGATCCACGTGCAGTCCAGGCCGAGCCGCCGGACGTTTTGCTCCACCTGGCGGCGGTTTTCGGGGCTGTAGCCCGGGTCCATGACCAGGAAGACGGCCTCGAAGGGGACTTCGCTGTGGCGCAGCAACAGCCGCGTCAGCACCGCCAGCAGCATCGAATCCTTGCCGCCGGACACGCACACGGCGATCCTGTCGCCCGGCTCGATCAGCCGGTACCGCCGGATGGCGCGCATGAACGGCCGCCACAGCGGCTCGCGCAGGTCGGTCAGTATGCGCTGCTCCATCAACTGCAATTCGGTCAGTTCCCGTGTCATGGCGCGCGCCTCCCTCGTCCACAAAATTCGCGCTCATTTTAGCACGCGCCTGTAAACTTTGCGTTTTTTTGGACAACAGGCCATTAAATGCGTGGCGTTTTTGTGGCGAAAGCAGATATGTTTCGCGGCGGAACGTCTATTGTCAACATATGTGTAATATAATATGGATGAATGGAAATAAACGGCAAGGAGGCGACCCCTCTATGAAATACTCCAAGCGGATTTTGTGCGCGGTACTGGCGGCGCTGATGCTTATGCAGGCGGGCGCGCTGGCCACCGGCGCGACGGTGAGCAGCTCCTCCGCGCGCATCTACAGCTCCGATTCCACGTCCTCCAGCAGCGCGCCGCTGGAAAAGGGCACGTCCGTGAGCGTGAAGGACGTCTCCGGCAGCTGGGCGCGCGTGAGCGTGAAGGGCGTGACCGGCTACGTGCCGGTGAAGTACCTGAAGACCAAGAGCTCCTCCCGCTACAAGGCCTACACCAACAAGAGCACCTACGTGTACAAGAGCGCCTCGTCCTCGTCCAGCAAGGTTTCGGTGGGCGTGAACACGAAGCTCTACGTGGTGGGCGTCAGCGGCGACTACCTGTGCGTGCAGAACGCCAGCGGCTCCAAGACCGGCTACGTGCCCGCCTCGGCGGTGTCGCGCGGCAAGGTCTCCACGTCGTCCGGCGGCTCATCCTCCAGTTCGTGGAAGAGCAAGGTCGTAAAGATGAAGTGGTACGACGGCGGAAGCAGCGTGCTGTCCACCGGCCACTACGGCTACATCTACGACATCGACAGCGGCATCACCGTGAAGATCAAGCGCATGGGCGGCCACAGCCACGCCGACGTGGAGCCCGCCACCGCCGCCGACACCGCCAAGCTGAAGAAGATCGCGGGCGGCAGCTACTCCTGGGACTGCATCCCGGTGATCCTGAACGCCGGCGGCAAGTACGTCGCCTGCTCCATCAACACCATGCCCCACGGCGACCAGACCATCACCGACAACGGCTACGACGGCCAGTTCTGCCTGCACATGGTGGGCAGCAAGACCCACGGCTCCGACTCCGTGAACGAGGAGCACCAGTCCGCCATCGACAAGGCGTATAACTGGGCGCACTGATTGACGGCATAAAGATAAGATCCTTCGACTTCGCCTTGCTGACGCAAGGCTCCGCTCAGGATGACAAATCTGCGGTTGCGGTATCATTGTCATCCTGAGCGAAGCCGCGACAGCGGCGGAGTCGAAGGATCTTTTTATCCCTCAAACAGCCCGTCCCGGGTGATGTTCTTGAGCCACTTCTTGCTCTTATAGTGGCGGATGACCCATGGCCACTTGACGAACTCGTCGGTGCAGAGCAGGAAGTAGACCCACAGCGGGGGCAGCTTCAACACCGCCGCGGCGAGGAAGCCCAGCGGCACGCCGTAGCCCCACATGTCGATGGTATCGCAGATGAAGCCGAAGCGGCTGTCGCCGCCGGCGCGGAACACGCCCGCGATCAGCGTGGTGTTCACCGCCGCGCCCATCACGTAGTAGCTGTTGATCAGCAGCATGTACTTCAGGTAGTGCCTGCCCAGGTCCGTCAGGTTCGCGAAGCGCAGCATCAGCGGCATGCCCGCGAGGATGATCCCGCCGCCGATGGCCCCGGAGAGCACCGTCAGCCGCATCAGCTTCTTCGCGGCATCCACGGCGTCGTCCAGCCGGTTTTCGCCGATGATCTGGCCCAGCAGGATGCCGCCGGCGCTGGCCACGCCGAAGCAGAGGATCGTGCCCAGGTTGCGGGCCAGGCCCGCGAACGAGTAGGCGGCCACCATGTCACGGCCCAGGAATTGGCCGATGATGGCCGAGTACATCGAGAACGCGAGGCCCCAGATCACGTCGTTGGCCGTGGCGGGCATCGCCATGCGCAGGAAATCCTTGAACAGTAGCTTGTTGCGCGCCAGCAGCAGCGAGGGCTTCAGCTTCACGTCCTTGCTTCGGGCGGACACGACGAGCGCCAGCATAAGCTCCACCACGCGGGAGATGGAAGTGGCCAGCGCCACGCCCATCGCGCCCAGCTTCGGCGCGCCGAACAGCCCGAATATGAATACCGCGTTCAGCAATATGTTCAGCGTGAACGCCACCGTGCTCAGCGCCGTCGATACGGCGACGCGGCCGATGCTGCGCAGCGTGGACAGGTAGACCTCCACCGCGCCCCAGCACAGGTAGGCCACGGAGATGCAGCGCAGGTACTTCGCGCCGATTTCGATCAGCTCCGGATCCGGCGTGAAGGCGCGCATCATCAGCTGCGGCACGGTCAGCGCGGCGACGGCGAACAGCGCCGAGGCCGTCATCGAAAAGCGCAGCGCGATGCCCTCCACCACCTCGATGGCGCGCATCTCCCTGCGCCCGTAGTACTGCGCGCAGAGCATCGTGACGCCCGTGCCCAGGCCGTAGAGGATCGAGAACAGCACGTTGGCGTACTGCGCCGCCAGCGACACGGCGGAGATGTGGGCGGGGCCGACGAAGTTCAGCATCACCACGTCCGCGGAGTTCACCGCCGCGCTGAGCAGGTTTTGCAGCACGATGGGCACGGCCAGCTTCGCGATCTGGCGATAGGGGCCGGCGACTTGGGCTCGGTTCACGGACATCCGCCTCTCTGTGCTTTTGTAGAGTCAGCGCCATTATACCGGCGCAACGATATGGGTGTGTTAAGGGCCGTGGAAGATTGTATGGCGGGGCCCCGGCTCAGCAGTAGCCGGGGCCCCGTTTTTCAGTTCGCCGCGCCCGCGTTCTCCTCGGGGGTGTCCACGGCGTCGTCCACCGCGCCCCCGACGGCGTCGGCGGCATTGTCCACGGCGTTCTCCGCGCCCTCGGCCATGGTGGTGGGCTCCGGCTCGGCCGTGGCCTCGGGGGCGGGGGCCTCCGTGGCCGTGACCGTGGTCGTGGTCTTGTTCTCGCAGGCCGCCAGGGCCAGCATCAGCGTCGTCAGTGCCAGGATCAGCGCGATTGCCTTTTTCATGGGGGTTTCCTCCTGAATTGGATTTGGTTTACAGGGAGTAGTGTATTCAGGAGGGTTGCAAGATATGCGTGTAAAAGCCGATTTGCTTTGCAAATCGGCTTTTACAGCGGCCTCTTCTCCGCCATGCCGGCGCGCCGCGGGTACTTGTCGGGCGTGGGCGCGATTTTCGCGATCCAGGCGGCGCGGTGGTCCCAGTCGCGGCCCGGCATGGGCAGCGGCTGCACGCGCTCCAGCCGCCCGCCGAGGGTGGCCAGCGCGTTTTCGGCGGCGCGCAGCTCGTCGTCCAGCCCGGGGCCCTTCAGCGCCAGCACGCGCCCGCCGACCCGCACCAGCGGCAGCAGGTATTCGCACAGCGCGTTCATCGGCGCGACGGCGCGCGCCGCGGCCAGGTCGAAGCGCTCGCGCAGGTCGCCTCGCCGGGCGGCGTCCTCGGCTCGCAGGTGCAGCGCCTCGGCGTTCAGGCCGAGCTCGGCGATCACCGACCGGAGGAAATCCACGCGCTTCGCCAGCGCGTCGATCAGCGTGAAGCGCACGCCCGGCAGCATGATGGCCAGCGGGATGCCCGGAAAGCCCGCGCCGGAGCCCACGTCCACGGCGGTCTCGACGTCGGGAAAACCCCGAGCGATTGGCGCGACGCAGTCCAGGTAGTTGCGGTCGATCGCCTCGCGCGCCTCGTCGGGCACCCGGGTCAGGTTCATGCGCGCGTTCGCCTCGGCGAGCATTTCATGGTAGCGCTCGAACTGCGCCGCCTGGTCGGGCGTCATCGAAACGCCCATTTCCGCCGCGCGGGCGAGGAGGATTTGTTGGAACATGGGAGGGCCTTTCTGTTCTCAGAACTTCGCCCCGTCCACCGCCGCGATCACCTTGTCGCACCAGGCGTCGAACTCGGGGTCGGGCCGCTGCAGCTCGGGATGGGCGAGTATGTTCTCCAGCGCGATGCGCGCGCCCTGGTGGAAGGGCACGGTGGTGCGCATGTCGGGCACGAGCCGCCGCAGCTTGCGGTTGTCGAACACCACGGACTCGGCCTTGTCGCCGATCAGGCTGCCGGTGAAGTCGTAGCCCATGGGGTCGCCCACGGCCGCCAGGAACTCGCTGGACACGTGGCGCGCGTTCAGCTTCACGCCCAGCGCGTCGGCGATGGTGGCGTAGATCTGGTTCCAGGTCAGCGTCTCGTCGCCGGTGATCTGGAAGGCCTCGCCGATCGCGTGGCGGTTGCCCATCAGGCCGGTGAAGCCCACGGCGAAATCGCGGTTGAAGGTCAGGGCCCAGAGGCTGGTGCCGTCGCCGTGGATGATCACGGGCCGGCCCTCCATCATCCGCTTCACCACCTGCCAGGAGCCCATCTTGCCGTGTACGCCCAGCGGCACGCTGCGCTCGTCGTAGGTGTGGCTGGGGCGCACGATGGTCACCGGGAAGCCCTCCTCGCGGTACTTCGCCATCAAGAACGCCTCACAGGCGATCTTGTCGCGGCTGTACTGCCAGTAGGGGTTGGCCAGCGCCGTGCCCTCGGTGATCACGTAGCTCGCCGCGGGCTTGTTGTAGGCCGAGGCGGAGGAGATGTAGATGTATTGGCGGGTCCGGCCCCTGAACAGGCGCCAGTCGCGCTCCACCTGTTCCATCTTAAAGCCGATGAACTCGCACACACAGTCGAAGGTCGTGTCGCCCAGGAGCTCAAGCACGCGGGCCTCGTCGTCGATGTCGCAGACGAGCGTCTTGACCCCGGCGGGCACGGCCTCGGGGCGGTTGCCGCGGTTGATGAGCCAGACCTCCCAGTTCATTTCGTTTGCCAGCCGCCGGACGATGGCGGCGCTGATGGTGCCGGTGCCGCCGATGAACAGCGCTCTCATGGATGGTGTCCTCCTTTATGGTCGTAGGTCGTCGCGGTGCGGTTGTGTCAGTAGGGGCGGCGATGCGCCGCCCGCCTATATCGGCCGCTGTGTTGCGCGATGCCGCGCGGCAGCGATCGGAACCCGGCACAGCCGGGGGCGGGCGCCGCATCGGCGCCCCTACTACAGTGTAACGGCATATTATCATTGCGAGGAGGGAAGGTTTGACCATCGTCAGATGGATCAAACCTGACCGACGTGGCAATCCGGCCCCCTTGCTATTTTAGAACACCAGGTAGTTCAGCGACACGTAGCCCGTCAGCTTCTTCGCGGTGACGTAGGCCCAGTTGCCGGAGGTGTACATCACGGTCACGCGGGTGCCCCGCTTGAAGCCGCCCAGCACGGCGGTGTTGGTGCCGGGGCCCTTGCGCACGTTCAGCACGCTGGCGGTCACCTTCGCGGTGGCCTGCTTGGTCAGGTAATTGACGGAGACCCAGCCCACCTGGCCCTTGAAGGTCTTGACCTTGCGCCAGTTGCCGGAGGCGTCCAGCACGGTGCAGCCCGTGCCGCGCTTCAGCTTGGCGACGACGCCGTACTGGGTGCCCGCGCCCGCGCGCAGGTTCAGCACGGAGGCGGTGGTGCGATACACGGTGTCGGAGTAATCCGGCGGGTTGTCAGGCACCACCTGCACCGTGACGCCCACGGCGCTGATCGGGATCCAGCCGGACAGGCCGGAGTCGGTCACATGCACGCTGGCCATGTCGTTTTCGGTGTAGTACACGCGCACGGTGTCGGCGGTGGTGATGTTGCCGACGACGGCGGAAACCGTGCTCGCGTCGGCGTGGACGGCGGTGGCGTAGTTGACGGCCTTGAAGCCCTCGCCCAGCGCCTTGGTGGTGCCGTCGACGTAGATGGTCTTGATCCAGCCGACCTTCTTGCCGCGCTTGACCTTGATCCAATCGCCGCTCTGCTCGTAGGTCTTTACCCGGTTGTTGTGGTACACGTAGCCCACGACGTCATAGCCGTAGCCGGGGCCGGCGCGCAGGTTCAGCGTGCCCTTGCCGGTGGATGAGACGTATACCTTCTTGCTGCCGGCGGCGAAGGCCGTGGCGGGCAGGGCCGCGACGAGCAGCATGATGGCCAGCATCAGCGCAAGCAATTTCTTCATGATCCAGATACCTCCTTGGTCTTTGTTTCCGGCGGGATGCTTCAGGCGTCCGAAGAAGACCTTACCGACCCGCCCCCGCCGGGCGAAAACGGGCCTCGCAGAGCCTTGTATGTCTTGGACGCCTGAAGCATTCCAATTGTTGCCTCTATTATAAACCATTTTCAGTACGAAAAATATTACAATTTTGTCACATTTCATCGGCCCGGGCATGGGGGGCTGTGCTATAATGGGTTTGGAGAAAAACAGGCACGGAGGAAGGCCATGCGCATCTATACCGGGCGCGGCCGCCTGATGCAGGCGGCGCTGATCGAGGTCCTGCGCCAAAACCTGGCGGGCGACGCCGCGGCCCAGATCGTGGTGGTGCCCAAGCAGCTGACGCTGCAAACCGAGCGGATGCTCCTGAAGGAGCTCGATCTGCCCGGCTCGTTTCGCCTGCAGGTACTGAGCCCGGAGCGCCTGTGCGGCCGCGTGTTCGAGGCCGCCGGGCAGCCCGCGGGCGTGCGCGTGGACGAGCGCGGGCGCGTGATGCTGGTGCGCGCCGCGGCGCGGCAGGTGGACGAGCGGCTGGCGCTCTACCGCGGGGCGGTGAACCGCCGGGGCTTTGCGGACCGCTGCGCCCGCCAGCTGGAGCTGATCCGCCAGGCGGGGCTGACCCCCGAAGCGCTGTTCGCCTGCGCCGAGGCCGCGGAGGGCATGCTGCGCATGAAGCTGGACGACCTGGGCGTGATCCTGGAGGCCTACGAGGCGCTGATCGACGGGCGCTTCCAGGACGGTGAGTCGGAGTTCGCCCTGGCCGTGGAGCGCGCGCCGCGGGCGAACTTCCTGCGCGAGGCCTGTGTCTGCTTCTACGGCTTCGACCAGACGCCGCCCACGCTGCACGAATTGATCGGGGCCGTGGCCGCCGTCTGCCCCGAGACGAGCGCGTTTCTGCCGCTGGCGAACGACGAGCGCGCCCGCGACTTCGACGCCTGGCTGCCGCTGAAGGCCGGGTACGACCGGCTGTACAACGCCGTCGCGCGGGCGACGGGCGTGCGTCCGACGCGCGTGCGCGTGGAGGAATCGCCCGTGGACGGCGAAGTATGCCTCGTCGTGCGCGGCCTGAAGCAGGACGAGGCCCTCGCCCGGCTGTCACACGAGCTGTTCGCGTTCCCCGTCCGGCCCGACCCGTCCGGGGAAGCGCCGAAGTCGATGCAGCTGGCCGTGCTGCGCAATCCGCTGGAGGAGTGCCGCTTCGTCGCGTCGCTGTGCCGCCGTCTGGTGATGCAGCGCGGCTGGCGCTGGAGCGACATCCAGATCCTCTGCCGCGATCTGGACGCCTATCGCCAGCCGCTGCAGGAGGCGTTCCGGGCCTACGAGGTGCCGCTGTTTCTGTCCGCCAGCCGCCCGGCCTCGCGCCACGCGCTGGCGGAGTGCCTGCTCAGCGCGCTGCGGCTTGCGGACGCCGCGCCCCGGCTGGAGGACGCGCTGGCGCTGCTGCGCACGGGCTACATGCCGCTGGACGCGGACGAGGCCGACCGCCTCGCCAACCACGCGCAGAAGTACGGCCTGAAGCCGTGGGCGCTGCTCAGGCCCCTGAAGCGCGGCACCGAGGCCGAGATCCAGGCGCTGGAGCCGGTGCGCGAGCGCTTCGCCGCGCCGGTGAACGCGCTGAAGCGGCGGCTCAGGCGCGCAGGCGACCTGAAGGCGCAGCTGGCGGCGCTCTTCGGCTTTTTGACGGACATCGACGCCCCGGCGCGGCTGCAGGGCCACCTGAACGCGCTGATCGAGGCGGACCTGCGCCAGCAGGCGGGCGAGGAGAGCCAGGTGTGGAACCGCATCATCGGCGCGCTGGACCAGATGGCGGGCCTGATGGGCGACGCGCCGCTGCCGCTTTCTGAGCTTCGGCAGACGCTGGAGGAATCGCTGGACGCCGCCGTCGTGAAGCCGCTGCCTCAGTCCGGCGACGCCGTGTACGCCCAGACCACGGACCGCGTCGTCGCCCAGCGCGCGCAGGCGCTGCTGATCCTCGGCGAGACGGACCGCGCGGACGCGGACGTCGAGGGGCTTTTGAACCCCGGCCAGCGGCAAGCGTTCGCGCGCCTCGCCCACGCCTACGTGGGCCCCGACGACGCGGAGCTTTCGCGCATGCGCCGATTCTACCTCAAGAGCGCCGTGGAGATGGCCGGAGAATACTTGTGCGTCACCTGCCCGCTGAGCGGCCCGGACGGCGCGGCGACGCGTCCCGGCGCGCTGATCGACCTGATCCGCGGCGCGTTCCCGGCGCTGAAGGCGCGCGGCGGCGTGACGGACGACGCGGGCATCCAGCAAATGCTGCGCTCGGCCCCGGAGGCCGCGGCGGCCTATTCGGCCCGCGCGCTGTCCGCCATGGGCGAGGGCGAGCCCGCCCGGCCGCTGGACCGCGCCGCGCTGGCGGGCCTGCGCCGCGTGATCGACGACGCCGGGACCCCCGCCTGGCAGAGCGAGCGGCTCAACCGCGCGCTTCATCAGGTGGGCACGGCGCTGCGCCACGGCGAGAGCGCCGAGCGCCTCAGCGCCGCCACGGCGAAGGCGCTCTACGGCGAGCTGCGTCGCCAGAGCGTGACGCGGCTGGAGAAGTTCGCCCAGTGCCCGTTCGCCTACTTCACGCAGTACGGCCTGCGCCCGCTGCGCATCGAGCCCTACGCGCTCAGCGCGCGCGACGAGGGCACGTTCTTCCACGACGCCGTGCACGAGTTTTTGCAGGCGAGCATGGACGATTTGAACGCGCTGGACGACGCGCAGGCCCGCGCGCGCATGGACGGCATCGCGGATCGGCTGCTGGACGCACTGGCGGCAAACGGCCCGCTGGGCGACAGCGCCGTGGCCCTGGCCGAGCGCCGCCGCCTGAAGGCCACCGCCCGCACCTGCGCGGCGGTGCTGGCCGAGCACATGCGCGGCAGCCGCTTCAACCCCGCCGCGCTGGAGACAGACTTCGGCGCGGAGGACGGCGTGGCGCGGCTGACCGTGAACGCCGTCAGCGGCGAGTGCACGCTGGAAGGGCGCATCGACCGCATCGACGAGTGGGCCTCAGGCGGCTACCTGCGCGTGATCGACTACAAGCGCGGCGGTCGCGACCTGGCCCTCGACGCGGTGTACCACGGGCTGAGTTTGCAGCTGCCGGTATACCTGGCGGCGGCGATGAAGAAGCGCCGCGAGCAGAGCGCGGGCGTCTACTACTTCGGCCTGGACGAGGGCATCCTCGCCACGCAGAGCACCGACCCCGGCGAGGTGGAGAGGGAGCGTCGCGACGGCTTTAAGCTCACGGGCCTGGCCCCGGACGACCTTGCGCTGCTCGAGGCGCAGTCGCCGAACTTTACGGAGGTGCTGAACGTGCGCGTGAACGCCGGCGGCGATTTGCGCAAGGGCACGCTGGCCACCGACGCGAACGGCTTTCGCGCGCTGATGGAGCGCACGCTGAAGAAGGCGGCGGAGCACCTCGACGGCATCCGCGAGGGGCTGATGCAGGCCGCGCCCGCCCGCTTCCGCCAGCAGAACCCCTGCCAGTACTGCGACTGGCGGGGCGTCTGCCTGTTCGACGAGCGCATGGACGCCCGCCGCGTGCGCCGCTTCGCTCCCCTGCACGCCGACGAGGCGATGGAAAAGATCAAGCTGGAGGACGAATGTTAATTCTTGATTCTTCTCTTGACATCACCGCTTTACCATGCTATACTGGCCGCAACCGTTGAGAAAGAAGAGTACTTCCCAACAGTCGAACGGCAAAGAGAGCCGCGGGTGGTGTGATCGCGGCGCGGGCGGCGGGAAGGAATGGCCTTTCGAGGGCAAACCGAACGGAGCAATCTCAGTAGGGGCGACGGAGTTCCCTCCGTTATCAAAGGCTGCCGTATGATGGTACGGTATCGAGCGGGCGCGCAAGCGTCAAGCCGGGTGGCA
This sequence comes from uncultured Eubacteriales bacterium, assembly GCA_902790175.1. Taxonomy (GTDB): domain Bacteria; phylum Bacillota; class Clostridia; order Christensenellales; family Aristaeellaceae; genus UBA2862. The sequence continues at coordinate 10,782 of CADAQZ010000044.1, read as the reverse complement.
CCGCAGGGAGACAATACGACCCCTGTCCCAGCAACACAACTGGGACAGGGGCTTTTTGATCTAAACTCCGTCCCGCAAAGAGAAAGGAGCATTCCCATGAGCGAAGCGAAGAAGATCCCCTACAAGATTTACCTGGAAGAGCACGAGATGCCGAAGTATTGGTACAATGTCCGCGCGGACATGAAGAACAAGCCCGCGCCGCTTCTGAACCCCGGAACGCTGGAGCCGATGACCGCCGCGGACCTCGCGCCGGTGTTCTGCGAGGAGCTGATCAAGCAGGAGCTGGACAACGATACCCGCGAATACCCGATCCCCCAGGCGATCCAGGACTTCTACAAGATGTACCGCCCGTCGCCGCTGGTGCGTGCCTACTGCCTGGAGCAGAAGCTGCAGACCCCGGCGAAGATCTACTACAAGTTCAAGCTGAACTCCGCCATCGCCCAGGCCTACTACGCCAAGCAGCAGGGCCTGAAGGGCGTCACCACCGAGACCGGCGCGGGCCAGTGGGGCACGGCGCTGTCGATGGCCTGTTCCTACTTCGACCTCGACTGCAAGGTGTACATGGTCAAGGTCTCCTACGAGCAAAAGCCGTTCCGGCGCGAGGTGATGCGCACCTACGGCGCGTCCGTGGTGCCCAGCCCGTCGAACACCACCCAGGTGGGCCGCAAGATCCTGGAGCAGTTCCCCGGCACCACCGGCAGCCTGGGCTGCGCGATCTCCGAGGCCGTGGAGGTGGCCGTCTCAAATCCCGGCTATCGCTACGTGCTGGGCAGCGTGCTGAACCAGGTGCTCCTGCACCAGAGCGTGATCGGCCTGGAGAGCAAGATCGCGATGGACAAGTACGGCATCAAGCCCGACGTGATCATCGGCTGCGCCGGCGGCGGCAGCAACCTGGGCGGCCTGATCGCGCCGTTCATGGGCGAAAAGCTGCGCGGCGAGGCGGACTATCAGATCATCGCCGTGGAGCCGGCCTCCTGCCCGAGCTTCACGCGCGGCAAGTTCGCCTACGACTTCTGCGACACCGGCATGGTGTGCCCGATGGCGAAGATGTACACGCTGGGCAGCGGCTTCATCCCCTCCGCGAACCACGCCGGCGGCCTGCGCTACCACGGCATGAGCTCGATCCTCTCGCAGCTGTATCACGACGGCTACATGGAAGCCCGCGCCGTGGAGCAGACCAGCGTGTTCGAGGCGGCAGAGCAGTTCGCCCGCGTCGAGGGCATCCTGCCCGCGCCGGAGAGCAGCCACGCCATCCGCGTCGCCATCGACGAGGCGCTGAAGTGCAAGGAGACCGGCGAGGAAAAGACGATCCTGTTCGGCCTCACCGGCACCGGCTACTTCGACATGGTGGCCTATGAGAAGTTCCACGACGGCCAGATGACCGACTACATCCCCACCGACGCCGACCTTGAAAAGGGCTTCGCGGGGATCCCGAAGATCGACAAGTGATATTGGCACAAACGACGCCCGGCGGGGGATTTCCCCCGCCGGGTTTGTGTTTGGGAAAACAGATTGCCACGTCGCCTGCTTTCGCAGGCTCCTCGCAATGACGTTGTTTGTTTGCTATTCGCAGTATGTCATTGCGAGGAAGGCGCAAGCCCGACGTGGCAATCTGGTTCTTCTATGGGCGGGCGCGGGAGCGGGCCTTCCGCCGCATCGCCGCCAGTACAGGGAAGAGAAGATCCTTTGCTTCGCAGGCCTGCGAAGCAAAGGATCTTATTCACACTCCACTCTTCACTCTCCGCTCTTCACTCTCCACACTCCACACTCTCTCCTACTCCACCTCGTCCGCGTCTTCCAGTCCCCCGCGCATGGGGATGTCCAGCGGCACGTACTTGCCGCGGCGGCGGTGGGCGCGCTGCACCTGCTCGGCGTGGCGGAGCGTGAGCGCGTGGCTGGCGCGGATGCGCTTCATCAAAAGCGTCACCACGTCCTCGATCTCGCTGCCGGCGGAGTAGTCCGCCTCGACGGAGAAGTCCACGCGGCCCTGCAGCAGCATGTCGTCGGCCAGCTCCGTCTTCCCGGGCGCGTGCACGGCGATGGAGTAGCCGCCCTTTTGCTTGGTCATCTTCATGCAGGGCACGTCCGTCAGGCCGTCGCCCACGTAGATCATGTTGGAAAACGGCACGCGGCGCATGTAGGCCGGCGTAAAGGCGTTCAGGTCGCGGTCGTTGGTCACGTCCAGTATGCCCTTGTTGATGCGAAACAGGTACTGCGTCTTGCTGGTGTAGTTCACGGCGGTGGAGGGCCACACGGCGTTGCCGCCCTCGTCGTAGCAGAACGAGGCGGCGAATATGGCCTTGAAGTACTTGCCGATGGCGCTGCCGCGGATGATCTCCGTCAGGCCGGAGGAGATGATGTAGTGCTCGACGGATACGCCGCACTCGCGGCCGATCGCGTTGATGCGCTCGAACCAGGTCTCTACGCCGGGGAAGAACGCCACGTCCCGCCCCAGCTCGATCAGGTTCTCCTTCGTCAGCGCCATCTCGCCGCTGGCCATCTTCTTCATCAGGTACATGTAGGTGAGGATGCCGTCCATGTCGTGCTCGCGGGCAAAGTCCGCGCACTTGCCCCAGAAGACGTCCGGTTCCACCTTGATGCCCGGCAGGAACGAGTATTCCTCCATGTCCCGGGGCGACAGCGTCTTGTCAAAGTCGTAGATCAGCGCGACGATGGGCGTTTGCATGGGAGTACCTCCGGTATTAATGTGGAATGAGGAATGAGGAATTAGGAACGACAGTCAGCTTTGTCTGACAGCCTTTGCGTACATGACCATCAGATGCCGCAATTTGACGCGGCAGCGGCTAACTTAATTCCTAATTCCTCATTCCTAATTCCTAATTGGTTTAGCCTTCCGGCGCGGGCGTCGGGGTGGCCTGGGCGTACTCGGTCTGCGGGGCGTCGTCGGAGTACAGCAGCTGCAGCGTGGCGTTGTCGGCGATGCCGGTGACCTCCAAGCCCGCAGCCTGCTGGAACATCTTGACGGCCGTCTGGGTGTTCTTGCCGTAGGCGCCGTCGCGGTCGTCCAGCAGGAAGCCCAGCATGTACAGCCGGTTCTGCATCTCCAGCACCTCGTCGCTCTTGTCGCCCTTCGAGAGCGTGGTGTAGGTCTTCTCCGGCTCCGGCGTGGGCGTCGGGGAGGCCGCCACGGTCACGCGCTCGCCGTTCAATACGGCGGTCAGCTCCTGGGCGGTGGTGGCGTTTTCGATCTGGGCGATCTCGTCGTTGACGATTTGCCAGCGCGACGCGGAATCCTGGCCGGAATCGCCGGCGGTGTTGTCGGCCTCGGTGGCGTCCATCAGGATGGCGTTTCCGATGTTGGCCTGGATGGTCTGCAGCGCGGACACGAACAGCGAATCGTTCACCGCGGGCTCCTGGGGCAGCAGCGCGTCGATGGCGCCGGAATCGGCGGTCGCGCGCTCGGTGAAGGCCAGCACGCCGTCGTTGCGGTAGGTGTTCAAGAGCTCGTTGACGTAGGTGGCGTCGGTGCGCGACTTGATCAGCTCCACGCCGCTGTCGTACAGCGTCTGGGTGACGCCCTCGATCTTCGAGGCGTTCTGCGCGCCGCGGATGTGGCGGAACCACAGCACGCCGCCGACGATCAGCGCCGCGGCCAGCACCATGATCAGCGCCACGCGGAGGATCTCCTTGACCCCGATCGTGCGCCCGTAGCGGATCTCGTCGAACTCCTCCTCGTCGATGTCGTTGAACACCTCGCTCTGCTCGGTGTCGATATCGGGGCTAGAGGCGGTGTCGTCGTAGACGGCGCCCTCGCGCGGGGTAGCGTAGCTGTACTCGCCCTCGTCCACGGCCTTGCGGCGGCGGGCGGCGCGGCGGCTCTGCGTGGCCTCCAGCTTCTGGATGTAGTCCTCCACCTCGGTGCTGATGCCGGCGCGGCCCGTGGATTCGATGGGCCGGGCCTGCAGCTCGGAGGTGTCCATGCTCTCCATGGTCAGCTCCTCGTCCACGGCGCTGAGCGTATTCTTCGCGCCCTCGGACAGGGGCTCCTGCGGGGCCTTGTCGGCCTCGTCTTCCTTCTTTTCATCCTCCGCGCCCTCGATCACGGCCCGCATGTCCTTGCGGATCTCCTCCGGGGCGGACGCGCCGTCGTACACCGGGCGGTAGGAGGTGCGGCTGTCGACGGCCCCCTCCTGCTGCTGCGCCTCGGGCATCGTGGTGTAGGTGGTGCGGGTATAGGCCACGGAAGCCTGTCCGGCGGGCGTGTCGGGCAGGATATGGGCCTGCGCAGAGGTATAGGGCGTTCCCTCAAAGCGGCTCTCCCCCACGGGGGTCCCGCAATGCGGGCACTGCGTATCTTCCGGCATCAGGGTTTTGCCGCATCTGGAGCAAAACATGGCTCGGCCTCCTTGCGTTGTTCTGTATATATGTACCTATATAGAACCATCCTATCATATATGATAGGATGGTTCGCGCCTTAAATCAAGGTTATAAATATGACTTTAATGAGGTATTTTTCCTTATTTTGTCAAGATTCCCCCACCACTCTCACCCAGTGACTGTCGGTGGGTTGCAGTACGGGCAGGGCTGCAGGCCCTGGCGCAGGGCGTCGCGCACGGTCAGCTCGCGGCCGTTGGTCTGCGTGCGGCAGACCTTGGTGGCGTGGTAGTAGATGGCGTCGTCGCCAAACACGCTGTACACCGTGGTGTTGTACGCCTCCTCGTTCTGCTGGTTGACCATCTCCAGCTTCTCCTCCTCGGTCATCAGGTCCGCGGCGGTGCCGCCCTGGGCCTCCACCTGCGCCAGCTGCTGCTCGTAGAGGAGCTGTTCGATGTTGTAGAGCGCGTTCAGCGTCTGCCCCTGGGGCGCGGCAGTCACCTGCGGCGGCGCGGCGGGCACCGGCATGCGGGGCGTCAGCTCCGCGTGGGGCGTCAGCCAGATCACCAGCGCCGCCATCTCCACGGTCGCCAGGCCCGTCAGCAGCATCCGCCCGCGCGTGCGGAACACGCCGCGGTGCCACAGGAACATCAGCCCCACCGGCGGCAGCAGCACCGTGAGGATCAGGCCCCAGACCGCGCGCGAAGACACGGCCCCCTGCTTGCTGGGCCGCTCCACGTGGGCGGTGTAACCCGCGCCGGATGTCCGGCGTTTCCTGCTGTCCATGGCGCTTCCTTTCCGGTTGTAAACCGCGGTCGTCCTGAGTAACCCCATTATACTTTTTGGCGACGGGGATGTCAAGTCGCGCGCCGCGCTTGACAGGCCCGCGCGATGGCACTACAATCAAAGCAGAAGGGCGGCGCGCCGCCACGCGGGAGGGATGGACGTGCATTTTGTGGACGCGAAGGGCCTGCTCACCGGCAGCGGCGGCCATTACGGCATGAACATCTACCGCGGCTGCACCCACGGCTGCATCTACTGCGACAGCCGCAGCCTCTGCTACCAGTTCGCGCACCCGTTCGAGGACGTGGAGGTGAAGCAGAACGCGCCGGCGCTGCTGGAGGGGGCGCTGCGCTCGAAGCGCCGCCGGGCGATGATCGGCACGGGCTCGATGTCCGACCCCTACATGCCCTGCGAGGAGCAGCTCGGCCTGACGCGCCGGTGCCTCGAGATCATCCTGAAGTACGGCTTCGGCGCGGCGATCCAGACGAAGTCGGACCGCGTGCTGCGGGACATCGACCTGCTGGACGCAATCCACCGCGCGGCGAAGTGCGTCGTGCAGATGACGCTGACGACCTGGGATGCCGACCTGTGCCGGATCGTCGAGCCGAACGTGTGCGACACGCAGCGGCGCGTGGAGGCGCTGAAGGCCCTGCGGGCGCGCGGCATCCCGACCGTCGTGTGGCTGACGCCGATCTTGCCGTTCATCAACGACACGGAGGCAAACGTCCTCGCGATTTTAAACGCCTGCGCGGACGCGGGCGTGAAGGGCGTGCTGTGCTTCGACATGGGCCTGACGCTGCGCGAGGGCGACCGCGAGTACTTCTACGCCGCGCTGGATAAGCACTTCCCCGGCCTCAGGCGCGAGTACGTCCGCCGCTACGGCAACGCCTACGAGGTGCCCAGCCCGAACCACGGCCCGCTGATGCGGTTGTTCCACGACTTCTGCGAATCGCGCGGCATGCTCCACACCCCCGACGCATGCTTTTCCTATTTGCACGAGCTGCCGGAAAAGCACGTGCAGATGCGCATGTTCGAGTGAAGAACGTGAAATGGGGACGGTTCTCTTTTCACATTTTTGGGGCGCAAGAATGTGAAAAGAGAACCGTCCCCATTTCACATTTTGGCGAAGTAGTATTCCGGGAACGCGACGCCGTTGAGGACCCAGATGTCCGTCAAATCCGGCTCGCCCCGCTCGTCCGCGCGGCAGACGAGATAGTCGCCGTCGCCGTGCGGCGCGTTGGGCCGATTCGTGTGCAGCACGTTCCCCCCGGCGGTCACCACGGTCACGCAGACGTCCGGCGGGACGTGCATCGCGCAGTAGGAACCCGGCTTCTCGCGCGCGACGATGTCGATATACGCATCCTTTTCGGCGAAGTCCGCCTCGCTCAGCGCGCCGCCATCCGGCTTCGTGTAGGCGGACACCACGTTCGGCAGTCCGGTCGCGTACATCTCGCCGTAGCGCCCCTTCAGGATCACCGTCACGCCGTCGTCCGCCACGGTGTAGTCGGCCACGTCCAGCGCGTTGTGGAACGACGTCTCCTGGGAGACCATCATCGCCTGCATGCGGTGCGCCCGCTTGCCGGTCAAAAACCACGCCTCGCCGCCCCGCTCCAGATATTCCTCCAGCGTCATGGCGATCACGCGCCGCACTTCCCTTCACAATTGATCCTGCCGACCCGGCACATTCAGTATACCACACGGGCGCGATGCGGGCAAATGATGTGAAATGGGGACGGTTCTCTTGACACATTCTTCAGAAGCTGCTATACTTCTTTTCAAACAGGATAGAAACATTCCAACCAAATAGTGTGAAAGGAGAACCGTCCCCATTTCACATTTTGGAGCGCATGATTATGGCGAGACTTGAATTGTGCGGCATCACCGTGGCTTATGACAAGTTCACATTGTCGAACATCTCGTTTGCATGTCATGGCGGCGAAGTGCTGGCTCTCATCGGCAAAAACGGTGCCGGAAAGACGACGACCATCGATTCCATAATGGGCATGACACCCCTTCAATCCGGCAGCATCCTCTGCGACGGGCAGCAGGTAACAAAGGCGAACGAGCATCTGTTCAAGCAGAAAATCGGCTATGTCGGCGCGGCACTGGATTATTATCCAAGCATTTGCGTCGGCTCTTTTCTTAGAGTCGTTTCAGGGTTTTATACGCGCTGGGATGCGTCTGAAGCGGCGCGGTACTTATCTTCCTTCAACATTGACCCAAACAAAAAACTGTCTCAACTCTCCAGCGGAATGAGGATCAAGCTGTCGCTGACGATCGCCCTTTCCCACGCCGCGGAGATTTTTCTCCTGGACGAACCCACGTCGGGGCTGGACCCCATTGTCAGAGCGCAGGTCCTTGAAATACTGGAGCGTCTGGCGAGAAACAGGGACGCCTGCATACTTTTTTCAACCCACATTACGCAGGATGTGGAGAAGATCGCGTCGCGCATGCTCTTCCTGGTGGATGGCGCTTTGGTGCTGGACGCGGACAGAAAGACTTTGGACGAGCGCTTTGTCAAGCTGCGCCTGGATGATTCGCTGCTTCGCCTTAACCAAGTCAGACAAAGGGGCGTCATCCTCAACGACAAATTCATCATTCTGAAAGAATCCAATGCGGCTTCAGAGGATTTCGGACAGTTCGAGAGAGCGCCTTTGCTCGTTGAAGATGTATTGATATTCCTGAACGGAGGCGTCCACGATGGTCCAACTAATTAAGAAAGATGTTGCGTTCAATCTGAAATGGGCGCTTCTGCTGGTTTTAATCGCCGTCATTATGCCTGTCGTATTTTACATCGACCGTGGAGAGACGCGATTGATCCTCTGGGTGTACGTTATTGGCAACGTATTGGCCAACTCACACTTCGTTTCCAAATCCTGCTATCTGGACGACGGCGCGCAGACGAGAAAGTTCCTCGCTTCGCTTCCCGTCACAAGGGCGCAGCTGGTCGCCTCAAAGTACCTTTTGGGCCTGCTGTGCGCCGTCATTTCCATCGCCCTCACCTCATTGTCCTCCTTTGCGCTGGGGCTTCGTCCAAGCGTTCAGGGCGCGCTGATCGCCGCAACCTATCTTCTGCTGTACTACTCTATATTTCTTGGCGTTTTCCTCCGTTTCAACTACAGCAGCGCGGAAAAGGCGAACACCTCTTTGATGATGCTGACGGTCATGTCCGTTTTTATCCTCGACCGGAGCGGAATCCACCTTGACGGAATGACTATAGACCCCGCCGCTCTGATCGCCGGACTGGGAACAGCTGCCCTGATCTATGCGGCCTCCCTATTTATGTCAATAAATGTGAAATGGGGACGGTTCTCCTTTCACATTTCTAGAACAGAATAACGTGAAAAGAGAACCGTCCCCATTTCACAAAAAGGAGCGACACCTATGCCGAGAACTGCGCGCAAATTGAGTGAAAGCCAATACTACCACGTCGTCATCCGGGGGATTGGACGGCAACTGATCTTCGAGGAGGACGAGGACAACGAGCGATTCCTCTCGACGCTGCAAAGATACAGGCGCGAACTCGGGTTCGAGCTGGTCGCCTACTGCCTGATGGAAAACCACGCGCACCTGTTGATACGTGATGTCAAGGAGCAGCTGCCTGACATCATCAAGAAGATCGGGGTCAGCTACGTCCACTACTTCAACAACAAATACGATCGCACCGGGCACCTGTTTCAGGACCGCTACAGAAGCGAAGCGGTGGAAACGGACGAATACCTGCTCTGCGTGATTCGCTATATCCACAGGAATCCGGAAAAAGCAGGCGTTGCCAAGGCCTCGGAATATCGTTGGAGCAGCTACGGGGCTTATGTAAAGCCGAATAATCTGGTGGACAACGCCGCGGTGCTGGAGATTCTCGCGGACAGGGGAGGGTTTGATCGCCTTATGCGCGAAAGCACGGATGATAACTGTCTCGAGGCGGAGCCGAGGCGCGGTATGCGCGATCCGGAAGCAAAGGTATTGATTCGCAGTCTGTTCGGCCTTGAAAGCTGTACGCAACTACAGCAACTCGGGAAGCGGGAACGCGATGAGGCGCTGGGCGAATTGAGGCGGCGCGGCCTGACAATTCACCAGCTGGAACGCCTGACGGGGATCCATAGAGGCGTCATCCAGCGAGTATAACGTGAAATGGGGACGGTTCTCTTTTCACGCTTTCCGAACAGAAAAATGTGAAAAGAGAACCGTCCCCATTTCACGTTTCTTCCCCCTTGTATTTCCCGCGAAAACGTTGTATACTTATTATAAGGAAATATTGGCATTCGCGCAGGCGAGCCATTTCAGAAAGGCGGTATCGGCATGAGCATTGTGAAAAAGAGCTTCGGCAGGCTTCCCGACGGGCGGGAGGCGGACCTGTACGTCCTGACCAACGCGAGCGGCGCGAGCGTGGAGATCACGAACTACGGCGGCATCGTCCGGGCCATCAACGTGCCCGACAAGTCCGGCAACATCGGCAACGTGGTGCTGGGCTACAACGACGCGGCGGGCTACTGTCCCACCACGGGCTACCTGGGCGCGCTGATCGGCCGCGTGGGCAACCGCATCGCAAAGGGCGAGTGCGAGCTGAACGGCGTGAAACTCCACCTGGCGAAGAACGAGCGCGGCGTGACGCACCTGCACGGCGGCAACGTCGGCTTCAACGAAAAGCTGTGGGACGCGACGCCCATCGAGGGCATCTGCGAGGATCACCTGATTTTGAAGTACGTAAGCCCCGACGGCGAAGAGGGCTATCCCGGCACGCTGAAGGTGATGGTCACCTACACCTTCACCGACGAGAACGAGCTGCTGATCCGCTACGAGGCCGTTTCCGACAAGGACACGCTGTGCAACCTCACGAACCACACCTACTTCAACCTCGCGGGCGAGGCCTCCGGCAAGAACATCGAGGACCATATCTTCGAGATGAACTGCGACACCTTCACCGTCGTGGACGCCGACTGCATCCCCACCGGCGAGCAGCGCGACGTGACCGGCACGCCCTTTGACCTGCGCGAGCCCACCCGCGTGGGCGACAGCCTCGCCAAGACCGACAGCGACGAGCAGCTGGGCTTTGGCGGCGGCATCGACCACAACTTCAACATCAACGACTTCGAGGCCGGGCTGCGCTTCGCCGCGGAGGTCACCGACCCCGATACCGGCCGCGTGATGGACGTGTTCACCGACATGCCCGCCGTGCAGCTGTACTGCGGCAACGCCCTCAAGGGCGTCCAAGCGCGAGGGCTTCTGCCTGGAGACCCAGTTCGCCCCGGACTCCATCAACCATCCCGAGTTCATCGACAGCGTGCTGCGCGCCGGCGAGAAGTACGATTTCACGACCATCTTCGCGTTTGACGTGGAGGGCTGAACCGATTTGCGGCGCAAATCGATTTGGTAGGGAGTAGGGACAAGGGAGTAGGGAGTAGGAAAACCCTTCAGTCAGCTTCGCTGACAGCTCCCCTTGGAAGGGGGAGCCGAGGCTGCCGCGCGGCAGCCACTATCCCTACTCCCTACTCCCTACTGCCTACTCCCTTGTCATCCGCTTGCCCACCGATAGAAAACCCATCATTTCAATTAAGGAGCAATCACCCATGCAAACCAGAACCCGCTTCGCCCCCAGCCCCACGGGCTACATGCACCTGGGGAATCTGCGCACCGCGCTGTACACCTATCTCTACGCCCGCCGCA
>CADAQZ010000043.1 GCA_902790175.1 uncultured Eubacteriales bacterium | reverse complement strand
CTGTCGTCCATGCAGGGGGGCGTTGCGGCGGAAAGTCCGCCCTTGCACCGCCTGATTATGTGTCACCTCAATCGCTGTTCCCCATCGAAACGCGGCGGGGTTCTCCCGGACCCCTTCATCGAGCGGGCACAACCGCAGTGGCAACGGAGGTTGTACCCGCGAAGATACGGGGTCGGGGAATCCCGCCGCAAAAATGTGCGTCCCCGGGCTTGTTCAAGCCCCTGTTCAGTTCTTCCGCACGCCCAGCGCGGCCTTCTCGCCATTGATGTTCCATTCCTTGGCGTAGGCGTCCGCGGGGGCGTCGCCCTCCTGGATGGCGGTGGCCAGCACGGCGGAGGCGATGGCGTCCGCGTTGTCCGCGATGGCCTTCTTCAGCGTATCGGTGGTCTTATAGGTGACGGTGATGCGGTCCACCACGTCGAAGCCGGCCTCCTTGCGCATCGTCTGCAGCTTCGAGATGACCTCGCGCACGTAGCCCTTCTCGATCAGCTCGGGCGTCAGGTTCGTGTCGATCACGACCGTCATGCCGCCGTCGCTCTCGGCCACGAAGCCGGGCTTCTGCGCCGGGGCGATCAGGCAGTCGTCCTTCGCGAGCTCGACGGGCGCGCCCTCGATCTCAAACTTCACGACGCCGTCCTTCTCCAGCGCGTCGACGAACGCGCTGCCATCCACGTCCTTCAGGTACGCGCCGATCTTGCCCAGGAGCTTACCGTACTTCGGGCCCAGCGTGCGCATCTGCGGCTTGATCTGATAGGTGGTGAAGGCGCGGGCGTCCTCGATGAATTCCACGTTTTCCACGTTCAGTTCGTCCCGGATCAGCGCGGCGCAGGCGTCGGAGAGCTTCGCGCCCTTCACGTACAGCGTCGAAAGCGCCTGACGCACCTTGATGTTCGCGGTGCTGCGGGCGGCGCGGCCCAGCGCGACGGCCTGGGCGACCTCGTCCATCTCAGCTTCCAGCTGCTTGTCGATGCGCGCCTCGTCGCAGGCGGGGAAATCGCACAGGTGCACCGACTCCGGCGCGCCCTCCACGCTGCCGACCACCAGGTTGCGGTACATGCTCTCGGTCATGAACGGTATGAACGGCGCTGCCACCTTGCACAGCGTCGTAAGCGCCGTGTACAGCGTCTGGTAGGCGGCCTTCTTGTCGCCGGTCCAATCCTTGCCCCAGAAGCGGGACTTCGACAGGCGCACGTACCAGTTGGACAGCTCGTCCACGAAGCTCTGGATGGCGCGGGCCGTCTCGGTGATCTTGTACTGGGCCAGGCCCTCGTCCACGAACTTCACCAGGCTGTTGAGCCTGGACAGCAGCCAGCGGTCCATCAGCGTCAGGTCCTTCTCGTCGGCCGGATGCTCGCTGGGCCTGTAGCCATCGATGGCGGCGTACATGCAGAAGAAGGCGTAGGTGTTCCACAGCGTGCCCATGAACTTCGACTGCAGCTCGCTGACCAGCTCGCCGGAGAAGCGGGTGGGCAGCCACGGCGCGCCGTTGGCGTAGAAGTACCAGCGCACGGCGTCCGCGCCCTGCTTGTCCAGCACGTCCCACGGGTCGATCACGTTGCCCAGGTGCTTGGACATCTTCTTGCCCTCGGCGTCCTGCACGTGGCCCAGCACCACGCAGTTCTCGAACGGGCTGCGGTCAAACAGCAGCGTCGAGATCGCCATCAGCGTGTAGAACCAGCCGCGCGTCTGGTCGATGGCCTCGGAGATGAAGTTGGCCGGGAAGTTGGCCTCGAAGATCTCCTTGTTCTCAAAGGGATAGTGCCACTGGGCGAACGGCATGCTGCCGGAGTCGTACCAGCAGTCGATGACTTCCGGCGTGCGGCGCATCTCGCCGCCGCAGTCCGGGCAGGTGAGCGTCACGGCGTCGATGTAGGGCCGGTGCAGCTCGATGTCGTCGGGAACGTTGTTGCCCAGTTTCTTCAGTTCCTCGCGGCTGCCGATCACGTGGATCTTGCCGCAGCCCTTGCACACCCACACCGGCAGCGGCGTGCCCCAGTAGCGCTCGCGGGACAGGCCCCAGTCGATCACGTTCTCCAGGAAGTTGCCGAAGCGGCCCTCCTTGATGTTGTCCGGATACCAGTTCACGGTGCGGTTGTTGGCCACCAGGCGGTCGCGCACCTCGGTCATGCGGATGAACCAGGTGCTGCGGGCGTAGTAGATCAGCGGGGTGTCGCAGCGCCAGCAGAAGGGATAGTCGTGGGTGAAGTACGGGGCCTCCACCAGCTTGCCCTCGTCCTCCAGCCACTGGAGGATCATCGGGTCGGCCTTCTTCACGAACACGCCGGGCCAGTAGGTGTCCTCGGTCATCTCGCCCTTCGCGTTCACCAGCTGCAAGAACGGGATCTTGTTCTCGCGGCCCACGCGGGCGTCGTCCTCGCCGAAGGCGGGCGCCTGGTGCACAACGCCCGTGCCGTCCGTCATGGTCACGTAGTCGTCGGCCACGATGGTCCAGGCGTTCTGCTCGTTCTCGGTGCCGCGGATGGCGGTCTTCTGGAAGTCGAACAGCGGCTCGTACCTGAGGCCCTTCAATTCGATGCCGGGGAACGTGATCTTGTTGGTGACGACCGCGTCCTCGCCCAGCACCTTCCCAATCAGCGCGTCGCCCATGATGATGGTGCGGCCGTCGTAGTCGAAGCGGGCGTAGGTCTCGGTGGGGTTCACGCACAGCGCCACGTTGCTCGGCAGCGTCCAGGGCGTAGTGGTCCAGGCGTAGACGTAGGTGTTGTCCTGGTCCAGGAGCTTAAAGCGCACCACGGCGGAGCGCTCCTTGACCTCCTTGTAGCCCTGGCTCACCTCGTGGCTGGACAGCGCCGTGCCGCAGCGCGGGCAGTAGGGCACCACCTTGTGGCCCTTGTACAGCAGGCCCTTGTCGGCCACCTGCTTCAGGCTCCACCACACGGACTCGATGTAGTTGTTGTCGTAGGTGATGTAGGGATTCTCCATGTCGGCCCAGAAGCCCACGCGCTCGGACATGCGCTCCCACTCGCCCTTGTACTTCCAGACGCTCTTCTTGCACTCCTGGATGAAGGGCTCGATGCCGTACTGCTCGATCTGCTCCTTGCCGTCCAGGCCCAGCATCCGCTCGACCTCCAGCTCCACGGGCAGGCCGTGGGTGTCCCAGCCGGCCTTGCGCAGCACCTGCTTGCCCTTCATGGTCTGGTAGCGCGGGATCAGGTCCTTGATGGCGCGGGTCTCAATGTGGCCGATGTGGGGCTTGCCGTTGGCCGTCGGCGGGCCGTCGAAGAACGTGAACACCTCGCGCCCATCGCGGTTTTCGATGGACTTTTCGAAGATGTGGTTCTCGTTCCAGAACTTGATGACTTCCTTCTCACGCGCCAGGAAATCCAGCGCCGTGGAGACCTTTTCTATCATATGAATAACCTCCCCAGGATAGAATAAAACTTCGTCCCGATATGGGACGAAGTTGTTTTCGCGGTACCACCCAAATTGGCATATCCAAAATATGCCCGCTTGTTCGCGCTGTAACGGGCGCGCCCGGCGGGGCCTAGTGGCGGCGATGCGCGTTCAGCCCGACGGCTCCGGGAGGATACCCCTCTATGGCGGCCCCCGGACTTGCACCAGTCTCCGGTTCGCTTCGCGCCGCTGGATAAAGGGCGGTTCCCATCTACACCGTTGAAATGATAACATCCTTATTATACCCGATTTCCGGGATTTGTAAATGGGTTTCGGGCCGTCTCAATGTCAATTTTACTTTCAGGAAACAAAAACCCATTCCCCGGGATGCTTTATTGTGCTATAATTATGAAGTAAAATGTAAGTATTTCCGCCCATCGGGACAACCTGGCGGTGCGGATCGGCAAAGCGTTTCAAGGAGGAAAGCGAATTGGACATCTTCAACAAGTGCTATACCTATTCCTTGGCCAACGACCTGCGCGCGAAGGGCCTCTATCCCTACTTCCACGCGCTGGAGACCCGCCAGGACAAGACCGTCATCATGGAGGGCAAGCGCCGCATCATGCTGGGCAGCAACAACTACCTGGGCCTCACCACCTGCCCCGAGGTGCAGGAGGCGGGCCTGAAGGCGCTGGAGCAGTACGGCACCGGCTGCTCGGGCTCCCGCTTCTTGAACGGCACGCTGAAATTGCACCTGGAGCTGGAGGACGAGCTTGCCAAGTTCCTGCACAAGGAGGCCTGCTGCACGTTCTCGACGGGCTTCCAGTCCAACCTGGGCATCATCAGCGCCATCGTGGGCCACGGCGACTACGTGATCTGCGACAAGGAGAACCACGCCTCCATCTACGACGGCTGCAAGCTGTCTTACGGCCGCATGCTGACCTATGGCCACGCCAACATGGAGGAGCTGGAGATCCAGCTGAAGAAGGTGCCCGAAAGCGCGGGCTGCCTGATCGTGACCGACGGTGTGTTCAGCATGGGCGGCGACATCGCGAAGCTGCCCGAGATCGTGAAGCTGGCCCGCAAGTACGGCGCGCGCGTGATGGTGGACGACGCGCACGGCCTGGGCGTGATCGGCGAGGGCGGCCGCGGCACCGCCAGCCACTTCGGCCTGGAGGACGAGGTCGACCTGATCATGGGCACGTTCTCGAAGTCGCTGGCCAGCCTCGGCGGCTACCTGGTGGCCAACAGCACCGTGGTGGACTTCGTGCGCCACAACTCCCGCCCGTTCATATTCTCCGCCTCCATCACCCCGGCCAGCGCGGCCATCGCCCTGGCGTCGCTGAGGTACATCGAGGCGCACCCCGAGATCGTGAAGCGGCTGTCGGACCTGTCCGCCTACATGCGCAAGGGCCTGAAGGCGCGCGGCATCCCGATCATCGAGGCCGAGACGCCCATCATCCCCATCTACACCTACGCCCCCGAGGCCACGCTGATCCGCGCGCGCCAGCTGTACGACGCGGGCGTGTACGTCAACCCCGTGCTGCCCCCGGCCACGCCGCCGGACCTGTGCCTGCTGCGCACCAGCTACATGGCCTCCCTCGACGAAGGCCTGCTCGACGAGGCGCTGGACATCTTCGGCAAGGTGTTCGCGATGCCGGTGGAATAAAAACACAAAAAGGCTTCCCCTCAAGGGGAAGCCTTTTGGCAGGCGCGGGGGCGGACCTTCCGCCGCATCGCCGCCCCTACAAACATACAACCGAAGATTCCCCGCGCTGGAACCAGTGGCGCGGGGAATCGTGTTTGTGTGCGCAGCAGCGATTGGGATGGAACATCCCATGTTCCGCGCGGCAGCAAATGCCCGAGGGCGCAGCCCTCCCGTGCTTGAATCAGTGGCACGGGAAATCGTGTTTGTGTGGGCGGCAGCGATTGACTGCCGGTTCCACCGGCTACATCCGCTCCGGCGCCTCGACGCCGATCAGGTACAGCGCCTGCTTGAGCACCTGCTCCACGGCGCGGGTGAGCATCAGCCGCGCGGCGCGGACGCCGGGCTCGTCCACCATCACCTTGTTCTCATAGTAGAACTTGTTGAACGCCTGCGCCAGATCCACCGCGAAGCGCGTGACCATGCTGGGCTCGGAGCGGTTCACGGCGGACTTCAGGATGTCCGGGAACTGCTCGATCAGGCGCACCACGTCCTGGCTGAACGGGTCGGAAAGCGCGGCGAAGTCGGGCGCGGACACATCGACGTCCCCGGCCTTGCGCAGCACCGAGCACGCGCGGGCGTGGGTGTACTGCACGTAGGGGCCGGTCTCGCCGTCGAAGTTCAGCGCGCGCTCCCAGGAGAAGTCGATGTCCTTGATGCGGTTGTTGTACAGGTCGAAGAACACCACCGCGCCGATGCCCACCTGGCGGGCGACCTCGTCCTTGTTCTCGAGGTCCGGGCTCTTTTCGTCGATGATCGCGCGGGCCTTCTCCACCGCCTGCGTCAGCAGCTCGTCCAAATACACCACGCGGCCCTCGCGGGTGGACAGGCTCTGGCCCTCGTAGGAGACCATGCCGAAGGCCACGTGCTCGCAGGCCTTCGACCACTCATAGCCCATCAGTTCCAGCACCTTGAACAGCTGCCTAAAGTGCAGGTCCTGCTGGTAGGCGACGACATAGAGGCTCTTGTCGAAGTCGTAGGTGTCCTTGCGGTACTTCGCCGCGGCCAGGTCGCGCGTCATGTACAGCGTCGCGCCGTCGGAGCGCAGGATCAGCGCCGGGGGCATCCCGTAGTCCGACAGGTCCACGATCTGCGCGCCGTCGTCCTCCTTCAGAAGACCCTTCTCGCGCAGCGCGTCGATCACCGGGCCCATCTTGTCGTTGTAGAAGCTCTCGCCCGCGTAGGAATCGAACTTCACGCCCAGCATGTCGTACACGCGCTCGGCGTCCTTGAGCGTCACGGACTTGAACCAACCAAAGATCTCCAGCGCCTCGGGGTCGCCGTCCTCGATCTTCTTGAACCAGGCGCGGCCCTCGTCGTTCAGCGCCGGGTTCTCCTTGGCCTCCTCGTTGAAGCGCACGTAGAGCTTCACCATCTCGTCCACGCCGCCCGCAGCCACGGTGTCGTGGTCGCCCCATCGCTTGTAGGCGGCGATCATCTTGCCGAACTGGGTGCCCCAGTCGCCCAGGTGGTTGACGCCCACGGCCCGCCAGCCGAAGAACTTGTGCAGCCGGTACAGGCTGTTGCCGATCATCGTGGTGGACAGGTGGCCGATGTGGAAGCGCTTGGCGATGTTGATGGACGAGTAGTCCAGTACGACGGTCTTGCCCGCGCCGGAGTCGTCCGCGCCGTAGCGCTCGCCCTCGGACAGGGCCAGGCCGATCACCTTCTCGGCGTAGGTGGCGCGATCGATGAAGAAGTTGAGGTAGCCCTTCACGGCCTCCACCTTGCCCAGGTAGTCGGCGTGGATCTGCGCGGCCAGCGCGTCCGCGATCATCACCGGGCTCTTGCGCAGGGCCTTGGACAGCCTGAAGCACGGGAAGGCATAGTCGCCCATGGCGGTGTCCGGCGGCACCTCCAGCGCCCCGGCGATCTCCGCGGCCTCGATCGGGGCCTCCCCGAACGCCGCGTTCATCGCGGCCAGTATCTCGTTTGCGACGCCAGTCTTGAAATCCATTTGTTCCACCTCATTGTCAATATCGGTATGCTGCTTCCAATTATAGCCGAAAATCGCGACGGGTTCATAAATATCATATTATCGGCGCGTGAAGTTCCCCGGTATTAGGCCGTTTTTGGCCCCTTTCGCATTGACCCGCCCGCGCCGATGTGTTATCATGGTGCCGGTGGAAGCGCCGTTTGACACGATACGACGGCGCGCACGGAGGCGCGCATGAAGCGGAAGGCCCTGAACGCGATCACCTCGGTGATGCTGCAGATGGCGACGGTCGTCTGCGGGCTTGTGCTGCCTCGGATGATTTTGGCGCACTACGGCTCCGACGTGAACGGCCTGGTGCAGTCCATCTCGCAGTTCATGGGCTACATCGTGCTGGCCGAGCTGGGCGTGGGCGCGGTGCTGCAATCGGCGCTCTACGGCCCGCTGGCCCGGCGCGACTGGGGCCAGGTCAGCCGCGTGATGAAGTCGGGCCGGCGGTTCTACCGCGGCGTGGCCGTCGCGCTGGCGGCGTACGCGGGCGCGCTGATGCTGTTCTACCCGAAACTGAAGCAGGTGTCCGGCAAGTTCCCCGCGCCATTCGTCGCCGGGCTGATCGCCATCATGACCGTCGCGCCGCTGGCCGGCTACTGGATCGACGCGGGCAGCCAGCTGCTGATGATCGCGGACCGGCGGGGCTACGTGGTGTACCTGACGACGCTGGCCGCCACGCTCCTCAACACCGCGGCCTGCGCCCTGGCGATGCACCTGGGCGGCACGATCCAGCAGGTGCGGCTGGTGATGGCGGCCTTCGGGATCGCGACGGCCCTGCTGTACTGGCTGGAAGCGAAGCGGCGCTACCCGCTTAACTACCGCGTCGCGCTGCGGGGCGAGCCCATCGCGCAGAAGTGGAACGGCATCGGCCAGCACGTGGCCTTCGTGGTGCTGGAGAACACCGACGTGGCCGTGCTGACGCTGTTCTCGACGCTGGCCAACGTGTCGGTGTACACGGTGCACCACCTGGTGGTCTACGGCGTCAAGAAGCTGTTTACCTCCGTGACGCACAGCATGCAGGCGGAGCTCGGCGCGCTGTGGGTCGCCGGGGACCGCGCCGCGCTGAACCGATTTTTCAGCCGCTTCGAGAGCGCCACGCACTACGCCGCCACGCTGCTGTTCAGCTGCACGGGCGTGCTGATCGTGCCGTTCGTGACGGTGTTCACCCGGAACGTCAACGATGCGGAGTACATCCAGCCGCTGTTCGCGGCGCTGATGGTGCTGGCTCACGGCATGAACTGCCTGCGCGACCCCTACGACAAGCTGGTGCTGGCGGCGGGCCACTTCAAGCAGACGCAGGGCAGCTACATATTCGCCGCCGCGCTGAACCTGGGCGTGTCGATCATCGCCGTGCGCAGCCTGGGGCTCGTGGGCGTGGCCATCGGCACGCTGGCCGCGATGGCGTTCCAGACGCTGTGGCTGGCGCTCTACGACGCCCGCGCGCTGCTGAAGCGCCCGGCCTCCCTGCTGTTCAAGCGCCTGGCCGTGGACGCCGCGACCGCCGCCGCCATCGTGCTGGCCGGTCGGCTAGTGCCGTTCCTCGGCGCGGGCTACCTCGGCTGGGCGCTGCGGGCCGCGCTGGTGGCGCTGATCGGCGCGGCGATCACCGCCGCCGCCGCGCTGCTGTTCGACCGCGGGGACGCCCTGGCGCTGCTGGGCTGGCTGCGCCGCAGGACCTTGAGATAATCGCGGCATTCTGATATAATAGCTGGGGAGAAATCGATGATATTCCACTTTGAACACAACGCCCTGCCCGGCTCGCTGGAGCTGGCCTACCTGGGCGACGCGCTGTACGACCTGTACGTGCGGGAGCACCTGATCGCCCGGGGCGGGAAGGTGCGCGCGCTGCACCGCGAGGCGATCTCGCTGGTGTGCGCCCACGCCCAGAGCGAGGCGCTCGCGCGCGTGGCCGACGCACTGACGGACGAGGAATCGGACGTGGTGCGCCGCGCCCGCAACGCGAAGCAGAGCCCGCCGAAGAACGCCGACCCCGGCGAGTACCACCACGCCACCGCGCTGGAGGCGCTCGTCGGCTGGCTGTACGTCACCGGGCAGCGGGATAGAATGAACGAGATATTGAAGCTGGCGCTGCCCTTTCCAAAGCCTTCCCCTTTGGGGAAGGTGGATTCGCCGCAAGGCGAAGACGGATGAGGTCGAATCGCGATATCGTTATGTCCGGCGTACCCGACCTCATCAGTCAGCATCAAAGGATGCTGACAGCTTCCCCGGAGGGGAAGCCTTTTGGGAGCCCATTCCAAATGAACCAAGGAGCACACCATGAGCAACGACAACAACCGCCGCAAGCCGGGCAATCGCGCGCAGGGCGCGGGGCGCAGGACGTATCCGGACGCCGCGGGTCCCCGCGTGGGCCGCATCGCGCGCAACGTCCCCCGCGCGCAGCAGGTGACGGACGAGGAAGACAACATCGCGCGCGGAGAAGAGATTTACACCGGTAATTCAACTCTCCACTCTCCACTCTCCACTCTCCACTCTCCTCATTCCTCACTCCACCGCGGCGCGGCCTACCGCGCGCCCAGCGGCCCGCGCAGGCGCGACGCGGACGCACAGCCGGGCGACGCGATCGCCGAAGCCCTGGAGGACGGGCACATCCTGGCCGGGCGCAACCCGATCCGCGAGGCGCTGCGGGCCGGGCGACCGGTGGAGAAGCTGCTGGTGGCGTCGGGCGAGCTGTCCGGCGCGGCGCAGGAGATCGTGCGCATGGCGAAGGACGCCGGGGCCGTGGTGCAGCCGGTGGACCGGAGCCGCCTGGACCAGATCTACCCCGCGCACCAGGGCATGCTGGCCTATGTGGCGGCGGTGCCCTACGTGGAGCTTTCCGACATCCTGGCCGCGGCGGCGGAAAGGGGCGAGGAGCCCTTCCTGGTGCTGCTGGACGGCATCACCGACCCGCACAACCTCGGCGCCATCGTGCGCTCGGCGGAGTGCGCGGGCGCGCACGGCGTGGTGATCCCGGAGCGCCGGGCCGCGGGGCTGACTCCGGCGGCGGCGAAGGCCGCGGCGGGCGCGCTGAACCACATGCCCGTCGCCCGCGTGAAGAACCTGAACCGCGCCATCGAGGAATTGCAGGCCGCCGGCGTCTGGGTCGTGGGCACGGCGATGGACGGCGAAAACGCGCTGGAGGCGGACCTGTCCGGCCCCGTCGCGCTGGTGATCGGCTCGGAGGGCGAGGGCGTGTCGCGCCTGACGCTCGAGAAGTGCGACCGGACGGTTTCCCTGCCCATGAAGGGGCGCATCGAATCGCTGAACGCCTCGGTGGCGGCGGGCATTTTGATGTATGAAATCGTCCGCGCCCGGGCAAAGTGAAAGCGAGGACGGAGGCCGTCTCGCCAACCCAACACAACCACAAGCAAAGGAAACCACCGTGATGTACACTACACAAGACTTTGAAGCCATGGCGGACGAGCAGGTCGTGAAGCTGGCGCAGGAAGCCGACGGCGCGGCGCTCGAATACCTGCTGAACAAGTACAAGAACTTCGTGCGCACGAAGGCGCGCAGCTATTTCCTGATCGGCGCGGACCACGAGGACATCGTCCAGGAGGGCATGATCGGCCTCTACAAGGCCATCCGCGACTATCGCGCCGAGAAGCTGTCGAGCTTCCGCGCGTTCGCGGAGCTGTGCGTCACGCGCCAGATCATCACCGCCATCAAGACGGCCACGCGCCAGAAGCACATCCCGCTGAACAGCTATATCTCCCTCAACAAGCCCATCTACGAGGAGGACTCCGACCGCACGCTGCTGGACGTGATCACCGAGGAGGGCATGTCGAACCCCGAGGAGATGATCATCGACCGCGAGGACCTGTCCATGATCGAGGGCCGCATCGGCCAGATGCTCTCGGACCTGGAGAAGGATGTGCTCGTGCGCTACATGGAGGGCAAGAGCTACGTGGAGATCGCCGGGGAGATGAACCGCCACGTCAAATCCATCGACAACGCCCTGCAGCGCATCAAGCGCAAGCTGCTCAAGTACCTCGAGGAGAAGTGAGGGAGTTTAGAGTGGAGAGTGGATGGCAGCTGCCGCGTGACATTTCTGTAGGGGCGGAATAGCCTTCCCCTCTGGGGGCCGTAGGCCTAGCGTCAGCGTCAGGTGGATCGCTGCGAAGCAGCGAGCCGGATGAGGTCGCCACCCGTCCAGTATTCCCAAAAGCCTTCCCCTTGAGGGGGCGAAAGCCTAGCGTAAGCGTCAGGTGGCAGGGCGTGGCCGAAGGCCTGGCGAAGCGTCAAGCCGTGACGGATGAGGTGTCCCCCGCCACCCTATCCCGTCGGCGGTCCCACCGCCCGCTCTGCCCTCTCCCCCGCGTCTTCCGTCCCACGCGGACAGCTGTTCGGCGCAAGGTTAATTTTTCCGCCGCGTAGGGCCCAAACTGTGCCAGAAAGGTGAATTTACGGGGAATTTGACAAATATCTGTTGACAAAACAGCCCTTCGCAGGTAAAATAAACTATGTGCGTATGAAGGCGGGAATGCGCGGGTGTAGCTCAATGGCAGAGCTCCAGCTTCCCAAGCTGATCACGTGGGTTCGATTCCCATCACCCGCTCCATACAGAACAAAGCCATCATTATTGATAGGGAGGAATTTCCAATGGCAAAGGCAAAATTTGAGCGCAACAAGCCGCATGTAAACATCGGCACGATTGGTCACGTCGACCACGGCAAGACCACCCTGACCGCTGCCATCACCATGGCGCTGGCTCAGGTGGGCGGCGCGGAGGCCATGCGTTATGACCAGATCGACAAGGCGCCCGAAGAGAAGGCCCGTGGCATCACGATCAACACCGCTCACGTCGAGTACCAGACCGAGAAGCGTCACTATGCTCACGTCGACTGCCCCGGCCACGCTGACTATGTCAAGAACATGATCACCGGCGCCGCGCAGATGGACGGCGCGATCCTGGTCGTGTCCGCTGCTGACGGCCCCATGCCGCAGACCCGCGAGCACATCCTGCTGGCCCGTCAGGTTGGCGTGCCCTACATCATCGTGTTCATGAACAAGACTGACCAGGTCGACGATCCCGAGCTGCTCGAGCTCGTCGAGATGGAGATCCGCGAGCTGCTGAACGAGTATGAGTTCCCGGGCGACGACATCCCGATCATCCAGGGCTCCGCGCTGCTGGCGCTGGAAGCGCTGATGGCTGGCAAGGACGCGAAGACCACCCCCGAGTGCAAGTGCATCTTCGAGCTGATGGACGCCGTGGACGAGTACATCCCCGATCCCGAGCGCGACACCGACAAGCCCTTCCTGATGCCTGTTGAGGACGTGTTCTCCATCACCGGCCGCGGCACCGTGGCCACCGGCCGTGTCGAGCGCGGCATGGTGAAGGTCTCCGACCAGGTCGAGATCGTCGGCCTGACCGATGAGAAGCGCACCACCGTCGTTACCGGCGTCGAGATGTTCCGCAAGCTCCTGGACTACGCCGAGGCTGGCGACAACATCGGCTGCCTGCTGCGCGGCGTGCAGCGCACCGAGATCGAGCGCGGCCAGGTTCTGGCCAAGCCCGGCTCCATCCATCCCCACACCCACTTCGTCGGCCAGGTCTACGTGCTGACCAAGGAAGAGGGCGGCCGTCATACCCCGTTCTTCAACGGCTATCGTCCGCAGTTCTACTTCCGTACCACCGACGTTACCGGCGACATCAAGCTGCCCGACGGCGTTGAGATGGTTATGCCCGGCGACCACATCGACATGGAAGTCAAGCTGATCACCCCCATCGCCTGCGAGGAAGGCCTCCGCTTCGCTATCCGCGAGGGCGGCCGCACCGTCGGCTCTGGCGTCGTGACCAAGATCATCGAGGACTAAGCCGGTGGAACCGGCAGCCCTGCGCTGCCGCGACCTCTGACCATTCGCCCGCTCCATAGATTATGGGGCGGGCGTCTTGTATGCTTTTGTCGCTCCCGCTCCGATAGGAGCGGGAGTTTTTTTGTCGATATATTTATCTGTAGGGGGCGGCGATGCGGCGGAAGGTCCGCCCCCGCGCCCGCCCCTGCCTTGCCTCTCCCTGTAGGGGGCGGCGATGCGGCGGAAGGTCCGCCCCTGCGCCCGCCCCTGCCTTGCCTCTCCCTGTAGGGGCGGCGATGCGGCGGAAGGTCCGCCCCCGCGCCCGCCCCTGCCTTGTCTCTCCCCGTAGGGGCGGCGATGCGCCGCCCGCCATGTGATCGCACTCTTCCCATGCATGGCCCTGCGCACCCACCAAAAGCCTTCCCCTTTAGGGGAAGGTGGATTGACGCGAAGCGGCAAGACGGATGAGGTCGCTCTCCTTTTCCCTTTGGATTTGTGTAACGTATTCCGTAGGGGCGGCGATGCGGCGGAAGATCCGCCCCTGCGCCCGCCCTGTTCTCCAAAAGCCCTCCCCAGCGCCGAGCGAAGCGAGGCTGAGCCTGCAAGCGCAGCCCGCAGGGCAAGACGCAGGCGTAACCCGCGACCGGCAAAACATTGCCAGGGCGCGGGGCGATTCAGGGGAGGGTGCCCCCGCAGGGGGCAGGAGAGGTCGTTCCTCGTCCCGCCACTATTCCTACTCCCTACTGCCTACTGCCTACTCCCTCTCCACAATCCCTATTCCCTATTGCCTAAACATACAAAAAAGAGAGACCTTCTTTCGAAAGTCTCTCGATGAGATCCGGCGACGACCTACCCTACCGGGCCGTTTCCAGCCAAGTACTATCAGCGTGCTGAGGCTT
>CADAQZ010000042.1 GCA_902790175.1 uncultured Eubacteriales bacterium | reverse complement strand
GGAACGACCTCATCCGGCGCTATCGCGCCACCTTCTCCTAAAGGGGAAGGCTTTTGGCGGGCGTCAGCCTCGGCTCCCCTGTGTAAGGGGAGCTGTCAGCGGAGCTGACTGAGGGGTTGTGGCTCCCCATTCCTCATTCCTCATTCAACCCTTCCCCGTCGCCTTCCTCGCGGCGGGTTTTCTTGCGCCCGTTTTCTTCGTATACGTCCTCCTCGCCGCCTTTTTCTTCGCCGGCTGTTCCTTGGCGAAGTGGACCTCGGGGCCGTTCTTGGCGGCGTCGACGAGGAAGGCGGAGAAGCGGCGGATGCCGTTCATGAAGCGCGCGGACTTCTGGTCGCGCTCGCCCTCGTCCTTCTGGGCGGCGAGGTCGGAGAGGAACTTCTCCCACTTGCCGGTGGTGACGGCGGAGGCGATCTGCTCGGGCACGACGGCGATCAGCTGGCGGCCCTTCTCGGTGGACACGATGGTCTTGCCCCGGCGCGCGGCGTAGCCCACGTCGATCAGCCGCTCGATGGTGGCGGCGCGGGTGGCGGGCGTGCCGAGGCCGGAGGACTTCATCTGCTCGCGCAGCGCCTCGTCTTCGATGTCGCGGCCCGCGTTCTCCATCAGGTTCAGAAGCGAGGCGTCTGTGTGCGGGGCGGGCGGCTTGGTCTGGCACTTCTTCACCGTCGCCCGCTGCACGCGCCGCGCGTCGCCCGCCTTGAGCGGCGGCAGCGGCGGCTCCTTCTCCTCGGCCTTGTCGCCCTTGTAGACGGCCTTCCAGCCCTCCACGGCGGGCATCGCGCCGGTAGACTTGAAGCGGTGCTCGCCCACGCGCGTGACGACGCGCGCGGCGTCGTATTCGTAGTTGGGATAGTGGATCGCGATCAGCCGCCGCGCGATCATATCGAACAGCAGCGCCTCGTCGCGCGTCAGCTGCGAGGAATCCGCCGTCTTTTCGGTGGGCACGATGGCGTGGTGGTCGCTGATCTTCGAGTTGTCGTAAAAGCGGTTCCACTTCAGGCCCCAGTTCAGCTGCGGCGATTGGACGAGCGGCTGATAGGCCGCCGGGAGCTTTTTGAGCGTCGAAGCGACCTTCGGCTTCATGTCGTCGGGCAGGTAGCGGCTGTCGGTGCGCGGGTAGGTGATCAGCTTGTGCGTCTCGTACAGCGACTGCGCCAGCTTCAGCGTCTTGTCCGCAGAGTAGCCCAGCTTCCGGTTGGCCTCGCGCTGCAGGCTCGTCAGATCGTACAGCTGCGGCGGCACCACCTTCTTGCGCTCCACCTTGCTCTCCTCCACGACCGCGTCCTTCCCCGCCACCGCGTCGCGCACCTCGCGCGCCCGCGCCTCGTCCGGGCAGCGGGTGTCCTTCGTTTCGGGGTTTATCCAGAGGCCCTCGTAGTCGCCGAAGTTCGCGTGGATCTCCCAGTAGTCCACGGGCACGAAGTTCTTTATCTCCATGTCCCGCTTCACGATCAGGTTCAGCGTCGGCGTCTGCACGCGGCCCACGGACAGGTGCGCGTCGTAGGCCAGCGAAAACGCCCGCGAGGCGTTCATGCCCACCAGCCAGTCCGCCTCGCTGCGGCAGCGCGCGCTCTCGTACAGCGAATCGTAAAACGACGCGGGCTTTAGGTCCGCAAAGCCCTGCTGAATCGCCGCATCCGTCATCGACGAGATCCACAGCCGCCGAACGGGCTTTTTGCAGCCCGCCTTCTGGTAGATGTAGCGGAAGATCAGCTCGCCCTCGCGCGCGGAGTCCGTCGCGCAGATGATGTCCGACACCTCGTCGCTCGCCATCAGGCCCTTGATCACGGCGAACTGGCCCTTCGTCCCCGGCAGCACCTTCAGCGGGATGCGCTCGGGCAGCATCGGCAGATCCGCCATGTTCCACTTCATCCAGCGCGCGTCCGTCTCGCCCGGCTCGCTCAGCGACACCAGGTGGCCGATGGCCCAGGTGACGATGTATTCGCTCCCCTGGATGCAGCCCTCGCCGCGGCCCTTCACGCCCAGCACCCGGGCGATGTCCCGCGCCACGGACGGCTTCTCGGCGACGATCAAGGTTTTTGACATGGTATTACTCCCGTAATTTGCAGGGGCGGCGCAACGCCGCCCCTGCAGGAATGTGGCGATCTTATCGCCCGTACTTCTCCACGGTATACGTCTCGCCGAACGTCTCCACCGTGGCCTTCTTGATCCGCTGCTCGCTGACGGGGCGATCCTGGAAGCCGGTGGGAGTGTTCGCGATGGCGTCCACCACGTCCATGCCCGAGCTGACCTTGCCGAACGCGGCGTAGTCGCCGTCGAGGTGCGGCGCGTCGGCGTGCATGATGAAGAACTGGGAGCCTGCCGAGTTGGGCATCATGCTGCGGGCCATCGAGAGCACGCCGCGGCTGTGGCGCAGGTTGTTCTGCCTAAAACCGTTGCGGGCGAACTCGCCCTTGATGGAATAGCCCGGACCGCCCATGCCGGTGCCCTGCGGGTCGCCGCCCTGGATCATGAAGCCGGGGATGACGCGGTGGAAGATCAGGCCGTCGTAAAAGCCCTTCTGCACGAGGCTGACGAAGTTCGCCACGGTGTTGGGCGCGATCTCGGGATACAGCTCCGCCTTGATGACGCCGCCGTTCTCCATTTCAATGGTGACGATGGGGTTGGACATACAAGCTTCCTCCTTTTCTACTCTCTCTCGATCGTCTCGGGGTCGGGGTATTCCGCGTCGAAGGTCTCCACGCGGATGGTGGCGATCACTTGGCGCGTGAGGGGCAGATAGGTGCTGTCGGTGGGCTGGGACGCGATGGCGTCCAGCGTGGCCAGGCTCTTCTCGTCGCCTTCGTCGATCGAGCCGAACGCCGCGTAGCGCCCGTCGTACTCCGGGTAGCTGCCCTGCATGATGAAGAACTGGCTTCCGGCGGTGTCGTAGCCGCTGGGACGGCACATCGAAATCGCCCCGCGCATGTGCGAGATCGTGTTCTGCGAAAAGCCGTTGTCGGCAAACTCGCCCTTGATGGCGTAGCCAGGGTCGCCGGTGCCGTTGTTCTTGGGGTCGCCGCCCTGTATGAACACGCCCGCCACGATGCGGAAGAACTGCTGGCCGTCGTAGAAGCCGCGGTTGGCCAGCTTGATGAAGTTTGCTACGGTGTTGGGCGCCTGGTCCGGGTAGAGCGTGAAGCGCATCTGGCTGCCGTCGGACATCGCGATGGTCGCCACCGGGTTCGGCACGACCACCTCCGGCTCCTTCGGCGCGCTCAGTTTCAAAAGCGCGATGATCAGCGCCGCCAGCACCACGCCCCCGACGGCGGCCAGCGCCGCCACGCGCCGCCAGTCGCTGAAAAAGCCGGTATTTCTCCTGCGGGATCGCATGAATCCCTCGCCTCCGAAATCATGTTGTCAATTGCCACGTCCCTGTGGCTCCTGCCTGCCGGGGGGCCTCCGAGAAGATCACGTCGCGCTTGCGCCGCACCATCTCGTCCACCCGCGCGATGTATTCCTCGATGTTGCGCACGTTCGGCGCGCGCTCGATGCGCAGGTCGCGGTCCCGCGGGTCGAACAGCCACTTCGTGATCGCGCCCGCGCCCAGCGCCAGCACGCTCACGGTCTCCTCCATGTTGCCGATGTTGTACAGGCAGGCCTTGCCTGGCTTCGCGTAGCCCACGTTCTCCAGGTTCCCGGCCATGTACTTCTGCCGGTACAGGTAGTAGGGCCGCCAGCCCCCGGCCGTCAGGCGCGCCCGCGCCAGCGCGATCATCTCGTCCGCGCCCTCGCGCGTCACCTGGCCGTAGCCTTCGCCCGCCACCGCCAGCTGCTCGTGCAGGCGGCTGGAGCGCTTGATGGCCAGCGAGTGCACGGTGACGCTGTCCGGTGCGAGGCGCTCGACCCTATCCAGCGTGCGCGAGAAGTCCTCCACCGTCTCGCCCGGCAGGGCGGCGATCAGGTCCATGTTGATGTCGTCGAAGCCCAGCGACCGGGCCAGCGCGTAGGCGGCGAGGGTCTCCTCGCCGGTGTGGGCGCGGCCGATGCGCCGGAGCGTGTCGTCGTTGAAGGTCTGGGGATTGACGGAGATGCGCCCCACGCCCCGCGCCTTGATCATGCGCAGCTTTTCCTCGTCGATGGTGTCGGGCCGGCCGGCCTCCACCGTCCACTCCGCCGCGCCCGGGAAGGCCGATTGCGCCGCCTCCAGGATGCGATCCAGCTCCGCGCAGGGGATGGCCGTGGGCGTGCCGCCGCCGACGTATCCGGCGCGCAGGCGCATGCCCTTTTCCTGCATCAGGTCGCGGCAGAGCGCGATCTCCCGCAGCAGCGCCTCCACGTAGGGCCCAACCAATTTGCCGTCGCCGATCTCCCCGGCGGAAAACGAGCAGTAGGAGCAGCGCGTCCGGCAGAACGGGATGCCGATGTACAGGTCGAACTGATCCGGCGCGGCCTCGCGGATGCCGGCCTGCATCCGGGCGATGTCGCCCAGCAGCGCGGCGCGGTCCGCGGACACGTCGAACTCGTCCTGCACGCGCTGGACGGCCTCGTCCAGCGTCAGGCCCGCCTCCATGCCCTCGTACAGAAGCCGCGTGGGCCTTATGCCCGTGAGGCTCCCCCACGGGGGCCGCATGCCCGTCAGCTGCTTGAGCAGCCCGTACAGCGCGCCCTTCGCCTGGCGCTTGCGCGCGCGCTTGATTTCGAGCGCCGTGCCGGAGGGCCCAGCGGGCCTCGCAGGCGCGGGCCGGGTCAGCGTGAATTCCTGCCCCTGCGCGCGCCACGCATCCGTCCAGAGGCCGCCAATGTCGGTGAAGCGGTGCTCGAACAGAACGTCCCCGTCCGTCAGGCTCACCTGCACGTCGCCGTAAAACAGCCTCAGCACGTCGCCCAGGTCGGAGAAAAACTGCGTATCGTCGGTTTGAAGGCGGATCATAGCCTGTACCTCGCCCGCTCCCGCGCGACGGTGGTCGCCGGGCCGTGGCCGGGGTACACGCGCGTCTCCCCCGGCAGCGCCAGCAGCGCCTTCAGCGACGCCATCAGCGCCTGTATGCTGTCGCCGCTGAACAGCGCGCCCTCGTCCTTCAGATACAGGCACACGGAGCCCTTCGAGTGGCCCGGCGTGTGCAGCACGTCAAAGTGCAGGCCGCAGGCGTCCAGCGCCTCGCCCAGGTCTTGCGCCTCGATTTTCGGCCCCGTGGCGATGCCGCCCATCAGGCCCATGTAGCCGTTCAGCCGCGAGTCGTTCAGCATCTCGGCGTCCTCGGCGTGCACGTACACCGGCGCGCCGAACTCGTCCGCCATCGGCGCGACGGCCTGAATGTGGTCGAAGTGGCCGTGGGTCAGCAGGATCGCGCCGACCTTCTTCCCGCCCAGCGCGCGCTTCAGCTTCGGATAGTCGTCGCCGGGGTCGATCACCGCGCAGTCGTCCCGCCCCTCGCGGGCGACGATGTAGGCGTTCTCCTGAATCATGCCGCAGGAGACGGTATCAATATGGATGGTCATGCTGCCCTCCGGAATAATGGCATACTGAAATGCCTTCCCCTTGAGGGGAAGCCTTTGGGAACGTCGCCGATCAGAACTGCTTTCTGCTGTCCAGCAGTATCGTCACAGGGCCGTCGTTGAGCAGGCTGACCTCCATGTGGGTGCGGAAGCGGCCCGTCTCCACGCGGATGCCCTTCTCCTCGATCATCGCCTTCACACGCTCGCACAGCGGCTCGGCGACCTCCGGGCGGGCGGCCTGGATGAAGTCCGGCCTGCGGCCGTGGCGCGCGTCGGCCAGCAGCGTGAACTGGCTCACCAGCAACACGCTCCCGCCCACGTCCGCCAGCGACAGGTTCATCTTCTCGTTCTCGTCCTCGAACACCCGCAGGCCCGCGATCTTCTCCGCGCAGTAGCGGGCGTCGGCCTCGGTATCCCCGGCCTGCGCGCCCACCAGCACCATGAAGCCCTGTTCGATTTTTCCCACCGTCTCCCCCGCCACGACGACCGAGGCGTGGGCGACCTTTTGAATGACACAGCGCATCGGCTTTCCTCCCTGAAGCCTTCCCCTCTGGGGAAGGTGGATTGTCGCGCAGCGGCAAGACGGATGAGGTCCCCATACATCCCAGCCCCGCGCCTCTGTCACAATAAAGGCGCCAGGCCCATCACAAAGACCTCATCCGCCCCCTTGCGGGGGCACCTTCCCCAGAGGGGAAGGCTTTTGGATGGCGTCATCCGTTCACTCGGCTGGCCTCGATCACGTCCGGCCACTTGTTCAGCTCGCGGATGATCTTCGCCAGCTGCTCGGTGGACTTGATGACCAGCGAGATGTTGAATATAAACGTGTTGTCCTTCAGCGCGTGCGCGGAGATGGCGCTCACGGGCACCTCCATCGACGCGAACAGCACGCTCAGCTCGGCCAGGAAGCCCGTGCGGTTGTAGCAGATGATGCGCACCTCGGCCTCGTAGGTGGCAGAGGAATCCTTGCCCTCCCACTCCACTTCGATCAGCCGATCCTGCTCCACGCCGGGGTCCTTCAGGCTCGGGCAGTCGGCCCGGTGCACGGACACGCCGCGCCCGCGGGTGATGTAGCCGATGATCTTGTCGCCCGGCAGCGGCGAGCAGCACTTGGCAAAGCGCACCAGCATGCCGCTCTCGCCCTTCACGATCACGCCACCGGTGCCGCCGGAGTGCGGCTTCGGGGGCTGCGGGGGTGCGGGCGGCTCCGGCGGAGGCGGCGCGTCGCCGGGTTTCTGGGTCTTCTTGTATTCGTCGATCAAGCGGTTCAGCACCTGCGCGGTGCTCAGCCCGCCGAAACCCACCATGGCGCACACGTCGTCGTAGCTCTGCACGGAGTAGCGCTTGTAGAGCGTCTCTATGAGCTCGGGCTTGGACAGCTGCGACATGCTGTAGCCCAGGCGCTTGGCCTCGCGCTCCAGCAGCTCGCGCCCGTGGTCGATGTTCTCCTCGCGCTGCTCCTTCTTCAGCCACGCGCGGATCTTGGCCTTGGCCTCGCTGGTCTTGACGATGTTCAGCCAGTCGCGGCTGGGGCCGTGGGAGGACGACGAAGTCATCACCTCGACGAAGTCGCCGGTCTCCAGCTGGTGCGCCAGCGGCACGATGCGCCCGTTCACCTTCGCGCCGATGCAGCGGTTGCCCACGGCGGAGTGGATGCGGTAGGCGAAGTCCAGCGGCGTGGCCCCTCTGGGCAGCGACACCACGTCGCCCTTGGGCGTGAACACGAACACCTCGTCGGCGAACAGGTCGAACTTGATCAGCTCGCTGAAGTCGCCGGGGTCCTTGGCGTCGGACTGCCAGTCCAGTATGCGCCGCAGCCAGCTGAGCTTCGTGTCCAGCTCGTCCAGCGCCTTGCCCTCCTTGTAGCGCCAGTGCGCCGCGATGCCGTATTCCGCGGTGCGGTGCATCTCGAAGGTGCGGATCTGCACCTCGAAGGGGCGGCCCTGGTTGACCACGGTGGTGTGCAGCGACTGGTACATGTTCGCCTTGGGCATGCTGATGTAGTCCTTGAAGCGGCCCGGCACCTGCGGCCAGATGGTGTGCACGATGCCCAGCGCGAAGTAGCAGTCCTGCTTGGTGTCCACCAGCACGCGCACGGCGATCAGGTCCATGATCTGGTCGAACGCCTTGTTCTGGCTCTTCATCTTCTTGTAGATGGAGTAGAAGTGCTTGGGACGCCCGTCGATCTCGCACTTGATGCCCGCCTCGGTGAGCCGGCTCTTCAATTCCTGCGTCACCTGCGCGATCAGCTGCTCGCGCTCCTCGCGCTTCATGCCCACCAGGCGCACCAGCTCATAGTAGCCGTCGGGGTCGATGTAGCGCAGCGACAGGTCCTCCAGCTCCCACTTCACCGTGTACACGCCCAGCCGGTGGGCCAGCGGCGCGTAGATGTCCAGCGTCTCGCGCGCGATGGGCACCTGGCGCTCCGGCTTCTGGTACTTCAGCGTGCGCATGTTGTGCAGCCGGTCCGCCAGCTTGATCAGCACCACGCGGATGTCCTTGGCCATGGCCAGGAACATCTTGCGCAGCGTCTCGGCCTGGGCCTCCTCGCGGTTGGCGAAGTTCAGCTGGGAGAGCTTCGTCACGCCGTCCACCAGCACAGCCACCTCGTCGCCGAACATCTGGCGAACGCCGTCCAGCGTGCAGCCCTCGCAGTCCTCCACGCAGTCGTGCAAAAGGCCCGCCGCGATCGTGGTCGCGTCCAGCATCAAATCCGTCAGTATGACCGCCACGGCCACGGGATGGCAGAAGTAGGGGTCGCCCGACTTGCGCACCTGGCCCTCGTGCGCCTTCTCGGCATATTGGTAGGCCCGCTCCACCAGGGACATGTCGTCCTCCGGGTGATACTTGCGGATGCGCGAGACCAACTCCTCCGCGCTGATGTAGGGGCGAAGTTCGGTATCCTTCATTTCAGACATGTGCGGGCCTCCTTTCCGGTTCGTATGAGATATTACCTGTTATACCCGGACGCCAATCATGGCGTCCCTATGGCTTTCGCCAACTCTGGATCGCGTTCCACACGGCGCTCTCCCCGGGCTCGGCCTTGCCCAACCCGGTGCGCCGCACGGCCACGGGCCGCGCGCCCAGGTCGATCTCGAAAAGCCCCATGTCCGCCATCGCCAGCAGCGCGGCGGCGGCGGCGAGGTCGTTTACGCCCGCCTCCTGGGCCACCATGTGCGCAAGCTGCGCCATCGACTGGCACCACGCGGGCCGCCGAAGCAGCGCCAGCAGCGCCCGATAGACCGCGCGCATGTCGTCCAGGTCCGGCAGCGTGCGCCGCCAGGGCGAGTCGATTACCAATCGGCAGGCCCGGCCCCGCGCGTCCCCGGGCAGGCATTCAAGCGGCGCGCCCGCCAGAGCGATGCGCCGGTAGCCGCTCCGCAGCGTCCCTTCGGACGGGCACACGCACACGGCGTTGAAGCAGCGCGCATCCGACGGCCATTCGCCGAACGCCAGATCCGGCGCGCAGGGCGCGAGCAGCTCCATCAGCTTCCGCGCCGACGCCAGGTCTGCGGTCACGGCCAGCGTGCCCTGCGGCTCGCGCGACATCCAGTCCAGCAGCGCCGCGCCGTCGATTTCCGTCGCCTCCCCCGAAACGGGGGGGATTTTTTTATTATAGAGTATCTCTGTTAAGAAATCGCATTGCATGGCCGCTTCGTCGGCAAGTTTTGAGGACAAACGCTCGAATACGTCCGCGTCCGCCAGCGCCCGGATCTCCAATTGCGGCTCCGAGCGGCCCATCCAGGTGTTCATCGACGGCACGAACAGCGCGTCCACCCGCCCGCCGAGCTCCCCGGCGCGACGGCCCTCGCGGAACGCGATGCCCGGGAGCCTCCGTCCATTCTGCGCAAGCGTCAGCTTCAGGTGCGCGCCCTCCGCGCCCACGGCCCGCGCGTCCACCACCTCGGCCCCGGCGCGAAACAGTGGCGCGGGGTTGCCGAAGCCGGTGGGCTGCATGCCCTCCAGCGCGGCGATGAACCCGGGCGTAACGGCGGTGAAGTCCAGCTCGGCGTCGTAGGGCTGCACGGGAATGTAGGCCTGCGGCGCAACGTTTTTCGACAGCCAGGCGTCCATGGCCTCGACGAACGGCATAAGCATCCCCGGCTTCAGCGTCAGCCCCGCGGCCTGCCTGTGCCCGCCGAAGCGCTCGATCACCCCGGCGCAGCCGGTGAGCGCGGCGTGGATGTCCATGCCCTCGATGCTCCGGCAGGAGCCGGTCAGCCTGTCGCCCTGGTCGCTCAGCAGCACCACCGGGTAGTGGTACTTCTCCACCAGCCGCGACGCCGCCAGCCCGATCACGCCGGGATTCCAGTCGGCTCCGGCGAGTACGATCGCGCGATGCGCGATGAAGTCGAAGTCCCGGAGCTGCTGCTCCGCCTCGGCCAGGATCTGCAATTCCACGCCGCGGCGCTTCGCGTTCTCGGCCTCGAGCTCCGCGGCCAGCTGCCGCGCCCGCGCCGCGTCCTCGGCCAGCACCAGCTCCAGCGAGCGCCGGGCCGAGCCCAGCCGCCCGCCCGCGTTCAGCCGGGGCGCGAGCTGGAAGGCAACGGCCGTGGAGGTCACGCGCTTCTCGCCCAGCCCCGCGGCGTCGACCAGCGCGTCGATGCCCGGCCTGCGGGACGGGCCGTTGATCGCGTCCAGGCCCATGCGCACGATGGCGCGGTTCTCCCCCGTCAGCGGCACCACGTCCGCCACCGTCGCCAGCGCCGCCACGTCTGCCCACGGCATCGCGGCCGCCTCGCCGCCCAGCGCCCACACCAGCTTCCAGGCTACGCCCGCGCCGCACAGGTATGCGAACGGATAATCGCCCAGCAGCGGGTTCACCACCGGGCAGTCCGGCAGCACCTCGCCCGGCTCGTGGTGGTCAGTCACGATCGCGTCCAGCCCGAGTTCCTTTGCCAGCGCCACCAGCGCGACGCTCGTCACACCGCAGTCCACCGTCACCAGCAGCTTCGCGCGCCCGGCGATCTCGCGCACGGCGCGCTCGTTGAGGCCGTAGCCCTCGCTGTGGCGGGAGGGCAGGTACACCTCGACCTGCGCGCCCTGTTCGCGCAGCCAGCCGGACAGGATCGCGGAGGCGCACACGCCGTCCACGTCGTAGTCGCCGTAGACGCAGATCGCCTCGCCCGCGTCCATCGCCGCGCGGATGCGCGCCGCGGCGCGCGCCATGTCATGCAATAGCAGCGGGTCGTGCAGGCTGTGCGCGCCGGGATTCAGGAACGCCTCGGCCTCCTCCGCGCTGGAAACGCCCCGCGCCACCAGCAGCCGGTGCAGCGCCGGGGACATGCCGGAGGGACAGGGAAAGGCGTGCGTCTCGGTGTTTCTCAGGATAAACTTGAGCATGAACACCTCCGGATGTTTTTTGGACAATCCCTCCGTCAGCCTGACGGCTGCCACCTCCCTTTACACAAGGGAGGCTTTTGGAAAAGCATACGTTCGCCACAATATCGCGGCGTCAGCCCTTGCCTCCCCTGTGTAAGGGGAGGTGCCCCGCAGGGGCAGAGGGGTTGTCCTCCTCCTGCAACATCATGCCTTCTGCAACGATCTTATCGATGAACGCACAAACACCCTCAAAGTTCCGATTGACATCGATATTGGGAATCCTGACCACCCTCAAACCATATTGCTCAATGAAGCGCGTTCTCTCAGCATCCTTTGCTGCATTCTCATCATCAAAATGCTGCGACCCATCCAACTCTATCACAAGTTTCGCCCCGGCAGAGTAGAAATCCGCAATATATCTGCCCAATACCTTTTGCCTGACAAACCTCGCTGGATGCATTCGCAGAAAATCATACCACAGATGCCTTTCTTCCTTCGTCATGTTTCTGCGCAGCGTCCTGGCATTGTCCACCAGTTGTTTGTTGTGTTTCCTTGGAAGCATAGGCCCTCTGCATTCCCTGTCCGTTTCCGTCGGGAAAGAAGAATTAGGAACCGGCGTGCGTCGATTCCTAATTCGCGGTTGTTTTTGCAATTATGCCTTCTTCGCCTTGTTGGCCATGATCTTGTCCGGCCAGCATGCCCACCAGCAGCGGGAACGCGAACTCCTTGATGGAGGACACGCCGAAGATGTACAGGCACACCAGCGTGAACAGCGTGGTCAGCGTGGTGTTGATGGTGCGCGCCAGCGTGCTGCTGACGGAGACCTCCACCACGTCCATCATGTCGACCTGCGTGTAGCCCGGCTTCGCGCGGGTCTCGCGGATGCGGTCGAAGATGATGATGGTGTTGTTGATCGAGTAGCCGACGATGGTCAGGATCGCCGCGATGAACGAGCTGTTCACCTGGAACCACTTGCGGAAGAAGATCATGAACGCGCACATGATCAGGATGTCATGCACCAGCGCGAACAGGGCCGCCGCACCGGACAGCGGGCTGAAGCGGATGGCGATGTAGATCAGCATGCACACGAACGCGATCAGCAGCGCCTTGATGGCGTTGGACAGCAGGTCGCGGCCCGCGATGGCGCTGACGTGGTCGATGGACACGAAGCGGAAGTTGGTCATCTCGCGCTCCAGCTGGGCGCGCACCTGGCTGGTGACGTCGTCCATGTTGATCAGGATGCGCAGGTTGTTGCCGGTCTCCTCGACGGCTTCCTCGGCCTTCTCGGTCTCGGCCTCTTCGGTTTCTTCGGCCTCGGTCGCCTCGGCGGTCTCCTCGGTCGCCTCGGTCGCCTCGGTGGTCTCCTCGGACTCCTCGGTCTCGGCCTCGGCCTCTTCCAGAGCCGCCTGGGCCTCGGCCAGCGCAGCGGCCTCCGCCTCGGCGTCGTACTTCACGAACAGGATCTCGGTCAGGCTGTAGCCGCCGTCCTCCAGGGCCTTGGTCACAGCGCTCTCGACGGCCGCCTTGTCAAAGTCGCCGCCCATGTCGAACTCGATGATGTTGCCGCCCGCGTAGGTCAGCTCGTAGCCCAGGTCGCTGATCTCCATGTTGGTGGCGGTGCGGTAGCTGGTCTCGCTCGCGCCGGAAACCACGCCGGCAACGGCGCCCTTCACGACGTCCTCCATGCCCGCGGTGGCGTCCGCCAGCTTCAGGCGGATCTGCAGGTCGGTCAGGCCGTCGGCCGCTATGCCGGACTTGTCGGTGTTCAGCAGGCTCGGCGCAGGCTCAGCCGCCTCCTCGACGGCTTCGGCCACTTCCTCGGCCTCCTTCTCGACGGTCTCGGCGGCCTCCTCGACCTCCTCGGCGACCTCCTCCACGGCGGTCTCCTCGGCCTCGGCGGGCGCTTCGGCGTCCTCGGCGGGCGCTTCGGTCTCTTCCGCGGGCGCCTCGGCCTCGGCCTGCGCCGCGGCGGCGAGCTCCGCCTGCAGCGCCTTGGAGGCGGCGGACGGGGCAGCCTTGGTGATCTGGTTGTCGGTGTAGCCGGAGGCGTTCAGGATGGCCTCCACGTCGTTCACGTCGTAATCCTCGCCGACGGAGTAGTTCAGAATGGAGCCGCCGGTGAAGTCAATGCCCAGGTTCAGGCCGACGCCCGCAATCTGCAGAACCAGCGCGAGCGCGATGATTGCGCCAGAGATGCAGAGGAACAGGCGCGTCTTTCCGGTAAACGTCTTTTTCATGCTCGTTCCCTCCTCTTAGCGCGTATAGAGCCTGCGGTCGTTCACGCCCAGCTTGCAGATCAAGATCAGCAGGCCGCGGGTGATCAACACGGCGGTGAAGTAGGACGCGATGATGGAGATCATCAGCGTGGTGGCGAAGCCCTTGATGGTGCCGGTGCCGAAGATCAGCAGCACGACGGCGGCGATCAGGGTGGTCACGTTGGAGTCCAGAACGGCGCGGCCCGCGTTGCGGAAGCCGAACTTCACGGCGTTCAGCGGCGTACGGCCCTCCCTGAGCTCCTCGCGGAAGCGCTCGAATATGACCACGTTCGCGTCCACGGCCATGCCGATACCGAGCAGGATACCGGCGATGCCCTGCAGCGTCAGCTGCGCGCCCGTGATGGCCAGCGCGTAGAACACGATCAGCACGTAGATCAGCAGCGCCATGTCGGCGGCCACGCCCGGCAGACGGTACATCACCAGCATGAACACCAGCACCAGGATCAGGCCCACGATGCCGGCGATCACGGCGCCGTCGATGGCCTCGATGCCCAGCGTTGCGGAGATGGCGCGGGTCTCGACCTCGGCGATGTCCATCGGCAGTGCGCCGGACTGGATCAGCATCGCCAGGTTCCTGGCCCAGTTGTAGGAATCCTCAGAGGATTCGCTCTTGCTGCCCGTGATGATGCCGCTGCCGCCCGCGATCACGGTCTGCACCGTGGGGGCGGAGATCAGCTCGTCGTCCAGGTAGATGGAGATGGCCTGGCCGATGAAATCGCTCGTAGCCTTCTCAAAGGCCTTCGCGCCCTCGGCGTTCAGGTTGAAGCTGACGCCGTAGAGGGTCTTTTCATCGTTGGCGTAGTTCACGTAGGCGGACTTGATGTCCTTGCCCTCGACCACCACTTCGCCGTTGGGATCGCGGAACTCCAGGTGCGCCGGAGTGCCGATGATGCGGGCGACCTCCTCCGGGTCGTCCACGTCCGGGATCTCCACCAGGATGCGGTCCGTGCCCTGGATGGCCACGTTCGCCTCGGTGAAGCCGGCGTTGGTCAGCCTCGTGCGCAGCGCGGAAACCGTGCCCTCCAGGAGGCTGGAGTAGTTGTCCATGGTGGTATCCGTGGCGATATACTCCGTGGAGACGCCGCCGCGCAGATCCAGGCCAAGGCTGATGGCGCTGGACACCGGTTTGAGCACATACTTGCCGATCTGCAAGCCGTGCAGCGCCAGGAACGCCACGACGACAATCAGCACCGCGACGATCACCAGTTTGATGAGACTCTTCTTCATTCGGTCTGTCCTCCCTGCTATCGGCTGTGGGACACAGCCTTGTCAGCATATATCATACAGCTTCCTATTATACTCAAAAAAAATGAAAACGTCAACACAATTTGTGTTGTTTTATGGTTGTCTGGCGAGCAGGATTACAAATGCGCACAAAAAACCCGCCGCCCGTGCGGGCGGCGGGTTGAAGTCGTGCGAAATTGTGCTAAATACACCTGCGGATCAGATCCTCGTCGTCGATGGCGGCATCCAGCAGGCGGCTGAGCAGCGACGTGTAGCCCTTGCCGTACTGCTTCGCCTTTCTCAGCGTCTCCGGTGAGACGCGCAGGGAGACGGTGGGCTTGTTGCGGTTTTCGCGGTTGACGCGCTTGAATTCCATCAGCTGCTCCGGCGTCAGGCGCGGGCTGTCCGCGTCGTACACGATTTCCCGGGCCTCCGCCGCCTCCAGCTCGGCGATCTCCTCCGGCGTCAGCGGCGCGGCGATGTCGTTATAGCTCATCTTCGCCATGTTCATACCTCGCTTTCTCCGGCACGGAAGCCGGCCTCGCTGAAATCAGTCTAATCACATTCCCCTCATAAAATGCACAGACAACGAACAGTATCTTTCCAACCTTGCCCAGGACATCGTACCGAAGTTCCTGCCGATGCTCCTCATCCTCGCGAATCAGCTTGTTGGGATCGAGAAACACCTTCGCGGCGGTCTTGAAGTGGATGCCGTGCTTGGTGAAATTGATTGCGTCCTTGGTGTCGTCCCACTCAAAGGAGGCGGAGCGCAGGTCCAGCTCAAAGCGTTCATACATCATCCGTTTCCCCCCCTCGCCACCATTATAGCAGATCGCATTGCAATTTGCAATACAAATTGTGATGCAAAAACCCGCCGCCCGTGCGGGCGGCGGGTTTCGGATGCTCTGGATTTACCACGTCCAGTAGGCGTCGATGCTGCGGATGTCGTCGCCGTCGGCGGAGATCGTGATGGGATGGGTGGCGTCGCCGCCCTTGGTGAACGCGCGCACGTCGATGCCATCCACAGTCTTCGCGTCGGCCAGCGCCCAGCCGTTGGCCACCAGCTTCGCGGCCGCCTGGCTGGCGGACATGCTGCAATCGATGTTCTGCAGGCTGTACTTCGGACTGGTGGTGGGGTTCAGCGATACCTGGCAGCTGTTCGCCGTCATGATCAGCGCCAGCTGGTTGTTGTAGTACATCACGCTGGTGGTATCCCCGGTCGTGGTGTCCTTCTTCAGCTTCAGCTTCTTGGCGTACTTCAGGTAGGTCTTGGGGTCGTTGGTCAGCGCGCCGTACACGTCCTTCAGCTTGCCCTTCACGACCACGTTCACAGTGGCGGACAGGCCGTTATGGGTCGTGACGGTGATCTGCGTCGTGCCCTTCTTCTTGGCCGTCACCACGCCCTCCGCGTCCACGGTGGCGATCTTCTTGTTGGCGGTGGTGTAGGCGTACACCGCGTCCGCGCCCGCGTTCACGGTCGGCTTGAGCTGGAAGGTCTCCTTCTGCTGGAGGGACAGCGTCTGCACGTCCAGCTTCAGCTCGGTGGGCGCCACGCCCGTCAGCACCACCACCGGACAGGTGGCGCTCTTGCCGTTAAACGTCGTGGCGGTGATCACGGCGTGGCCGCCGGCCACGGCCGTCACCTTGCCCTCGCCGTCCACGGTGGCCACGGCGACGTCGCTGCTCTCGTAGGTGATCGTGGAGGCCGTCTTCTTCGGCAGCGTGACGAACAGCTGCTGGCTGCCGCCCACGCTGATCACCAGGTTCTTCTCAGTGAACGCGATCTTCTTCGGCGCGCCCAGCACCGTCACGGTGCAGACGGCCAGCGCCACGTCGTCATAGCCCACGGCGATCTTCGCGGTGCCCTTCTTCTTGGCGGTGATCACGCCGTCGGCGGACACGTCGGCCACCTTCTTGTTCGACGTCGCGAACACCAGCTGCTTGCCCTCCGCGCCGGTGATGGCCGCGGTGTTGATCTGGAACTTCTCCTTCGCGCCCAGCGTCATGGTCAGCACGGCGGGCTCCGCCACCGCCGCCGCGGGCAGCAGCGCGGCCAGCGCCAGCGCCAGCATCAGCAGGGTCGCAATCCAGCGATTTTTCATAGCATATTCCTCCAAATGGACCTATTACCAGTATCTGGTTTCATTATAAGCCCTGTGCCCGCCCAAAACAAGGCGAGTATTTCGAGAAT
This sequence comes from uncultured Eubacteriales bacterium, assembly GCA_902790175.1. GTDB lineage: Bacteria > Bacillota > Clostridia > Christensenellales > Aristaeellaceae > UBA2862. The sequence continues at coordinate 18,699 of CADAQZ010000042.1, read as the reverse complement.
TGCGGAACAAAAAATCGACAAGCTGTGACATCGCCGCCCCATTTGCGCGAAACGGGCGGCTGTGATAAAATGAATGCGACAAAACTGCGAAGGGGGCCTGCGCATGCTGAACGCGGACCAGCTGGCGCGCGTGGCGGCGCTGCGGCGGCGGCTGCACGACTGCCCGGAGCGCTCCGGGCACGAGGTGCGCACAAAATCGGAGATCGCGGCGTTCCTGCGGGAGAACACGTCGCTTCAGGTGTGCGACATGGGCGCGTGGCTGCTGGCGCGCCGCGTCGAGGGCGAGGATCTGCCCTGGTGGGGCCTTCGCGCCGACATGGACGCCCTGCCGGTGGAAGGAATGGCGTGCGACGCTCGGCACGGGGCCGACGCTCGGCACGGGTGCGGGCACGACGGCCACAGCGCCGCGCTCTGCGGCCTCGCGCTGGCGCTGGAGGGTCGGCGCGTGGGCAGAAACCTTTGCCTGATCTTCCAGGGCGCGGAGGAGACCGGCGAGGGCGCGCGGGCCGTCTGCGACGGCTGGGACGATCTCGAACGGCTCGAGCGCGTCTACGCGCTGCACAACATCCCCGGCTTCCCCCGGGGCGCGGCGCTCGTGCGGCGCGGCTGCTTCGCCTGCGCCTCGTGCGGGCTGTCCGTGCGCGTGACGGGGCGGCCCGCCCACGCGGCCTATCCCGGCGACGGCGCGAACCCCATCGAGCTGCTCAGCCGCCTCGCGCTGGAGACGCCGGAGATGATCGACGGCATCCTGGCGGGCGACGACCGGCTGCTGATGCGCACGCTGATCGGCCTGAACGCCGGCGGCGACAACTTCGGCCTCTCCGCCAGCGCGGGCACGCTGAACCTGACGCTGCGCGGCCACCGGCAGGCCGACATCGACGCGCTGATCGAAAGAATAAAGGCCCGCGCAATGGCGGGCTGCGCGGCGCAGGGCATGGCCTGCGCGTTCGAGCTTCGGGACGTGTTCCCCGACACGACGAACGACGACGCCGTCGTCGCCGAGGCGCTGCCGCGCCTGCGCGACGCGGGGCTGCGCGTCGTCGAGCTCGGCGAGCCGATGCGCTGGAGCGAGGATTTCGGCTGGTTCCTCAGGCGCGTGCCCGGAATGTACTTCGGCATCGGCGCGGGCGAGGACGCCCCCGGCCTGCACACCGCCGAATACGAATTCGACGACGCGCTGATCGCCCCCGCCGTCCGGGCGTTTGAAGCGCTGCTGTGATCCCGGAAACATGCCTGACAATATGCATACGAAGCATTTTTAGATGTAGGGGCGGCGTTGCGCCGCCCCTGCGATGGGCTTGGCAGCACAGGCGTCGCTGCGAGAAACGACCTCATCCGTCTTGACGCTTCGCGTCAATCCACCTTCCCCATAGGGGAAGGCTTTTGGGCGAGCGGTATTTCTTAGCCTTCCCCTTTGGGGAAGGTGCTGAGCGAAGTGAAGCGGAAGAGGTCCCCTTACACTATGCCTCGCACCTTCGTTCCGATAAAGGCGCTAAGTTAATGAATAAGGACCTCTTCCGGCGCTACGCGCCACCTTCCCCATAGGGGAAGGCTTTTGGGCGAGCGGTATTTCTTAGCCTTCCCCTTTGGGGAAGGTGCTGAGCGAAGTGAAGCGAAAGAGGTCCCCTTACACTATGCCTCGCACTTTCGTTCCGATAAAGGCGCTAAGTTAATGAATAAGGACCTCTTCCGGCGCTACGCGCCACCTTCCCCATAGGGGAAGGCTTTTGGGCGAGCGGCGCATCGCCGCCCCTACAGGAGATGGTATGCCCCTCCGGCCCTGCGGGCCACCTCCCCATTGCGATGGGGAGGCAAGGCGCAACATCAGCCATCCATTCCTCATTCCTAATTCCTAATTCCTCATTCTCCTAACTCCACACTCCACACTCCACACTCCACACTCCACTCTCCACTCTCCACTCTCCACTCTCTCATACTTCCCCGCCCTTTTTGCGGCCTCGAGGACCTCCGCCACGCGGCGATTGGTCTGGCCGATCAGAACGCCCGCGTCGATCACGCGCTCGCACGCCTCCACCAATTCGAACGCGCGCGCCACGGCCGCGTCCGGGAAGGGCGCGAACGGCTCGACGGCGATCACCTCCGCGGCCAGACGCCGCGCCAGGTGGCAGTCCACGTCGTTCTCGGGCAGTATGCCCGCCGCGAACGGGACGCCCTCGCGCTGCAGACGGCGGTAGACGGGAATGCCCGCGCCGCCCGACGACAGCACCAGCACCCGTGGCGCGCCCTCGACCCGCGGCAGCTCCACGCCGCCGAACGCCGGGTCGAACGCGTCGCGCTCAATGCCGTACAGCCGCGCGATGGTGTCCCCGGAGAACACCGCCTCCGGCGTGCCGCAGACGACCTCCCGCTCCCCCGTCACGCAGACGATCCTATCGGACACGCGCTGGGCCAGGTCGATCTCGTGCAGCGAGAGCACCACGGCGATGCCCTCCCGCCGCGCCATGCCGCGCAGCAGCGAGAGCAGCTCCAGCTTGTGCCGGATGTCGAGGAACGAGGTCGGCTCGTCCAGCACGATGATCTCCGGCTCCTGGCACAGCGCCCGCGCCAGCAGCACCCGCTGGCGCTGTCCGTCGCTGATGGCGTCGTAGCTGCGCCGGGCGATGTCCGTCACGCGCACCGCCGCCATCGCCGCGTCCACCTTCGCCTCGTCCGCGTCGGAGAGGATGCCCAGCCGCCCGGTATACGGGTAGCGGCCGGTGGACACGATGTCGCGGCAGGTCAGAAGCTCCGGCCGCATGCGCTCGGTGAGCACCACGGCCATCCGGGAGGCGAGCGCCCCGGCGGAGAGCCGGTGCAGGTCGTCCCCGCCGACATACACGCTGCCGCCCAGCGCCTTCAGCTGGCGGGCGATGGTCTTGAGGATCGTGGACTTGCCGGAGCCGTTCGGGCCGATCAGCGTCACGACCTCGCCCTTTTGGATCTCCAGCTCGATGCCCTCGATAAGTGGCGCGCCGTCGTAGCCCACGGACAGCTTCCGCGCCGTCAGATACGCGCCCGTCATGCGCCCGTCCCCCTTCGCTGCCTCAGCAGCATCACGATCACCACCGGCGCGCCGAACGCGCTGGTGACGGTGGAGATGTTCAGCTCCGTGGGCGCGAACGCCGTGCGGGCGATCAGGTCGCAGCCCATGCAGAACACCGCGCCGCCCAGGAACACCGCCGGGATCACCACCAGCGGCTTCGACGTGTTCAGCGCGCGCTTGACCAGGTGCGGCACGGCGACGCCCACGAACGAGATCGGCCCGGCGAAGGCCGTCACCGTGGCCGACAGCACGCTGGAGAGCAAAATCAGCGCCACGCGGAACGCCCGGACGTTCACGCCCACGCTCTGCGCGTAGGCCTCGCCCTGTTGGTAGGCCGCGATGGGCTTGGACAGCATGAACGCCGCAATCCCCGCCAGCGCGATCAACGCCGCGGCCACGCCCGCGTTCTCCCAGCTCATGCCGGAAAAGCTGCCCTGGCTCCAGCCGTGCAGGTTCACGATGTCGGCGTCGTCGGCGAAGGTCACGGCGAAGTCGGTGCAGGCCGAGCAGATGTAGCCCACCATGATGCCCGCCACCAGCAGCGCCGCCATGTGCTTGAGCCGCCCCGACAGCAGAAGGATCAGGCCCGTCGCCAGCAGCGCGCCCGCGAAGGCCGCGCCGATCAGCGCCCACGACGACGCGCCGCCCAGCGCCTTCAGAAGGAAGATCATCGCCAGGGCCACCGTCAGCTTCGCCCCGGAGGAGATGCCCAGCACGAACGGCCCCACGATGGGGTTTCCGAAGAACGTCTGCAAGAGGAAACCCGACAGCGACAGCCCGCCGCCCAGCAGCGCCGCCATCAGCGCGCGCGGCAGGCGGATTTTCCACAGGATGCCCGCCTGGGTGGGGTCGTCCACGCGCCCCAGCAGGATGCCGACGATCCGGCCCACGGGGATGGACACGCTGCCCACGCCGACGTTCAACAGCGCCGCGCCCAGCAGCGCCGCCGCCAGCAGCGCGTACACCAGCCGATACCGCGCACGCCGGTCTTGGCCCTTCTCGCCCACGCGAACCCCTCCCCCGTGTTTCACTGTTGTCATTATAAACGCAGGCCCGCGCGGTGTCAATCGCGGCGGGTGGGCCCACAAAGCGCAGGGGCGGCCCGAAGCCGCCCCTGCGCAAACCCTGCTATATCCGTTATTTCTTCTCCAGCGCCTTGTACGCCGTCGCGGCCAGCGCGGCGCCCGCCAGCGGGCCCACGATGAACACCCACAGCGCCGCCAGCGGCGCGGCGTTGCCGCCAAACGCGGCAAACAGCGCGGGGCCGAAGCTGCGGGCCGGGTTCACGGAGGTGCCCGTCAGGCCGATGCCCAGGATGTGCACCACCACCAGCGTCAGGCCGATCACCAGGCCGCCGAAGCTGCCGTGGTTCGCCTTCTTGCTGGTCACGCCCAGGATCGCGAGCACGAAGATGAAGGTCAGAGGCCGTTCGCGCCGAAGCCGCCGGTCATGTCGGTGACGTGGCCCAGGCCGAAGATGGCCGCCAGCACCGCGGAGCCGCACAGCGCGCCCACGCACTGGCTGATCACGTAGCCGATGAACTCGCCCATGGTCATGCCGCCGGTGAGCAGCACGCCCAGCGAGACCGCCGGGTTGATGTGGCAGCCGGAGATGTTGCCGATGGAATAGGCCATCGCGACGATGGTCAGGCCGAACGCCAGCGCCGTGAGTATGTAGCCGCCGCCGTTGGCCGCGTCGCAGCCCACCAGCATCGCGGTGCCGCAGCCCAGGATCACCAGGACCGCCGTGCCGATCGCCTCGGCGATGTACTTCTTATTCATGGATTTCCCCTCCTTGCGAATCATCCTTGCCTTTTCGGCGAACCGATTATATCGCTTTAGCAGGATGAATACAAGCGATTGTCACAGTTGTTAATACCTTCTTCAAAGCGCGGTCTAATTTGCCAAAAGCACAAAAAAAGAACCGCTCGCGCGGTTCTTTTTTGCGTTTTATTTCGCCTTTTTCAGCAGGCTCTTTTTCACGTAGCCGCCGGTGCCGCCCAGGGTCTTCACATAGGCCCAGTTGCCCTTCACCTGGTAGACGATCACGTGTTGGCCCTTCGACAGCTTGGCCTTGCCGCTGCTGTGCGTGGAGGCCTTCTTGTAGAGCTTCGTCTTCTTGGTGGCGTAGTAGACCTGGCTCTTGTAGCAGGCGCCATACGATTTCAGGAAGCCCTTGTAGATGTAGCCCACCGCGCCGTGGTCGGTGCGCACGTATGAAAAGGAGTTCTTCTCCTTGCCCAGGTAGAACACCTTGGCGCCATTCTTGACGCTGGTGATCACATCGTAGGTGGAGCCCGGCCCACGGCGCAGGCGCGCGCCGTCCACCGTCACCTGCAAAATCTGAACCGTCTTCTTGCTCGCCGCCAGCGCGCTCATCGGCGCGATCAGCATCGACGCGACCAGGAGAACGGATACCATCATCATCAAAATCCTGCGCTTCATACGGAACCCTCCCTCGTCATACACTGTGTATTTTAACATACGGCATCGACAAAAGCAAGCCCAAAAAACATATTTTTGTCGAAATTCGGGGCCGTTTTGTCGAAAAACGGTCAGTTAAAATATACCAATTCCTCCTTGGGCGGATTGGCCGGGGCCACCTTCTCCTCGATCAGTATGATCGCCTCGGTGCCGTGCAGGGGGCTAAAGCTCTTTTCCACCCTCGCGTCCACGAAGATCCAGTCGTTCGTCTTCGGCGGCTGGCCCTTGAACTGGCACAGGAAGCCGATGCCGCCGATGTCCTCGGCGCAGCAGGTCATCACGTGGCGGCCGAAAACGTAGCAGTTCTTGGGCATGTCGTCCATGCGGAAGGCGCGCCCGCGCGCGTGGATGCGCTTGCCGTCGTAGCGGTCCGGGTGCTCCAGCGCGTCGAGGTAGAAGGTGCCGAAGTCCTCGTCGCCGATCACGACGGGATCGGCCTTCATGTCGTAGGGCAGGTCCTCGTCGGACACGCCGTCGTCGGTGGTTCCATCCACGTTCTCAAAGAAGATGCGCGCGCCGCCGTTCAGGCCCTTCACCGCGCGCCGCCACGGGCTCTTGCGGGTGTCGGGGAAGCAGCGGTTGAAGATGACGAGGTCCGCCTCCTTCAGGCCGTCGGCCATGTACTTGCGCATGTTCTTCAGGTACAGCTCAAACGTCGTGGCGTCCACGATGTCGATGATCTGCGCCAGCGTCCAGCTGTCGGGCTTCTCGGCGGCGTAGAGGTTCTCCATCAGCCAGGTGGCGTTGTACTCGATGATCACGCGCTCGGGCTGGTGCTCGCGGTTCATGCGGATCAGCCGCTTGCCCGCGATCTGTTTCACCTCGTCCAGGCTCACCAGCGTGGTGTTGCACTTCTTGAGGACCTCGGGGTCGTACTCCTCCTCCCCCTCCTCGCAGCACAATAGCAGCGTGCGCTCGCCCTCGCTGAACCCCTCGTCGGTCAGCATCTCGGTGATGAACTTCGTCTTGCCCGCGCCCAGGAAGCCGGTGACGATGTAGACGGGAATATTATTCATATCTGCTTACTCCTGAATCCCAAAAAGCGCCCTGATCGCATCCTCGTGGATCTTCACGCCGATCACGCACAGGCGGCCGGTGTAGTCGGCGGGGCCGTAGCGGAAGTCGGTCTCGCCGGGCACGTAGTCAAAGTGTAGCCACTTGCCGTCGTTCAGCGGCAGGATGCCCTTCGCGCGCAGGATCTGGCCGTACTCCGCGCCGTTGCCGTCGTCCAGCTCCTCCAGGGCCTCGCGGATCGCGGCCTCGTCGAAGCGCTTGGGCGTCTCGACGCCGATGTTGTCGAAGATCTCGTCGGCGTGGTGGTGGCCGTGGTGGTCGTGCCCGCAGGAGCAGTGATCGTGGTCGTGATGATGCTCGTGCTCATCGTGGTCGTGGTCGTGATGATGCTCGTGCTCGTCGTGGTCGTGGTCGTGATGATGCTCGTGCTCGTCGTGGTCGTGGTCGTGATGATGCTCGTGCTCATCGTGGTCGTGATGATGATGGTCCGGCTCCGGCAGGTCGTCCAGTGTCAGCAGGAAGGTCGGGTGCTCGATGGTCTCCAGCACCTTGAGGCTGTCCAGCTCGTCCCACGGGGTGGTGATGATGCGGGCGCGCGGATTGTGGCCGCGCAGCAGCGCCACGCACTTCTCGATCTTGTCCTGCGTGGTCATCTGGGTGCGGCTGAGGATGATGGTCTCGGCGCTCTCGATCTGGTCGATGAAGAATTCGCCGAAGTTGTGCGCGTACATGCGGCACTTGCCCACGTCCGCCACGGTGGCGCAGCCCGCCAGCTCGATCTCGTGAGTCTTGGCCACGTCGTCCACCACGCGGCGGATGTCCGACAGCTTCCCCACGCCGGAGGGCTCGATCAGGATGCGGTCGGGGTGGTAGGTGTCGATCAGCTGGCCCAGCGCCTCGGTGAAGTCGCCCACCAGCGTGCAGCAGATGCAGCCGGAGTTCAGCTCGGTGATCTGCACGCCGGTCTCCTTCATGAAGCCGCCGTCGATGCCCACTTCGCCGTACTCGTTTTCCAGCAAAACCACCTTTTCGCCCTCGAAGGCGCCGTCCAGCAGCTTCTTGATCAGCGTGGTCTTGCCCGCGCCCAGGAAGCCGGAAATGATGTTGACCTTGGTCATATGCTTTCACCTGTCCTGTATGATATTGTATCGCCGGTCGCCCGGCGGGTATGGAAGCGTATCGGCTTCTTTGCCAATGTTGATGATACCCCTTTTGGGTGAATTTGTCATGCAAAACCGCCGGATTTCACCAAATAATAACATGCTCAGGCATGATTGTCGGCGTCTTCCTTTGGAACCCGCCGACCCGGAAAACGTTCCGTTTTCCTAATCATGCACAAGCCGAATGATTGTCGGCGTCTTCCTTTGGAAGCCGCCGACCCGGAAAACGTTCCGTTTTCCTAATCATGCGAAGCGGCGGGAGCGTCTTTTGACGCCCCCGCCGCCTTATATGAGCCCGCCCGTCAGGGCATGATGCCGTCCAGGCCCGTGCCCTCGGCAAAGTCCGAGAACTTGGCCATCACCATGCCGAGCTCGCCCTTGAAACGGTCCAGCTGCTCGGGCGTGATGTTCATCATGTCGATGCTCTCCTCCTCGGCGTTGACGTCGATGAAGGTCATCGGCTCGAAGCGCATCTCCATCCTGCCGGAGAGGCGCATGCCGCGCCCGTCCTGGATGGCCTCCAGCTCGAAGTTCCCGGCGCTGGGATTGTAGGAGAACTCCAGCATGGCCTCGCCGTTCATGGAGTCCATGCGCTGGGAGAGCGCCTCGAGGTTCATATCCTCCGCGCCCTGCACGTTTCCGGCGGAATCGAGGATCGCCTCGGCCGCACCGATCAGCTGCGGCATGGGCAGCGGCACCTGCACCGAGCGCGAGCCGTCCGCCTCCGGGGCGGTGATGGCGTAGAGCACCACGTCCAGGTGCGCACCGGCCAGCGACAGCGTCTTGCTCAGGCCGCCCGCGAGCTCGTCCACGGTGCTGCCCTCGGCCACGAAGCGGCCCAGGTCCACCACGTACACGCCGCTGATGCCGCCCACGGACAGCAGGATGTTGTGCCCGGCGATCTGGGCGACGCCGTCCACGGCCTGCCCGTTGCTGTTCTCAAAGCTCAGCTGCACGGTGGGCGCGCCCTGGGAGTCGCCCATGGCCAGCGTGAGATAGGCGTCGTCAAAGCGCACGCTGCGCGTGCCCTTCGAGCCAACGTAGGACAGGGCGAGGTCGCTCATGCGGACGATGCTGGCCTTCGACTCGGCATGGGCCGCCAGGCCCAGCAGCGCCGCCAGCACCAGCGCCAGCGCGATCAGCTTCTTCATATGCAAAACCTCCGTGCGCGCCCGCGGGCGCGCCTGTTTTGAAGGGGTCCGTTCTTCACCGTCTTTGTGTATGAAATTATACCATCCCCGTCGTTTTTTTGTCAACGCAACGCCCCTTAAAACAACGTGAATCGACGATATTTTAACGTATGGTATGCCGTTGTTTACATTATAAAGGGGGAGCCGCGCTCTGCGGCTCCCCCTGTCGGGAAAATGGTTCCTCGCTTTAGGCAGCGGGCTGCGCCTCCAGGCTGCTGATGTAGCTCAGCAGCGGCGCGATCGCGCTCTCAAGCTCCGTGCCGAACGCAGCGGCGTCCGCTTCGGACGCGTTGTTGGCGTCGAGGGCGTTGGCGAGGCTGCCGATCGGGCGGAACTGCACGTCGCCCTTGCCCTCGGTCAGGTCGCTGGTCAGGTTCACGGTCTGGCCCTGGGCCGCCACGCTCAGCTCGAGCGCGCCGGTCTTGCTGCCGGTGCCGTCCGGGGTCTCGTCCACGTGGATGCTGGCGGACACGTCCTGGCCCGGCAGCTCAAACGCGAAGTCGGCGTATTCCTTCTCGCCCTCTTCGCCATAGGTCAGGCTGGCGTTGATGGTCTCGCCCTCGGCGGTGGCGGCCAGAGCGGCCACCTGCGCGCCGTCCTGCGGATACAGGCTGAAGTTGAACTTCACCTGGCCCATCAGGTCCAGGCCGACGTCCAGCGTGGCGGCGGCGGGATCGGAGGCCACGTCCAGCTGGCCCAGCGTCACGGCCTGGCCCTCCTGATACAGCTGCACCTGAAGACTGTCGCTGTTCTCGGCGGAGGCAAAGTACAGCGCCAGGGCGGGGGAATCGGCGGTCACGCCGTTCTGCACCATGTAGATGTCCACCAGCATCTCGGCGGTGTTGCCATCGTCAGAGACCTTGCCCTCCAGGGCGATGCCGATCGCGCCGGACTTCACCTGGTCCAGCACCGGGCCCAGCTGCGCGGTGGCCTGCTCGGGGATCATCGGCAGGATCATGTCCAGCATTTGCTTCACCATCTCGTAGGGGAGGGAGAAGCTCGCCGTCTGCACGCCGTTCGCGTCCGTCGTGGGGGCCGCGCCGAACAGCGCGGGCACCTGCATCAGGTCCACCTTCGGGATCGACACGCCCGTGAAGGCGGGCAGCTTGACATCGCTGAACTGGTCCAGGTTGGCGAACAGCTCGTTCAGGGTCTCCTGCGCCTCACCGGCGGTGGGGCCCATATCGGCGACCATGGGGCGGCTCACGCCGTCGATGGCCAGCGCCATCTTGCCGTCGATGAACTGGATGACCGCGCCCAGCAGCTTCTGGCCGTCGCCGCTCACATCCAGCTGGATGATCGGGGCGTCGTTTGCCATGCCCATGGCGATGTCGGCCTTCAGGCCGGACAGGTCGACGGTCATGGAGCCGTCGGCGCTGGAGACCAGCAGGTTAAAGTTGGAGAGGGTGGCCACGTTCGCGGTTTCCGCGAAGGCGGCGGACGCCAGCAGCATCATCAGAGCCAGCGCGACTGCAAGCACCTTTTTCATATTCTTTCCTCCATCCGTATGCTTTGAGTATACCACGAACCCAACCTTGTAAAATGCCCCGCCATCGGTTATAATGGTCGCGGCGGGCGTCGGGCGCGGCGCCGGACCATCCTTCCAAACGCGGAAAGGCGGCGGACACTTTGCAATTCACGAAGATGCATGGTATCGGTAATGATTTTATCATAATCGACGGATTTCGTCAAGCGATACGCGACCCCTCCGCGCTGGCCGCGAGGCTGTGCGACCGCCGCTTCGGCGTCGGCGCGGACGGCCTGATCGTGGCCGCGCCCTCGACCGTCGCCGACGCGCAGATGCGCATCTTCAACCGCGACGGCTCCGAGCCGGAGATGTGCGGCAACGGCATCCGCTGCCTGGGCAAGTACCTGTACGACAGCGGCGCCTGCCGGAAATTGGCAATGACCATCGAGACGCGCGCCGGGGTGCTGGCGCTGGATGTGGAAGTCGACGGCGGCATGGCGCGGCGCCTGAAGGTGGACATGGGCGCGCCGCGCTTCGACCCCGCGCAGATCCCCGTGGCATCCGAGAGCAACGTCGTCACGCTGGAGGTGGAGGGCCGCGCGCTGCGCCTCTTCTGCGTATCGATGGGCAACCCCCACGCCGTCACCTTCGACCTCTACCCCGAGGACGACCTGTTCCTGCGGCTGGGCGCGCTGCTGGAGCGCCACGCCATCTTCCCCCGCCGCGCCAACATCGAGTTCTGCCGCGTGAACGCCTCCGGCGGCGCGGACGTGCGCGTCTGGGAGCGCGGCGACGGCCCCACGCTGGCCTGCGGCACCGGGGCCTGCGCCGTGCTGGCCGCCGGCGCGAGCCAGGGCCTGCTGCCCCGGGAAGCGACGATCTCCCTCCCCGGCGGCGCGCTGGACATCCTCTGGGCCGACGACGGCCACCTCTACATGACCGGCCCCGCGGAGACGGTGTTCACGGGAGAAGTGTAGCGCGCAACGCAAAAGCAGGGGCGGCAATGCCGCCCCTGCTTTTGCGTTCCTTTATCCAATCAATCAAATATCCTTCTCCCCCAGCTGAACGTGCGCTTGTAGTAGCCGGAGTTCAGCGAGCTGAGGATGACCTTCTTGGCCGCGGAGGAGGCGTGGAGGAAGTACCCGCCGCCCAGGTAGATGCCGGTGTGGTCGGACTGGTCGTCGTCGCTGACGGTGTCGAAGCACACCAGGTCGCCGCGCTTCAGGTCGTCATGGGAGATCTTCTTGAAGCTGTCGTCGTAGCCCTGGCCGTAGGACGAGCTCTTGATCGAGCCGCACTTGGCATTGCTGTAGCAGTAGTAGCAGAACTTCGCGCAATCGAACGTCTTGGGCGGGTTGGCGTTGCTGGAATACGGCGTGCCCAGCAGGTTCTGGGCCAGGTAAATCGCGTACTCCACCTTCGACGCGTCGGGCGAGGTGGTGGTGGAGCGCAGGGACTCCGGCACGGCGTCGGCCGCGGCATCGCCGCCGCCCACGTCGCCGCTCTCAGAATCGTCGTACTTGACCTTGGTGGCCGAGAGCACGCTGGCCTTGATGTAGCCGACCTTGCCGCCGGACTTGTCGGTGACGCGCACGTAGCTGCCGTCCACGCCCACGACGTACACCGTCGAGCCGGCGTTGACCGCGCCCAGCTTCTTGGAGCCGTCGGCATCCTTGTAGATGTTCGCGCCCTCGGTGACGTAGGCCTTCACGGGATCGACCCGGTCCAGGAACTTCAGCTTCACGTAGCCGGTGTGGCCCTTGTAGCTCACCTGGCCCCAGCCCTCGGAGCAGGCCTTCAGCGTCACCTTCAGGCCCTTGGGGGCCTTGATGTAGCGGGCGGACCCGCTGGCGGACTGGTATATTTTAGCGGAAGCATTCAGCTTCACCGCGATGGAATCTGCAAAGGCAGACGTGCCCGCGAGCAGCGCCACCAGCACGAGAGCCAGCACGGCGCGCAGCATTCGCTCGGCGCGTTTGGACATAGTCCCATCCCTCCACTGTTGTGATTACCCTTTATTATATTTTCAATATGTGGCAAAAACAATACTGTTTGTGAAAAGATTTCCCACCTGAACCGACGCCCTGTCCAATCAGAGCGGCGTAATTTTGTAAAAACTCTCCAAATTTACCGCCCCGCGTCGCTTGTGTTCGCCGCGCCGCGGGAGTATAATGGAGATACAGGAAAGCGAGGGAAGGCTATGGGCGAGAGGCGGCTTCGCTGCGCGGTGGTCGGCGCGGCGAACATCGACATCGGCGGCTTTCCGGCGGGAAGGCTGTCCATCCAGGACTCCACCCCCGGCCGGGTGCGGCTGTCGGCGGGCGGCGTCGGGCGCAACATCGCCTGCAACCTCGCCCGGCTGGGCGTCGAGACGCGGCTGGTGGCCCCGCTGGGCGACGACGCCTTCGCCGCCATCGTGCGCGACGACTGCGCGCGCGCCGGCGTGGACACGGGCCTGTGCCTCTCGTTCGCGGGCGAAGCCAGCTCCAGCTACCTGTTCATCGCCGACGCCGGCGGCGACATGCAGCTGGCGGTGAACGACATGGCGGTCTGCGACCGGCTGACCCCCGAGGCGATGGCCCCGCGGCTGGACGCGCTGAACGAGATGGACGCGGTGGTGCTGGACGCGAACCTGCCCGCCGAGACGCTGGCATTCCTGGCCGAAAACCTGCGCGTGCCGCTGGTGGCGGACGCGGTGAGCACCGCGAAGGCCCCGCGGCTGGCGGCGGCGCTCCCCCGCCTGGCGGCGCTGAAGCCGAACGCCATCGAGGCCGAGACGCTCACCGGCGAGCCCGTGCACGGGCCGGACTCCGCCGCGCGGGCCGCCCGCAGGCTGATCGAGCTAGGCGTTGAGCGCGCGTTCATCACGCTGGGCGAGCGCGGCGTCTGCTGCGCCGACAGGGATGAGACGCTGTTCCTGCCCGGCGGGGCCGTGCGGCTGGTGAACGCCACCGGTGCGGGCGACGCCTTCACCGCGGCGCTCACGTGGGGCGTCGTGCGCGGCCTGTCGCTGCGCGACTGCGCCGTCGCCGGGCTCGCGGCCGCCGCCATCGCCGTGGAGAGCATGGAGACGGTGAGCCCCGAAATATCCGCGGAGAACGTGCAAAAGCGAATGGAAGTATTGAGAGTTTAGAGGAGGTTCTCTATGAACAAATACCTTGAAGTTTCCCCCGAGGTCCAGTCGGCGCTGGCGGCGGGCCGCCCGGTGGTGGCGCTGGAATCCACCATCATCTCCCACGGCATGCCCTATCCGCAGAACGTGGAGACGGCGCTGAACGTGGAGCGCATCATCCGCGAAAACGGCGCGGTCCCGGCCACCATCGCCATCATCGGCGGCAAGCTGAAGGCCGGGCTTTCCAAGGACGAGATCGAATACCTGGGCAAGAAGGGCACGGACGTGATCAAGGCCTCGCGGCGCGACCTGCCGGTGCTCGTCGCGCGCGGCGACGACGGCGCGACCACCGTGGCCACCACGATGATCATCGCGGCGATGGCGGGCATCCGCGTGTTCGCCACGGGCGGCATCGGCGGCGTGCACCGCGGCGCGGAGGTCACGATGGACATCTCCGCCGACCTGGAGGAGCTGGCGCAGACGCCGGTGCTGGTGGTGTGTGCGGGCGCAAAGAGCATCCTCGACCTCGGCCTGACGCTGGAATACCTGGAGACGAAGGGCGTGCCCGTGATCGGCTACGGCACCAGCGAGCTGCCCGCCTTCTACACCCGCACAAGCGGCTTCGGCGTGGACTATCGCCTCGACACCCCGGACGAGGTGGCCGCGGCCTTCCGCGCGAAGCTGGACATGGGCTTAAAGGGCGGCATGCTGGTCACGAACCCGATCCCCGAGGAATACAGCATGGACCCCGCCGTGATCAACAAGGCCATCGACGAGGCCGTCAAAGAGGCCAACGCGCTGGGCATCAAGGGCAAGCAGACCACGCCCTTCCTGCTGGCCAAGATCAAGGACATCACCGGCGGCGACAGCCTCGCCAGCAACATCCGCCTCGTCTACAACAACGCCGCCCTCGCCGCGCAGGTTGCCGGGAGGCTGTAAAAAGAAAAACGCACAGGAGCGGCGAAACGCCGCTGGGAGTGGTCCCACCGCCCCTGTGCGTTTGTTTTGTTATATATCCTCCGCCGCCCCGGCGATCGAGATGTTCACGCCGTTGACCTCCACGCCCTCATCGGCACGGATGAGGATGTAGCGGAAGCCGTCGATCACGCGGGTCTCGATCAGGTCGCTGCGCTCGGGGTTGACCTTCACCACCACGTCGGGCGTGCGCACCTCAAACTTCTTCGGCTCCGCGATGTTCGCGGCGCGCAGCTCCATCCCCTGCCCGAACTCAGCGTCGTAGCGCTCCTCGAACGCGGACACCTTCTCCTCCGGCACGCCGCAGTCCTGCAGCATGCCGGTCACCTCCCGGCGGGACACCACCAGCGGCTCGGGGTCCTTCTCCTGACGGTGCTCCTCGATCATCTCGCGGAAGCGCTCGTGCACGGTCTGGGCCACCTCGAAGCTCAAATCCTCGTCCAGCGCGTCCTCGAGCACGGTCTGGAACGCCTCGCGCTGTTCGGTGGCGGGCGTCGGCGCGTCGGCGTGGAACACGGCGTCGACGAACTCGTCGTGCATGTCGGCGGCGTCGCGCGTGTAGTAGAGCGCGCTGTAGATGTTCGCGGCGCGGTCGTCAAAGGTCGGGAACATGAAGCCCAGCTCCGGCGGGGCCACCACCCAGTCCGCCTCGCGGCTGTGGAAGGCGTTGTCCGCGCTGCAATAGGAGAGCCCCGGCTTGGTGGGCTTCACCGGGCAGACGCAGAGCAGTATGTAGCTGAAGACCTCCTCGGAGATCACGTCCGTCTTGTACTCGTCGGCGTGTTTGAACGGCACGTCGTAGGCGTCGTGGGCCATCAGGATCAGGTAGTTGCCCTCGATCAGCAGGTTTTCGATGATCTTCCCGAACAGCGCCTCCACGCCCTCGTCCACGGAGAGCGCCGTGTTCCTCAGGCCCATCAGCAACCCGTGCGCCGCGTCGTTCATCACCTGGTCGGGCCTGAACGCCACGTCCACCAGGTTCTTCCCCGGCACGCCCGCCAGCGCGCGCTTGAAGAGGGCCAGGTATTTCTCCTGCTCCTCCTGGGGGAAGCTGATCAGCGGCCGGTCGAACGCAGCCACCACCTCGCGCCGCTCGTTCACATAGCAGCCGCGCACCCGGCTGATGGCGTTCTTGTCCGGGTTCAGGCGGCGGCGGATCTCGGCAATTTCCTGTCTGTTCATGGTTTACCTCATTATTGGTTTTATGGTATGCGCGGGGGCGGCCGATGGCCGCCCCCGCATTTGCAGTCTCCTGTCGCTTTCGCCCTCAGATCTCAAGGCACGCCAGCTTGAAGCCGGCCTCGACCACGTTTTCGGGCAGCTCGAAGAACATGGAGTTGACGGACTGGTAGTTGTAGTAGCGCATGATGGTCTCGGCGAACATCGGCGCGACGGACACCGTGCGGAACTTCTCCTGTCCGGCGATGTTGGGGTTGTCCACGGTGTCGGTGGAGTAGACGCGCTTGATGGGGCTGGCGTTGATGCGCTCCACGCCGCGCTCGGAGATGATGTTGTGGCTCAGCAGCGCGGTGATGTCCTGCGCGCCGCGGGCGCGCAGCACCTCCGCCAGGTTCACCAGCGTGCCGCCGGAGATCGTGAAGTCGTCCACGATCAGGCAGTTCTTGCCGTCCACGTCGCCGATCACGTCCAGCACATGCGCGTTCTCGCTGTGGTCGATGCGGCTCTTGTCGCCGATGGCGATGGGCAGGTGCAGCGCGTCGGCAAACTTGCGCGCCTGCTTGGCAAAGCCCGCGTCCGGCGAGACGACCACCATGTTCTCGGTGCCCTCGCGCTTGACGATCTCAGTCAGCATCGGCATGGCGTAGAGGTGGTCCATCGGACGCTTGAAGAAGCCCTGCAGCTGCGGGGCGTGCAGGTCCATGGTCACGAAGCGGTCCGCGCCGGCCAGCTCCATGCTCTCGGCGCACACGCGCGCGCGGATGGACACGCGGGGCTCATCCTTCTTGTCGCCCTTGCCGTAGCCGAAGTAGGGCATGATCAGCGTGCAGGAGAGCGCGCTGGAGCGCTTGAAGGCGTCCATCCAGAACAGGATCTCCACAAACTCGTCGTTGGAGTGCATGCCGATGGGCTGCACCAGGAACACATCCCTGTCTCGCACGGTTTCGTTGATGCGAACGAACGTGTTGCCCTCCGAGAAGGTGATCACCTCGGAGGAGCCCAGCGGCTTGCCCATGTACGCGCACATGCGCTCCGCAAAGGTCCTGCCACCGCTGCCTGCGAAGATCGAGATATTCGCGGTTTCAAACATAAAAACCTACGCTCCTTCGTTATGCCGATTTGGTCGTCTGCCTGTCGTGCCCTTAAACCCACAAAAAAACCGTCATTTCAGGGAGGCCACGGCCTCCACCTCGATCTTCGCCCCCATCGGCAGCGCCGAGACCTGCACGCAGCTGCGGGCCGGATAGTCCGGGCCGAAGAACTGGGCGTAGATTTCGTTCACCGCTGAGAAGGTGCTCAGGTCGGTCAGAAATACGGTTGTCTTGACGATGTGCGCCATGGAGAGCTCCATCTCCTCCATGACGGTCTGGATGTTTTCAAACACCTGTCGGGCCTGACGCTCGATGTCCTCCCCGGCCAGCTTGCCGGTGGCGGGATCGACGGGAACCATGCCCGACATAAAACAGAGGCCGTCCAGGATCGCCGCGGTGGAATAAGGCCCGATGGCCTTCGGCCCACGGCGGCTCAAAAAGCATTGCTTCATATCCATGCGCTCCTTCCGCTGTCGTTCTCCCACCCCGGGGAGGATCATCCTTCCTCCTCGGCGGCGGGCTGGTTCGGGTCGATCACGTTGCCGTCGGCGTCGTGCACGCCCCGCCAGTACACGTTCACACCGGCGGTGTAGATGTCGTAGCTGATCTGCTCGCGGCTGACCTCTTCCTTGGTGTTCCAGTCGTAGGCCACCAGCCAGCCCTCGCTGCGGCAGCTGCCGTGGCCCTTGGTCTTGAGCACGGGCTTGTCGGTCATGTAGTACACGTACTTGCCGCTCATGTCGTACTCGTAGCGCTTGCGATCGCTCTTCTTCTCCTCAATGATCACGCTTTGCAGCTCGTAGTGGTACTTCGGGCGGGTGCCATAGACGGTGATCGTGGCGTTGTCGTGGTCCACGTTCGTGTAGATGTAGATCGCGTGGTCGGTGTCGTTGCGGAACACCAGGTTCTTGCCGTTGCCGCTTTCACCGTACTCCACGGCGGCGTCCTGGCTGGGCTCCACGTAGCTGACGGTCATGTTGTGGCTGTGGCGCTCCAAGATGGTCATGTTCGCCATGATCGCGGCGTTGTACAGCGTGGTGCTCGCCTGGCACACGCCGCCGCCCACGCCCTTCTTCAGCTCGTTGCCGGCATACTCCGGGGCGGCCTTGAAGCCGCGGCCCTCGGTACGCGGGCCCACGATGGCGTTGAAGTCGGCGGTATCGCCGGGATAGACCACGTAGCCGTTGAAGTAGCTCAGCGCCAGGCGCACGTTGCCGCGGCTGGCCGCGCCGCGGAAGCTGACGTCGGTGGAGAACTTCGCGACCACCTTCATCTCCATGTTGTCGGAGGATATGGTGGGCTCG
This sequence comes from uncultured Eubacteriales bacterium, assembly GCA_902790175.1. Classification (GTDB taxonomy): domain Bacteria; phylum Bacillota; class Clostridia; order Christensenellales; family Aristaeellaceae; genus UBA2862. The sequence goes on along the minus strand of CADAQZ010000042.1, from coordinate 680 downwards.
ACCTCCTCCACGGGCAGGTGCGTGTCGCCCGCGCCGGTGAGGATCAGCGCCTCCAGGTTCTCGCGGGTCTGCGCCTTGTTCAGTGCCAGGCCGGTCTGCGAGGCCACCTGGATGACGGGCTTCTCCTCCGTCACGGCCACCTCCGCGTCCACGGGGGCCACGTACAGTTCGTCCGCGAGGGTGTCGATGTAGGCGTCCAGGGCCTTGGCGTCGTAGCTGATCTCGCTGTTGAACTCGGCCGGAAGCTCCTTCAGGTTCTGCTTCAGCTGGTTGATCGTGGCGCGATCGCCCACGTGGCCGAGGTTCCAGGCGCGCTCCATCTCGGAGTCGTAGTCCATCTGCACGCCGAAGTCCGCGGGCGAGAAGCTGTAGCTGTGGTCGCCGTAGGTCAGGGCGTAGGTGGCGTTCAGCCGCTCCTCCTTCGCCTGCGCCATCAGCGCATAGCCCTCGTCGCGCGTGCAGCCCGCCAGACAGATGCCGTTCACGTACACGTTGTCGAGGAAGCGGTCCTGGCTGTTGTACTCGATGGTCTTGACCAGCTTCGAGATGCCGAGCACGACCAGCGCCAACACCGCCGCGGCCGCCAGCGCGCAGAGCGCCAGCCGCGCCTTGGGCGGGACGGCCCTCCAGCCGCGCCGGGGCGGCCTGCGGCCGGGGCCCTGCTCCGGCCTGCGCGGGGG
>CADAQZ010000041.1 GCA_902790175.1 uncultured Eubacteriales bacterium | reverse complement strand
CGTGGCTCATTCTTTCGACCGGATGCGACGGGGGGCGCGCGGGGCAAGTTGACACGGTCGAAAGCGCGTGATATAATCAACAAAAAAACGGAGAATGCGACATGAGATCACGGGCAGAGGGAAGGCGGAGGCGGCCGCTGTTCGGCCTGGCGCTGATACTGGTGCTGGGCATCGCCGTGGGCTGCGCGGGCGCGAATTTTTTCCAGAACTACATGCGCTCGAGGAGCACCGTTTCCAGCCGCATGACCGAATTAAACCTCCGGGACATCGGCGAATTGGCGACCCAGGAGGGCTGCTACACCGCCATACAGACCATCACGGGCTCCAGAAAGGAGTTCGCGCGGGTCGGGCTGTGCTAGAATGAGAAAAAGAGGCGCCGTTGGGCGGCGCGGGGGAGGATCGTATGAAGAGACTGATGGGCGCAATGATGGCGATGGCGCTGCTGATCCTGTGCGCGGCGGGGGCCGCGGGCGAGCAGCTGGTTGTCGCGGACGGCAGCGCGGTTTCCGGGCGGATCGACTTCACGGAGGGCCTCGCGCCCTACGAGGGCAGGTGGGTGAACTTCCAGGACGGCTTCAAGCTGTACCTGCCCAAGGACTGGGAGCGCTCTGGCGTCTCCGACGCGCAGGCCCAGGCCGGGCTGTTCTTCCGCGAGACAAACAACGGCAGCGACAGCGTGGTGGGCGAGCTGAGCATGGGCGTGGCCGTGAGCTACGCCGACGCGAACGGCCTGCAGACGCTGGACGAGCTGGCGGCGCTCTACACCGCCGGAGGGCTGAGCGAGGTGGACAAGCTGGATCTGAACGGGCTGCCGGTGGTGACGTTCGCGTCGCGCGGGGAGGACTACCGCGGCGTGGCGTTCTTCCATCCGATCGTGGCGGGCTACGTGATGACGATCTACGTGTCGCCCTGCGGCGTCGGGGATCGGCTGGTGAACGACGTGGGCTCGGCGGTGCTGTGCTCGCTGACGCCCAGGACATAAAAAACTTCCTGCGCAGGCAGGAAAAACGCGACTGACGCAGAATATTATTATCAAGGCGTTAAATTTTGATTGAATCTCGCATTCGCCGACGCCATTGAAACAGTAAGGAGCGATGAAGAATGAAGTTTGTGTATGTGGGCAAGGAAGTTGTATCCGACAGCCTGAAAGCCAGGGCTGAGAAGAAGCTGAGCAAATTGGATCGCTATTTCAGCCGCGAACCCGAGGCCCTCATCCGCTTCCGCCAGCAGCGCGGCGGGAGGAACATCGCGGAGCTGACCATCAGCGTGGACGGGCTGATCCTGCGCGCCGAGGAAAATTCCAACGACATGTACCTGTCCATCGACCGCGCCGCGGACAAGCTGGAGAGCCAGATCCGCCGCTATCGCACCAAGCTGGGCAAGCGCGTGCGCGACGCCCGCGCCGAGGCCCCGGAGGAGGTCGTGGAGCCGGTGTACGAGGAGGCCAACTACGACGTGGTGCGCGTCAAGAAGTTCTCCGTCAAGCCCATGGACGTGGACGACGCCATCACCCAGATGGAGCTGCTGGGCCACAACTTCTTCCTGTTCATGAACGCCGAGAACGATTCGCTGAACGTGCTCTATCGCCGCAACGACGGCGCTTACGGCCTGCTGGTGCCGGAAAAATAATACAAAATGATTGTCGACGTGTTCCTGCGGAACCCGCCGACCCGGAAAACGTTCCGTTTTCCTAATCATGCACAAGCCAAATATAGCCGGGCGGCGCAATTCGCGCCGCCCGGTTTTTGCGTTTATTCCGGAAGTTTTACCAGCCCCGCTTCAACCAGCTTCTGCAGGCTGAAGAGGATGCCCAGCTTGGCGTGATACCACGTCAAGCCGCCCTGGAAGTAGACGGCGTAGGGCGGGCGGATGGGGCCGTCGGCGGACAGCTCGATGCTGCTGCCCTGCACGAACGCGCCCGCCGCCATGATCACGTCGCTGTCGTAGCCGGGCATGGGCCAGGGCTCGGGCATCGCGAAGCTGTCCACCGGCGCGGCGGCCTGTATGCCGTGGCAGAAGGCGCGCATGGCCTCGGGACTGCCCAATTCCACGGCCTGGATGATGTCGTGGCGGCTCTCGCTGCCGTCCGGCACCACCTTGAAGCCTAGCTTCTCATAGACGTTCGCGGCGAAGATCGCGCCCTTCAGCGCCCCGGCCACCACCGTGGGGGCCAGGAACAGGCCCTGGTAGAACGCGGGGAGGATGCCCAGGTTCGCGCCGACCTCCTGGCCGAGCCCGGGGGCGCTCAGCCGGTACGCGCAGCGGGACACGCATTCTTCCGTGCCGCAAATGTAGCCGCCGATGGGGGCCAGGCCGCCGCCGGGGTTCTTGATGAGGCTGCCGACGGCCATGTCCGCGCCGACATCCGTGGGCTCGATCGTCTCCACGAACTCGCCGTAACAGTTATCCACCATGACGGCGAGGCCCGGCTTGACGGACTTGATGAACGCGATCAGCTCGCCGATCTGCTTAACCGAGAACGTCGGCCGCGTGGCGTAGCCCTTGCTGCGCTGGATGGTGACCAGCTTCGTCCTGTCGTTGATGGCGGCGCGGATGCCCTCCCAGTCGAAGCCGCCGCCTTCCGTCAGCGCGACTTCGCGGTAGCTTACGCCGTACTCCTTCAGCGAGCACTTCGATTCGCGGATGCCGATGACCTCCTCCAGCGTGTCGTAGGGCCGGCCGACGGGGCTCAACAGCTCGTCGCCCGGCAGCAGGTTTGCCGACAGCGCCACGGCCAGCGCGTGGGTGCCGCAGGTGATCTGCGGGCGCACCAGCGCGGCCTCTGCGTGGAACACGTCGGCGTAGACCTTCTCCAGCGTGTCGCGGCCCAGGTCGTCGTAGCCGTAGCCGGTGGTGGCGGCGAAGCAGGGCGCGCTGACGCGGTGTTTCTGCATCGCCGCGAGCACCTTGCCCTGGTTGTACTCCGCGACGGCGTCCACCGCCTCAAAGCGCGCCTTGAGGCCGCGCAGGATATGCTCTCCGTATTGATAGACCGCCGGGCCGACGCCCAGCGCTTCGTACATGTTCTCCAGTTGCATGGAATGCGCCTCATTTCTGCAAGATACCGGGATTTATAATACCATTTGCGGAGGAGGTTGTCAAATTGTGATGCGAAAGAGGTGTTTTAGTGACACTTCCGGGCCTTTCATTGATTCGCGCGCACGGGGCGTGTATAATGAACGTGCGAAACTGGGGTATGTCCCGAAAACCGATGGGGAGGGCAAAGATATGAAACGCACGATTTGCGCGCTGCTGGCGATCTGCCTGCTGGCGCTGGCGCTGCCGGCGCTGGCAGAGACGAAGCTGAGCGAGGTGCAGATGATCTACGAGGACTACGACGAGAACTATGCCAACGAGACCGTGAGCGATGAGCCGACCCTCGAGGAGCTGGAGGGGATGCTCAAGCGCGCCCGCAAGAATCCGGCCGAGCTCGACAACTGCACGATGAACTGCACGCTGCTGTGCACCGACAGGGACGGCGCGATCTACGACTTCGCCGTCGCCACCGACGGCTGTCCCTTCATCATGGACCGCGCGAGCGAGAAGGTCTACCGCCTGACGGACGAGGACCAGGCCCGGCTGTGGGAGATCTTCGAGCTGATCCGCGAGACGATGGGGTACGACGCGGCGTCGGTGTTTGACTGGTAAGAGGCGTAAAAACGCGACATAAAAGGAGCTGCCGCTCACGACTTATGACAAGTCATGAGCGGCAGCCCTTTTGAAAACGCCGGGTGATTAGCCCTCGGTCTTCTCCTCGGTGGCTTCCTCAACGGCCCCTTCGACAGCCTCGGTGGCCTCCTCAGCCTTCTCCTCGACGGTCTCGGCAGCCTCTTCGACCTTCTCCTCGACGGCCTCAGTAGCTTCCTCAGCCTTCTCCTCGACGGCCTCGGTGGTCTCCTCAGCCTTCTCCTCGACGGCCTCGGTGGTCTCCTCAGCCTTCTCCTCGACGGTGGCGGCAGCCTCTTCGGCCTTCTTCTCGGCCTTCTTGCAGGCGGTCAGGCCAACAGCCAGCAGAACCATGACCAGCAGCAGAGCAAAGATCTTCTTCATTGTCGTGTACTCCCTTTCGTGTTGTGTTTGCGCTTCGCGCAATGCTTCGCCGCGACTTCGCGGCGCGCCCCGGACGGCTTGTGCCCGTTTCCGAGAGCATCTAAATTATAGTGAAGCATTATGTCAAGATAAAGCACGTTGCTGTTGAAACCATGTTAACCTGTGTTAATTGGCAAGAATTGCGAAGAAGGGAAGGGGACGGGGGAAATCTGCGTCAATCCACGACTGATCTTAATACACATCCGATATAATGACATCATTCCGACTGTGCTGCGGCGCGAAAGGAGCCTTCTATGTTCAAACGCGATCTGCTGTCCCGGCGGGTGCTGCTGGCGCTGGCGGGCATGGCGCTGGCGGGCGTCAGCCTGGGCTTTTTCAAGCGCGCCATGTTCGGCGTGGACCCCTACCAGTGCTTCGTCAACGGCCTGGCGAACGTGATCCCGATTCGCTTCGGCACGCTGTACATGCTCGTCAACGCCGTGCAGCTGGCGGTGGTGTTCTTCCTCGACCGCCACTACATCGGCATCTCCACGTTCATCAACCTGTTCCTGCTGGGCTACATGGCGGAGTTCTCCGAGGCGGCGCTGCTGCGCATCTTCGGCGAGCCGTCGATGGCCCTGCGCGTGGCGTTTTTGCTGGTGGGCGTGGTGGTGACCTGCATCGCCGCGGCGCTGTACTACACCGCGGACCTCGGCGTCTCCACCTACGACGCGATCCCGCTGCACATCGCCGACGGCAAGCCGAAGGTGCTGGGCCGGGTGCTGCCCTTCCGGGCGGTGCGCATCCTTTCCGACCTCATCTGCGTGGGCGTCGGCCTGGCGCTGGGCGCGCCCGTGGGCGTAGGCACGGTCATCACCGCGCTGTTCATGGGCCCGCTGATCACCTTCTTCCGCCGTACGCTCTCCGACCCCCTCCTCGCCCGGGGAAGGCAGGGATGAAAGACCGACTTAACGCCCACACGATCGACATGTTTTGCCGGATACTGGATTGCCGGGTGGAGGACGTGATGGAGTATTTGCTGGACGAGGAAATGGAATAGTGGAATACTGTAGGGGCGGCATTGCGGTTCGCTTCTGCGATTTCCTGTTTTTAGGACTTGACACAGGCTTTTCCATGCGCATATAATTGCAATGTGAGAAGGCGCTTGACAGCGCAAAATATCGCAGGAAACGGAGGGTTGGCCATGCGATGCAAAATCGTGTTTCGCTGGGATCCGGAAGAAGCTGTGTGGATTGCGACCAGCAACGACGTGCCTGGACTGGTTCTCGAATCGGGTTCGTTTGACGCACTCGTGGAAAGGGTCAAGCAAGCCGTGCCGGAGCTGGTGAAGCTCAACAGCAGCGGTCCGCAGGATTTCAAGCTCTCCTTCTTTACGGAAAGAGAAGATCAGGTGCTCGCGTATGGCTGAATATGAGAAGAAGGTGCGCGAAGAACTGAAGGCGAACGGCTGCTACACAAACATTCATGTGACGGTGGATGGGAAGATCAAGTCGCGGCACACCGCCAATGAGATCATGAAGCAAAGCGGAATCCCCAAACGATTTTAAACATTTATACAATGAGATAGAGACACCCGAAGCTCGAAAAGCTCCGGGTGTCTTTGCATACAACAGCGCCCTTCGTTTCGGAAGGGCGCTGCGCTACATTGGGTTTGCGTCAATCACCCCGCGCGTGCGCGCGGCAGCAATTGCCCGTCCGCGCCGCGGACTTACTTCAGCTCGCTGAAGTACTTGATGGTGCGGACCATCTGGCTGGTGTAGCTGTTCTCGTTGTCATACCAGGACACGACCTGGACCTGGCTGGTGCCGTTCTCCAGGTTGATGACCATGGTCTGGGTGGCGTCGAACAGGCTGCCGAAGCGCATGCCGACGATGTCGGAGGAGACGATCGGATCCTCGGTGTAGCCGAAGGACTCATTGGACTCCTTCTTCATCTGGGCGTTGATCTCCTCGATGGTGGGAGCGCCCTTGACGATGGCATTCAGGATGGTGGTGGAGCCGGTGGGGGTGGGCACGCGCTGGGCCGCGCCGATCAGCTTGCCGTTCAGCTCGGGGATGACCAGGCCGATGGCCTTGGCAGCGCCGGTGCTGTTGGGAACGATGTTGATCGCGGCGGCGCGGGAGCGACGCAGGTCGCCCTTGCGATGCGGGCCGTCCAGGACCATCTGGTCGCCGGTGTAGGCGTGGATGGTGCACATGATGCCGGACTCAATCGCCCAACCGTCGTTCAGGGCCTTGGCCATGGGGGCCAGGCAGTTGGTGGTGCAGGAAGCGGCGGAGATGATGGTATCTTCGGGCTTCAGGGTGGTGTGGTTCACGTTGTAGACGATGGTGGGCAGGTCCTTGCCGGCCGGAGCGGAGATGACGACCTTGCGGGCGCCGGCGTTGATGTGGGCCTGGCTCTTTTCCTTGGAGGTGTAGAAGCCGGTGCACTCCAGAACGACGTCGACCTTCAGCTCGCCCCAGGGGCAGTTGTTGGCGTCCTTCTCGGCGTAGATGCGGATTTCCTTGCCGTCCACGATGATGGAATTCTCAGTGGCCTCGACCTTGTGATCGTTGGCGTAGTTGCCCTGCGTGGAGTCATACTTCAGCAGGTGCGCCAGCATGGCGGGGGAAGTCAGATCGTTGATGGCGACGACTTCGTAGCCCTCAGCGCCGAACATCTGGCGGAACGCCAGGCGACCGATACGACCGAAACCATTGATAGCAACTTTAACAGCCATTGGAAAAACCTCCCTAAATAAAATCGTATTATGGCGAGCGCTAAGCGCGCAAACCCATAGTTACAATTCAATTATACCCTATAATCGTTGAATTGAAAAGCCCTTTTTTTGTAAAACTATGGCCGGATGCCGCGATTGGGGGTCAATCGAGCGCGATTTCGCGGTAGAACGACGTCCCGTCGAGCTTTTCCTTCACGCCCAGCGCCTCCAGCGCCGTGGCGGAGACGTCCGCGAACGTGGCGCGCTCGCCCAGGTTCACGCCCTCCTCGATGCCCAGGCCCCACACCAGCAGCGGCACGCGCTCGCGAGTGTGATCGGTGTGGGCGGTGTAGGCGGGATCGCAGCCGTGGTCGGCGGTGATCATCAGAAGGCCGTCCTCGCCCAGCAGCCGCATGATCTCCGGCAGCTTCCGGTCGAACTCCTCCAGCGATTTGGCGAAGCCGGGCACGTCGCGCCGGTGGCCGTAGAGCATGTCGGTGTCCACGAGGTTGACGAACATCAGCCCGCGCCAGCGGTCCTTCTTCAGGTAGTCGATGGCGGCGTCGATGCAGGCGGGGTTGCCCGCGGCGTGGTTGGACTGGGTGATGCCGCGGTGGTTGAAGATGTCTTCGATCTTGCCCACGGCGAGCGTGTCCATGCCCGCGGACTTCACCGCGTCGAGCATCGTGCGGCCGGTGGGGTCCACGGAGAAGTCGCGCCGGTTGGCGGTGCGCACGAAGTGGCCCACCTCGCCCTCGAACGGACGGGCGATGACGCGGCCGACGTTGTGCTCGCCCTTCAACAGGCGGCGGGCAGTGCGGCAGACGTGCCACAGCTCCATCGCGGGCAGCACGGCCTCGTGCGCGGCCACCTGGAACACGCTGTCGGCGGAGGTGTAGATGATCAGCTTGCCGGTGCGCAGGTGCTCCGCGCCGAGCTCCTCGATGATCGCCGTGCCGGAGGCCACCTTGTTGCCGATGGTGCCCATGCCGGTCTCCGCTTCGAAGGCCTCGATCACCTCCGGCGGGAAGCCGTTCGGGTAGGTGGGGAAGGGCTTGCGCAGCGTCAGGCCCGCGATCTCCCAGTGGCCGGTGGTGGTGTCCTTCCCGGCGGCCTGCTCCAGCATCGTGCCGTAGCAGCCGATGGGCTCGTCCGCGTCCTTGCCCTGCAGGCCCAGCAGGTGCTTGATGCCCAGTTCCTCCAGATTGGGGATCGCCGGGTTCGCCTGCTCGATCACGTGGCCGAGCGTGTTCGCGCCCTCGTCGCCGTACTTGGCGGCGTCGTGCTGCCAGCCCGCGCCCGCGCCGTCCAGCACGACGACCACCACGCGCTTCATTTTCTTCATCGTCTCATCCCTCCCAACGCAATTCTTCCGCAAGCTGCGCGATCATCTCGCCGCTGGTGGGCTTGCCGCGCCTTGCGTCGATGGTATCTCCGAAGATTTTGTGCTGCTGCTCGATCTCGCCCGTGCGAAACGCCCTGTCGATCACATGGCGGATGGCCCGTTCGCACTGCTCGGGCCGCAGGCCGGCTTCTTGCGCCGCGGCCGGGTAGAGGCGCCTTCGCAGCGCACCCACGAGGCGGCGGTCCGCCCAGGCCAGGGCCACGGCGCGCCGCAGGCACGCCCGACCGGGGTGATCCGGGATGCCCAGCGCGTCCATCAGAGCCTCCAGCCGCGCGGCCTTGTCCGGCGGCAGCGGGATCGGCAGCGCGCGCGCCGCCTCCAGCGCCTGGGCGAGCTCGCCCGCGCCTGCCGGGGTCGCCAGCGCCGTCGCGCCGAAATCTATGAGGCCGTCCTCGCCGGGCAGCCGGAGCCCCCGGGGCCGAAGCAGCAGGATGGCGGGCTGCACGTTCAGCGCCATGCCGCGGATGCGCCGCGCCAGGGCGACGCCGTCCATGCCGGGCAGTACCGCGTCCAACAGCATGAGGTCGGGCTGCCTGTCCCGGAGCAAAGCCAGCGCCGCCCCGGCGCTTGCCGCGATGCCCGCGAGGGACCAGCCCGCGCCCTCGAGCGCGCCGGACAGTGCGATGGCGCCCTCGCCCGTGGCGACGGCCCGCTGCGTCCTGTCCATGCGCGTCACCTCATCATTCTGCATTACATTCTACAGCGACGATATAAATTCCTGCGTGCCGGAGATATCTTATTGGAATGTTAATGAATGCCGATCACTTTTCCTTTATCCATTCTTCAATATGTTTTCCGATTTCGCGTCCCAATAAGTCGTTTTTCTGTGTTATAATAGGTGCATTAAGATAGGGCAGGTGTCTGTATTGATCTACGCGATAATCGCCGCCGTGCTGCTGGCGGGCCTGTGCACATGGCTCGCCTGGCGCTGCATGGCGCTGCGGGAGGCGCTGGAAAAGGCCGAGGCGCGCATCGGCCAGCTGAAGGAGGATCGCGCCATCCGCCAGAACCTGCAGCACGTGCTGGATCGCCGGGAGGCGGAGATCCGCCGCCTGCGCGCTCGCGTGACGGCCTTTGAGAGCGATTATCACGAGATGGAGAGCCGCGCCTCCGACCTGAACATGCACCTGTTCCAGGAGAGCGGGCGGCGCATACTGGCCGAGAAGGAAGACGGCGTGAAGCGCATGAAGATGGAGCAGCTGGAGCAGCAGCTGGCCGACGCGCGAAAGAAGCTGCGCGATCAGGCCGCCGAGGCCGACGCCCGCCTGCAGGCCGAGATCGCCAAGCGCGACGCGGAGATCAGCCGCCTGCAGACGCTGAACGCCCGCCGCCTCGCCCGCAAGGCGCAGGCCGACGCCAGCGCGATGAACCAGGTGACGCTGGAGGACATACTCGGAAAGTAAGAGACGACAAAAGGGAAATGGCCGCGATGCGGCCATTTCCCTTTTGCCGATATTTTATGCTTTCCCGTTCCACTGGGTCCTCTTGGTCTTGACCAGCTTTTCCCCGGCGGGGCGCAGCCAGGTGGCGGACTCGGGGGGAAGCTCCCACACCTTGCCGCCGTACTCGATGCGCCGCTGTTCGCCGCAGCGGTTCACGGCCAGCGCGCGCGAGCCGTTCTCGGCGGGATGGCCGAACACGTCCGCGCCGCCGGTGATCTGCCGCTCCACGAGCACCACGTCCGCGCCGATGGCGGAAAGGCGCATCTCGCCGGTGCGCAGGGCGGGGGTGTTCATGCGGTCGCGCATGATGCGGCGGAAGGTCTCCACCAGCTTCTTGTCCTCATGCCCCCAGGGGTAGGTGGCGCGGTTGTAGGGGTCGGCCATGCCGGTGAGGCCCGCCTCGTCGCCGTAGTACAGGCAGGGCATGCCCGGCATCGCGCAGATCAGCTGCCACGCGGCGATCATGCGCCGGCGGCCGCGGTCGTAGTCGTCGGGGCTCATCATGAACGGGTGGCGGTACACACGGTCCGGGGCCATGTCGCCGATGTCGGCCAGCACGCTGATGGCGCGCGGGGTGTCGTGGCTGCCCAGCAGGTTCATCTCGCTGTAGAAGAACGGCGTGGGCATGTTCTCGCGCAGGTTGTCCAGCCGACGAACGAAGTTGAAGGCGTCGGTGTGGCAGCGCAGGAAATCCAGTATCGCGTCGCGCAGCGGGTAGTTCATGCAGCTGTCCAGCGTGTCGCCCAGGCTGTAGCAGCGCATCTCGCCGTAGGCCACCTTGTTGGTGGGGTCCTCCCACACCTCGCCGATCAGCGCCGCCTCCGGGTCCTCCTTGCGGATGCGCGCGCGGATGCGGCGGATGAACTCCATCGGCAATTCGTCCGCCACGTCCAGGCGCCAGCCGGACGCCCCGGCGCGGATCCAGTGCGCGGTGACGCTGTCGTCATTGCGGATGATGTAGTCCTGGTAGCTCTCGGTCTCCTCGTGCACGTTGGGCAGCGTCTTGAAGTTCCACCAGCACTCGTAGTCGTCAGGCCACTGGCGGAAGCGATACCACTCGCGGTAGGGGGACTCGGGGTCGTTGTACGCGCCGCCGGGGCCGTAGTGGCCGTCGCGGTTGAAGTAGAGGCTGTCCGAGCCGGTGTGGGAGAACACGCCGTCCAGCACCACGCGGATGCCGCGCTTCTTCGCCTCGGCGCACAGGGCCCTGAAGTCGTCCTCGGTGCCGAAGCCGGGGTCGATCTGCATGTAGTTGCCGGTGTTGTACTTGTGGTTGCTGCGGGCCTTGAAGATGGGGTTGAAGTACAGCGCCGTGACGCCGAGGCCCTGGATGTAGTCCAGCTTCTCCATCACGCCGCGCAGGTTGCCGCCGAAGTAGTCGTTGTTGCAGTTGTCGCCGTACTTGTCGTCGTTGATGATCAGGGCGGGGTCGTCGTCCCAGTGGACGTGGTAGTAGCTGGCGGGGGGCAGGTTGTTCACGTCGCGCTCGCCCGCGCAGTAAAAGCGGTCCACCATGATCTGCATCATCATGCCGTCGCGCATCCAACGGGGCGTGGCGTAGGCGGGGTCGTAGACCGTCACCTGATAGGCCGCGGGTTGGGTGTCGGACACCGTGCCCGCGCCGCCGAGGCCGTCGGCGGCGTTGCCGTAGTACCAGGTGCGGCCGTCGTGGTCCTCGCCGACGAAGAAGTACCACAAAAGCCCCGGCTCGGCGGGCAGCTTCAGCTCGCACTCGTACAGGCCTGCGTGGGCGGGCTTCATCGGCAGCAGGCTCTCCGCGTCCTGCCACCACAGCCGAAGGTTCACGCGGTGCAGGCCGTCCGCCCGCACGCGCAGGCGCAGCGGCGCGCCGCAGGGCGCGGCGCCCTGCGGCGCGCGGTAGACCGGATCGCGGGAATCGTGAAAGATATTCATGGCATAACTCCTTTTGCGTGGCGCGCTGATGGCGGGGAGGTGTCGGAGGGCTCTCCCTCCGACCTGAAATCGGCCCTGACGACATGCGCGTCAGGGCCGCAGAAATTTTCTCGCAGGAAAATCTCATTTATCCGAAGAGAAAATTTCCACCTTGCGGATTTTGCGACCGGCGCTTGCAAAGCGCAAGCAAAATCTGTTTCAAAGGGGTGGTAATGGCGGGGGAAGCAGGTCCCCCGCCATAGTGGTTACAGCTTCAAAGGCTGCAGATGCCAGATCAGCTTGTTGTATTCCTCGATGGTGCGGTCGGAGGTGAACAGGCTGGAGGAGGCGGTGTTGAGGATGGCCTTGCGCAGCCACAGCTTGCGGTCGTCGTAGTCGGCCATCATGCGCTTCTGGGTGTTGATGTAGCTGGGCAGGTCCTTGAGCACGAAGTAGGGGTCGGCCATTCCGCCGCCGTCGCCGAACAGCAGGGAGTGGTAGATCTCCTGGAACATGCGCGGGTTCTCCGGGCAGAGCGTGCCGTCGATCAGCTGCTCCATCACCTTGCGGATCTTCGGGTTGGTCTCGTACATCTCGTGGGCGCGATACGTGGCGTAGCCGCGCTCCACCTCCTCGGCGGTCAGGCCGAAGATGTAGATGTTGTCGGGGCCCACCTGGTCGTAGATCTCGCAGTTCGCGCCGTCCATGGTGCCCAGCGTCACCGCGCCGTTCATCATGAACTTCATGTTGCCGGTGCCGCTGGCCTCCTTGCCGGCGGTGGAGATCTGCTGGCTGATCTCGGTGGCGGGCATCAGAAGCTCCGCCTGAGAGACGCAGTAGTTCTCCAGGAACACGACGTTGATCAGCTTCGAGGCGCGCGGATGCTTGCGCACCAGGTCGCCCACGGCGTTGATCAGCTTGATGGTCAGCTTCGCGCGATGGTAGCCCGGGGCCGCCTTCGCGCCGAAGATGAAGGTGCGGGAGTGGAACCGCGCCTCGGGATGCTCGTCGATGTCGTTGTAGAGCATCATGATGCCCAGCGCGTTCATCAGCTGGCGCTTGTACTCGTGCAGGCGCTTGGCCTGGGCGTCGAAGATGCTCTCGGGGTTCATCTCCAGGCCCTGGTGGCGGTACACGTGGCTGGACAGGCGCAGCTTGTTGTGGAACTTGATCTCGGCGAACTTCTCCTGGAAGGCCGGGTCGTCCGCAAAGGGCTTGAGGGCCTCGATCTTGCGCATGTCCTTGCGCCAGCCGTCGCCGATGGCCTCGTCGATGAGGCTCGAGAGCTCGGGGTTACACTGCATCAGCCAGCGGCGGTGCGTGATGCCGTTGGTGATGTTCAGGAACTTGCGCGGCTCCAGTATGTAGAAGTCGTGGAAGGTCTGCTTCTTGAGGATGTCGGAGTGGATGGCCGACACGCCGTTGACGGAGTGGGTGTAGGCCACGCAGAGGTTGGCCATGTGCACCTGGTTGTAGGCGAGGATGGCCATGTGGCCGATGCGGTCCCACTGGCCGGGGAAGGCGTCCCACAGCTTGGCGCACAGGCGCGTGTTCATCTCCTGCAGGATCATGTAGATGCGGGGCAGCTGCTCGCGGAACAGGCTCTCCGGCCACTTCTCCAGCGCCTCGACCAGCACGGTGTGGTTGGTGTAGGCGAAGGTGCGGCGGGCGATGCTCTCGGCGGCGTCCCAATCCATGCCGTAGTCGTCCAGCAGGATGCGGATCAGCTCGGGGATGGCCACGGCGGGGTGCGTGTCGTTGATGTGGATGGCCACCTTGTCCGGGAAGATGGTCCACTTGTAGCCGTAGACGTCGATGAAATCCTTGACGGCGTGCTGGATGGAGGCGGAGGAGAAGAAGTACTGCTGCTTCAGGCGCAGCTCCTTGCCCTGGTAGCTGTCGTCGTTGGGGTAGAGGATCTTGGAGATGACCTCCGCCAGCTCGCGCTCCTCCATGGCCTGCACGTACTGGCCGCGGTTGAAGTGCATCATGTCGATCTGCTGCACGGAGCGGGCGCTCCAGGTGCGCAGGAAGTTGACCTTGGTGCTGTCGTAGCCCACGACGGGGATGTCGTAGGGCACGGCCTGGACCGTCTTGTAGTCCAGGTGGCGGTAGTAGGTGCGGCCGTTGTCCTCATAGGACTCGATGCGCCCGCCGAAGTGGATCTCGACGGTCTCCTCGGGGTGCGGGATCTCCCAGATGTTGCCGGCGGCCAGCCAGTTGTCCGGCACCTCGACCTGGTAGCCGTCCACCAGCTTCTGGCGGAACAGGCCGAACTCATAGCGGATGGTGCAGCCCATGGCGGGCAGCTTCAGCGTGGTCAGTGAATCCAGGAAGCAGGCGGCCAGGCGGCCCAGGCCGCCGTTGCCCAGGCCGGGCTCCGGCTCCTCCTCGAACACGACGCCGCGGTCGATGCCCAGCTCGTCCAGGGCCTGCATGTAGTTCTTCTCGTTGACCAGATTGACCATGTTGTTGTGCAGCGCGCGGCCGACCAGGAACTCGGCGGAGAGGTAGTACAACTTCTTGGCCTGCTGTTCCTTGCGGGCGTCGCGGGAGTAGCTCCGGCGCTGCATGATCTCGTCGCGCACCACCAGGGCCAGCGCCTGGTAGAGCTGCTCGGGGGTCGCGTCGGCGACGTCGCAGGCAAACTGGGTGTGCAGCTTGTTTTGGATGCTCTCCTTGATTTGCGCAACGGTCATCTTCTCAAATTCCATAAGACACCTCCGAATGAATATGGGGATGCGGCGCGGCGGTTTGGGAATGTAACAGTAAAACGGGGTTGCGCACTCTATGTTGTTTTTTGGGTCGGAATCGGGCGGGTTTTTGCCAATTTCCCTTGTGCCGACTGGCAGTTTGACGGTAGTTTGAGGTTTTGGGGGAGGATGAGGCGGGAGAATGTTGCGCTGACCGCAATGCGCGTGCGATGCGGATCGCACAGATCCTTCACTGCGTTCAGGATGACAGGCGAGCGATGTGCTGTCATTCTGAGCGGAGCGAAGCCGCAGGCGGAGCGCAGTCGAAGAATCTGTACATTGCGATGAGAGGTATCCCAACGCTCAACTCTTAACCCTGCGCGTCCTCATTCGGTTGACCTCTCCGCCAAAACCACCTATAATATAGCCAATACGGCACAAGGAAGGGCGGCATGGATATGAATACCGAACTGTTGAACCTGCTGGAGAAGGACGCGCGGCTGACGCCCGCGCAGCTGGCCACGATGCTGGGCCGCGAGGAGAAGGACGTGGCGGACGAGATCGCCGATCTCGAGAAGAACCACGTGATCCTGGGCTATCCCGCGCTGGTGGACTGGACCAAGACCGACGACGAGATCGTGACGGCGCTGATCGAGGTGCGCATCTCGCCTCAGCGCGGCGACGGCTTTGACCGCATCGCCGAGCGCATCTACCAGTACGAGGAAGTGGAGAGCCTGTTCCTGATGTCGGGCGACTACGACCTGGCCGTGACGATCACCGGCCGCAGCCTGCGCGCGGTGGCGGAGTTCGTGCACGCGCGCCTGGCGGTCATCGACGGCGTCACCGGCACGGCCACACACTTCATCCTCAAGAAGTACAAGGAGAAGCACCACCTGTTCGAGAAGCTGCCGGAGCAGGAAGAGAGGTTGTTGTTCGTATGATCGACTATGAATCGGCGCTGTCGAGCCGGGTGAAGGGCATCGCGCCCTCCGGCATCCGCAAGTTCTTCGACCTGTTGGAGAACATGGACGCGGGCGACGCCATATCGCTGGGCGTGGGCGAGCCGGACTTCGTGACGCCCTGGCACATCCGCGACGCCGGCGTCTACGCGCTGGAGAAGGGCTTTACCAAGTACACCTCGAACGCGGGCCTGGCGGACCTGCGCCGCCAGATCGCGGCCTACATGCGCCGCCGCTTCGCGCTGGAGTACGACCCGATGAAGCAGATGGTCGTCACCGTGGGCGGCAGCGAGGGCATCGACATCGCCGTGCGCGCCATCGTGAACCAGGGCGACGAGGTGATCGTGCCGGTGCCGAGCTTCGTGTGCTACGGCCCGATCGTGGAGCTCGTGGGCGGCGTGCCGGTGTACGTGGAGACGAAGGCTGAGGACGAGTTCCGGCTCACCGCCGAGGCGCTCAGGGCCGCCATCACGCCGCGCACGAAGCTGCTGGTATTGCCGTTCCCGAACAACCCCACCGGGGCGATCATGGAGCGCGCTGACCTGGAGGCCATTGCCGACGTGCTGCGTGGCACGAACATCGTCGTGCTCTCGGATGAGATCTACGCGGAATTGACCTACGGCGGGCGACACGTGTCCATCGCCAACATCGAAGGCATGTACGAGCGCACGCTGGTGGTCAACGGCTTCTCGAAGGCCTACGCGATGACCGGCTGGCGGCTGGGCTACGTGTGCGGGCCGCAGCCGCTGATCAAGCAGATGCTGAAGATCCACCAGTACGCGATCATGTGCGCGCCCACCACCAGCCAGTACGCGGCGGTGGAGGCGATGCAGAGCGGCGACGTGGACATCGAGATGATGCGCAAGGACTACGACTACCGCCGCCGCTTCCTGCTGGACAAGCTGCGCGGCGCGGGCCTGACGTGCTTTGAGCCCCGGGGCGCGTTCTACGCGTTCCCGTGCATCCGATCCACCGGCCTGACCAGCGCCGAGTTCTGCGAGCAGTTCCTGCTCCAGGAGCACGTCGCCGTCATCCCCGGCACCGCGTTTGGCCCCGGCGGCGAAGGCTTCGTGCGCATGTGCTACGCCTCGTCGCTGGCCAACCTCAGCGAGGCCATGGAGCGGATGGATCGGTTTGTGAAGAATCTGTGGAACAAGGATTAGGAGGGGATTATAAGATCCGTAAATGGCTCTGTATCCTGCTGGCGCTGCTGGTGGGCCTCGCGCCCGCCGCGCTTGGCGAAGGCGCAATATTCAGCTATCGCTTCGCCGACGCGGGCGAGGCAGCGGAACTGCTGCTGGGCAACCGCGATTACTACGAGAACCTGAGCCAGAACGATTTGAACTTCCGCATGCAGAAGCTGGGCGCGACGCTGGAGGAGCTGGAGGCGTTCGCCGCCGGGCAGACGCTGGACTACACGGACGACGAGAAGGCCGCCGTCGACGACGTAATGGCCCTCGTCGAGGCCGCCTGCCTGGAGCACGGCTACCATCTGCCCGCCACGGACGGCATCGTGTTCTGCAAGACCACGACGGCCGAGGAGTGCGACGTGGGCAGCGGCTACACTCACGGCACGCAGGTCTACCTGGGGCAGGATCTTCTGGATTGCGGCGTTTCGGACGATCCCGAAAACCGCCAGATCTTCCGTGAGGTCCTGACCCACGAGCTGTTCCACTGCCTGACCCGCAACCACCCCGAATTCCGCGCGGCGATGTACGCGATACTGGGTTTCACGGTGGAGGAGTCGGACTACGAGTTTGCCCCGGCGATCCGGGAGAGGATCATCAGCAACCCGGACGTCGAGCACCACAATTCCCACGCGGCGTTCGACATCGGCGGCGAGATGCGCGAATGCGCGGTGGTGTTCACGACGGTCAAGCCCTTTGAGAAGCCCGGCGACAGCTTCTTCGACGAAATGATGGCGGGCCTGGTGCCCATCGACGACCTGTCGACGATGTACACCGCCGACGACGCGGCCAACTTCTGGGACGTGTTCGGCAAGAACACGGAATACGTGATCGACCCCGAGGAGACGCTGGCGGACAACTTCGCGTTCCTGCTCACCTACGGCCCGGACGGCCTGGATTACGAGACCCCCGCGATCATCGAGGCCATCGAGGACTGTTTGAGTGGAGAGTGAGCCGTAGGGACGCCATAATTGGCGTCCCTACGGGAAAGTACCTTTTTTTCCAGTTTCAAATCCTGTCGAACGGGCACATTATTCGTCGAAATGTCTCGTTTTCTTTACCGGGGCGCCCGGCCAAGGCAACAAAAACGCCATACATCGCGACTAAACTACATGCCATGCCCGCGTGCGGGCGGAACAGGAGCGATGTATGTTAAAGTATTTGCGAATGCTGGTGGCGTGGATGGCCCGCGCTCACAGCGCGATACTGTCGCTGAACGACAGTTTTGAGACGAATTTCTCCGACAAGGAGCTGCACTTCCTGGTGATCGGCGGCATCGGCCTGATGCTGATATTGCTGGTGTACCCGCTGTTTAAATGGCTGGCGAACCGGGGCCGCGTGCTGGCGATCACGTGGATCTACGCGATCACGGTGCTCGTCGTGGTGACGTTCGGCATCGAGATCGGCCAGGGCGTCACCGGCACCGGCGACATGGACTTCGGCGACATCGTGGCCGGTATGGGCGGCTTCTTCGCCGTCACGGCGGTGATCGTCGCACTGCACCTGGTGACGTGGACGATCAGGACGATCGTGGAGATGGCGCGGCGGCGGCGCAAGGCCGTGCAGAGAGTGAGGAGTTAGAAACGGATAGAGGCTGGGCAAAAAGCCTTCCCAAAGGGGAAGGCTTTTTGCCCTTCTTTCGACAACCTTCATTTGACATTTGCGGCGAAGGGTATACAATAATACCAGTGCAAGCGTCAATGGAGGTTGTCTATGCTGACCGACCGGAAGAAGTGGTTTTTGAAGGGACTGAAGGACGGCATACCCATCATGCTGGGGTATTTCGCCGTGTCCATCGCCCTGGGCATATCGGCCCGCAACGCCGGCATGACGGCCCCGCAGGCCACCATCGCCAGCGCCCTGATCATGGCCTCGGCGGGACAGTACATCGGCTTCACGCTGATCGCCGCGGGGGCAAGCTACCTGGAGGTGGTGGTGATGGAGGCCATCGCCAACGCCCGCTACCTGCTGATGTCCACGGCGCTTTCGCAGAAGGTGGACCCGGCGCTGCCGCTTCGCCACCGGCTGCTGATGGGCCTTTGGATCACCGACGAGATCTTCGGCGTGTCGGTGTCGGTGGAGGGGCGTCTGAACCCCTTTTACAACTACGGCATGGCCGCCGTGGCCACGCCCGGCTGGGCGCTGGGCACGCTGGTGGGCGTGGTGCTGGGCAACGCACTGCCCGCGCGGGTGGTCAGCGCGCTGAGCGTGGGGCTGTTCGGCATGTTCATGTCGATATTCGTGCCGCCGATGCGCAAGAACCGCGTGATCGCCATGCTGGTGGCCGTGTCGTTCGCCGCCAGCTACGCCATGAACGCGCTTTCGCTGTTCGACGGCATCTCCTCCGGCATGAAGATCATCATACTCACCGTGGCGATCTCGCTGGGCGCGGCGCTGCTGTTCCCGGTGAAGGGGGAGGGCGCGCATGGGGCATAGCGTATATTTATACATACTGGGCATGTGGGCGGTGAGCTACCTGATCCGCGTGCTGCCGCTGACGCTGATCAGGCGGGAGATCACCAACAAGACGATCCGCTCGTTCCTCTACTACGTGCCCTACGTCACGCTGGCGGTGATGACCTTCCCGGCCATCCTCTCCGCCACGCAGAGCCCGATCTCCGGCGCGCTGGCGCTGGTGGCGGGGCTGGCGCTTTCATGGTTCGGCGGGAGCCTGTTCC
Organism: uncultured Eubacteriales bacterium; assembly: GCA_902790175.1. Lineage (GTDB taxonomy): Bacteria > Bacillota > Clostridia > Christensenellales > Aristaeellaceae > UBA2862. Next base: position 6,345 of record CADAQZ010000041.1, on the reverse strand, counting down.
AGGTGTCGGTGGCGTGCTGCGCGATCGTGTTTGTGGCAGAGTTTTTTATCAAATGAAAGCGGAATTGCAATCCATCATCGATGCATCCCGCCGCCTCGTGGTCTTTACCGGCGCGGGGGTGTCCACGGCCAGCGGCATCCCGGACTTTCGAAGCGCGGGCGGATTGTACGCCGGGGAATGGGAGGGGCTCTCGCCCGAGATGATCCTCAGCCACTCATTCTTCTGCCTGCACCCGGAGCGCTTCTTCGCGTTCTACCGCGCGCACATGCTGCACCCCGACGCCGAGCCGAACGCCGCGCACCGGGCCATCTTTCGCCTGGAGCGGGCGGGAAAGCTGCGGGGCGTGGTGACGCAGAACATCGACGGCCTGCACAAGAGGGCCGGGAACCGGCTGGTGTACGAGGTGCACGGCAGCGCGTGGGAGAACTACTGCATGGACTGCAACGCCTTCTACGGGCCGGAGAAGATACTGAATTCCGACGGCATCCCGCGCTGCGACCGCTGCGGCGGCGTGGTGAAGCCGTGGGTGACGCTCTACGGCGAGGCCCCGGACAAGTACACCGTGATGGGCGCGTGCCGGGAGATCTCGAACTGTGACACGCTGATCGTGGCGGGCACGAGCCTGTCGGTGGAGCCCGCGGCCTCGATGCTCGACTACTTCCACGGAAAGCGCCTCGTCGTCGTCAACAACGAAAAAACCCCTGCCGACAGGCGCGCGACGCTGGTCGTGCGCGGAGATGTGGCGGAGGTATTTGAGAGTTTAGACATATAGGCACACGAAAAGCCTTCCCCAATGGGGAAGGCTTTTCGTTATCCCTTTTTCAGAACCCCAGGTTGTCGTTCACGAGGATCACGTGGATGCGGTCCTTGTGGCGGGAGAAGCGGGTGATGAGGAACTGGCAGCAGATGGTGTCGGGCGACTTGCAGTCCATGCACGAGCCCGTCTTGCAGCAGGGCGTGTCCAGGCCGAAGCGCTGGGCATTGATGGGCGCGGCCACGTTGCGGGCGCGCTTCATCGCGCTGTCCAGGTCCGGGCAGACCTTGTTCATGCCCACGATGAACACGACCTTTTTCGGGCCCTGGCAGATGGCGGAGACGCGGTTGGCGTTGCCGTCGATGTTCACCAGCTGGCCGTCCTCGGTGATGGCGTTGGCGCTGGAGAGGAACACGTCGGCGTCGTAGGCGGCCAGCATCGCGGCGCGCTTGTCCTCGTAAGCGTCGCGATCGATGAAATGGTAGTTCCCGGCCTTGAGCGCGTCCACCAGGCCGATCTCGTGCGCGCTCATCGCGCCGCCCATGGTCACGCTCGCGCCCTCGCCGACCAGCGCCAGCGCCAGCCGCAGCGCCGCCTCGCGGCTGCCGGCGTAGTAGCCGGTCATGTTGCGTGAGGCCAGCCCCTTGATGACCTTCTGGGCCAGCAGGGCGTTGCGCCTCGTGATGTTCTCGTTCATGTAAAAACCTCCTCGGTGCGTCGGTCAAAGCCATAATGATGAGGAAAGACGTAGTCTTTCCTCATCATTATAGCATAACCGGGGGAGGTTGGCAACGCCGGATTTGTCACCGCGCCACGACGTCGCAGGCGTCGATGCCGTAGTAGAGGAGGCGCTCGATCACGTCCGCGTCGATCACCTCGCCGCACACGGCAACGGGCACGCAGGGCGGGCAGCTGAGCGCGGGCGCGGCGAGGACGCGGCCCTCGCACTGGCGCGCGGGCAGCGTCTCGCGCGGCGCGAACGCGGCTTCGCGGATCGATAGCGCGGCCTTCGGCGCGCGGTAGGCGGGCGCGTCCTGCGCAAGCGCGGGGCGCCGGGACAGGGACAGCAGTGCGCTTTTCAGGCGCTCCAGGTCGGCGTCGGTGTTCTGCGGCGCGGGCATCAGGACCACGTGGTCCGGGTCGTGGAACTCGCAGAACACGCCCGCGGCCATGAGCGCCTCGGCCAGCGCGTCGCCGGTGTAGCCGAAGGGCCTTGCGGAGAGGGTCAGCTTCATCGGCTCGTCGCCGACGAGCGCGTAGCCGTGCGCGGTCAGTTCGGCCTTTAGCGCGTCCAGCTTCGGCAAGAAGCCCGTCAGCACGCGGGAGAACGTGTCCAGGTAGCGGTTGCAGGCGTCCAGCGATTGCAGGATCAGCCACGACGGGCTGGAGGAGCCGAACATCGCCATCGCCTGGCGCACCTGCGCGGGCGAAGCGCCCAGGCGCAGGGCCGTGCCCAGCCGGGGGTTCAGGTGCAGGTAGGCCGCGCCGGTCAGCGCGGGCAGCGTCTTGTGAGCGGAGTCGCAGCACAGGTCCGCGCCGAGGGAGATCGGGTGCCGCGAGCCGCCGGGGAGGAAGCGCAGGTACGCGCCGTGGGCGTTGTCCACCAGCAAGAGCGCCCCGCGGCGGCGGCAGACCTCTGAGATGGCGGCGATATCGCAGGTGTGGCCGAGGTAGTCCGGGCTGGTGAGGTACACGGCGCGGCAGCGCCCGCCGAGCGCGTCCAGCGCGGCTTCTACATCTGTAGCCTCCACGCGGCAGCTGTGATAGGCGTCGCCGGGGGCGGGGCTCAGCCACTGGACGTCGAAGTCCAGCAGCGCGGCGGCGCTCAAAAAGGCGCGGTGGGCGTTGCGCCCGGCCAGCACCAGCGGGCGCTGGTTGCCCGTCGCGCCGCGCAGCGCCAGCGCCAGCATCGCGCGGATGGCCAGCGAGCTGCCCTCGGTGGAGTAGAAGCTGCGCGCGCCGAACAGCCGCGAGGCGTTGGCCTCGCTCTGGGCGATCACGCCCTTGGGGGCGTACAGGTCGTCCGCGATGTCGATCTCGGTGATGTCCCGCGCCTCGCAGCCCAGCGGGCCCGCGCCCTTGTGCCCGGGCATGTGAAAGCGTGCCGGGTTCGACTCGGCGTAGTGCTGGACGAAGTCGCAGATGGGGGTGGAAATCATGTTTTACTCCCTGATTTGTCGGTCGATCTCGACCATGATCGCGCACTCCATGCGCTTTTTGAACAGCTCGCAGCCGTACTTGTAGACGCCGCGGACGCTGCCGGTGGCGTGCCAGGCGTTGGCGGCGCAGCCGCCGGAGCAGTAGAGGCGCGCCCAGCAATCGCGGCACTCGGGCCGGGCGTAGACGTTGCAGGCGGCGAACTCGGCTTGCGTGTCGGCGTTGGTCACGCCCTGCCAGATGTCGCCCAGCTTGAAGCGCTCCTCGCCGACGAACTGGTGGCAGGGGTAGAGATCGCCCCACGGGGTGACGGCCATGTACTCGGTGCCGCTGCCGCAGCCGGAGATGCGCTTGTAGACGCACGGCCCGCCCTTCAGGTCGATCATGTAGTGGTAGAACGTGAAGGGGCGGCCCTCCCGGCGGCGCTCGATCATCAGCCTGGCCAGGTCCTCGTACTGCTTTAGCACGATGGGCAGGTCTGCCTCGGTCAGCGCGGCGGGGTCGCCCTCGGCGCAGACGACCGGCTCCATGCTCAGCTGGGTGAAGCCCAAATCGAGCATGGCGCGGATGTCGTTTAAAAAGTCCGGGTTGGCGTGGGTGAACGTGCCGCGCATGTAGTAGTCCCTGTCGCCGCGCTTCTCCACGAACCGCTGGAACTTCGGCACGATCTTCTCCCAGCTGCCGTTGCCGGCGTAGTCCACGCGGCAGGCGTCGTGGATCTCCTTGCGCCCGTCCAGGCTCAGCACCACGTTGTGGCACTCGCGGTTGGCGAAGTCGATCACGTCGTCGTCCACCAGCATGCCGTTGGTGGTCAGCGTGAAGCGGAAGTGCTTGCCCTTCTCCTTTTCGATGGAGCGCGCGTAGGCCACCAGGCGCTTGACGACCTCGAAGTTCATCAGTGGCTCGCCGCCGAAGAAGTCCACCTCCAGGTTGCGCCGGGAGCTGGAGTGCTCGACGAGGAAGTCCAGCGCGCGCTTGCCGACCTCAAACGGCATCACGGCGCGCTCGCCGTGGTACTTGCCCTGGCTGGCGAAGCAGTAGGCGCAGTTGAGGTTGCAGGTGTGGGCCACGTGCAGGCAGAGCGCCTTCACGACGCCGGACGTGCGCTGCTTGAGTTCGCCCGCCATCGGCGCGAAGGTGTCCGGCGCGAACAGCTTGCCGGCGTCCCTGAGCGCGGCGACCTGGTTATAGCACTCTGTAAGATCCCCGGCGGGGACGTCGGGGTAGCTCTCGGCGAGGCGGGCGATCAGGTCCGCGCGGTCGGGTTCATTGGGCAGCGCGGCGTCGATCCGCGCGATGAGGTCATAGGCGATGTCGTCCACCACGTGCACCGAGCCGGAGCACACGTCCAGCACGATGTTGTAGCCGTTGAGTTTGTACTGGTGAATCATATCCTTTTCTCCGCATCGCACAAATGCCGCCCATCGGGCGGCATTTGTGCGTGATGTGCCTTGTCTTACTTGTCCTTTTTCTCGCACTGCTGGTTGGCGATGCCGCAGCTGGTCTTGCACGCGGACTGGCAGGAGGTCTGGCACTCGCCGCAGCCGCCGTTCTTGGCGCTGTCGCACAGGTTGCGGGTCTCGATGGTCTTGATATGCGTCATTTTCAATTCCTCCAGATAAGTTGATAGGTATATGATAGCAGAGGGCGGGGGAAATGTCAAATGAAATCTGACGGTCACTCCGCCTTCGTCTCACAGTACAGGCAGCGGTACACGGCCTTCTTCTCGTCGGTGAGCACGAAGATGTGGGGCAGCTCCTGCTCGACGGAGGTGATGCAGCGCGGGTTCTTGCACTTGAGCACGTCGCGGATCTGCCTGGGCAGCGTCAGGTGCTTCTTCTCCACCAGCGCGCCGTCCTTGATGACGTTCACGGTGATCTGCGGGTCGATGAAGCCGAGGATGTTGAGATCCAGCGCCATCTCGCTGTCGATCTTGATGATGTCCTTCTTGCCCTGCTTCTTGCTGGGGGCGTTCTTGATGATCGCGACGGAGCAGTCCAGCGCGTCCAGGCCCAGGAAGCGGTAGATCTCCATGGCCTTGCCGGCCTGGATGTGGTCCAGCACGATGCCGTTTCGGATCGAGTCGATGTGCATTTATTCCACCTCCAACAGCTTCAGGATCAGCGCCATGCGAATGAACTTGCCGTACTGGGCCTGCTTGAAGTAGCAGGCGCGGGGGTCGGCGTCGATGGCGGTGGAGATCTCGTTCACGCGGGGCAGCGGATGCAGGATCGACAAATCCGCCTTCGCGTTTTGCAGCTTTTCGGGCGTGAGGATGTAGCTGTCCTTCAGGCGCAGGTAGTCCTCCTCGTTGAAGAAGCGCTCGCGCTGCACGCGGGTCATGTAGAGGATGTCCAGCGAGGGCATCACCGAGGACAGGTCGGTGGTCTGCACGTATTCGATGCCCTTCTGTTGGAGGATCTCCTTTTTGATGTAGCTGGGCAGCTTCAATTCCTCCGGCGACACCAGCGCGAAGCGCACGTTCTGATAGCGCGCCATGGCCGCGATCAGCGAGTGGACCGTGCGGCCAAACTTCAGATCGCCGCACACGCCGATGGTGAGGTCAGAAAGCCGCCCCTTCTCCCGGGAGATGGTCAGAAGGTCCGTCAGCGTCTGCGTGGGGTGCAAGTGTCCGCCGTCCCCGGCGTTGATGACCGGCACCGTGGCGGCGCGGCTGGCCACCAGCGGCGCGCCCTCCTTGGGGTGGCGCATGGCGATGATGTCGGCGTAGCCGGACACGACGCGCACCGTGTCGGACACGCTCTCGCCCTTGGCGGCGGAGCTGCTCTGTGCCTCCGAGAAGCCCAGCACCTGGCCTCCCAGCTCGTACATCGCGGCCTCGAACGAGAGGCGCGTGCGCGTGGAGGGCTCGAAGAACAGCGTGGCCAGCTTCTTGTAGCGGCACTTCTCGCGATAGGCCTCGGGGTGGGCGATGATGTCGTTTGCCTTTTCAATCAGCGCGTCGATCTCCTCGACGGAGAGCTCCTGGATGTCGATGAGGCTCCTCATGCGTTGCCTCCGATCCAGCTCTCGTCCGAGGGATTGTCCCGGAACTTCCTGAGCCTTGCGACGTCGTCGGGCTTGATGTAGCCCTCCTGCGCGGCGACCTCGGCGACGGCGTCGAGGTTCGTGAGGCTGACGTTCTTCACGTTCGCCGCGGCGAGGCGGTCCAGCCCCTTCTGCATGCCGTAGGTGAAGATCGACGCGATGCCGAGCACCTCGGCCCCGGCCTCGCGCAGCGCCTCGACCACGTCGATGCAGCTGCCCGCGGTGGAGATCAGGTCCTCCACCACGACGACCTTCTGGCCGGGCAGGAGCTTGCCCTCGATGCGGTTGCCGCGGCCGTGGTCCTTGGCGCTGGAGCGCACGTAGCCCATCGGCAGGTTCATCAGGTGGCCGACGATGGCGGCGTGGGCGATGCCCGCCGTGCTGGT
>CADAQZ010000040.1 GCA_902790175.1 uncultured Eubacteriales bacterium | reverse complement strand
TCGCCGCCGTTGACGAACACCTCGGCGCTGCGGCGGTCGAGGATCAGCCGCATGCGAAGCCGCCCACCCGCGTGGTTGACCTCGGCGCGGCGCTGGTGGATGATGGCGCGGCGCGAGCCGGAGAACTTGCGGTCGATCTTCAGCGTGGATTCGCGCGGCCTAAAGCCCAGCGAGGTGCGGTGGTCGGCGTCCGCGGCGAAGATCAGCTCGAAGCGGGTGAAGATCTCACCCTCCGGTTTGATGTCGATCTCCATGTCCACGGTGCGGCCCCGCACGCCCTCCAGCGCGATCTCGCCGTCCGCCACGAGGACGTTTTTGTGCTCGACGCACGCGCCGCGCAGCGCGTCCAGTTCCCGGATCGGCCACTGGTACAGCCGCCCGTTCTTCACGGACAGCTCGCGCGGCAGGCTCATCTGGCCGAACCACGGCGCGGTGTCCAGCGGCAGGGCGCAGGTGTCCCAGTTCTGCATCCAGCCGATCATCACGCGCCGCCCGTCGCCGGTCAGGATCGTCTGCGGGGCGTAGAAGTCGATGCCGTAGTCCACGGCGTGGTCGGCGCGCGCGTCAAAGCGGCCCGACTGCGGGTCGTAGCGCCCCAGCAGGCACAGCGCGACGTTGCCGTTGTGGTACTCCAGCCTCTCCGGCAGCAAGTCCTGCGCGCTGATGAGCAGCACGTCCTCGCCGTCGAGGGAAAACAGCTCCGGGCACTCCCACATCATGCCCAGCCGCCCGGGATTTTGCGCGGGCACGGACGCGAGACGCCAATGGACCATGTCGTCGCTCTCGAACATCAAAAGCTGCCCGCCCAGGTGCCTGCCGGAGCCGTCCAGCCGGTCGTTGGCCACCAGGCAGCGGAAGCGGCCGTCCGCGCAGGCGTACAGCTTCGGGTCGCGGAAGTCGAAGGGGCTGCCGCCCGTGGGCAGGTCGGCGGCGGTGATCACCGGGTTGCCGGCGTACTTTTCGTAGTTCACGCCGTCGCCGAAGGCCAGGTTCTGCGTCTGCACCTGCCGGGGCAGACCGTCCGGGCCGGGGACCTCCGAAACGCCCGTGTACATCAGCGCGTGGCGGCCGTCCGGCAGCACGACGGCGGTCCCGGAGAAGCAGCCCTTGTCGTCGTAGGGCATGTCCGGGGCCAGCGCGCAGGGCAGGTATTCCCAGTGGAGCAGGTCGCTGGTGACGGCGTGGCCCCAGTGCATCGGCCCCCAGTGGGAGTCGTAGGGGTGGTACTGGTAGAACAGGTGGTATTGGCCGCCGTAGAAGCTAAAGCCGTTGGGGTCGTTCATCCAGCCCACGCGGGCGGACAGGTGGAAGGCCGGGCGCGAGCGCCCGGCGATGGCGCGCTCGTGCTCGATTTCAAAGCGCCGGGCGCGCTCCAGGGGTGAGGTCATTTGATCGCATCCTTTTTGGTGTGTTTGTCAGGGACGGGGGAGTCCCTCAGTCATGCTGCGCATGACAGCTCCCTCGGGGAGGGAGCCTTTTGGGGAACCTTCCAGCGCGAGCAGGAAGCGCTTGCGCTCCAGGCCCCCGGCGTAGCCCGTCAGGCGTCCGTTCGCGCCGACGACGCGGTGGCAGGGCACGATGAGCGATACGGGGTTGCGGCCCACCGCGCCGCCCACGGCCCGGGCCGCGCCGCGGGGCAGGCCCAGGCGCGCGGCGATCTCGCCGTAGGTCGCGGTCTGCCCGCGGGGGATCTTCGCAAGCTCGGTCCAGACCGACTTTTCAAACGCCGTGCCCCGCAGGTTCAGCGGCGGCGTGAAGCCCGGGTCGCGGCCGGAGAAGTAGGCATCCAGCCAGCGCGCGGCCTGTGCCAGTACGGGCAGGTCGCTTCTTTCACAGGCCGGGCCGAGGCCCCGGGCGAAGTGCCTTTGCCCCTCGAACCAGAGGCCGACGAGCGCCGCGCCGTCCGAGGCCAGCAGGATCGCCCCCAGCGGGGAGGCGTAGCGGGCGACATGGTCCATGTCAGTCGTTCATGCTGTCCTCCAGCGCGTCCACGATCGTGTCCACCACCTTGTCGGCGGTCTTCTGGCAGATCTCGGGCGCGTAGGGGAACGTGTAGGACACGTCGGCGGCGTTGAGCAGCGGCAGGTCGTTGATGGAATCGCCGATGCCGTAGAGCGTGATGTCGCCGTACTCGGCGCGCATGTAGTCGCGCAGCGCCTCCACGCCCTTGCCCTTGCTGCAGCCGCGCGGGGCGATGTCGATCTCGATCACGTTCTGGAACGCCTCGATCTTATCCCCGAAGCGCTCGTTGATCGAGGCGGACAGCGCCGCGGCGTCCTCTAGGCTCTCGGTGTGCACGCTCACCTGGTGGATCAGGCCCTTGGGCGCGTCGTCCACGCCGGTGATCACGTAGTACTTGCCGGGGTAGTCCATCTTCGCGAACACGCAGATGTCGCCCTCCACGTCCAGCGTCAGGCGGTAGCCCTTCGGGTTCAGCTCGCGCACCAGCGCGTCGGCCACGTCCCGGTCCACGCCGCGCTTGAGGATGGGCTTCATGTCGCCGTCCACGATGTTCGCGCCGCTGGAGGTGATGTAGAAGTCCGGCCGGACCAGGCCCGTGATGAAGGGCGTCAGCCCCCCGACCTGCCGCCCGGTGCACAGGCCGAACAGGTGCCCCGCGGCCTGGTACTCGCGGATTTTTTCCACGTTCTCCGGCGGCAGCTTCACGTCCGCCTTGTAGAAGTACAGCGTCCCGTCAAAGTCGCTGGCAAAGACTTTCTTATTCATGGAATCGTCCTCCTGTTTGGGGGATTTTTACTGATATGTTGAGCACTCATTTGTTTCGTACAGATTCTTCGACTGCGTTCCGCCTGCGGCGTCACTCCGCTCAGAATGACAGCGTTTGGCGTCGTATGTCATCCTGAGCGAAGCGAAGGATCTGTACATGACGAATAAAACGACATCTCAGCGCATCGTGTTACACGACGAATTCGTCCGTCACGGCCTTCTCCATCTCCCATCCGCGGAGGAGGACGCCTTCGGTGGCGGTGTAGTGGAACTCGCGGTCGGTGGGGTAGAGGTGGGTGGTGAAGGTGGACTCGCCGTCGTTGGCGAAGATCTCCACCGAGCAGCGGTCGACGAACACGCGCAGCTTCTTGAGCGGCGTCTCCACCGGCATGTCCAGCACCTCGCCGACCGGGATGTTGAAGCGCTTGTCCATGCCGGAGCGGTCGACGCGGCAGGCCTTGCGCGCGGCGTCATAGGAGAGCCGCAGGCCGCCGGAGCCGTCCTCGCGGGTGAACAGCGCGATCTCAAAGTCGCCCTCCGGGCAGGCGATCTCCAGCTCGCAGGCTGCCGGGAGCGTGCCGTTAGGCGCAATTTCGGCGCCGCGCAGGGTCTCCAGCGCGTCAAGCGGCGTCTGCAGCAGCTTGCCGTCCTTCACGCGCAATTCCCGCGGCAGCGACAGGCTGCCCTCCCAGTCCTCCTCCTCGGTGGGGTAGTGGTTGTCGGGCAGGCCGATCCAAGCGATGAGGATCGCCTTGTCGGGGTCGCCGATACTGGCCGCGCCCTGGGCCGCGTAGAAGTCGAAACCGTAGTCCAGGTGGCGGTAGGGGCTGTCGGGCGTGAAGGTCAGCGCGTCGTAGTCCATCGTGCCGATCAGGTACACGTTGTGGTTGGTGCTCTCGCCCCGGCCGGGCAGCAGCGTGTACTGCGGCGAGAAGATCAGCACGTCGCGGCCGGAGATGTTCACGATGTAGGGGCACTCCCACATGCCGCCGAACGACTCGTAGCCGGGCACCTTCAATTCGCCCGCGAACCGCCAGCCCTCCAGCGGCTTTTCGGACTCGTACACCAGCACGCATCCGCGCTTGTCCAGCCGCTGCGCGCCGATGAAGATGTAGAAGCGCTGCTTCTGCTCGTTCCACACCACCTTCGGGTCGCGCTGGTGCTCGCTGTGGTCGTCGCGCGGGCCGAACAGCGGCGCATCCAGCTTTACGGGCCGGTTGTCCGCGCCCAGCAGCGCCGCGCAGGTGTAGGGCGTGCGGGTCCAGTCCTCGTCGCGGTGGTTGCCGGTGTAGTAGAACACGAGGTCGTCGCCGATGGAGATGGCGCTGCCGGAGTGCGTGCCGCGGTTGTCGTAGTCGCGGTCGGGCGCCAGGCCGATGCCGGCGTTCTGCCAGTGTACGAGGTCCGGGCTTACGACGTGGTACCAGTACTTCAGGCCGTGTACCGCGCCCCACGGGCACCACTGGTAGCACAGGTGCCAGGTGCCCTTGTGCAGCGCGAAACCGTTGGGGTCGCTGGACAGCCCGGTGATGGGCTGCACGTGGTATGTCTGCCGGTAGACGGACTTCTGAATCCTGTCATAGAGGTTGCGGATGTCCTCCGGCCCTTTGAGCACCCGATAGCGCTCCTCGCGGGTCCATTCCTTCATGTTCATTCGCCCCTTTCGGTTGGTGTTATGGTGTTGATACTATCTTAACATGAAACGTATTAAAAAACAAGAAGAGGGATTAGGGATTAGGGAGTAGGGGCTAGAAAATGTTGCTGCCGCGCGGCAGCCACTATTCCTAATCCCTAATCCCTTGTCCCTAATCCCTCCTCCGCCCCCTTGACATCCGTCCTTTCGTATTCTATTATTTATTCATGCGATACCACTCAAAGGAGGCGCTCATCATGCGCAAGAAAGGCCTGGGAACATCCTGCGTGCAGGGCGGCTACACGCCGGGAAACGGCGAGCCGCGGCAGATCCCGATCATACAGTCCACCACCTTCAAGTACGACACCAGCGAGGACATGGGCAAGCTGTTTGACCTGGAGGCCAGCGGCTACTTCTACACCCGCCTGCAGAACCCCACCAACGACTACGTGGCTGCGAAGATTTGCGAGCTGGAGGGCGGCACCGCCGCGATGCTGACGAGCTCAGGCCAGGCGGCCAACTTCTTCGCGCTGTTCAACCTCGCCTCCTGCGGCGATCACATCGTCGCCTCGTCCACCATCTACGGCGGCACGTTCAACCTGATCTCCGTCACGATGGCGAAGATGGGCATCGAGACGACGTTCGTCTCGCCCGACTGCAGCGACGAGGAGCTGGACGCGGCGTTCAGGCCCAACACGAAGGCCGTGTTCGGCGAGACCATCGCCAACCCGGCGCTGACGGTATTGGACATCGAGCAGTTCGCCCGCGCGGCCCACGCCCACGGCGTGCCGCTGATCATCGACAACACCTTCGCCACGCCCGTCAACTGCCGGCCGTTTGAGTGGGGCGCCGACATCGTCACCCACTCCACCACCAAGTACATGGACGGCCACGGCGTGGGCGTCGGCGGCGCGATCGTGGACGGCGGCAAATTCGACTGGATGGCCCACGCCGAGAAGTTCCCCGGCCTTTGCACTCCCGACGACAGCTACCACGGCATCACCTACGCCGAGAAGTTCGGCATGGGCGGCGCGTTCATCACCAAGTGCACGGCCCAGCTGATGCGCGACTTCGGCTCCATTCAGTCGCCGCAGAACGCCTTCTACCTGAACCTGGGCCTGGAGAGCCTGCACGTGCGCATGGCGCGGCACTGTGAAAATGGCCTCGCGGTGGCGCAGTTCCTGCACGGGCATGAGAAGGTGGCCTCCGTCAGCTACTGCGACCTTCCGGACAGCCCCTACCACGCGCGGGCGAAGAAGTACCTGCCGAACGGCTCCTGCGGCGTGGTCAGCTTCGAGCTGAAGGGCGGCAGGGAGGCCGCCAGCCGCTTCATGAAGGCGCTGCGGCTGGCCGCCATCGAGACCCACGTGGCCGACGCGCGCACCTGCTGCCTCAACCCCGCGTCCAGCACCCACCGCCAGATGACCGACGAGCAGCTGAAGGCCGCGGGCGTTCCCGCCGGGCTCGTCCGCGTCTCCTGCGGCCTGGAGGACGCCGCGGATTTGATCGCGGATATAAGTCAAGCCCTGGAGAAGGCGTAAGGCGAGCGGGATACGCGGAATGTATACGGAATCGGGATGTACAGATCCTTCGACTCCGCTGCCGCTCCGCTCAGGATGACAGGGGGGCGAAACGTTGTCATTCTGAGCGGAGCCTTGCGGCAGGCAAGGCGAAGTCGAAGAATCTGTACACTGCGGATGCTGACAAGATTCCGCGCAGCCGCTGCCCCCATGGAAATGAAGCCAAATATGACGTACTATGTCTACATCCTGACCAACTGGAACGACAAGGTCATGTACATTGGTGTGACGAACGACCTCGAACGGCGATTGTATGAACACAAGCACCAGCTTTTGGACGGTTTCACCAAGCGCTACAACGTCCACAGGCTGGTGTATTTTGAGCAGGCCAGCGACGTTCGCGCCGCAATCACCCGGGAGAGGCAGTTGAAGGGTTGGAGCCGCAAAAAGAAGAACGCGCTGATTTCGGGCATGAACCCCGCTTGGCGGGACCTGAGCGACGATTGGAATGTGTGAGGAGAAGCCATGAACGACATGTTTGAATCCCACCCCACCCTCCGACCGATCCCGCAGCAGCGGGTGATCGCGAAGATGGACGAATACATGGCCCGGCGGGACTACGCCGGGGCGGAGCGCCACCTGCTGTACTGGCTGGAGGAGGCCCGCGCCGGGCGCGATCAGCGAGGCATGCTGATGGTGCTGGGCGAGCTGGTGGGCCACTACCGCAAGACGGGCGAGCGCGACAAGGCCATGGCGCGCGCCGACGAGGCGCTCAAGCTGGTGGACGCGATGGACTTCGGCGGCACGATCAGCGCCGCGACCACGTTCGTGAACGTCGCCACGATGCTGAGCGCGTTCGGCGAGGACGCGCGGGCGCTCGCGCTGTTTGAGAGGGCGCGGCCGATCTACGAGCAGAGCGCGGCCACGCGGCCCGAGCTTCTGGGCGGGCTGTACAACAACATGGCGCTGGCCTGCGCGTCGATGGGCCGGTATGACGAGGCCGACGCGCTCTACGACCGCGCGATGGACGCGATGGCGAAGGCCCCGAACGGGGCGCTGGAGCAGGCGATCACCTGCCTGAACCGCGCGAACCTCGTCGAGGCGCGCGACGGCATGGAGGCGGGGGAGGCCGCGATCTTCGCCCTCGTGGAACAGGCGGGCGACCTGCTGCATGGGCCCGGGCTGCCCCACGACGGCTACTATGCCTTCGTGTGCGAGAAGTGCGCGCCGACGTTCGACTACTACGGCTTCTTTGCCGACGCGGCGGCGCTGCGGGAGGAGGCGGAGCGGATTTATGCCAAAGGGACTTGACATCGCCCGCGCCTACTGGGAAGCGCACGGCCTGCCGATGCTGGAGGAGCAATTCCCGGAGCTGATGCCGCGCGTGGCGGCGGGGCTGTTTGGCAGCGGCTCGGAGTGCTTCGGCTTCGACGACGACATTTCCCGCGACCACGACTTCGAACCGGGGTTCATGCTGCTGCTGCCCGGGGAGGACGCCGTGGACCGCCGCGCGGCCTTCCTGCTGGAGCGCGCCTACGCGAAGCTGCCTAAAGAGTTCATGGGCCTGTCGCGCGCGAAGTTGCAGCCGGTGGGCGGGCCCCGGCGCGGCGTATTCCGCGCGGCGGACTTCTTTTTGGAAAAGACCGGCGCGCCGGACGGCGTGCTGACCATCGGCCAGTGGCTGTCCGTGCCGGAGTACGCGCTGGCGGAGGCCGTGAACGGCGAGGTGTTCTTCGACGGCCCGGGCGACGTGACGGCCATCCGCGCGCGGCTGGCGCATTACCCGGAGGACGTGCGCAAAAAGCGCCTCGCGGGGCACCTTCTGCTGATGGGCCAGGCGGGGCAGTACAACTACCCGCGGTGCCTGGCGCACGGCGAGGGCGGCGCGGCGCAGCTGGCGGCCATTGAGTTCGCCCGCCACGCCATGCGCGCCGTGTTCCTGCTGAACGGCGTCTACCAGCCCTACTACAAGTGGGCGTTTCGCGCGATGCGCGGGCTGCCGCGGCTTTCGCTGCTGGCCGAGCTGATGGAGTATTTGATCTCCACCGACAACGACGGCGAGCTGGCCGCGTCCAAGCGGGACGTGATCGAGGGCGTGGCCGCGGACGTGATTTCCGAATTGCGCGCGCAGGGGCTCACCCGCGCCGATTGTGCCGACCTGGAGAAGCACGCCTACTCCGTCAACGATTCGATCGCCGACGCGCAGATGCGGAACCTGCACGTGCTGGCGGGCGCGGATTGAGCGAGGATCTTATCATACCAGTAGGGGCGGCGTTGCGCCGCCCGTTTTTCTTGCCTCCCCTGTGTAAGGGGAGGTGGCGCGTAAGCGCCGGAGGGGTTGTTTCGGAAAAAATAAAATCCTTCAATTTTCGTTTAAGGAAACCCTGTTATGATGCTTGCGTCGACAGGGAAGGAACTTCCACTTCCGAGCGTCGCGGCCTGTGTGGAAGCGGGCCGCCGACAAACCGAAATCATAGACGAAATGGAGGATATAATCATGAAGAAGTTTATCGCGATTATTCTTGCCGCGCTCGTGCTGGCGCTTGCCGCGCTGCCCGCGATGGCGGAGGAGGCGGACGCCGTGTCCGCCGCGACCCAGACCCAGCAGCAGACCATGCCCGAGCCCCCGGCCGACGACGCCCAGAGGCCCGAACCCCCGGCGAAGCCCGAGGGGAACGTCCCCGGCGAGGGGAACGTCCCCGCCGAGGGGAACGTCCCCGCCGAGGGGAACGCGCCCACTGAAGGCAACATGCCCAGTGAGGACAACGCCCCTACTGAAGGCAACGCCCCTGCCGCAGGCGAGCGCCCCGAGCTGCCGAGCGGCGAAGCCCCTGAGCAGGGTCAGGCTCCCGAGCAGGGGCAGGCCCCTGAACAGGGCCAGATACCCGGGCAGGGCCAGCGCCCCATGGACATGCCGAACGGCCCGCGCGGCCAGTTCCAGATGAACGGCCAGCAGCCTCCGATGGGCGGCCAGAATGGCCAGGGCAAGCAGGGCCAGCAGTTGCCGATGGACAAGCAGAATGGCCAGGGCAAGCAAGGCCAGCAGCTTCCGATGAACGGCCAGAATGGCCAGAACAAACAGAACGCGCAGCGTCCGATGGGTGGCCAGAACAAGCAGAACGGCCAACGCCCGACGATGGGCGAGCGGCCCCAGGGCTTCATCGACTTCGACGCGCTGGTGAAGTCCGGCGTGATCAGCCAGGAGACCCGCGACAACATCAAGGCATACATGGACGAGCACAAGCCCGAGGGCAACGCTCCCGCCGCTGGCGAAGCGCCCGCCGACGGTCAGACCCCTACCGACGGCCAGGCTCCCGCTGAGGGCAACGTGCCCGCCGATGGCGAGGCCCCCGCGGACGGCGAGCAGCCTGACCTGCTCAAGGACCTGCTGGCGGACGGCGTGATCACCCAGGCCGAGTACGACGCCATCGCCGCCGCGCAGACCGCCGCGAATTGACGCGCCGACAGCGCGAAAGTCCCCCTTGCCGGGGGACTTTTTTTCTGGTATCATGGGGGTATCTTACGGAGGCGGGGGCTGAAACATGGAAGTCGTCAAGACGATACTGCCGGTGGTCGTGATGCTGGCGATCGGCATGCTGTGCCGCGCGCGGAAATTGATCTCCCGCGAGGGCGTGAACGCGCTCAAGAGCGTGGTGGTGAACATCGCGCTGCCGGCGGTGCTGCTGAACGCGTTTGCCACCACCCGCTACACGCCGATGGACGTCGCCATCCCGCTGATGATGTTTGGGGTGTGCCTGGCGGCGTGGGCGCTGGGCAAGGTCGCGGCGCGGCTGTTGAGGATGCCGTCGCGCTTCGTGCCGTTCCTGACCACGGGCTTCGAGGCCGGCATGCTGGGCTACGCGCTGTTTGAGATGCTCTACGGCAGCGCGCGCACGGCGGAGTTTGCCCGCGTGGACCTGGGGCAGGTGCTGTTCGTGTTCACGCTGTACAAGGTGCTGCTGGGCCTGTCGGGCAAGGAGCGGGCGGACCTCGGCGCGCTGGCGAAGGAGATGGCCCTTTCGCCGATCATCCTCGCCATCGCCTGCGGCGTGCTGCTGGGGGCGACGGGCCTCTATCAGGCGATGGTGCCCTCGGGGCTGGCGGGCTTGTTCGACGCCTGCGTCAGCTTCGTCGCCGCGCCGACCGGTGCCATCATCCTGCTGGCCATCGGCTACGACCTGGTGCTCTCGGACATCCCCTGGGCCGAGACGCTGAAGGTGGTGGCGGTGCGGCTGGTCATCATGCTGGCGCTGCGCTTCGCGCTTTTGTGGGCGGTCAAACGGCTGTGGCCGGGCGCGGAGCTGACGCAGGCCGTGAACGTGATGTTCATACTGCCGCCGCCGTTCGTGCTGCCGGTGTTCGCCGACGACGCCGACCAGCGCGCCTACGTGTCCTCGGCGCTGTCGGTGTCCACGCTCGTCGCCATCGCGGGGTTCGGAGTCCTCGCGCTGGCGGGGTAGACGAAACGGGAACGCTCATGCGTTCCCGTTTCGCGCCTTCAACCATATCATCAGCACGGTCACGTCGCCGGGGTTGATGCCGGGGATGCGGCTGGCCTGGCCGAGCGAGGCGGGGCGCTGGGCGTCCAGCTTCTGCCGCGCCTCGATGCGCAGCCCGGACATGTTCAGGTAGTCCGCGTCCGGGGGCAGCGGCGTGTCCTCCATCTTCAAGAAGCGCTGCCGGTCGGCCCGCTGGCGGGCGATGTAGCCCTCGTACTTCGCCTCGATCTCCAGCTGTTCCTTCACGTCCGCGGGGTAGTCGGGCAGCTGGGGCTTCTCGGCGCGCAGGGCGTCGTAGGTGGCGTCCGGGCGGCGCAGCCTGTCCGTCAGCTTCAAATTATCCAGCGCCTGTCGGCCCTCGTCCGTCAGGCGCTTTTTTTCAAGCGCCTTCCTGTACCGCGCCTCGTCCGCGAGGCCCACCTCGCGGCCCTTTTCGGTCAGGCGCAGGTCCGCGTTGTCCTGCCTGAGCAGCAGCCGGTACTCCGCGCGGCTGGTCATCATGCGGTAGGGCTCGTCCACGCCCTTGGTCACCAGGTCGTCCACCAGCACGCCGATGTAGGCGTCCGCGCGGGTGAGGAGCATCGGCGCGCGCCCCTGCAGCCAGAGCGCGGCGTTGATGCCGGCGTACAGCCCCTGCGCGGCGGCCTCCTCGTAGCCGGAGGTGCCGTTGATCTGTCCGGCGCAATACAGCCCCTCCACGTGCCGCGCGGCAAAGGTCGCGGTCAGCTGGGTGGGGTCGATGCAGTCGTACTCGATGGCGTACGCCAGGCGCAACAGCCGCGCGTTCTCCAGCCCCGGGATCGAGGCGTAGATCTCGCGCTGCACGTCCTCGGGCATGCTGGTGGACATGCCCTGCGCGTACCACTCGACCGTATTGAGTCCTTCCGGCTCCATGAAGATCGGGTGCCGGTCCTTGTCGGAAAAGCGCACCACCTTGTCCTCGATCGACGGGCAGTAGCGCGCGCCGGTGCCGTGGATCGCGCCGGAGTACATCGGCGCGCGGTGCAGGTTGTTGAGGATGATCTCGTGGGTCCTGGGCGTGGTGTAGGTCAGGTAGCACATGGCGCGGTTGCAAAGCGTCGCCGGGTCCGTCATGAACGAGAACGGCACGACGGGCTCGTCGCCGTACTGCGGTTCCATTTTGGAAAAGTCGATGGTGCGGCCGTCCAGCCGCGCGGGCGTGCCGGTCTTGAACCGGCGGACGGAGAAGCCCAGGTCGATCAGGTTTTGCGTCAGCGCGTTCGCCGCCAGCAGCCCCTGCGGCCCGCCGTTCCACGCGCACTCGCCGATGATGATGCGGCTGTTCAGGTACACGCCGCAGCAGGCGATCACGGCGCGGCAGGCCACGCGGCCGCCGGTGGTGGTCTCCACGCCCGCGACCCTGCCGTTTTCCACGACGATTTTGCTGACTTCGCACTGGCGCAGCACCAGGTTTTCGCAGTCGTCCACGGCTTTTCGCATGCGCAGCTGGTAGGCCTTCTTGTCGGCCTGCGCGCGCAGCGAGTGCACCGCGGGGCCCTTGCGGGTGTTCAGCATCCGCGACTGTATGAACACGTCGTCGATGGCGCGGCCCATCTCGCCGCCCAGCGCGTCCACCTCGCGCACCAAATGGCCCTTGGCCGTGCCGCCGATGGACGGGTTGCAGGGCATCATCGCCAGCGCGTCCAGGTTCAGCGTGGTCAGGAGCGTGTTCAGGCCCATGCGCGCGCAGGCCAGCGCGGCCTCGCAGCCCGCGTGGCCCGCCCCGATCACGACGACGTCAAAGGGTTCGGGAATCATGTTGTCACCTCGGTATGTATTATACACGAGGGAATGGGGATAGGCAAGGGGAGGGAGAGGGGAATGAGGAATGAGAAATGAGGAATGAGGAATGAAGTGTGGAGAGTGAGGAGTTAGGAGTGAGGAGTTAATGGCGGCTGCCGCGCGTCATTTCTGTAGGGGCGGCGATGCGCCGCCCGCCTAAAAAAGCCCTCCCCTTTAGGGGAGGGTGCCGAACGAAGTGAGGCGGGAGAGGTCGTTCCCCGCAGGGGCGGTGGCGGCGCTCCAGGCTGCGACGTGCTCCTGCGGGTGTCCTGTGCGGCGGTTTTTTCCGCCTTACGGCGTCACGATCACGGTGACGGTCGCCTTCTTCTTATTGGCGGTGCGCACGGTGATCTTGGTCTTGCCGGCGGCGACGGCGGTGACGAGGCCGTTGGCGTCCACGGTGGCGATCTTCGCCTTGCGGGAGGTCCAGGTCAGCGTGGACTTGGCCGTCGTCGGGGCCAGCACGGCGCTCAGCTGCAGCTTCTGGCCCGCCTTGATCGTGACGGTCGCGCCCTGGGCGACGGTGACGCCGGTGGGCTTGAACGGATCGACGACCTTGACGCGCACGGTCGCCTTCTTCTTGTTGGCGGTGCGCACGGTGATCTTCGCGGTGCCCTCCGCGTGCGGCGTCACGACGCCGTTGGCGTCCACGGTGGCCACCTTCGCCTTGCTGGAGGTCCAGCTCAGCGTGGACTTGGCCGTTGTCGGGGCCAGCGCGGCGCTCAGGGTCAGGGTCTGCCCCATCGTCAGCGTGACGGTGCCGGTCTGCGAGAGGGTGACGCCGGTGGGCTTGTTGGGGTCGACCACGCGCACGGTGATGCGCGCCTTCTTCTTGTTGGCGGTGCGCACGGTGATCTTCGTCTTGCCCTCTGCCAGGGGCGTGACGACGCCGTTGGCGTCCACGGTGGCGACGCCCGGCTTTGAGGAGGTCCAGGTCAGCGTGGTCCGGGCCGTCACGGGCGTCAGCTGCGCGGTGAGACGCAGCGTCTCGCCCACGGTCACGGAGGCGCTCTTGCCCTGCGCGATCTTCACGCCGGTGGCCTTGTAGGGGTCCACCACCTTGATGGTCAGCGTGGCCTTCTTGCGGTTGGACGCGGTGACGGTGATCTTCGCCTTGCCCTCCTTGAGCGCCGTGACCAGGCCCGTGGCGGTAACGGAAGCGACCGCCGGCTTGCTGGACTTGTAGCCCTGGATGATCAGGCCCTGACTGGTGGCGAAGCTGGGATTGAGTTGCATCTGGTCGCCCACGTTCATCGTGATCGTGCCGTTGCTCTTCACCTTGTCCAGCGCCTTGTTCTGGATGGTGAAGCCGCACTTGGTGCACTTGCCGTCCTTCATGTCGTGCGCTTCCGTCTTGCTGGTGGATTCGCCGGGCTTGCCGGAGAAGCGCTCGCCGCACTTGGTGCACTCCCAGTAGATCATGCTGTCCACGGTCACCTTGTGGCCGGTGTAGCCCTCAGAGGTGTAGACCGGGTCCTGTACGACGGTCACCTGTTTTTTCTCGGTGTGGGCGCACTCGGCGAAGGCCGCCATCCCGGCGAGCATCGCCAGCAGCACCAGCGCCGACACCAGCGCCTTGAAATGCCTGTTCATGTACATACCTCCCTATTCAACAGATGGGCCCATTATACACCGCCGCGGGGCACTCGTCAACGCGCGCGCGGCCATGTCGGGCAAATGTACCGATTTTGCCACATTGCCCGAGGCGTCAGAATTAACCCTTCTCGCGTTGACACCGCCTTGTTTTCGGTGATAAATTTATACGCAGCGAGGAATTACGAGGAGTGAGGAGTTGGGAGCGAGGAGTTAGAAGTTGAGGATGCCTGGAAAGGCTATTCCTACTCCCTACTCCCTACTGCCTACTCCCTCAATCAAGAGGAGGCAACGACCATGAACATCCAATCCGCCAACGAACTGCGCAGCCTGTTTCTGCGCTTCTTCGAGGAGAAGGGCCACGCCCGCATCCCCAGCGCGTCGGTCATCCCCGAAAACGACCCGACCGTGCTGTTCACCACCGCCGGTATGCACCCGCTGGTGCCCTATCTGATGGGCGAGAAGCACCCGATGGGCACGCGGTTGACCGACGTGCAGAAGTGCATCCGCACCGGCGACATCGACGACGTGGGCGACCCCAGCCACCTGACGTTCTTCGAGATGCTGGGCAACTGGTCTCTGGGCGACTACTTCAAGAAGGAAATGATCCCCTGGAGCTGGGAATTCCTGACCAGCCCCGACTGGCTGGGCCTGGACCCCGACAAGCTGGCGTTCACCGTGTTCGAGGGCGACAGCGACTGCCCCCGCGACGAGGAGGCCGCGAACCTCTGGCGCGCGCAGGGCGTGAAGGACGACCACCTGTTCTATCTGCCCAAGAAGCACAACTGGTGGGGCCCCGCCGGCATCACCGGCCCCTGCGGCCCGGACACCGAGATGTTCATCATCCGCGACCAGCCGCCCTGCGGC
>CADAQZ010000039.1 GCA_902790175.1 uncultured Eubacteriales bacterium | reverse complement strand
ACGTGCAAACTGTAATTCGGCGCTTCCTTGGTGATGTTGATGTCGTGCGGGTGGCTCTCCACGAGGCCGGCGCTGGTGATGCGGATGAACTCGCCGCGCTGGCGCAGGGCCTGGATGTTCTCGGTGCCGCAGTAGCCCATCGAAGCGCGCAGGCCGCCGATCAGCTGGAACACGGTGTCGGCCAGGGGGCCTTTGAAGGGCACGCGGCCCTCGACGCCCTCGGGCACCAGCTTCTTCTGGCCCTCCTGGAAGTAGCGGTCCTTGCTGCCCTCGCTCATGGCGGCGAGGCTGCCCATGCCGCGGTACACCTTGTAAGAGCGGCCCTGGAAGATCTCGGTGTCGCCGGGGGCCTCCTCGGTGCCGGCGAACAGGCTGCCCATCATCACCGCGGTCGCGCCCGCGGCGATGGCCTTGGGGATGTCGCCGGAGTACTTGATGCCGCCGTCGGCGATGATGGTCTTGCCGTACTTGTCGGCCACCTCGGCGCAATCCATGATGGCGGTGATCTGCGGCACGCCGATGCCGGCCACCACGCGGGTGGTGCAGATGGAGCCGGGGCCGATGCCGACCTTGACCACGTCCGCGCCGGCCTTGATGAGGTCCTCGGCGGCGGGGCCGGTGGCCACGTTGCCGGCGATGATCTCCAGGGCGGGATACTCGGTGCGGATGCGCTCCACCATCTTGAGGACGCCCTCGGAATGGCCGTGCGCGGTGTCCAGGCCGATCACGTCCGCGCCCGCGTTCACCAGCGCGGCCACGCGCTCCATCGTGTCGGCGGTGACGCCCACCGCCGCGCCGCACAGCAGGCGGCCGCGGCCGTCGCGCGCGGAGTTCGGATACTTGGCGCTCTTCTGGATGTCCTTGATGGTGATCAGGCCGCGCAGCATGAAGTTTTCGTCCACGATGGGCAGCTTTTCGATGCGGTGCTTGGCGAGGATGGCCTTGGCCTGCTCCAGGTTCGTGCCCACCGGCGCGGTGATCAGGTTTTCGCGGGTCATCACGTTGCGGATGGGCTGGTCAAAGTTGGTCTCGAAGCGCAGGTCGCGGTTGGTGAGGATGCCCACCAGCTTGCCGTTCTCGGTGATCGGCACGCCGGAGATGCGGTACTTGCGCATCAGCTCCTCGGCGTCGAGCACCTTGTGGTCGGGGGAGAGGAAGAAGGGATCGGTGATGACGCCGTTCTCCGAGCGCTTCACCTTGTCCACCTGGCCGGCCTGTTCCTCGATGGACATGTTCTTATGAATGATGCCCAGGCCGCCTTCGCGCGCCATCGCGATCGCCATGTTGCAGTCGGTGACGGTGTCCATCGCGGCACTGAGCATCGGTATGTTCAGCCTGATGTTCTTTGTGAGCTGTACGGAGAGATCCACTTCGCGGGGGAGTACGCTGCTGCGCTGGGGGACCAGCAGCACATCGTCAAAAGTCAAGCCTTCCCGAATGATCGCCATATGCCTCACCCTCCTATATTCCTGTGACCGCATAAATACGCCCACATATTTATTGTTCGACATTATATCAGGCGCCGGGCAAGTTCAATAGGGCATTCGGGTTAAGATTGTGACGTTTTTTATGGGGCGGACTGGATCAGCACCGCGAACAGCCAGAACAGGCCCGCGCAGGCGACGGCCAGCAGCGCCATCAGCGCGCGGCCCACGACGCGGGAGACGCGGTGGCCGGTGACCTGCGCGCCGTCGGCCTCGGCCTCGAACGCGCGGTAGACCTGCGAGGGCTGCGGGATGCCGGGGCCCTCCTGCGTGAGCAGCCGCTTCATCCGCCGCGCGATCAGCTGCTCGGCGCGGCCGCGGTCCTGGCCGGACAGCCCCCGGCGGCAGCGCGCCTCGAACCGGCCGAGCTCGTCGCGCACCTGCGTAGAGCTCATGCCCGTCAGCCGGGCGACGGCCTTTACCGGCAGGCCGCAGCCGTGGCGCAGCGCCGCCAGCCGCTGCACCTCCAGGCGCTCCTGGCTCAGCTGGGCGAGGATTGGGTCGCCCGACCCGTCCGCCTGGTCGGCGTAGCCGGGCCACGTGAACTCCGCGCCCCGGGCGTCGTCGGACAGCGCGGCGTCGAAGGCCTCCTGCCGCAATGCCCCGCGCAAGCGCTCGCGAAAGCCCATGCCGCTGCCCGCGTTTTGGAGCCACACGTCCAATATCGCGCTGCGCAGGGCGTACTCCGCCAGGTCGTAGTTGCCGCACATGGCGTGCGCCGCGTTGAAAAGCTCGGCGTAGAGGGGCTCCACGTTGCGGAACCAGGCCCGAAGCTCCATCGAGGTTTGCTGCTGCATGTTCGCTCCTTGATTCGTCATCGTCTGCCGCCGCGCTGCACGAGTACCTGGCCCGCCGCCGCGCCGACGAGCGAGAGAAACGCCGTCAGAAGGCCCGCCCCGGCGCTGGGCGCAAAGCCCCAGACGAGCCTGTGCGCCGCGTACAGGCAGGGCGCGGGGATGAGCCACGCCAGATAGTTGTTCAGGCCCCGCCGCACGGCCTGGCACGCGGACAACAGCCCCGCCAGGGGCACGCCGCCCCACAGCAGGACGTTGTACGCAAGCGCGCTCCACCCGAAGGCCAGTGCCGCCAGCAGGCCCGCCGCCATCGCCTCGGCGAACTGGATCGCCCAGGCCCAAATCCACTTGTGCTTCATGGCTTCCATTATAGCCCAGTCGCCGGGGAAATACAAGTGAAGAATGGGGATCATTGCCGATGTCAAAACTACCATCGGTATAGATTGTGGCCCTGTGGATGATTCAATTCTCCGGTGAAAAAGATTACACTATAAGTAGTATAAACAACGGGAGGGAACCTATGGATTACGCGAAATTGGGCATGCGGGTGCGGCAGCAGCGCGTCTTGAACCGACTGACCCAGGAGCAGCTGGCCGAGAAGACCGGCGTCTCCAGCTCGTTTATCGGCCACATCGAGCGCGGCGAGAAGAAGGCCAGCGTGGAGACGGTGGTGGCGCTGTGCAACGCCCTGGACATCTCCCCGTCGGTGCTGCTGCAGGATTCGCTGTCCGACGGCGTGATCCGCAGCCAGCTGGACTTCGACCAGGCCAACCAGGACCTGATGAACAGCCTGATGCACGTGCTGCGCGAGCATTCGCAGAAGACGGAGTATTGAGGGAACCCGTTTCCCGTTTCACTTGACGTTTCCGCTGACATGCGTTATAATGTTATTACACCAAAGTGATAAATTGTTTGCATACGAAAGTGGAGGTAAATGTCATGTTTTCATCCAGACTGCAAAACCAGCAAACCGATAACCTGGCCAAGGCCTTCCTGGCACTGGAAAACATGGAGGACTGCTACCGCCTGTTCGAGGACCTGTTTACCATCCGGGAGATCCAGGATCTCTCCCAGCGCCTGGAGGTGGCCCAGCTGCTCAAGAGCCAGGCGACCTACACCGAGATCGTGGAAAAGACGGGCGTCTCCACCGCCACGATCGGCCGCGTGAACCGCGCCCTGAACTACGGCGCGGGCGGCTACCAGAAGGTGTTGGACAGCCTGGAGAAAAAGGACGCCGAATAATGATCGATCTCAACGCATTGAACCCCCAGCAGCGCGCCGCCGTCGAGCAGACGGAAGGGCCGCTGCTTGTTTTGGCGGGCGCGGGCAGCGGAAAGACCCGCGTGCTGACCTATCGCGTGGCCTATCTGATGGAAAAGGGCGTCGCGCCCTGGCACATCCTGGCCATCACGTTCACCAACAAGGCCGCCCGCGAGATGGCCGACCGCGTGCACGCGCTGGCGGGCGAGGCCTCCGAGGATGCCTGGATCTCCACGTTCCACGCCTGCTGTGCGCGCATCCTGCGGCGCGACATCGAAAAGCTGGGCTACAAGCGCCAGTTCGCCATCTACGACGAGGACGACCGCATGTCCGTGATCAAGTCGGTGGCGAAGGAATTGCAGCTGAGTGACAAGGAATACCCGCCGAAGCAGCTTCGCGCGGTGATTTCCGACGCCAAGAACCGGCTGCTGACGCCGAAGGAGTGGCTGAAGGAGTCGGAGGGCGATTTCCGCAGCCGCAAGCTGTACGAGGTCTACGAGCGCTACGAGCGCGCGCTGAAGGGCAACAACGCGCTGGACTTCGACGACCTGCTGATCAAGACGCTGGTGCTTTTGACGGAGCATCCGCCCGTGCTCGACTACTACCGCGACAAGTTCCGCTACATTCTCGTGGACGAGTATCAGGATACCAACGCCGCGCAGTACATGCTGGTGCGGCTGCTGGCGGGCGAGCGGCACAACCTGTGCGTGGTGGGCGACGACGACCAGTCCATCTACGGCTGGCGCGGCGCGGACCTGCGCAACATACTGGATTTCGAGAAGGACTTTCCCGAGTGCGTGACCATCAAGCTGGAGCAGAACTACCGCTCCACCGGCAACATACTCGACGCCGCCAACCAGGTGATCGCCCACAACCGCGGCCGCAAGGAAAAGGCGCTGTGGACCGAGGCCGGCGAGGGCGAGCGCGTGGCGCTGTATCACGCGATGGACGAGCGCGACGAGGCCGCCTTCATCGCCGCGATGGCGCGCAAGCTGATTGCCGCGGGCGAGACGCCGGGCGGCATTGCGGTGCTCTACCGCACAAACGCCCAGTCGCGCGTGCTGGAGGAGGCGTTCGTCCGCGGCGGCACGCCCTACCGCGTCTACGGCGGCCAGCGCTTCTACGAGCGCAAGGAGGTCAAGGACCTGATTGCCTACATGCGCGCGCTGGCGAACCCGGACGACGACGTGTCCACGCGGCGCGTCATCAACGCGCCCAAGCGCGGCATCGGCGACGCCACCATCGACAAGCTGGCAGACTACGCAGCCGAAAACGAGATGCCGCTGTTGTCGGCGGTGCTGGATTATGAGAATGTAGCGACGCTGGGAAGCAAGAAGAAGCAGATCGGCGCGTTCGCCAAGCTGATGATCGACCTGACGGAGCGCATGTACGAATTGAGGCCCTCGGCGTTCGTGGAGGAATTGATCGAGCGCACCGGCTACGTGGCGGCGCTGGAGGCGGAAAAGACCGAGGAGAGCCAGAGCCGCATCGAGAACATCCGCGAATTGCAGGGCGCGGTCAGCGAGTTCGAGCGCCTCAACCCGGACGGCGGCGTGACGGAGTTCCTCGAGAACGTGGCGCTGGTCAGCGACCTGGACGCGATGAACGAGTCCGGCGGCGCGGTGACGCTGATGACGCTGCACTCCGCCAAGGGCCTCGAGTTCAACGACGTGTTCCTTGCGGGCATGGAGGAGGGCGTGTTCCCGCTGACGCGGGCGATCTTCGACGACGACCTGCTGGAGGAGGAACGCCGCCTGGCCTACGTGGGCATCACGCGGGCGAAGAAGCGCCTGTTCATGAGCCACGCGCGCACGCGCGCCCTGTACAACACCAGAAGCGCCAACGAGCTTTCGCGCTTCGTGGCGGAGATCCCCCAGCGCCTCATCATGGACGGCGTGGGCCGCATGGACGCGCGCCGCGTGCCCCCGCCGACGTCCGGCGGCGGCTGGAACCAGCCCGCGCGCTCGTCCTACAACGGCCGCTACCAGGGCCAGGCCCCGGCCAGGACCTCCACCGGCAGCGCGGAGCTCGACCGGAAGCTGGGCCTCACCGGCGTGCAGAAGGGCGCGAACCTGCCCGGTTGGAGCGCGAACGTCGCGCCGCGCGCAGTCAAGGCCGCCCCGGCGTTCAAGGTGGGCGATGCCGTGTACCACCGCGTGTTCGGCAAGGGCCAGGTCGCCGCGCTCACCGGCCAGGGCTCCGGGCAGCGCGTGAAGATCCGCTTCACCAACGGCTCCGAGCGCACGTTCTCCGCCCTCGCCGCCCCGATCGTGAAGGTGGAGAAGTAGGGGAGAGGGATTAGGGATTAGGGAATAGGGATTAGGGATTAGGGAATAGGGATTAGGGATTAGGAATTGTAGGGGCGGCGTTGCACCGCTCGCCAAAAGCCTTCCCCTTGAGGGGAAGGTGGCAGCGCGAAGCGCTGACGGATGAGGTCGTTTCCCGTTCTTTCTCCGTAGGGGCGGCGTTGCGCCGCCCGCCCCTGCGCCTGCCCGAATAAAGGAAAAGAGAACAACCCTTCAGTCAGCCCTGTGGGCTGCCAGCTCCCCTTACACAGGGGAGCCAAGGCTAAGGCTGTCGCGCCCCAAAAGCCTCCCCTGTGCAAGGGGAGGTGGCCCGCAAGGGCCGGAGGGGTTGTCGGCGCAACGAGCCCCTATAGCTAACATGCAACCGCCATCAACTCCTAACTCCTCACTCGTCAAAGGGGGTTTCGCCATGGTCCATTTCATCGGCGCGGGATGCGGTGCGGCGGATCTGATCACCGTGCGCGGGGCCCGGCTGCTGGGCGAGGCGGACGTGATCATCTACGCCGGTTCGCTGGTGAACCCGGCGCTGTTGGAGTACGCCAAACCGGGCTGTGAGATCCACGACAGCGCGAAAATGACGCTGGAGGACGTGGTTGCGGTGATCGAGGAAGCCGAGGCCGCGGGCAGGACTACCGCGCGGCTGCACACCGGCGACCCCAGCCTCTACGGCGCCATCCGGGAGCAGTTTGAGGCGCTCGACGCCCGCGGCATATCCTACGACGTGTGCCCCGGCGTCAGCGCCTTTTCCGGCGCGGCGGCGGCGCTGAAGTGCGAGTACACGCTGCCCGAGGTGTGCCAGACGCTGATCGTCACGCGCGCCGCGGGCCGCACGCCCGTGCCCGAGCGCGAGCGCCTGCGCGATCTGGCCGGGCACCGCGCCGCGATGGCGCTGTATCTGAGCGCGGGGCTTTCGCGGCAGGTGCAGGAGGAGCTGCTCGCGGGCGGCTATCCCGAAGACACGCCCGCCGCCGTGGTCTACAGGGCCACGTGGCCGGAGGAGAAGGCGCTGCGCTGCACGGTGGGCACGCTCGCCCAGACGATGGAAGCAAACGGCATCGATCGAACCGCGCTGATCGTCGTCGGCGACTGCCTCGGCGAGTGTCCGGCGCGCTCGAAGCTCTACGACCCCGATTTTTCGACGGGCTATCGGGAGGCCAGGCCATGAACGCCGTGATATTCGCCTTCACCGAAAACGGCGTCGCCACGGCCCGCCGCGTGCGCGATGCGATCGGCGGGCGGATCGTCGCGCCCGCGCGCCTCGCGGGCGGGGACGTCGACGGCTACGAGGGCGCGCTTTCCGACTGCGTCGGGGGCGCGTTCGACAGCGACGCGCTCATATTCGTGTCGGCCGCCGGCATCGCGGTGCGAGCCGTCGCGCCGCATGCAGTGAGCAAGCGCAGCGACCCGGCGGTGCTCTGCCTTGACGAGCGCGCGCGATTCGTGATCCCGCTGCTGTCGGGGCACATCGGCGGCGCGAACCGCCTGGCGCGGACGCTGGCCCGGGCGCTGGGCGCGACGCCCGTCGTCACCACCGCCACGGACGTGAACGGCCGGTTTGCCGTGGACGCCTGGGCGGCGGAGCACGACCTCGCCATCACCGACATGGCGCTGGCGAAGGCGGTTTCGGCGGCGATCCTGACGCGCGACATCCCCTTCTGCGCCGACGCGGCTTTCGGCGAAAAGCTGCCCGCGGGCCTGGTACGGGGCGATTCCGGGCCGCTGGGCGTGTGCGTGTCGGCGCGGGACCGGCATCCCTTCGACGAGACGCTGCTGCTCGTGCCGCGCGCGCTGACCGTGGGCGTCGGCTGCAAGAGGGGGACGTCCTCGGAGGCGATCGGCGCCTTGATCGACAGCGTGCTTGCGGCGCACGACCTGCGCCCCGAGGCCGTCGCGCGCGTCAACACGATCGACGTCAAGCGCGGCGAGCCGGGGCTGATCTCCCTGTGCGCGGCGCGGCGCTGGCCGACGGCGTTCTACAGCGCCGGGCAGCTGGCCGCCGTGCCGGGGGCGTTTGAGGAATCCGATTTTGTGCGAAAGGCCGTGGGCGTGGGCAACGTCTGCGAGCGCGCGGCGCTGGCCGGGGGTGGCCGGTTGATCGCGCCCAAGACCGCCCAAGACGGCGTGACCGTGGCGGTCGCGGAAGTGGAATGGGGGATCGACTTTGACTAGGCTGTGGGTGGTGGGCCTCGGGCCGGGCGACAGGCGCGAGACGACGCTCCGCGCCGCCGAGGCGCTGGAGAATGCGGACACTATCGTCGGCTACGCGCTCTACGTGGACATGATCCGCGAGCGCTTCCCCGGCAAGGACTTTCGCGCGACGGGGATGCGCGGCGAGGTGGAGCGCTGTGAACTGGCGCTGCAGCTGGCGCGCGAAGGCCGGCGCGTGGCCGTGGTGTGCGGCGGCGACGCCGGCGTCTACGGCATGGCGGGGTTGATCCTCGAATTGGCCGGAGAGGGCGGCGAGATCGACGTGGAGGTCGTGCCCGGCCTGACGGCGGCCACCGCCGGGGCCGCGCTGCTGGGCGCGCCGCTGGGCCACGACTTCGCCGTCATTAGCCTGTCCGACCTGCTCACGCCGTGGGAAGTGATCGAAAAGCGGCTGGAGTGCGCCGCGATGGGGGACTTCTGCGTCGCGCTCTACAACCCCGGCAGCGTCAAGCGCAAGGACCACCTCAGGCGGGCGTGCGACGCGCTGCTGCGCCACGCGGGGCCGGACACCGTCTGCGGCGTGGCGCGCAACGTCGCCCGGGAGGGCGAGGCCTTCTCGCTGATGACGCTCGGCCAGCTGCGCGAGTACGAGGCCGATATGTTCGACACCTGCTTCGTCGGCAATTCCCGCACGCGGGTGATCGGCGGCAGAATGGTCACGCCCAGGGGGTATCTGGATGATTAACGTGTGCGTATTCGCGGGCACAACCGAGGGTCGGCGGCTCGTGGACTTTTTGCGTGGGCAGGCCGCGCGGGTGCTGGCGTGCGTCGCCACCGACTACGGCGGGGCGCTGGTGCGCGCCGGGGAGAACGTCGAGGTCTCCGCGGGGCGGCTGGACGCGGCGCAGATGGAGGCGCTCTTGAGGGAGCACCGCTTTGACGTGGTCGTGGACGCCACGCATCCCTTCGCCGCTGAGGCGTCGCGCAACATCGCCGCCGCCTGCGCCGCCGCGGGCGCAGAATGCGTGCGCCTGGCGCGGGGCGCGACGGAGGCGGACGGCGAGGCCGTGTACGTGCCCTCCGTCGAAGCCGCGGCGGAATTCCTCGCCATACGCCCCGGCAACGCGCTGATCACCACCGGCAGCAAGAACCTCGCGCCCTACGCCGGGATCGAGGGTTTCCGCGAGAGGCTGTGGGTGCGTGTACTGCCGACGGCGGCCTCGCTGGCGGCCTGCGAGGCGGCGGGCTTCGCGCCCGCGCACATCATCGCGATGCAGGGGCCGTTTTCCGAGGCGATGAACGCCGCCACGCTGCGCCAGATCCGCGCCGACTGGCTCGTGACGAAGGACTCCGGCGAGCCGGGCGGCTTTAACGAGAAGCTGGCCGCGGCCCGGGAAGCCGGGGCGCGGTGCGTGGTGGTCGGGCGGCCCGCGCGGGACGAGGGCCTTGACTTCGCCGGAGTGGTCGCGCTGCTCGTGGAGCGCTATGGCTTAAAGGACGTGCGCGAGATCGACCTGGTGGGCATCGGCATGGGCGGAGCGGGCACGCTGACGGGCGAGGCGCGCGAGGCGCTGGAGCGCGCCGACTGCGTGATCGGCGCGGCGCGGATGATCGAGGCCGCGTCACCGTTTGGCAAGCCCGCCTTCGCGGAGTACGCGCCTGAAAAGGTCGCGGCCGTGATCGCCGCGCACCCGGAGCATCGGCGCGTGGCCGTGCTCCTCTCCGGCGACCCCGGCTTCTTCAGCGGCGCGAAGCGGCTGCTGCCCTGCCTGGAGGGGCACCGCGTGCGCGTCGTGCCGGGCGTCAGTTCGATGCAGTACCTGTGCGCGAAGGTCGGCCAGAGCTGGGACGACGCCCGCGCCGTTTCGCTGCACGGGAAGGACGCGAGTGTCGCGGGAATGCTGCGGCGAAGTGGCAAGGTGTTCGCCGTGACGGACGGCGAGCGCGCCCTGCGCGAGGTGTGCCGGGAACTCGTCGGCGCGGGCATGGGCGACGCGCGGGTATACGTCGGCCAGCGGCTGTCCTACCCGGACGAGGCGATCTTCTCCGGCACGGCGCGGGAGCTCACGGACGCGAACTGCGACGCGCTGTCGGCGCTGCTGATCACGTGGCCCGCGCAGAAGCTGCCGATGCCCGTCGGCCTGCCCGACGCGGCGTTTATCCGCAAAGATGGCGGCGAGGGCCGGATCGTCCCGATGACCAAGAGCGAGGTCCGGGCCGTGGCGATCTCCAAGCTGCGGCTGACGGAGGACGCGGTGGTCTGGGACGTGGGCGCGGGCACCGGCTCAGTGTCGGTGGAGGCGGCGCTGCTCTGCCCGGCGGGGCGGGTATTTGCCGTGGAGAAGCGCGCGGACGCCTGCGCGCTGATCGGCGAGAACGCGCGAAAGCACGGCGCGGGCAACATTGAAGTCGTCGAGGGCGAGGCCCCGGCGGCGCTGGGTGGCCTGCCCGCGCCGACGCACGTGTTCATCGGCGGCGGCGGGGCTGGTCTGGGGGCGATCGTGGACGCGGCGCTGGCGGCCAATCCGCGCGCGCAGATCGTCGCCACGGCGATCACGCCCGAGAGCGCAGGCTCGCTGTCGTCGCTGATGCGGGAGCATGCCTTTAAGGAGCAGGAGCTGGTGCAGCTGAGCGTCTCCCGCGCGAAGACGGTCGGGGGCGCGCGCCTGATGGAGGGGCAGAACCCAGTGTTTATCGCGGCGATGCAGTTTCCGGAGGGGGCCGAGGGGACATGAGGACGGAATTGGAGCGCGTCGCGCCGGACGAGATCGAAGCGCGCAGCTTTGAGATCATCGAGCGCGAGCTTCCGCGCCCGCTGGACCCCGCCGTCGCGCCGATCGTCAAGCGCGTGATCCACGCCACGGCGGACTTCGACTTCGCCGACAGCCTCCGCTTCTCGGAAGGCGCGGTGGAGGCGGGACTTCAGGCGCTGCGCGAGGGCGCGGTGATCGTCACCGACACGACGATGGCGCAGGCCGGCATCAACAAGCGCGCGCTGGCGACGCTCGGCGGCGAGGCGCGCTGCTTCATCGCGGACGCGGCGGTGGCCGAGGCGGCGAAGCGGCTCGGCGTCACGCGCTCGGCGGCGGCGGCGGACCTCGCCGCGCAGATCGACCGCCCGCTGATCCTGGCCATCGGCAACGCCCCCACGGCGCTGGCCCGGGCGTGCGAGTTGATCGACGAGGGGAGGCTCTCCCCGCGGCTGGTGATCGGCGTGCCGGTGGGGTTTGTGAACGTGGTGCGCAGCAAGGAGATGCTGATGGAATCGCGCGCGCCGCACATCGTGGCGCTGGGCCGCAAGGGCGGCAGCACCGTGGCCGCGGCGATCTGCAACGCGCTGATCTACATGATTGCGGAGCGCAAATAGCGAGTGGGGATCTTTTGGATCCCCACTCGCTATTTCGTCAGGATTTCCCGCAACGCCTCGTGCAGGACCCCGTTCGTCGCCAGCACGTTGCCGGTGGCGAGGCCGTCCTCGCCGCTCTGCCAGCCGGAGAAGCGGCCCCCGGCCTCCTCGAGGATCACGGCCCCCGCGGCGTAGTCGTACAGGCTGAGGCCGAGCTCCACGAAGGCGTCGCAGCGCCCGTCAGCCACGCAGCACAGGTCGTAGGCGGCGGTGCCGCTGCGGCGCACGTCGCTCACGGCGCGCATCAGCGCGGGGAAAAGTTCGAGCGTGCGCTCGCGGTTCACCGGGACGCGGTGCCCAAAGCCCAGGTGGATGATGGCGTCGCGCAGTGCGGCGGTCTTCGCGGCGTGGATCGGCCGGCCGTTCAGCGTCGCGCCCGCGCCCCGGCTGGCCAGGAACAGTTCGTCGGTGCCGGGGCAGTACACGCAGCCCGCGACCAGCTCGCCGCGGCGCTCGTAGGCGATGGAGATCGCGTACAGCCGCTGCCCGCGCATGAAGTTCGCGGTGCCGTCGATGGGGTCCACGATCCAGCGGCCCTCGGCCTGCGTCGCGCCGCCCGTCTCCTCGCCGAAGAAGGCGTCCTCCGGGCAGGCGGACAGCAGTATTTCCTTGATCAGCGCCTCGCTCTTGAAGTCCATCTCGGTCACGAAGTCGTTTTCCGCCTTGCGCCGCACCTCGAACGCACCGTGTTTCTCCAGCATCTCGCCGGAGGCCCGGGCCGCCCTCTCGGCCAGCGCCGCCTTTTCCCTCGGATCCATGCGCTCATCTCCCGCGGGTTTTTCCGCGCGGGCGTCGCCCGGCGGAATTTCCCGTTAAAATAGGTTTGCAATTTGAAGAAAATGTGATATAATAACACTAACTACGTATGGGCATGTGTGCCGTTTCGCTGGATATTATAGCACAACGCCCGTCGGGGCGGTGTTATTTTTCGTGAAAATCGTTTCCTGGAACGTCAACGGCTTGCGGGCCGTGCTGCAAAAGGGCTTCTACGAGAGCGTGGCGGCGCTGGACGCGGACGTCATCTGCCTGCAGGAGATCAAGATGCAGAAGGGCCAGTGCGAGGTGGAGATGCCCGGCTACGAGCAGGTGCTGAACTACGCCGACCGCAAGGGCTATTCCGGCACGGCGGTGTTCTCACGGGTGCCGATGCTGGGCCACACGCTGGGCATCGGCGTGGACGAGCACGACCACGAGGGCCGCGTGATCACCTGCGAATTTGAAGACTTCTACCTCGTCTGCTGCTACACGCCCAACGCCCAGAACGAGCTCAAGCGCCTGGACTACCGCATGCGCTGGGAGGACGACTTCCGCGCCTACCTGTGCGCGCTGGACAAGGTCAAGCCCGTGGTGCTCACCGGTGACTTGAACGTGGCGCACGAGGAGATCGACCTGAAGAACCCCAAGTCGAACCGCCACAGCGCCGGGTTCTCCGACGAGGAGCGCGGCAAGATGACGGAGCTCCTGGGCGCGGGCTTCATCGACACCTTCCGATACTTCTACCCGGACCTGACCGGGGCCTACACCTGGTGGAGCTACATCGGCGGGGCGCGCAGCCGCAATGCCGGGTGGCGCATCGACTACTTCATCGTGTCCGAGCGGCTTCGCGAAAAGCTGATCGATTCCAAGATCCATCCGCAGGTGATGGGCAGCGACCACTGTCCCGTGGAACTGGACATCCGGACGGGGGATTAAACTACCAAACCTGGAGGCGGGAACATGAAAAAGGTGCACATCAAGTCGGCGATACCGATCTACTTCGCGGCGGCGCTCTGGCTGCTGGTCGGGCTGATCTTGCCGAAGTTCCTGATGAAGCTGCCGGGGCTGCTGATCACGGCGGCGCTGTCCGTCGCGGCCTATTTCGTGGGCAGCAAGCTGTTCCCGGGCCGCTGGGAGGAGCAGCAGATCACCACCGGCGACGCCGTCGTGGACCGCGAGATCGCCGTGGCGCGCGAGCGCCTGGAGAACCTGCGCAAGGCCAACGAAGCCATCCCGGACCCGGAGATCACCGGCAACCTGGACCGCATGGTCAAGGCCGGGCAGCAGATCTTCAAGGAGCTGGGCCGCGACCCGAAGAAGGTGGCGCTGGTGCGGCGCTTCATGAACTACTACCTGCCCACCTCCGAAAAGCTGATGGAGCAGTATCAGGTGCTGATGAACGCCGACACCAAGGGCGAGAACATCACCAGCGCCATGTCCACCATCGAGCGCAGCCTCGGCTTTGCCGCGAACGCCTTTGAAAAGTGCGCCGACAACCTGTACAAGGACGACGAGATGGACATCGACGCCGAGATCAAGGTGATGCAGACGATGCTGACCGGCGACAACCTGATCAAGACCGAGATGAACTCCATCCTGGAGACCTCCGACCAGGCCACGCAGACCGCGCAGGCAGCACCCGCCGAGGACGACATCCCCGCCACCAAGGAAGGCATCAAGCTGACGCTGGGGGGACACTGATGATAATTTGGAATGAGGAATGAGGAATGAGGAATGATAGCATGTGGGTTTTCCCCACGCTGTTCAATTCCTAATTCCTAATTCCTAATTCCTCATTAAATACATTTTGCATGATTGTGCAATGGCAACTCACATGACGAATAAGCAGGAGGTACACGAATATGTCTGACGAGATCAAGCTGACCCTGGAACCCTTCGACGGCGAGAACAAGCAGGAACTGGACAGCGCGGTAGCCGCCGCCGTGCAGGCCACCGAGGCCCTGGAGAAGGCCGAGGAGAACGTGCAGAAGGAGGTCCAGCAGGCCACGCTGGACATGCAGAGCTTCTCCGATGAAGAGCAGAAGATGATCGACGACTTCTCCGAGAAGATCGACGTGCGCGACAGCAACCTGGTGTTCTCCTATGGCGCCGCCGCCCAGCAGAACATCTCCCAGTTCTCCGACGCGGCCCTGAAGAACGTGCAGACCAAGGATTTGGACGAGGTCGGCAACATGATCGCGAACCTCGTGGTGGAGCTCAAGAACTTCGACACCGACGACGAGGAGAAGGGCGGCCTGTTCGGGCTGTTCAAGAAGAAGATCAACAACCTCGAGATGTTGAAGGCCCGCTACGATCACACCGAGATCAACGTCAACAAGATCGTGCAGGGCCTGGAGCAGCACCAGATCCAGCTGCTCAAGGACATCGCGATGCTCGACAAGCTGTACGACCAGAACCTGGTGTACTTCAAAGAGCTGAGCATGTACATCGTGGCCGGCAAGAAGCGCCTGGAGAGCTTCCGCGCCAACGAGGTGGAGCAGGCCCGCGCGAAGGCCGCCGCCTCCGGCCTGCCCGAGGACGCCCAGGCCGCCAAGGACCTGGCCGACAAGGGCGACCGCTTCGAGAAGAAGCTGTATGACCTGGAGCTGACCCGCAACATCTCCATCCAGATGGCCCCGCAGATCCGCCTGATCCAGTCCTCCAACCAGATCATGGCCGAGAAGATCCAGACCTCCCTGGTGAACACCATTCCGCTGTGGAAGAGCCAGATGGTGCTGGCGCTGGGCCTGGCCCACACCGAGAACGCCATGAAGGCGCAGCGCGC
>CADAQZ010000038.1 GCA_902790175.1 uncultured Eubacteriales bacterium | reverse complement strand
GCTTATTCTATCGATTGAAAAATGTGTCAGGAAGACCGGCTCCTCGACATCGCCCCCCGCCCCGCTGACGGCGCAACCATGGGTTGCGTTTCTTCAAAAAATCGCAAACGCAGATTGGTGGAGAATGAGGGCTTTTTCTGTTAGTCTATCCATGCGACGCGGAGCAAGAGAACATAAAGGGAACAGCGAGGCGTGTTTCGAAGGAGGATGGCCATGAGCTTTGGAAAAAACCTTCAGTATCTGCGACAGCTCAGCGCGGGCATGACGCAGGAGGCGTTGGCGGAAAGGCTGAACGTAAGCCGCCAGACGATTTCAAAATGGGAGATGGACGCTGCGAATCCGGAGATGGACAAAGCGCTGGAGCTGTGCAAGGTGTTTAACTGCTCCCTGGACAATCTTTTCAGGGACGAGATGGATCAGCGCAGCAGCGCCTACACGAATCTTCGAGTGGAACAGGTTCCGGGATTCCGGTATGTCGAGCATACCGTCATCAGCACGAATCCGGAGAGCGACGCACTGGACAGGGTAAGCAAATACGCAAAAGACAACGGGATCGAGAATCCGAAGATAATCGGGTGGGATTTCCCCAAGCTGTCCGTCGAGCAGATCAATGTGTTCAGGATGCACGGCTACACCGCCGCATGGATCCTGCCGGACGGCGTGGACCCCGAGGGGTTGGAGATCAAATCGCAGGCCGCGCACAAGTATGCGGCGATCCACATCGAGCGGCCCTTTGACAATCCCTTTTCCACGATCCCGGGAGCCTATCATACGCTGGGCGATTATATGAGGACGAACGGGCTGGCATATGTGGAGAACGAGGTCATACCATGCTTTGAGACGGACGGAGAGAGCATGGACGTCTATATGGCCTGCAGGTGACGAGCCGTCCGGGAGCGCGTTGAGAAGGGGTCAACAGGACCGTCCCCGGGGCACATGCGCTTCACACAAAATTGACTTGCAATATTCTGCGCGAGGGATATAATATGGATAGTCTTAACTAACTTACCGGGCGAACCGGACCTTTGGGCAAAGGATGCCGCCGGGTCATCCGACCCGGCGCTTTTTGACGGGCGTCCGATGACAGCAAATCGAGGTGCAACGCATGAATGGACAGATCGCGCTGGGCGTGCTGATCCCGTTTCTCGGCACCAGCCTGGGATCGGCGCTGGTGTTTTTGCTGAAAACGCAGCTTTCAGACCGCGTGCAGAAGGTGCTCACCGGCTTTGCCGCGGGGGTGATGGTGGCGGCCTCGTTCTGGAGCCTGCTGCAGCCCGCGCTGGACGCGAGCGCGGGCATGGGCGCGCTGGCCTTCCTGCCCGCAGGCGTCGGCTTTCTGGTCGGCATGGGGTTTTTGCTGCTGCTGGACATGATCACCCCGCACATGCACATGGACCGGCAGAACGAGGGCCCGCAGAGCGGCTTCAAGCGCACCACCAAGCTGATCCTGGCCGTGACGCTGCACAACATCCCCGAGGGCATGGCGGTGGGCGTCGTGTACGCGGGCTTCAGGGGCGGCCATACGGGCATCAGCGCCGCGGGCGCGCTGGCGCTGGCCCTGGGCATCGCCATCCAGAACTTCCCAGAGGGCGCGATCGTCTCCATGCCGCTGCTGGCGGAGGGCATGCCCCGGCGCAAGACCTTCTGGATGGGCGTGCTGTCCGGCGCGGTGGAGCCCGTCGCCGCCGTCGTGACGCTGCTGGCCGCGGGGCTGGTGACGCCGATCCTGCCGTATTTCCTCGCCTTCGCCGCGGGCGCGATGCTGTACGTGGTGGTGGAGGAGCTGGTGCCCGAGATGTCGCAGGGCGCGCACTCCAACATCGGCACCGTCGCGTTCTCGCTGGGCTTTGTGCTGATGATGGTGCTGGACACGACGCTGGGGTGACCCCGGGGCGCGGCCTCATTTATCTATTGCCTGCGGAAGGAGCCATGTGGTATAATGATTAGGAAAACCGAAGGTTTTCCGGGTCGGCGGGCTGCGCTGCCAAGCGCGCCGAAGCCACGGGTTCGAGTCCTTTTGCGACCGCCGGAGAGCCGGACCGCATGGTTCGGCTCGTTGCTTGTTCCGCCGGTTGAAAAAAGGGTCAGGGGAACTGCCCCCGCGACACAAAGGAGGCTTTCCAGTGAAATACATGCGCTTTTTATCGATGGCGATCGCGGTCATCATGCTGCTGACTTCGGCGAGTTTTGCCGAGGAGCTGGGCGAGATGGACCTGTACGCGCCGGAGATCTACATCGGGGAGTGTGAGGTCGAGGCGCCGACGGAGGAAGTGACCACCCCCGAAGAGACCGCCGTGGAGGCGACGGTCACAGAGCCGACGATCCCGGAAGAGACCGCCGTGGAAGCGACTGCTGCGGAGGCGACCGGCACGGAGGCGACCGGCACACAGACGACCGGTACGCAGACGACCGGCACGCAGACGACCGGCACGGAGACGACTACGACGGAGCCCACCACGACGGAGCCGGCGGCTTCTCCCGAGCCGAAGACGGAGGTGCGGACCGTGGCGCTGACGGACAGGAAGGCCACGGCGCAGATGAACGTGGGCGAGACGCTGCAAATCGCGGTGAACGCGGGCGAGACGGGCGCGTTCGCGACAAAGAACGCGAAGTACGCCACGGTGGACGCGAACGGCCTGGTGACGGCGCTGGTGAAGGGCAAGGCGAAGATCGAGTTCAAGCCGACGGGCGGCAAGAAGCGGACGCTGACCATCAGGATCAACGATCCGTATGAGCCCGCGGGCGTGAGCATCGCCCAGGGGACGTCGATCACGCTGAACGTGGGCGACGCGCTCCCGCTGGGCGCGACGCTGTCGCCCGAGACGGCGCGGACGGTATTGACGTGGAAGTGCAGCAAGGCGAAGGTGGCGACGGTGGACGCCAACGGCGTGGTGACGGCGCTCAAAGAGGGCAAGGCGAAGATCACCGTGACGACGGCGAACAAGAAGAAGGCCACGATCGCGGTGCTGGTGGCCGATCCGAACAAGCCGCTGGGCGTGAGCATCGCCCAGGGCGGCGCGGCGACTATGAACGTGGGCGACGCGCTCCAGCTGGACGCGGTGCTGGCGCCCGAGACGGCGCGGACGGTCCTCACGTGGAAGAGCAGCAAGGCGAAGGTGGCGACGGTGGACGCGAACGGCGTGGTGACGGCGCTGAAGGCGGGCAAGGCAAAGATCACCGTGACGACGGCGAACAAGAAGAAGGCCACAATCATGGTACAGGTGGTCGGCGCCGGCAATGTGCCGCCCAGGTCGCCCGCGATGAACACCGGTACCTACAACGGCGTGGAATTCAAGGTGGTCAATACCGCCGTCGATCCCTTCACCTACGCGCAGCTGGTCTATGACAAGATCTGCACGCATCCGGGCGGAGCCGACACCTACAGCGGATACTGCCTCGGCTTCTGCAACTACTATGCGTCCTGCATGGTGGACAACGTGACCGACGTGGATGTCGCCGTCGCGACGCAAAAATACAGGACGAGCAAAAAGCTCCGCTATTCGACGGAGAAGTACAGCAATCCCGACACCATGATGGCGCGCCTGTACGACCTGGTCAGCGCGGGCGTGCCGCAGATCCTGATGGTCGAGGCGATCACCCATCCGGGAAGCCGCCACTTTGTCGTGGTGGTCGGCTATCGCGCAAGCGTCGCCCGGCGGGAAGACCTCCGCCCCGAGGATCTGCTGGTCATCGATTCCTTCGACGGAAAGCTGGAGTCCATGGACCCGACGATCGAGCCGACGAATGCCCGCGTCCTGTTCAAGCAAAAGGGGAAGTACCGGATCGAGGCGCTGACCTACAAATCCTGACCGGGGGCCATGCAGGATGTGAAATGGGGACGGTTCTCTTTTCACGTTTTTCGATGGAAAAATGTGAAAAGAGAACCGTCCCCATTTCACGCTCGATGGGAAAATGTGAAAAGAGAACCGTCCCCGTTTCACGCTTTTTTTGTGTTTTTGGGGTGGAAATGTATGGCTGTTTATGATATGATATTAAGAAGGATAATATAGGTATAATGTCGCCGGCAGTCATTCAGGGGGTGGATCTGGATGCGTGCGAATGGAAAGGGGACCCGGGTGCTCATCGTTGCCCTGCTTTTGACGCTGATCATGACGATGATGGCGCCGATGGCCGGGCATGCGCAGGACGCGGAGAGGAAGGTTGTGCGCGTCGGCTGGTACGAGTCGACCTACTGCTACCGCGACCAGTACGGGGAGCGGCACGGCATCGCCTACGAGTACCAGAGCCGGATCGCCGCCCACACCGGCTGGACCTATGAGTACGTGGAGGACAGCTGGCCGAACCTTCTGCAGATGCTGATCGACGGCGAGATCGACCTGCTCAGCGACGTTTCCTACAAGCCGGAGCGCGCGGAGCTGATGCTGTTCCCCGCGCTGGCGATGGGCGCGGAGTCGTATTACCTGTATATCGACGCCGACAACACCGTCATCAACGCGGAGGATTTCAAGACCATCGAAGGGAAGCGCGTCGGCGTCAACAAGGGCAGCTTCCAGGCGGGCCTGCTCAAGGACTGGGCGGAGAAGAACGGCGTGTCGTTTGAGACCGTCGAACTGACGGCCGACGAGACCGAATCCATGCGCATGCTCTCGCAGGGCGAGATCGACGCCTTTGTGTCCATGGACAGCTTCGCCTCGCAGGAGCGGCTGATCCCCGTGACGAAGATCGGCGCGTCGGACTACTACTTCGCCGTCAACAAGGACCGGCCCGACCTGCTGGCGGAGCTGAACGGCGCCATGTCGGCCATCCAGGACGAGGACCCGTACTTCAACCAGCGCATGTTCGACGAGTTCGTCCACGTGACGAAGTCCAACGCCTTCCTCACGCCCGGCCAGGAGGACTGGCTGGAGGAACACGGCGCGATCCGCGTCGGGTACCTGGACGACTACATGCCCTTCTGCGCCTCCGACCCGGTGACGGGCGAGCTCACCGGCGCGCTGAAGGAATACCTGGCCCATGCCTCGGGCTGCCTGAAAAACCCCGAGCTGCGCTTTGAAGCCGTGGCCTATCCCTCCACGGACGCGGCGCTGGCGGCCATGCGGCGCGGCGAGATCGACTGCGCCTTCCCGATCAACCTCAGCACCTATCGCGGCGAGACGCTGGGCGTGCTCACGGTCAATCCGATCATGAAGACCGAGATGAGCCTGCTGGTGCGGGCGGAGGGTCGGCCGGAGATCGCCGCGGGCAAGGCGCTGACGGTCGCCGTGGACGCGGGGAACACCAACTTTGAAACGCTGATCCGGGAGGCGTTCCCGGCCTGGACGATCGCCCACTGTCCCAACGTGGAGGACTGCCTCAGCGCGGTGGCCTCCGGGGAGGCGGACGGCGTGCTGGCGTGCAACTACCGCATGGGCGACTATGAGCCCCTGAGGGAGAAGCACAAGCTGGTCGCCCTGCCCACCGGCGAGACCATGGAGCTCTCCATCGCCGTGAGCGCGGACAATCCGGAGCTGTATTCCATACTGAACAAGGTCTCGAATCTCAGCGCCAGCCAGGACATGGAGTACGCGCTCGTCAGATACATGTACTTCAACCAGAAGGTCTCGCTGATGGCCTTCCTGAAGGACAACTGGATCGGCGTGGTCGCCGCGCTGTTCGCGCTGTTCTTCGTCATCGTCTTCCTGCTGTACCAGAAGCTGAAGGCCGAGCGGCGCGCCAACGAGCAGCAGCGGCTGCTGGAGGAGGCGGCCGAGATCGCGGAGCTGAAGCAGACGATCACCTCGCTGCTGGACAACATGCCCGGCATGAACTACACCAAGGACGCCGAGACCGGCGTCTACCTGGCCTGCAACCAGGCCTTCGCGAAGTACGCGCAGAAAAAGAGCCCCGAGGAAGTCGTCGGCCTCACCGTCGAGCAGCTCTTCGACGCCAGGACGGCGGCGCGCTCCGCGGAGGACGACAAGATGGCGCTTTCGATGGACGGGCCCTTCATCTACTATGAGGACATCCCCGACGCCGCCGGAAACCCCCGCCAGGTCAGGACCACCAAGCTGAAGTACACCGACGCCGCGGGGCGGCTGTGCGTGCTGGGCATGCTGCAGGACGTGACCGACGCCGTGCGCATCCATCGCGAGAGCGCCACCACCAAGGAGGCCTACGAGAAGGCGCGCAGCACCGGCATCATCTACACCCACATCGCCCAGGCGCTGGCCCAGGGCTATGAGGAGCTGTACTACATCAACCTCGACACCGAGGAGTACATCGAGTATCACTCGGACGACGGCGGCACTCTCAGCGAGCGGCGGCGCGGCTGGCACTTCTTCGAGCAGTGCCAGGTGGAGGCCGAGCAGTTCGTGTATCCCGACGACCGGGACGCCGTGCTCCGCGCGCTGGACCGCAGGACGCTGGTGTCCGCCCTGGACCAGAACAACACCTTCAACCTGACCTACCGCTTGAACGGCGACAGCAGCCCGACCTACGTCAGCATGAAGGTCACCCGCATGCGGGACGACGACCGCTACATCGTGCTGGGCGTGACGGACGTGGACGACGAGGCGAAGCAGCGCAACGCGGCCTCGCGGATGAAGGAGGAGAAGATCGCCAACGCGCGGCTCAGCGCGCTGGCCGGCGACTACCTGTGCATCTACGTCGTGGACCCGCAGACCGGGCGCTACCGCGAGTTCAGCGCGGCGGCCAACTACGCGGCCGACTTCGCCCAGGCCAAGGAGGGCGGCGACTTCTTCGCCTCCACGCGCCAGGCGGTCCGGCAGTACTGCCATCCGGAGGACCTCAACCGCTTCCTGTCGGCGTTTGAGAGGGAGAACGTGCTGGCGGAGATCGAGCGCAACGGCTTCTTCACGCTCAGCTATCGCCTGATGATGGAGGGCAAGCCCCGCTACGTGCAGCTCAAGGCCGTCATGCTCAAGGAGAAGAAGGGGCCGCGCCTGATCGTCGGCATCAACGACATCGACAAGCAGGTGCGCCAGGAGGAGACGTACGTCAAGAACCTCGCCCAGGCCAGGATCGAGGCCAGCGTGGACGCGCTGACGGGCGTGAAGAACCGCCACGCCTACCTGATGGCCGAGGAGCGCCTGAACGCCCAGATCGCGGAGGGCCACGTTTCTGAATTTGCCGTCGTGGTGCTGGACGTGAACGACCTGAAGCAGATCAACGATACCGTCGGCCACGACGCGGGCGACCAGTACATCCGAAGCGCCTGCAGGATCATCTGCGAGACCTTCCGGCACAGCCCGGTGTTCCGCATCGGCGGCGACGAGTTCGCGGTCATCGCCCAGGGGGGCGACTACGCCCGCATCGAGGAATTGGTCGAACAGGTCGCCGCCCAGAACCGGCAGGCCCGGCAGGATGGCGGCGTGATCATCGCCTGCGGCATGGCCAGGCGCGAGGGCGACGCCACCGTCGCGCCGGTGTTTGAGCGCGCGGACCAGAAGATGTATGCAAACAAGAGCGATATGAAGAAGTCCGGGAAAGAGGAGAAGTGAGCATGAAATACGACAGGACCGGCGTGGCGCCGGGGGCTCGGCGCAACGGCGCTGCCGGCAGGCTGGGGTCCGCCTTCACGCCGCTGGGCATGTGGGCCTTCTCCATCGGCACGAGCATCGGCTGGGGATCGTTTATCGTCACCTGCAACGCCTATCTGCAGAAGTCCGGCCTGCTCGGCACGGTGCTCGGCCTGCTGCTGGGCATGGCGGTCATACTCGTGATCACCTGGAACTTGCAGTACATGATCCAGTGTGCGCCGAACGCGGGCGGCATCTATACGTTTGAAAAGCGCGTCGGGGGCAAGGACTTCGGCTTCCTCGCGCTCTGGTTCGTGCTGCTGACGTATTTGGCCATCCTCTGGGCCAACATGACGTCGCTGCCGCTGTTCGCGCGCTTCTTCCTCGGAAATACGTTCCAATTCGGCTTCCGCTACAGGATATTCGGCTACAACGTCTGGCTGGGCGAGGCGCTGCTGTCCATCTGCGCGGTGGCGCTGATCGGCTGGCTGTGCGCCAACAGCGCGCGCCTGACCAACCGCATCATGGTCGTCGCGGCGCTGACGTTCGCGGTGGGCTTCACGGTGTGCGCCGTGATCGCGGCGCTGAGGCACGACAGCGCCTTCACCTACGCCCCGCTGTACACCGAGGGGTCGAGCGCCTTCGCGCAGATCGTGCGCATCGCGGCCATCTCGCCCTGGGCGTTCATCGGCTTTGAGAACATATCGCACTTCTCCGAGGAGTACAGCTTCCCGATCAGGAAGGTGCGCGGCATACTGATCTGGTCGGTGCTGATCACCACGCTGCTGTACCTGTTCGTGTCGCTACTGTCCGTGTCGGCCTATCCGCCGGAGTACGACAGCTGGCTGGCCTACATCCAGGACATGGGGAACCTGGAGGGGATCAACGCGGTGCCGGCGTTCTACGCCGCCCACCACTACCTCGGCCAGGCGGGCGTGATGGTGCTGATGCTGGCGCTGTTCGGCGTGATCCTGACCAGCCTGATCGGCAACCTGCTGGCGCTGAGCCGCCTGCTGTACGCCGCCGGGCGCGACGGCGAGGCCCCGCGGCGGCTGGCGACGCTGAACGCGCGCGGCGTGCCCGCCAGGGCGATCGTCGCCATCGTGGCCGTGTCGGCGTTCATACCGTTCCTGGGAAGGACGGCGATCGGCTGGATCGTGGACGTCACGACGCTCGGCGCGACCATCATCTACGGGCTGATCTCCCACGCGGTCT
The DNA here is from genome assembly GCA_902790175.1 of uncultured Eubacteriales bacterium. Lineage (GTDB taxonomy): Bacteria > Bacillota > Clostridia > Christensenellales > Aristaeellaceae > UBA2862. Next base: position 10,902 of record CADAQZ010000038.1, on the reverse strand, counting down.
ATCGCCACGCGCAGCGGCAGGAGCGCTCCCTGGAGCGTGCGACCGGCCTGCTCGGCATGGGCCTGATGGTGCTGTTCGTGCTGCTGCTGCTCATTCCGGGCCTGCTGCCCTTCCACGCGATGGAGACGGAATCCTACTTCCTGTTCATCGTCTGGTCGGTGCTGGGGCTCGTCTACTTCCGGATACTGCTGCGCCGCGACAAGAACCGGGAGTATGAGCAGCGCATCCTCGTGTGGATCCTCCTGCTGGTGCTGGTGGTGTTCGCCTCGATGATGTGGGTCTCCCGGGCGACGGAGAACGCGGCCAACGAGACCGTGGACCGCATCATGGAATACCATGAGAACCACCCGGCGGACGACTCCAACGCCGCCACCAGGAGCGAAAGAGCCGCCTTCCTGCAGGAGCAGGCCAAGGGCATCAGCCGCGCCAACACGATGTACATCGCCTTCTCGCTGGGGCTGTTCCTGCTCGTCGTCGCCATTTTGCTGAACAACTACAAGGAGACGCAGAAGCTCGGCGAGGCGCTGACCGAGGCGGAGGAGGAGGCCAACGCCGCCAAGAAGATCGCGAAGCTGAAGGAGTCGATCACGTCGCTCCTGGACAACATGCCCGGCCTGACCTTCACCAAGGACGCCGAGACCGGCGTCTACCTCGCCTGCAACCAGGCGTTCGCCCAGTACGCGCACAAGGAGAGCCCGGAGGGCGTGGCGGGATTGACCGACGCGCAGATCTTCGACGCCGAGACGGCCGAGCACTTCGTGGAGGACGACAGGATCGCCCTCTCCATGAGCAAGCCCTACATCTTCTTCGAGGACGTGCCGGACGCCGCGGGCAACCGGCGCCAGCTCCAGACCACGAAGCTGAAGTACACCGACGCCTCGGGGCGGCTGTGCGTGCTCGGCATGTGCCAGGACGTCACCGACCTGGTGCGCGTCCAGCACGAAAACGCCATGACGAAGGAAGCCTATGAGAACGCCGTCAGCTCGGGCGTCATGTATAACCACATCGCCCAGACGCTGGCGCGCGATTACACGCACATGTTCTACGTCAACACCGACACGGAGGAGTTCATCGAGTACCGCCGCGGGGACGAGGGCAGCGCCCTGTCCGAAATGCGCCGCGGCTGGCACTTCTTCAGCGACTGCCGGACGGAGCTGGCCAAGAGCATCTATCCCGAGGACCGGGAGGCCTTCCTGCAGGCGATGAGCCGCCGCACGCTGATGCAGGCGCTCAGCCTCAAGGACACCTTCATCATGACCTACCGCCAGACGGGTGAGAAGGGCCCGAGCTACGTGAGCATGAAGGTCTCGCGCATGGAGGACGACGAGCACTTCATCATCGTCGGTATGACGAACGTCGACGCCGAGATGCGCGACGCCATGGCCAAGAGCGAGGCCCTGGCGGCGGCGCTCGCCTCGGCGGAGGAGGCCAACAAGGCCAAGACGACGTTCCTTTCCAACATGAGCCACGAGATCCGCACGCCGATGAACGCGATCATCGGCCTGGACACTCTGGCGCTGAAGAAGGAGGGCCTGGACGCGGAGACGCGCAACTACCTGGAGAAGATCGGCGGCAGCGCGAAGCACCTGCTCGCCCTGATCAACGACATCCTCGACATGAGCCGCATCGAGTCCGGCCGCGTGGTGCTGCGCCGGGAGGTGTTCTCGTTCAGGGGCATGCTGGAGCAGATCAACGCGATGGTCATGTCCCAGTGCGACGACAAGGGCCTGACCTACGAGTTCCGCGTGCTGAACCAGGTGGATGAATCCTATATCGGCGACGACATGAAGCTGAAGGAAGTGCTGATCAACATCCTGTCCAACGCCGTCAAGTTCACCGAAGCGCCCGGCACCATCGCGCTCACCGTGGAGAAGACGGCCGCGTTTGAGGATCAGTCCACGCTGCGCTTCCGCATCAAGGATACCGGCATCGGCATGGACGCGGCGTTCATCCCCAAGATCTTCGACGCCTTCACGCAGGAAGACAGCAGCTACAAGACCAAGTACGGCTCGACGGGCCTGGGCATGGCGATCACGAAGCGGATCGTGGAGATGATGAACGGCTCGATCGCCGTCGAATCCGAAAAGGGCGTGGGCACGGAGTTTGCCGTGACCGTCACGCTGCGCAACTGCGATCCCACGGACACAAACCGCGGCGACGCGATCGATCCCACCGCCCTGCACGTGCTGGTGGTGGACGACGATCCCATCGAGGCGGAGCACGCCCGCACGGTGCTGGACGAGGTGGGCATCCGCGCCGATACCTGCACCAGCGGCCAGGAGGCGCTGCGGATGATGGAGGTGCAGCACACCAAGCACAGGCCCTACAACCTGGTGCTGATGGACTGGAACATGCCGGGCATGAACGGCCTGGAGGCCTCCGCCGAGATCCGAAAGCTGTTTGACAACGAGAGCACCGTCGTGGTGCTGACGGCCTACAACTGGGACGACATCCAGGAGGAGGCGCACCGCGTCGGCGTGGACAGCTTCCTCGCGAAGCCGCTGTTCGCCGAGAACGTGATCGAGGAGTTCGAGCGGATCGCCCGCCGCAACAACATGGTCCTGTTCAAGGAGAAGAACCGGGCGAACCTGGCGGGCCGCCGCATCCTGCTGGCGGAGGACATGGAGATCAACGCCGAGATCATGATGGACACGCTCGAGATGGAGAACATCAAGGCCGATCACGCCGAGAACGGCAGGATCGCCGTGGAGATGTTCGCCAGAAGCCATGTCGGCGACTACGCCGCGATCCTGATGGACGTGCGCATGCCGGAGATGGACGGCCTGGAGGCGACGGCGGCCATCCGCGCGATGGCGCGCGAGGATGCCAAGCGCATCCCGATCATCGCCTTGACGGCCAACGCCTTCGACGAGGACGTGCAGCGCTCGCTGCAGGCCGGCATGAAGGCGCACCTGTCCAAGCCCGTGGAATCGGAGCAGCTGATCCAGATCCTGGGCGAGCTGATCTACGAGGCGGAAAACGCCCGGTGATCGGGTCGCGCCGGAAAGGCTGGGGGAACGTCAATGACCGCCGGCGGGGGATGGTTTGAGCCATGAACGCATACGTCAAAAACCTGGAGAGGATCGAGTTCGTCGTGACGATGGCCTGCACGGGCAGGTGCAAACACTGCTCGGAGGGCGACCACGACGGCTGCGCGGGGCACATCGACGCCGATGTCGCGGTGGAAGCGGTCCGCAGGGTCTGCGGGCGTTGGCGGATCCGATCGCTGATGACCTTCGGCGGGGAGCCGCTTTTATACCCGGACGTGGTCTGCGCCATCCAGGGCGCCGCGACCCAATTGGGCATCGAAAGGCGGCAGCTGATCACGAATGGCTATTTCTCCAACGACCCCGCGAGGATCGCGGAAGTGGTGTTGAGCCTGAAGCGCAGCGGCGTCAACGACCTGTTGCTGTCCGTGGACGCCTTCCACCAGGAGACCATCCCGCTCGAGCCGGTGCTCGCTTTCGCCGAATGCGTCGTGAAAGCGGAGATCCCCGCCGTGCTGAGCCCCGCGTGGCTGGTCGCTCCCGGGGACGACAACCCCTACAACGTCCGCACGCGGGAGGTACTGGAGGCGTTCGCGGGGCTGAAGATCCCGGTCGGGCCCGGCAACGTCGTGTTTGCGCAGGGGAACGCCCTGAAATACCTCGGGGAATACTTCGACGCGGACGCGGACCGCTCGACGCCGTACGACGAGGACCCGGCGGACATCCGCGCCCTGTCGTTCTGCGCGAACGGCGACGTGCTGGACGGGAACGTGTACCAAACGGACATATTGTCGATACTGGAGAACTACCGGCCATGACAAAGCCCCGGGCGGATCGCCCGGGGCTTTGCCTCGTGTTTTGGAGTCTTATCTCTCTTTACATCGCAAACAGCGCGACGACAAAGGCCTTCAGCGCGCGCAGCGGATGCGCCGCGCTCCTGCCTTCCTTATTCGCGCGCAGGGCGCTGTTCAGCGGATTGCGCAGCTCCGGCGCGCCGGTGTCCTCCGCCATCAGGCTGGCCATGTTGCAAGCGCTCATATTGATCCATGTATTCATATTCAAACCTCCCTTTCGCTGTCGGCTGTTTTCCGCCGACGGGGCCGTGGTTGTCTGTCGGGTCTGCCGCCGAGGGCCGTGGGACCGGCCGTCGGCATACCGAATCCTCGGTACGACAACCATTATAGCCTCGGCGTGTGATTTTGCACCATGCTTTGAGAATAAAGCTTCCATGCCGATTTGTGCTGCCAGCACAGTATAAAACCATATTCGCGCAAAAAAACGCCCTCCCGATCGGGAGGGCGGGGCTTTACCGGCGGGGAATTATGCCGCGGGCATCAGCGAAGTGGAGATGACGCCATAGGCGAGCTTGCCCTCGTCGCTGTCGACGGGCATGAAGCTGAAGATGATCATGTTGCTGTTGGTGTCCACCAGCACGACGGCGCCCAGGTTGTTGTTGGGATCGCCGTAGGTCACGCAATCCAGGCCGTTGATGTTCACGATCTCGGGCTCGGTCATGCCGTTGTCGATGGCGTTCTGCAGGGCCTGATCCAGGGTCATGCCTTCCACGTTAATGGTATCGACGGTCAGCGCGCACTCCTGGTCCTGATCGATGAACAGGGCGTAGCGGCCGGCGGCGGCGTCTTCCTCGGAGGGCTCGGTGTAGACCAGGTCAGAGGGCACCCAGATGGCCAGGCCCATGTCGTTCAGGGTGACGAAGTCGCCCTCGAGGCCATAGCTCTCGACCAGGGGCGCGCCCGTCTCTTCCCAGGTGACGGTGGTCTTCTCGGCCAGGGCGGCGGGCATCAACGCGATGCAGGCCAGCAGGATCAGTGCAACAATCTTCTTCATGGATGTGTCGCTCCTTTTTTGTTTTTTCGTGTGTTAGCATAGTACATTCCCAGAAGTCACGCAAGGCCGAACGTGTTAATTTTTTTACAAACAAGGCCCCGGGACGCGCGTCCCGGGGCCTCGCCATACGGCGTTTTATACCTTCAATATCATCGTGGCGAACTGGAAGTAGATGATCAGGCTGAGCACGTCCACGATCGTGGTGATGAACGGGCTGGCCATCACGGCGGGGTCCAGGTTGGCCTTCTTGGCCAGCAGCGGCAGCGTGCAGCCCACGAACTTGGCGATCACGACGGTGCAGAGCATGGTCACGCAGATGGTGAGCGCCTGCAGCGGCGTCACCTTCTCCAGCAGCATCAGCCGCCCGTAGTTCGCGGCGGCCAGCATCAGGCCGCAGAGGAAGGACACGCGAAACTCCTTCCAGATGACGCGGAAGATGTCCTTGAACTCCAGCTCGCCCAGGCTCAGCGCGCGGATGACGGAGACCGAGGCTTGGCTGCCGGAGTTGCCGCCAGTGTCCATCAGCATGGGCACGGACGCGAACAGCACGGGCACCAGCTTCAGCGCGTCCTCGAACCGGGTGATGACGATGCCGGTGAACGTGCCCGACACCATCAGCAGCAGCAGCCACGGGATGCGGTTTTTCCACGTCTCGAACACGCCGGTGCGCAGGTAGGGCTTGTCGGAGGGCGTGATGGCGGCCATCTTCGAGATGTCCTCCGTGGCCTCCTCCTCCATGATGTCCAGGGCGTCGTCGACCGTGATGATGCCCACCATGCGGTTCTCGGCGTCCACGACGGGCAGCGACGTGAAGTTGTACTTCGACATCGTCTGCACGGCGCTCTCCTGGTCGTCCTGGGTGTTGACGGAGATGGCGTTGGGCGTCATCAGGCTCTCGCAGGTCTCGTTCGGGCGGGCGAGGATCAGCGTGCGGATCGTCACCGTGCCCAGCAGGTGATACTTGTCGTCCAGCACGTAGCAGGTGTTGATCGTCTCCTTGTCCACGCCCGTGGAGCGGATCTCGTTGATGGCGTCCGCGGCGGTCATCTGCGGGGTGAGGGCCACGAACTCCGTGGTCATCACGGAACCGGCGGAATCGTCCTTGTACTTGAGGATCTCGTTGATCTGCTTGCGGGTGTCGGCGTCGGCCTGGGCCAGTATGCGCCGCACCATGTTGGCGGGCATCTCCTCGATCAGGTCCACGGCGTCGTCCATGTACATCTCGTCGATGACAGCCTTCAGCTCGGTGTCGGAAAAGCTCTTGATCAGCTCCTCCTTCACGTCGCTCTCCATCTCGACGAAGGTCTCGGCGGCCAGGTCCTTGGGCAGCAGCCGGAAGATGGCCGGCATCAGCTTTTCGGGCATGTCGCTGAGTATGGTGGCGATGTCGGCGGGATAGAGCGTCTGCATCAGATCCCGCAGGCTCGCGTATTTCTTCTCTTCCGTCAGTTTGCGGAAGGTCTCTTCGAGAATTTCGGTTCTCTCCTTCACGGGTCACTCCTCCAATCATTCAGATTTTGCGGAGCGGCGTTTTTCCATGAAAAGCCGCCCCTCTGACAGGAGCAGGACACAATGTGAGATCACCCGGACGGCGCCGCGGCGCCTCGATGGGCCGTCAGATGTGGGCGGGAACGGGCGCCCTGCGGCCGGGCCGTCGTATGTGATCCGCGTATGTGCCGTAGCTACTACCGCCAGCGTCCATTCCTATACCCCCTTTTCGCCCCGCGCTACTGCCTGGCGGCAAGCGCGGGTTTCGGGCCCGCACAGCCGGTGTGCGGGGCCCTCAGTCCGGCTGCGCCGGACGCTCAATCATTGTAATATAAAATCCGCACCCGAACGGATGCGGATTCGTCATATGAAATATGATTTCCCTGCACCGTTCGAGCTTCAGCTTCGCAGGGCGGTGCAATTGCGTTAGAATACCTTGTGCTTCGATATCACCTGTTGACCCTCTCATGGTGTCTCCACCACTTCGCGGCAGCAATCCATATCCCTGCGGTAGCCTTACTTACCGGATTTCCACACTTATATTTTAGGCCACCCGGCGCGGTTTGTCAACCGGTTCGGAAAGTTTTTTTCATTTGGCAGGGAGCTGCCGCCCCGCGATATTTTACAATCCCGGGGCTTGACAAAACCCCGGGGCAGGTGTATTATAATTAAGCGCTTTGCGAGAGCGAAGCCGTGGTCCCTTAGCTCAGCTGGAAAGGTCAGGGGTTCGAATCCCTTAGGGTCCGCCAAAAATCTGCAACCCCCCGAAGTGGGGGATTGCAGATTTTTTTCGTACCCTACGGGGATAATCGAATCCCTTTTGCGACCAAAGGGAGCAAAGGGGTTCGGCCTGCCGCGGCTGCGCAGCAGACGCCATCCCTTAGGGTCCGCCAAGAAAAAAGCGTCTTTTGTCTACCGACAAAAGACGCTTTTTTCAATGATGTGTTCCGCTGTCGCGGAACATGATGTGCCCTTCGTGCGTGATGCCTGGCTTCGCCAAGTGATGTGCGCTTCGCGCGTGAGAGGAACACATCGCATCACTTTGCGGCGAAGCCGCAAAACATCATTTGCGCCATCGGCGCAAGCATCATTGTGCCGCAGGCACGGCATCACTTGTGTCATAAGCGCAAACATCACTTTACAACCGTTTTCTCAAATGGTATGCTTATCGCTTCCTGTCGTACAGCGAAAGGAATATAACCCCGCCCCCTCACCACAGCCTCTGCCGGTCGAAGGGCTTATTGTCGTCGAGGTCCAGCCAGGTCATCGCGCCGTCCTCCAGCAGGCAGCAGCTGTGGGGCGTGCCGTTTTTTGGGATGGACACGGAGCCGGGGTTCAGGTAGGTGAATCTCTCGTGGCGGGTGCAGGCGGGCACGTGGGTGTGGCCGCAGAGCAGGAAGTCGCCCGGCGAAAGCGGCGGGGGATTGTCCTCGCCGTGCGCGTGGCCGTGGGTGGCGTAGAACACGTGGCCGTCCACCAGCAGCGCGGCGTATTCCGCCATCACCGGGAAGGCGAGCATCATCTGGTCCACCTCCGCCTCGCAGTTGCCCCGCACGCACAGCGGCGCGGGGTCGAGCGCGTTGAGCATCGCGGCGACGGCCTTCGGATCGTAGTCGTCCGGCAGGTCGTTGCGCGGGCCGTGGTACAGCAGATCGCCCAGCAACACGAGGCGTTCGGCGCCCGACGCCCTCCAGGCCTCCAGCATCCGCGCGCACCACTTCGCGGAGCCGTGGATGTCCGACGCGATCATCAGCTTCATGGGCCTCAACCTCCTCATCCTGCGATTGTCTCTATCATAGCATGATCCTGGTGGGCCCGGGAACGGGAAAATATTAACAACCGGTTATTTTCGAGGTCATATCGCGGTAAATTTGTGGTTTTCGGGGCTTTCGCGCTGGAGAATTCAACATTGATATGATAATCTGAAGCCGTTACAGACGCACATCATGCCCGCCGACCGCGGGCTGAACGCGACACGGAGGGGGACGCGACGATGGCTGAGCTGAAAGTGAAGAAGCGCCGGGGGGATCGCTTCGACGCCACGCTGGTGCGCGACATCGACCCGCTGCACTGGTTTTTACCGTATATCTATCCCAACCGCGCCGACAACGAGGCGTTCATCCGCGAGGAGTTCGACCTGACGAACCTCAACGCCTTCCTGGCGAAAAAGAACGAGGGGCTGGACCACGCGCACCGCTACACGATCTTCCACGCCGTGTGCGCGGCGGTGGTGAAGGCCGTGACGCTGCGCCCGCAGATGAACCGCTTTATCAAGGGCTGCCGCCTCTACCAGCGCGACGAGCTGAGCCTGGGCTTCGTGGTGAAAAAGCACTTCAAGGACAATGCCGACGAGGGCCTGGCGTTCATCAAGTTCCCGCCGGAGACGACCATCGATTCGCTGCACGAGCGCATCATGCAGGAGATCTTCGAGTGCCGCCGCGACGACGCGATGGACAACTCCACCAAGGGCATGGAGATGTTCACGCACCTGCCGCGCTGGCTGATGCGGATCGTGATGTGGGGCCTGCACCGGCTGGACTTCTACGGCCACGTGCCCTACGACCTGATCAAGGCCGACCCGAACTACGCCTCGGTGTTCCTGACGAACCTGGGCAGCATCAAGCTCAATGCCGGCTATCACCACCTGAGCAACTGGGGCACCACGTCCGTGTTCGTCATCATCGGCGAAAAGGGCATGAAGCCCGTGTTCCAGCCGGACGGCTCCTATGAGATGCGCGAGATGCTCTCCATCGGCATCACGCTGGACGAGCGCATCGCCGACGGCTACTACTATGCAAAGACCATTCGCCTGGTGAAGAAGCTGATCGAAAACCCCGAGCTTCTGGACCGCCCGGCGAACGAGGAGGTAGAGTACTGACATGCCTGCTGTAAAGACCCCGTGGGAACCCTGGATGGGCCAGGTCCCCATGCACATCGACTACTTCCAGGGCACGATGGCCGAGGCCGTGGAGCGGATGGGCGAGAAGTACGCCAGGAACGACGCCTGTGAGTTCATGGGCAGCCACATCAGCTATGAAAAGCTGGTGGAGCAGATCCGCCAGTGCGCGAAGGCCCTGCGGGCCATTGGCATCCGCGAGGGCGACAGGGTCACCATCTGCATGCCCAACGCGCCGCAGACCGTGGTGATGTTCTACGCGGTGAACATGGTGGGCGCGATCGCCAACATGGTGCACCCGCTGAGCGCCGAGGGCGAGATCGAGTTCTACCTGAACGACTCCGAGTCCGTGGCGGCGCTGACGCTCAACCAGTTCTACGGCAAGTTCAAGGCCATCCGGAACAACACGCCGTGCCTGAAGAAGCTGATTATCGCCGACGTGAAGGACGCGCTGACGCCGATCAAGAAGCTGGGCTACGCGCTGACGCAGGGCCGCAAGATCCCCAAGGTGCCCAAGGACGCGGACGTGATCCTGTGGAAGGACTTTATCGCCGGCGGCAAGGCGTTCGAGGGTGATCCCCGCGTGCCGCGCAAGGCCGACGACCCGGCGGTGATCCTCTATTCCGGCGGCACCACCGGCATCACCAAGGGCATATTGCTCTCCAACCTGAACTTCAACGCCCTGGCGGGGCAGATCGTGGCTACGAACCCGATCTACGACGAGGGCGACAAGATGCTGGCCATCATGCCGATGTTCCACGGCTTCGGCCTGGGCGTGTCCATCCACTCGATGCTGGCCAACGGCGGCTGCTGCATCCTGGTGCCGCGCTTCACGCCCGCCACCTACGCGCAGCTGCTGCACAAGTACAAGCCGAACTTCATCGCGGGCGTGCCCACGCTGTACGAGGCGCTGCTGCGCATTCCGAACCTGGACGACCTGGACCTCAGCTGCCTGAAGGGCGTGTTCTCCGGCGGCGACAGCCTGCCGCCCGAGCTGAAGAAGCGCTTTGACAAGTTCCTGAAGGACCACGGCGCGAAGATCGAGGTCCGCGAGGGCTACGGCACCACCGAGTGCGTCACCGCCTCGTGCCTGACGCCGCTGACCAAGGCCAAGGAGGGCTCCATCGGCATCCCCTTCCCGGACACCTACTACAAGATCGTGAAGGTGGGCACCGAGGAGGAGCTGCCCTACGGCGAGGAGGGCGAGATCTGCCTGGCCGGGCCGACCGTGATGCTGGAGTACGTTAAGCACCCGCAGGAGACCGCGCAGACGCGCCGCGTGCACGCCGACGGCCTGACCTGGATCCATACCGGCGACCTGGGCGTGATGGACGAGGAGGGCTTCATCTACTTCAAGCAGCGCATCAAGCGCATGATCGTCACCAGCGGCTACAACGTCTATCCCTCGCAGATCGAGAACATACTCGACGCCCACGAGGCCGTGCACCTCAGCTGCGTGATCGGCGTGCGCGACCCCTACAAGATGCAGAAGGTCAAGGCGTTCGTGGTCCTGAAGCCCGGCTTCGAGCCCAGCGACACCACCCGCGACATGCTGATGGACTACTGCCGCAAGCACATCGCCAAGTACGCCATGCCCTATGACATCGAGTTCCGCGACGACCTGCCCAAGACCCTCGTCGGCAAGGTCGCCTACCGCGTGCTCGAGGAGGAAATGGAAAAGGC
>CADAQZ010000037.1 GCA_902790175.1 uncultured Eubacteriales bacterium | reverse complement strand
TCAGTCGCCGAAGCTGATGCCGAGCATCTTGGCCTCCTTGATGATGGAGGCGTCGGGATCGACCATCTTGAGCTTGCCGGCGACGTCCTTCAGGGCGACCTTGACGATCTCGCGGTTCTTGTAGCCGACCATGAAGCCGAACTCCTTTTTAAGGATCAGCTTGCCGGCCTCGGAGCCGAGGCGGGAGGCGAACACGCGGTCATAGGGGCAGGGGGAGCCGCCGCGCTGGGTGTGGCCCGGGACGGTGACGCGCACGTCGTAGCCGGTCTTTTTGTTCAGCTTCGCGGCGATCTCGTAGGAGACGGACGGATACGGGGACTCGGCGCGCTTCTTCTCCAGCTCCTTCTTGGAGAGCTTGGCGTCCTTCTTGCTGATCGCGCCCTCGGCCACGGCGAGGATGGTGAAGGAGGCGCCGCGGTCGTGCCGCTCCTTGATCTTGTCGGCGATCTTGTCGATGTCGTAGGGGATCTCGGGGATGAGGATGATGTCCGCGCCGCCGGCGAGGCCCGCGTTCAACGGCAGCCAGCCGACCTTGTGGCCCATGATCTCGACGATGAAGATGCGGCCGTGGGAGGCGGCAGTGGTGTGGATCATGTCGATGCAGTCGGTGGCGATGTCCACAGCGGACTGGAAGCCGAAGGTCATGTCGGTGCCCCAGAGATCGTTGTCGATGGTCTTGGGGAGCGTGACCACGTTGAGGCCCTCCTCGCTGAGCAGGTTGGCCGTCTTGTGGGTGCCGTTGCCGCCGAGGACGACCAGGCAGTCCAACTGGAGTTTGTAGTAAGTCTGCTTCATGGCGGCGACCTTGTCGATGCCGTCCTCCTCGATGACCTGGATCATCTTGAACGGGGTGCGGCTGGAGCCGAGGAACGTGCCGCCCTTGGTGAGGATGCCGGAGAAATCGTCATACGTCAGCAGGCGGAAGCGGCCGTGGATCAAGCCCTGGTAGCCGTTCAGGAAGCCGTAGATCTCGACCTCTTCGTTGGAGTTGTACAGGGTTTTCGCGACGCCGCGCATGGCCGCGTTCAGGGCCTGGCAATCGCCGCCGGAGGTCAACATGCCGATGCGAATCATGGGGACACCTCTTTCTTAGAATTTTTATGCTCTCGTTAAAACGGAAACACTGCTTTAACATATTATAGCGCATTTTGCGGGGAATGACAAGCCCCGAATGCGGAAAATCGACGCATTCACACATTTGTGTCGAGTTTTTTTGCCGGGTTGGCGGTTGAAAATGGGAGAAGGTCTGCTATAATAGAGGTATCATAGGAATGTATGCCCTTTTGGAGGGCGGGAGGTTACCAAAGTGGAAAACGCGCCGATCGTGAAGCGAGACATGAGCTACACCCAGAACCGCGAGTTGAGCTGGCTGAAATTCAACGAGCGGGTGCTGGCGCAGGCCATCGACCCCACCGTGCCGCTGATGGAGCGGATGCGGTTCGTTTCCATATTCACCAGCAACCTGGACGAGTTCTTCATGGTGCGCGTGGGCAGCCTGATCGACATGGACATGCTGGCCCCGGACGAGACGGACAACAAGAGCGGCATGACGCCCCGGGAGCAGGTGAGCGCCATCTGCGCGGCGGTGCGGCCGCTGGTGGAGCGCCGGGACGCCATCTACGCGAAGCTGATGAAGGCGCTGGACAACGCCGGCGTGACGGAGACGGGCTACGACGCGCTGACCAGCAGCCAGCGGGCGTACGTGCAGGAGTACTACAAGGAGAACATCCGGCCGCTGCTGTCGCCGCAGGTGATCGACCGGAGCCATCCCTTTCCCCACCTGAAGAACAAGGCGCTCTACGCTGCGGCGCTTCTGACGCTGAGCGGCAAGCCCGCGGGCGGCGGCAAGGAGAAGGACAAGGACAAGGATAAGGAGAAGGGCAAGCAGTCCGGCGGGGGCAAGCAGGCCTCCGGCGGCAAGCAGGCGGCCCTGCTGGGCATCGTGGATGTGCCCTCGACACTGCCGCGGGTGATCGCCCTGCCCGGCGGCGGGGCGCGCTACATCCGCACCGAAGTGGTGATCGCTGCCCACATGAAGAAGATCTTTCGGATCTACGACGTGTCGGAGCAGGCGATCATATCGATCACGCGCAACGCGGACATCAGCCTGAGCGAGGAGCACTACGACGAGGAGAACCCGGACTTCCTGAACTACATGCGCACGCTCCTGAAGAAGCGGGACCGCCTGGCCCCGGTGCGCCTGGAGCTGGAGGGCAAGGCCCCGCGGCTGGTGAAGCGGCTGTGCGAGTTTTTGAAGCTGGACAGCGAGCGCGTGTTCAGCTGCGCGTGCCCGCTGAAGCTGGACTACATCGACCAGATCGAGAAGGCGCCGGGGCAGCTGCTGTACGCGCCGCACACGCCGGTGTATCCGAACTACCTGATGCCCGACAAGCCCATATGGGATCAGGTGGCGCAGCGGGACGTGCTGCTGTTCTACCCGTACCAGAGCATGCAGCCGTTCCTGGACCTGCTGCGGCAGAGCGCCAAGGACCCGGACGTGCTGAGCATCAAGATCACGATCTACCGGCTGGCACGGAATTCCGCCATCGCCAAGGCGCTCTGCGCCGCGGCGGAGAACGGCAAGGAAGTGACCGTGCTGATGGAGCTGCGCGCCCGCTTCGACGAGCAGAACAACATCGACTGGTCGATGGAGCTGGAGGAGGCGGGCTGCCGGATCATCTACGGGCCGGAGAACTTGAAGTGCCACGCGAAGCTGTGCCTGATCACGCGGCGCGAGCGCGGCGGGCTGGGGTACATCGCCCAGATCGGCACCGGCAACTACAACGAAAAGACCTCGACGCTCTACACTGACTTCTGCATGATGACCGTGGACGCGGACATCACGCGGGACGCCGTGAGCTTCTTCGAGAACATGCTGATCGGCAACAGTGCCGGGGAGTATGGCAAGCTGTTGGTGGCGCCGTTCGCGATGAAGAACCGGATCATGGAGATGATCGACGAGCAGATCGCGCGCGGCGCGGACGGGCGCATCCGCATCAAGGCGAACTCCGTGACGGACCGCGAGCTGATCGACAAGCTGAGCGAGGCCAGCTGCGCGGGCGTGCGGATCGACCTGATCATCCGCGGGATATGCTGCATCGTGCCGGGCGTGCCCGGGAAGACGGAGAACATCACCGTGACCTCGGTGGTGGGGCGGTTCCTGGAGCACAGCCGGATCTATGCGTTCGGCGAGGGGTTGGAGATGAAGCTGTACCTGTCGTCCGCGGACTTCATGACCCGCAACCAGGACCGGCGCGTGGAAGTGGGCGGCCCGGTGCGCTCGCCGGAGATCAAGCAGTTTTTGGAGGAGTACCTGAACCTGCTGCTGGCGGACAACACGCGGGCCTGGCGCAAGCACAGCGACGGGGACTACACGCGGCTGAGCCCCGGCGACGCCGAGCCGATCGACGTGCAGGGCTGGTACATGAGCCACCCGATCGAGTTCGCGAAGTCCGCCGCGCCGCGGGATTCGCTGCACGAGCGGCTGAGGCGGTGGTGGAGTTTGAGGAAGTAATGGGGAACGCCTCATCCGCCCCCTACGGGGGCACCTTCCCCATAGCGCCGAGCGAAGCGAGTGCTGAGCCAGCAAGCACAGCCCGCAGGGCAAGACGCAGGCGAAACCCGCGGCCGAGCACAGCGACAGACGCGGGGCGTCAAAATGGGAAGGCTTTTGGGCGGGCGGCGCATCGCCGCCCTTGCGGGGAGAAGTGCTTTGGGATAACATGGGAAAAAGAAAGGAAGTCAAAGAGTATGAACGGTTTGAAATTCAGGTTTGAGAGGTTCAGCAAGAACAACGTGCTGCTGTCGATCGTGATGGTGGTGCTGGGGCTGGTGCTGTTTATCTGGCCGGGGAAGACGCTGACGCTGGCGGCCCGGATATTGGGCATCGCGCTGCTGGTGGGCGCGGCGGTGTCGGGCTACTCGTGGTATCGGGAGAAGGACCGGTCGGGCGCGAGCTACACGTCGCTGGCGATCGCGATTTTGTGCCTGGTGGCGGGGCTGATCGTGCTGATCGCGCCGAAGGGCGTGGTGACGCTGCTGCCGAAGCTGATCGGCATCGCCATCCTGGTGAACGGCGTGATCAACCTGGCGCAGGCGCTGGAGCTGCGCAAGGAGGGGCAGGCCAGCTGGACGTCGTCGATGGTGATGGCCGTGCTGACCATACTGCTGGGCGGATTTTTGGTGTTCTTCGCGTTCGGCGCGATGAAGGCCGCAGTGATGGTGATCGGCGGCGTGTTCGTGTACAACGGGGTCTCCAATCTGTGGATCGAGAGCAAGTACAAGAAGATGGGACGGGATGAGTGAAGATTTGAGAGTGGAGAGTGGAGAGTGGAGTTTGGAGTGAGGAGTTAGAGTAGCGGTTGGAGAGAAAAGATCCTTCGCTGCGCTCAGGATGACAACGATTGGCATACGCCGATAATGTCATCCTGAGAGTAGCGAAGGATCTTTTCGTTTTGTTTAAGGGCGGGCGCGGGCGGCACAACGCCGCCCCTACGAGAAATGGGGAGGGCAAGAAGGAAGGTCAGTCGTAGGCGAAGGCGCGGAAGGCGGAGATGTTTTGGGGGAGGTCGTCGATGATGAGGTTGGCGCCGTCGTCGGTGTAGGAGCCGTCCACGGGGAGGCGAAGCTGGCCGGGGGCCGTGGCGGCGAGGACCTTCTCACCCAGCGAGAGCAGCTGGATGGGGGACATGTTGGTGTCCACGGAGGTTCGCAGCGTGCGGGCGAGGCGCAGGAGCAGCGCCGGGTTCCAGAGGTTGGCGCGGATGCGGGCGAGCATGGCCTCGAGCAGCGCGCGCTGGCGCGAGGCGCGGGTGAAGTCGCTGTCCAGCTTGCGCAGGCGCGCGTAGTAGAGGGCCTGGACGCCGTTCAGGTGCGTGCGCTCGCCGCACTGGGAGAGGGATTCGGCGGAGTAGCCGTGGGCCTCGATCTGGGCGCGGGCGTTCCAGATGTTCTGGTTGATGCGGTTCATCTCCGCCTCGGTGACGTTCACATCCACGCCGCCGAGCGCATCCACCAGCGCCACGAGGGCGGTAAAGTCGACGGACAGGTAATGCATGATGTTGAGGCGGAAGTTCTCGTTGAGCGTGCGCATGACCAGCTGGGCTCCGCCGTGGGCGTAGGCGGCGTTCAGCTTGCCCTTGCCGTGGCCGGGGATGTCCACGAGCGTGTCGCGCAGGATGCTGGTGAGCTTGAGTTGGTTGTAGCCGACGGAGGCGACGACGACGGTGTCGCTGCGGCGGCTGTTCTCGCGGGTCATGTCCAGGCCCAGCAAGAGGATGTTCGCGCGGGAGGCGGGCAGGCCGTCGGTGAGGGAGAGCTGCGCGCCCTCGGGCTCGACGGCGAAGATGGAGACCGGCAGCGCGTAGAGCAGCGCCGCGGCCAGCACCGCCACGAGGAGGATGAGCGCGATGAGGCGCAGGAAGAGGCCCGCGAGCCACGCGCCAAAGCCGCGCCGGCGACGTTCGCGCCGGCGCGGGGAGTGGGTACGCTTGCGGTAGGGCTCTTCGTAGAACATGGAGGGGCCTTCTTTGTGGTGGTGTGGGGAGGGGGATGGGGTGAGGGCGGGCGGCGAAACGCCGTCGCTAGGGGGGAGAGCCCCTCCGGCCCTGCGGGCCACCTCCCCACTGCGGTGGGGAGGCAAGGGGTGAGGGCGGGTGCGGGGGCGGACCTTCCGCCGCATCGCCGCACCTACAGGAAGGGGGAGGCGGGGGAGGCGACCTCATCCGTCTTGCCGCTACGCGGCAATCCACCTTCCCCTAAAGGGGAAGGCTTTTTGGGGAAGGCATTTGGGTCAGAGTTGAATCGGGAGGGGGAGGCGGAGGAGGGCGCGGGCGGCGGGGAGGCCGTCGAGCAGGGCGGGAAGCTGGCGGAGGGTCGCGACGGGGGCGCTGGCCAGCAGGGACGGCAGCAGGCGTTGGGCGACGGCCAGGTCCAGGATGTGGATCGGGTCGGCGTCGTCACCGAGGGCGTCCAGCATCAGCGCGCAGTAGCGCCAGGCGTCGCCGAGGGCGCGGCGGGAGAGGGGCGCGCCGCAGTGGGCGAGCGTCTCGCGCAAGGCCTTCATGCGCTCTTCGACGACGGCGGGCCGGGGTTTGTCCGGGACGGCGAGGCGCAGGCTGGCCGGGGCCGGGACCGGGGCGGCGACGGTGGGGCGGGGCTGCCACGGGGCGTCGGTGGGCGGCGCGAGGCGCACCATAAAGCCCTTGTCCAGCGCGTAGGCGGGGAGGGGGACGCCGGCGTCCTGCACCGTGAGGCAGAGCCGCCAGAGGGGGCGGCCCGGCGCGCCGAGGCCCCGGAAGGGGTCCGGGTCGGGGTGCAGGTTGGCGTCGTCCAGCAGCAGCATGGCCGGGGCGTCCGGGCCGCGGTCCAGCGCGGCGACGCGCGGGTCGGCCTCGAGGGAGCCCTTGCCGGGGGCGAAGGCGACGAACCGGCCGATGGCCGTCCAGCCGAGGGCCTCCGCCAGCAGGCGGGCCGCGTCGCTCTTGCCGCTGCCGACCGGGCCGCTGATGAGCAGCGCGGGGCTGACGGCGGCGCAGGCGCAGAGGTTGAGGGCGTCCTCGTGGGAGAGCGCGTAGCCAGCGGCGTCGAAGCGCGCTTCGAGGCGTCCGGCCAGTTCGTTCAGCGTGAGGGTTTGAAGCGCGGGCTCGGGCGCGGGGACGGCCTCGGCCTCGCCCTTGATGAGGCGCAGGCGCTCCAGCATGTGCTCGTCGAGGGTGAAGTCGCGCAGGCGGCGCTCCAGCTCCTCGCCGGTGAGGGCGTCCACGGCCTTGCGCGCGTCCTGTGCGGCGGCGCGGGCCTCCTGCGCCTGCTGAACGAGCTCGTCGCGCTCGGCCCGGGCGGCGTCCACGCGGCGCACGGCCTCGGCCAGTTCGCCCGTGGCGTCCCGGCGCAGCTCGTCCTTGAGGGCGCGGCGGGTCTCGGCGTTCTGGAGCGTGAGGTGGTCCACCTCGCCCAGCAGGGTCAGGCGGCGGGCTTCGAGATTCTCGAGGTGGCGCTCGATGTCGGCCTGGCGGGCGGCCTCGCGGCACTCCTCCAGCGACGCGCCGAACTCCTCGATGCCGCCCAGGGATTCGAGCAGGTCGCGCCGCAGGTTGGGCTGGCTCCAGACGTCGCGCACGGCGCTGACCACGCTCTCCACGGGGCTGGCGACGGGCGCGCCGGTGTGGATGGGCGCGACGGGCTGGCCCAGCTGGTTGAGCCGGGAGTGCTGCCACTTTTCGTCGATCAGCTCCTGCAGGCTGCGGCTGCGGCGGGGATTCAGGCCGCTCTGGGCCGCGAGGCTGCGCTGGGAGGGGGGCAGGCGGGGGTCCACCGGGGGAGGCAGCATGCTCCTGTCGCGGTGGATCCAGGGCTTGTCGTCCTCCCTGGCTTTGGCGGGGCGCCTCTCTGCTTTTTCGGGCTTTTCAGGTTTATCAGGTTTATCGGGTTTTTCGGAAGCTTCCGGCTTCTCCGGGGGCTTTTCCGCAGATTCGGGAGCGGGCGGCTCGGGGGCCGCTTTGATCTCCGGCGCGGGCTTTTCCGGCGCGGGCTTTTCGTCGGGATGCTTCTCGGCGGCGGGCTTCTGGGCGGGCGCGGGGACGACCTTGTCCGGCGGGAGGATGGCGAAGGAGAGCGCGTCCTCGTGGAAGCCGGGGAGGTCGAAGGATTGCAGGTCGTCCGGGGCGAAGGGCTCGCCGTGGGGGATGAGGCGGCCGGCGATCTCGTCGTTCGGGTCGGCGATCCAGCGGTAGCGCTGGGGGTTCAGCGCCTCGCCCTTCAGAAGCACTGAAGGGGTGCGGGGGGCGGGGCGGAGGGCGCCGGCGTCGGCCTCGGGGAGGATCTCCAGGATCGCGTCCGGCGCGGGCTCGCGCACGACGTCGGAGTAGATGATGAAGGCGTTTTGCTCCGGGGAACCCTCGCGGTAGTTCTTGTTGGGGTGGATCTTGTCGTTGTCGTCGGGGTGGGCGCGCAGGTCCACCACGCAAAACAGGCCCATCTGGCGCATGCGCGCCTTGAAGCGGTTGGATTCGTTTTTATCCGGCACGATGCGGATGCAGCCCTCCTCGGGGTAGGAGTGGGCTTCGGCATAGGGGATGTAGCGGCCGTCCGCCTCGACCAGCATCGGTTTGAAGCGGAAATAGGCTTTTTGGGGATTGTCCTCCTCCAATATGCCGATACAGAGTTTTCCGGGCAATGACATTTTTTGATAACCTCCAGTGGACGGCCCGTCGGGGCGGCTTTCTGATGAGATGGGGTCGGCGGCGCGTCGAGCACCGGGTGGGCGGCACGTCGGACCGCCCGCGGATGCAAACATTACCTTCATGTTAATTGTAACATCGCGCGGGCGGGGTTGTCAATACCCGGGAGAGGGGGACGGGGGGAGGGGAGGCGACCTCATCCGCCCCTGCGGGGCACCTGACGCTGACGCTAGGCCTACGGCCCCCTGAAGGGGAAGGCTTTTGGGAGAAGCGGCGAAGAAATGACGGTACTACGGAGGAGGAAGGGAGAGACGGGGGAACGGGGAGGCGACCTCATCCGTCTTGCCGCTACGCGGCAATCCACTTTCCCCATAGCGCCGAGCGAAGCGAGTGCTGAGCCTGCAAGCGCAGCCCGCAGGGCAAGACGCAGGCGAAACCCGCGGCCGAGCGCAACGACAGACGCGGGGCGTCTGAAGGGGAAGGCTTTTGGGAGAGGGCGGGCGGCGCATCGCCGCCCCTACAAGGGGGAAAAGAGGGCATGAGGAGATCAGGGTTGCCAGGGCCAGAGGAGGTCGGGGGAGTAGTCGGAGGGAAGAAGATCGGGGGAGGATAAGGTGGGGGCGAGGTTTTGGTCGAAGGCGCGGAGGATGGAGAGTTCGAGGTCCGCGAGGGCGGGGGCGGGGAGGTCGCGGAGCAAGTCGGCGAGTTCGCGGGCGCGCGGGGCGGCGGGGTCGGCGTCGTCGGGGAGGGTGAGGCGAACGCGCAGGGTTTTCAGGCCAGGAACATCGGGAGAAAAGATTTGGGCGTCGCGGTCCGACGGGGCGGGTGTGTCGGTGTATGGGTATTGTACATTGGAAATATCGGAGGGGAGGAGGCGGGCGTCACAGTTCAGGGTGATGCGTTCGTCGGGGCGTGAGGCGCGGCGGAGGGTGAACTCGACGCGGGAGGAGCCGAGGCGGCCTTCGCAGCGGACGGAGAGGTCGAAAGGGCGGTAGAGAAAGAGGTCGCCGGGGGCGATCTTCAGGTATTGGCAGAGGGCGTTCAGCGTGTCGAACTGGACGCCCTTTGCATTGCCGGAGCAGAGGGCCGTGAGGGTGGTGCGGGAGATGCGGGTGTCCTGTGAGACGCGGGTGATGGTGAGCCGGCGCTGGGCCAGCAGCACGGAGAGGTTCGGGATGAGCATGGCGGGGTCTCCTTTGAGGTTGGTATTGTGCAGATTGTACAATATGCTGGACGAATTGTCAAGGGGACGTGAAAGTGGGAAGCGACCGTTATATAATACAAAATGTTCAGACTATTGGACGATTTGAAGAGAGGAGCGGCGGCGTGACGGCGAAGGAGTATTTGAGCCAGGCGCGGAAGCTGGACCAGCGCATCGGCGCGCTGTTGGACCGGCAGAAGAAGTATCACGAGATGGGCGCGTGGCGGCCGATAAACTTCGACGGGATGAAGGGACCGCAGGCCATGGTGGCGATGGAGCGGGAGCTGGACGCGCGGATCGCCGAGTACGCCGAGAAGGTGCGGGCGATCGAGAGCGTGATCGACGCGGTGGAGGACGCGCAGTATCGGGACGTATTGAAGTACCGCTACCTGAACGGCTGGGGCTGGCAGCGGGTGGCCGACCGGATGCACTTTTCGCCGGACTGGGTGTGCAAGCTGCACGCGCGGGCGCTGGCGGCGGTGCGCGTGCCGGAGTGAATCGGACAGGGAAAGCCGGTTTTGGCGATATATAATCCCCCTGTGAATCGGCGGCGAGAGCCGCGAAAGGGGGCGGATGGCGATGGGCGAGGCAAACCGACGCGCCGGCGCGGCGCTGACGGGAAACGCCCGGATTGCCGCGCGGCTTCGCAAGAAGCTGCTGAGGCGGCTGGAGAAGGTGGCGGACGCGATCCCGGACGGCGCCGTGACGGAGGTGAAGGCTCCGGCGCAGGCGGACGGCGCGACGACGCTGTTCAAGCTGCGGGACCTGACCGCGGCGTATCGGGACCTGGCGGAGGCGCCGGAGCGCGAGAGCGTCGGCGGGGATGTGGAGGATCTGACGGCGTTGGCGGATTGGCTGAGGGAGGAGGGGGAGCCCCCTCTCCGCCCCTGACGGGGCACCTCTCCCCCTCACGGGGGCGAGGCAAGGTGGGCGGCGCAACGCCGCCCCTACGGGGAGGCGGGGGAGACGGGGAGACGACCTCATCCGCCCCTGCGGGGCACCTGACGCTGACGCTAGGCCTACGGCCCCCTAAAGGGGAAGGCTTTTGGGAACGGGGAGGCGACCTCATCCGGCGCTTTGCGCCACCTTCCCCATAGCGCCGAGCGAAGCGAGTGCTGAGCCTGCAAGCGCAGCCCGCAGGGCAAGACGCAGGCGAAACCTGCGGCCGAGCGCAGCGACAGACGCGGGGCGTTAGAACGGGAAGGCTTTTGGGGAGATGAGGAGAAGCCCCACCGGCCCTTCGGGGCACCTGACGTTGTCGCTAGGCCTACGGCCCCCTAAAGGGGAAGGCTTTGGGAAGGCGACCTCTTCCGCCCCTGCGGGGCACCTTCCCCTAAAGGGGAAGGCTTCTGAGAATGACGAGAGAAACCCCTCCGGCCCTGCGGGCCACCTCCCCTTGAAAGGGGAGGCAAGGGAGGGAAAGGGAAGGCTTTTGGGAGAGGTGGAAGGTTTATGACGAGGACGGCGACGATTCCGTGGGGGCGGTTCGGAGAGAAGCACCGGCGGTACATCCGGGCGGCGCTGAAGCACCGGATGTGCGTGGCGGAGGGCGCGATCCGATCGGGCAAGACCATCGACCACTGTGTGATCGCCGCGGCGTACCTGGAGAGGACGCCGGACCGGTTTCATCTGGCCAGCGGCGCGACCATCGCCAACGCCAAGCTGAACATCGGCGTGTGCAACGGTTTCGGGCTGGAAAATTTGTTCCGCGGGCGCTGCCGCTGGGGGCGCTACAAGGACAACGAGGCGCTGTTCATCCGGACGGCGACGGGCGAGAAGATCGTGATCTTCGCGGGCGGCGGGCGCTCGGACAGCTACCGGCGCATCCTGGGCAACAGCTACGGGCTGTGGATCGCCACGGAGATCAACGAGCACTACGACGGGCAGGACAGCCGGACCTCGTTCGTGAAGGTGGCGGCGGGGCGGCAGATCGCGGCGCGGCAGCCGCTGACGCTGTGGGACCTGAACCCCTGCGCGCCGGGCGCGGCCATCTATCGGGATTACATCGACAAATACCGCCGGGACGGGCTGGCGGGGGGCTATCTGTACGAGCACTTCACGATCCACGACAACGCCACGATCACGCCCGAGCGGCTGCGGGAGATCGAGAGTCGCTACGACGTGAACTCGGTGTGGTACCGGCGGGACATCCTGGGCGAGCGGGCCGCGGCGGAGGGGCTGATCTACCGGCAGTTTGCGGACGGGCCGGAGGCCTTCATCGTGGACGGTGCGAGCGGGCGGTCGATGCCGCCCGGGGGCATCCGAAGTGCCGCCATCGGCGTGGATTTTGGCGGCGGCACCAGCGCTCACGCCTTCTGCTGCCTGGGGTTTACCGGGCAGGGGGCGGTGGTGGTGCTGGACGAGTATCGGCAGGGCGCGGCGCTGACGCCCACCGCGCTGGCGGCGGATTTCGTGGACTTCGCGAGGCGCTGCCAGGCGCGGTGGCTGGTGACGGACGCCTGGTGTGACAGCGCGGAGCAGACGCTGATCAATGGGCTGCGAAGCGCCGCCGCGGCGGCGCGGCTGCCGCTGAACGTCGGCTCGGCGTTGAAGAAGCCGATCAACGAGCGCATTCGGGCGACCTGCATGCTGATGGGCGAGGGGCGGTTCTTCGTGCGGAGCGAATGCCGCAACACCATCGACGCGCTGCTGAGCGCGGTGTGGGATCCGGGCAGGCTGACGCAGGACGTGCGTTTGGACGACGGGACGACGAACATCGACAGCCTGGATGCGATGGAGTACGCGCTGGAGCGGGAGATGGGGTATTTGTTGTGAGGGGGAGGAAGACACCTCATCCGTCACAATGTTGGTTCTACAAGGGGAATGGGGAGGCGACCTCTTCCGCCCCTGCG
Source organism: uncultured Eubacteriales bacterium (assembly GCA_902790175.1). Classification (GTDB taxonomy): domain Bacteria; phylum Bacillota; class Clostridia; order Christensenellales; family Aristaeellaceae; genus UBA2862. The sequence continues at coordinate 12,427 of CADAQZ010000037.1, read as the reverse complement.
GGGCACCTGACGCTGACGCTAGGCCTATGGTCCCCTGAAGGGGAAGGCTTTTGGGAGATGAGGGAACGGATGATGGCGTTGCCAGAAGGGGTGACGGTTATGAAATGGATTTCAGAATTATGGAAAAGGGGGCGGAGCGCAATGGCGAAGGCGGGCGCTGAGATGGGCCTGAGCCGGGAGTTCAGGGACGTTTTCGAGGTCGGGGGCGTGCCCGCGTACCGGCAGTTTTACGACGAGGGCATCTTCTTGTGGAAGGCGCTCTACCGGGGCAGCTACGCGCCCTGGCACCTGGTGCCCGCGCCGACCATCGCCAACCCCAAGGCCATGCGGCAGCTGTACCGGCTGAACGCGGCCAAGGCCGTGTCGGCAGAGCTGGCGGGGCTGGTGTGGGGCGAGCAGTGCGACATCCGCGTGAGCGCGACCGGAGCGACAGAAACGTCTGGTGCGACCGGTGCGGGCGTCGAAGGCGGCGCGGCGGGGGAGGGCGATCCCCTGGACAGGTTCGTGCGGCACGTGCTGCGGGAGAACGGCTTTTACGAGAAGATGCAGCAGGCGATCGAGCAGGGCCTGGCACTGGGCGGCGCGGCGATGAAGGTGTGGTATGAGGGGGAGGGGGAGGCGACCTCTTCCGTCTGGCCTTCGGCCAGCCACCTTCCCCTGAAGGGGAAGGCTTTTGGGGAGGGAAGGATCCGGATCGGGTACTGCGCGGCGGACCAGTTCGTGCCGACGGCGTGGGACAACAGCCGGGTGAAGGAGGCGGTGTTCGTGTCGCGCGAGGCGCGGGACGGTCGCTACTACACGCGGCTGGAGTGGCATCGGTGCGGCGGCGGGGTGTACAGCGTGGACAACGAGGCGTATCGCTCGGACGCGCGGCTCGGCGCGGGCGGCGGGCGCGACATCCTGGGGGTGCGCTATCCGCTGGAGGAGGCGTTTCCCGAGCTGGACGCGCACACCGAGGTGCGCGTGGGGGACAGCCTGTTCACCTACTGGCGCACGCCCATCGCCAACAACCTGGACGACGACAGCCCCCTGGGCGTGAGCATCTACGCCAACGCGCTGGAGACGCTGCGGGCGCTGGACATCTGCTACGACAGCTTCGTGCAGGAGTTCGAGCTGGGGAAGAAGCGGATCATCGTGCCGGCGCGGTGCGTGCGGACCGTGGCCGATCCGTCCACCGGCGAGATGCGGCGCTACTTCGACCCGGGCGACCGCGTGTACGAGGCGCTGGCGACCGACGACGCGGGCGAGCTGCGCATCCAGGACAACAGCGTGGAGCTGCGGGTGGAGGAGCACGTGGCGGCGCTGAACGCGTTTCTGTCGATCCTTTGTCTGCAGCTGGGCTTCTCGGCCAACACCTTCAGCTTCGACGGGCACAACGGCCTGAAGACCGCCACCGAGGTGGTGAGCGAGAACAGCAAGACCTACAAGACCATCCGAACCGTCCAGAACCAGCTGAGCCCTGCTTTGGAGCATTTGGCGCACAACATCATCGATGTGGCGATCCTGTACGGCGTGCAGTGGGAGGGGCGTTCGGTGGAGAGCCTGGCGGCCGGGGGCTATCAGGTGAAGGTCGTGTTCGACGACGGCGTGACCCAGGACCGGCAGACCAGCATCGCCGAGGGCGTGAAGCTGGTGGAGGCTGGGCTGCTGAGCCGGTATCGGTTCCTGACCGACGCGAAGTACGGGCAGGGGCTGACGGCCGGCGAGGCCGAGGAGGAGCTGCGGCGGCTGAAGGAGGAGAGAGGGGAGGGGTGAACTCCCTGCGGAGAGGAATGGGGAGGCGACCTCATCCGTCTTGTCGCTGCGCGGCAAGCCACCTTCCCCAAAGGGGAAGGCTGAGCGGGCGCGGGGGCGGACCTTCCGCCGCATCGCCGCCCCTACAAGGGGTGAGGTGGAGGTTGATGGGAAAGTGAGCAAGGACATGGGACGAGAGAGGAGAGAGCGTATGGCGAAATTTGACATGGAGTTTTTGAGGGCGTGCGGCGTGCCGGAGGAGCAGGCGGAGGCGGTGCTCGCGGAGCACGAGGCAGCCCTCAGCGAGGCGCTGGCGGACATGCTGCCCAGGGCGGAGGCCAAGCGACAGCTGGACGAGGCGCTGGCGGGCGTGGACCCGGAGGCCGTCGCGCGCCTGGAGGCGGAGCGCGACATGCTGCGCACGATCGGCGGCGAGGACTTTGCGGGTGTGAAGCCGAAGTTCCGCGAGCAGGTGTACGCGCTGCTGGAGAAGGGCGAGGGCGCAAAGCCGCTGGCGGAGCAGCTGGAGGAGCTGCGCGGGAAGTTTGAGGAGTACTTCATCTCCGGCCAGCGCGTGCAGCGCCTGCCGAGGTTCGGCGGGCCCACCCGCGGCAGCATGCCCCGCGGCGACATGGGCGCGGCGGAGCAGTTCAGCCAGGCCTGGGGATTTGGACCCAGGCGCAACGCCTAACGAGGATCCAGGTGCGGCCAAGGCCGCCTGGAAATATAGGAAAGAGAGGATGACAGTATGGCTTTCACCAGACAGAACGTGAACTACGCGGCGGATTACGCCCGCGCAATGGCAGACGCATACCCCTATATCTCGTACTTCGGGGAGATCTGGGGCGCGAACAACGCCGACCTGTACAAGCCCGGCATGGGCAGCACGATGTACATTCCCAGCCTGACCACCAGCGGCGCGCGGGCGACCGACCGCGACCAGGTGACGGGCACCTTCAACCGCAACTGGAACAACAGCGTGCAGGCCGTGACCCTGGAGATGGACCGCGAGTGGGACACGCTGGTGGACCCGATGGACATGGACGAGACGAACATGGTGGCGACCATCGCCAACGTGACCAAGGCCTTCACCGAGCAGCAGAAGGTGCCCGAGATGGATGCCTACCTGGCGTCGAAGCTCTACAGCTTCGCCACGCCGGACACCACGGCGCTGACCACCGCGAACATCCTGAACAAGTGGGACTCCTACATGGAGCAGCTGGCCAACGCCCGCGCCGACCGCGACCGCGTGTGCGCGTATGTGACGCCGGCCGTCTACAGGCTGCTGAAGCAGGCCACGGGCGTGAGCCGCTACATGGACGTGAGCGCCAGTGGCCGCAAGGTGGACCGCAACGTGGCGTGCCTGGACGGCGTGCGCATCCGCGAGGTGCCTCTGGAGCTGATGAAGTCGGCCTATGTGTTCACCGAGGGCTGGACGCCCGCAAACAGCGCCGTGCAGATCAACATGATCATCGTGGATCCGGAGGCCGTGGCCGCGCCGGTGAAGTACGAGGTGGCGATGATGTCGCAGCCCACGGCGCAGAGCAAGGGCAAGTACCTGTACTACGAGAGGTACTACTACGGCGCGTTCCTGCTGGGCAACCGCGCGGGCGGGATCGTGGTGAACGCCGCGGCCGCGAATTAAGGCAGAGAGAAGGAGAGGCGACTCCCTCCGTCAGCCTTCGGCTGACACCTCCCTCGGGGAGGGAGGCTTTTGGGCGGGCGGAGGAACGCCAGCTCGGCGAGAGGGAAATAGGAGGACGACCTCATCCGTCACAGCCTACGGCCGAGCGCTGAGCCTGCAAGCGCAGCCCGCAGGGCAAGACGCAGGCGAAACCCGCGGCCGAGCGCAGCGACAGACGCGGGGCGTCAAAAGGGGAAGGCTGGGCGGGCGGAGGAACGCCAGCTCGGCGAGGGGGAAATAGGAGGACGACCTCATCCGCCTGCTGCGCAGGCACCTTCCCCAGAGGGGAAGGCTGGGCGGGCGGAGGAACGCCGCCCCTACGGAAGGGAAACAGGAGAACGACCTCATCCGCCTGCTGCGCAGGCACCTTCCCCAGAGGGGAAGGCAGAGCGGGTGGAGGAACGCCGCCCCTACGGAAGGGAAACAGGAGAACGACCTCATCCGCCTGCTGCGCAGGCACCTTCCCCAGAGGGGAAGGCTGGGCGGGTGGAGGAACGCCAGCTCGGCGAGAGGGAAATAGGCGAGCGCTGAGCCTGCAAGCGCAGCCCGCAGGGCAAGACGCAGGCGAAACCCGCGGCCGAGCGCAGCGACAGACGCGGGGCGTCAAAAGGGGAAGGCTGAGGGAAGATGGTGAAATGGGAGGTGAAGCATGGCGCGGTATCTGAGCTATGAGGAGTACCTGGCCCGGGGCGGGACGCTGGGCGAGGGGGACTTCGAGACCTGTGCGGCGCGGGCCGCCGGGCGCATCGACGCGCTGACCTACTGCCGGGTGCGGGGCATGAGCACGGTGCCCGAGGCAGTGAAGGAAGCGATGATGACGGCCGTCAGGGCGGCGTCGGACGCCGGGGCCGAGCGCGTGGCGTCGTCGTCCGCGCTGGCGGGCTTCTCCACGGACGGCTACTCGGAGCGCTACCAGAGCGCCGGAGAGCAGTGGGAGGCCGTCGAGCGGGCGGCGAACCGGGAGATCCGGGCGCTTCTGGAGGGCGTGTGCGACGACGCGGGCACGCCGCTGACCTACGCGGGAGGGCTGGAGTGATGCGGCTGTGCAACGAGACGATCACGCTGTTCAACGCGCGGCGGGACGGCGAGACGGGCGACTTTACGTACGTGCCGACCGTGATCGCGGGCTGCTCCTGGCACCACGGGCAGCGGCATGCCGTCGACCCGGAGGGCGGGCTCGTCGCCGCGGATGAGTACGCGGTGCGCATCCCCGTGGACGCGGATTTCGGCGGGAAGGCGTATGTGGACCCGGTGGCCTGGCGCGCGGGCGCGGCGGGCTTCACGATCCAGGGCGGCGACGTGGCGGTGAAGGGGCGCGTGGAGGGCGATAACTGGACGCCCGCGCGGCTCAGGGCCGCCTTGGCCGAGTGCTTCACCGTGCTGGGCGTGAGCGACAACCGGCGCGCGCCCAACGGGGCGCACTGGCGCGTCACCGGCGCGTAAGGAGGAATGGCATGGCGCGAGACGACGGGACCGGGGCGCTGCGGGATTGGCTGCGGACGTGCCCGGAGATCGAGGGAGAGGCCGCGTTCGGCGTGGACTTCCTGGGCGCAGAGGCCGGGAGCTGGGCGCTGTGCGGCGCGGCCTCGGATTTGAAGCGCCGGGAGAACATACTCGGCGAAGCGGCGCTGGCGGATCGGCAGAGCCGGGAGTACCGGCTGGACTACCGCGGCAGCTGCGGCGCGAGCGCGGCGCAGAACCTGGCGAACCTCGCCCGGCTGGAGGCTGTGGCGGAATGGGTGCGGGCGCAGAACGCCCTGGGCGCGCTTCCCGTCTGGGCGGGCGGGCGCGCGACGGCGGTGCTGCCCGCGAAGGCCGTCGAGGCGGAGGCCGTCGCAGGGGACGCGGCCCGCTATCGGCTGCGGCTGCGGATGGACTATGAGTGGGACGCGCCGGCGGGCGCGTGAGCAAGATCGAGAAATGACAGGAGGAAATCGATATGTCTGAAAACATCACCGGCAAGATCGCGAGAAAGTACATGGCGCACTTCCTGGACAGCACCTTCGGCGGCCAGACGCCGAGCTGGTACCGGGTGGGCAAGGACCTGGAGGAGTTCAACGTGGAGCTGAACCCCGACACCGAAAAGAAGAAGAACATCCTGGGCAACAACAGCTTCATCCACAACGGCTATGAGATCAGCGCCGACGCCGCGCCGTTCTACGCGGAGGTGGGCGACGCGCTGTTCGAGAAGCTGCAGCAGATCGTGGATACCCAGGCCACCGACGACGGCTGCAAGACCAGCGCGCTGGAGGTGCACCTGTGGGAGGACGGCCAGACCAGCGGCACGTTCGTGGCGTACAAGCAGGAGTGCTACGTGGTGCCGACCAGCTACGGCGGGGACACCAGCGGCTATCAGATCCCGTTCACGGTGAACTACGTGGGCGACAAGGTGAAGGGCGTGTTCACGCCCGCCAGCGGCAACACGCCGGCGAGCTTCGTGGCGGATTAAGGAGGACGGCGCGGGCGGGGTTCCACCCCGCCCGCTGGAGTGGGGGGAGGATAGGACTCCCTCCGTCAGCCTGCGGCTGACACCTCCCTCGGGGAGGGAGGCTTTTGGGCGGGCGGAGGAACGCCAGCTCGGCGAGAGGGAAATAGGAGGACGACCTCATCCGTCTTGCCGCTGCGCGGCAAGCCACCTTCCCCTGAAGGGGAAGGCTTTTGGGCGGCGCATCGCCGCCCCTACAGAGAGATAGGGATGATTGGATTGTTGGGAGGTTGAAGTTATGGCTGAGAAGGGAAAGAAGAACGGCGCGACGGCGATCGTGGTGGACGACGGCAGCCGTCGGGTGCCGATAAAGAACGTGCACGGCGAGGAGATCGGCGTGTTCCACTTTCATCCGACGGACATCGGGATCATCGAGCGCTACAACCGCATGGTGGAGAGCTTCGACGAGATCACCAGGCCCCTGGAGCAGTTTGCCGGGGAGGACGAGGCGGCTCAGGCCGAGGCGCTGCGCGAGGCGGAGGCGCGGCTGTGCGAGGCTGTGAACGCGCTCTTCGGCGGCGACGCCGCGGGCGCGTTCTTCGGGAACATGCACCCGTTCAGCCCTGTGGGCGGCGCATTCTACTGCGAGGCGGTGCTGAAGGCGGTGGGCCAGTACATCTCCGAGCAGTTTGACGAGGAGACCGCGAAGTTCTCCGGCCGCGCGGCGAAGTATCTGAAGGGCGCGGAGAAGTGAGGTTCGATCTGCCGCGGGCGCTGGCGGTCGGGGGCCGGGAGTGGGCGATCCGCGCCGACTTCCGGGAGGTGCTGAACATACTGGACGCCTTCGACGACCCCGAACTGACGGATGCGGAGAAGGTGTACGTGTGTCTGCACAACCTGTACGAGGACTTCGCGGAGATGAAGCCGGAGGACTACGCGGAGGCGTACCGGGCGGCGATGGCGTTCATCGACCACGGCGTGGGCGGGCCGGAGGGCGGGCCGCGGACCGTGGACTGGGAGCAGGACGCGCCGCTGCTGTTTCCGGCGGTGAACCGGGCGGCGGGCTACGAGGTGCGGGACGCGGCGTTTTTGCACTGGTGGACGTTCCTGGGGCTGTTCATGGAGATACGGGATTCGGTGTACGCGACGGTATTGACGCTGCGGCAGAAGCGGGCCCGGGGCGAGAAGCTGGAAAAGTGGGAGAAGGATTTTTGGCGCAGGAACAGCGGGATCTGCCAGCTGAAGCCGAGGCTGAGCGCCGCGGAGCAGGCGGAGAAGGAGCGGTTGGAGCGGATGCTGGGGTAGGGGAGAAAGTTATAGTTATGAAGGAAAGGAGGGGGCTATGTGGCGAGGAATGACGGCGCGATCGTGATCGAGGCGCTGCTGGGCGAGGACGATCTGCTGATGAACGCCAGGAGGCTGGCGGACGCGGCGCGGTCGCTGGACGGCGCGACGCGGCGCATCGGCGGGCAGCTGCGCGCCACCGCGGGCGGCTACATCAGCGCCGTGAGCAAGTCGGTGCGGGCGGTGGAAATGCTGCGCGACGAACAGCTGGCGGCCTTCGGGGAGACGGCGGCGGCCTGGGAGCGCGCGCGCTCGCGGCTGAACGGACTGAGCGGGGCCCTGGGCGAGTTGAAGCGGAGCGCGCGGGACGCCTTCGTGCCCATTGCCACGGCGGCGGCCCCCGCGCTGACGGCGCTGACGAATCTGCTGGCGCGGGCGGTCAACGGCGTGGGATCGTTCATGGCAGCGCTGACGGGGCAGAACGCCTTTGTCCGCGCGACGGGCGAGCAGCGCGCCTACGCGGGCAGCCTGCGGCGGACGACCGGGGCGGCGCGGGCGCTGGAGCGCCAGCTGGCGAGCTTCGACGAGCTGGATATTTTGAAGGAGAACCGCGCGGGCTCAGGCGGCGGAGGCGGCGGCTCCGGGGCGCTGGAGGCGCTGGCCGGGCAGCTTTCGCTGATCCCGGCGGACGCGGGCGTCGTGGCCTTTGCGCAGCGGCTGAAGAAGCTGTTTGAGGCGGGCAACTACGACGGCGTGGGCCGGGCGATCGCCGACGGACTGAACGGCGCGATCGAGAAGGCGCGGGCGCTGATCCGCTGGGAGAACGTGGGCGCGAGCGTCACGCGGGTCGTGGACGGCTTCTGCGGCGCGTTCAACGGGCTGGTGGACGGCGTGCACTGGACGGACCTGGGCGGCGCGCTGGGCGACGGCATCGACACGGTGCTGCGCGGGGCGAACCGGCTGTTGCGCGGCGTGGATTTCGCGCGGCTGGGCCAGGGCATCGGCGAGGGGCTGACCGGCGCGATCCGCGAGATCGACTTCGACGTGCTGGGCGACACGCTGAGCCGCCTGCTGACCGCGAAGCTGTCGGTGCTGGCGAACGCGGCGCTGACCTTCGACTGGCAGGCGCTGGGCGGCAAGCTGGCGCAGGGCCTGAGCAGCCTGGTGCGGACCACGGGCGAGATCCTGGACGGCATCGACTGGTCGGCGGCGGCGCTCTCGATGGCGCGGGGACTGAACCGGTTTATCGAGCGCGTGGACTGGACGCAGATCGGCGCGTTCCTGGGCAGGCGGATCTCGAACGCGCTGGGCGCGCTGAAGACGGCCGTGACCGAGTTCAACTGGGGCTCGGCGGGCGCGGCGCTGTCGCGCGCGGTGAACGGGCTGGTGAGGAAGATCGACTGGTCGGCGCTGGGACAGTGGCTGGACAGGACGATCAAGGGCGTGCTGGACTTCGGCATCCGCTTTGTGAACGGCTTTGACGCGGACGGCTTCGCCAAGGGCATCGGCAAGGCGCTGGACGAGGTGGACTGGGACGGCATCGCCGAAAAGCTGTGGACGCTGCTGTCCGCGGCGCTGGGCAAGATGGGCAGCGTCGGGAAGCTGCTCGGGCAGAGCGTCGGCAGGGGCGCGGACGCCGAGGTCGGCATCAAGCTGGTGAAGCGCGGTTGGACGAGCATCGACGGCTTCGTGGGCACGGCCGTGAAGGTGATGACCTCGCTGGGCAAGGCCAACTGGACGACCATTTCCAACTTCGTGGGCACGTCGGTGCGGGTATTGACGAGCCTGGCAAAGAGCGGATGGACGAGCCTTTCGGGGTTTGTGGGCGAACGGACGACGGCGCTGGTGTCGCTGGCGAAGAACGGCTGGACGAGCCTTTCGGCCTTCGTGGGCGACGCGCTGAGCGTGCGGACGAGCTTGTTCAAGAGCGGTTGGACGACGCTTTCGGCGTTCGTGGGCGACAGCCTGAGCGTGCGCACGAGCCTGGTCAAGAGCGGCTGGACGACGCTTTCGGCGTTCGTGGGCAGCGGCAGCCCGTTGCGGGCGATGGTATCGCTGGTGAAGAACGGCTGGACGAGCCTTTCGTCCTTCGTGGGCACGGCCATCAACGTATACACCAACCTGATCCGGAACGGTTGGTCGAGCATCTCCAGCTTCGTGGGGACGTCCGTGACCGTGTGGACGCAGCTGATGCGCTGGGGCTGGAGCAGCATCGAGGGCTTCGTGGGGACGTCCGTGACCGTGTGGACGCAGCTGGCGCGCATGGGCTGGAGCAGCATCGCCCGCTTCGTCGGCGATAGCGTGAACGTCTGGACCACGCTGAAGAAGAGCGGCTGGACGAGCATTGCGGACTTTGTGGGTACGAAGGTCACGACCGAAGTATCCCTGGTGGTAGACAAAGTCGGCCAAGTATCCGCGGCGGTCGCCAAGGCGCTGGGACTTTCGGGCGGCGGCGCGATCACGGCGGGCGGAAACCTGCTGCGCTTCGCCTCGGGCGGCGCGATCCTGGCGAGCGGGCGGGCCTCCTGGTGGGACGGCGTGAACAAGTACGCCGCCGGGACGCGCCGGGCCCACGGCACGCTGTTCGTGGCGGGCGAGGCCGGGCCGGAGATCGCGGGACACATCAACGGCCGGACGGAGATATTGAACAAGAGCCAGATCGCGCAGGCGATGCAGGCCGCGGTGTTCAACGGCATGGTGGCCGCCGTGCGCGGCATCACGTTCCAGATCCCGTCCGTGGCCGCGGGCGCGGTGGTGCCCTACGAGGTGGCCGCGCAGGTGGAAAGGACTTCGGTCGACCTGCGGAGCGCGCTGGATGCGAACAACGAGGACCTGATCCAGACGATCATCAGCGTGGCGGGGCAGATCGTGGCCGCGATCCAGGACAGGCGGCGCGGCGGCGAAGAAGGGCGCGGCGGGCTGAGCGCCCAGCAGCTGATCGACGAGATCAACCGGCGGACGCAGATGTACAGCGCGAGCCCGATCAGGGGGGTGTAGAGCATGGCGAGACCGGTATTGATCATCAACGGGCACGACTACGCGGCCTATGTGGAGGAGCTGCGCCCCAGCCGCAACGACCTGGACGCGGACGGCAGCGGGCGCGACGTGCAGACCGGGCTGATGTACAGGACGCGCATCGCGGTGAAGCAGAAGTGGGAGGTGAAGCTGCTGCGGCTGAGCGAGGCGGTGCACCGCCAGCTGCTGGCGGACATCTCCGGCGCGTATTACGAGGCCACGGTGCTGGACCCGACCACCGGGGCGCAGAGCACGCGGACGTTTTACACGTCGTCGGTGCCGTTCGGGGCGCAGCGGTTCGACCGGAACGCGGGCGCGCCGGTGTACGACGGGATGAGCTTCAGCATGACGGAGAGATAGGGAAGGAAGGGGCGCCCCTCCGGCGCTGCGCGCCACCTCCCCATTGCGATGGGGAGGCAAGGATGGGGGCGGGACGGAAGAAGGCAATCTGGGAGGTGAGCGGGTGCAGAATACGAGCGCGCTGTGGAGGGCGCTGGCGGCGACGGGGACGGCGCGGCTGGAGACGGTGGCGGTGATCGACGGGCAGGAATACGCGGCGATCTCCGCGCCGGTGATCCGCCGGGGACTGACCCAGGAGGGGCTGAGCGTGGGCAACGCCGTGGCGGCCAGCTGCCAGCTGTCGGTGTTGACGAAGGACGCCATCCCGCGGGCGGCGGAGGTGGTCGTGCGGATGCGGCTGAGCGACGGGACGCAGACCAGCGAGTGGCTGCCGGCGGGTACGTTCTACGTGAGCCATCGCTCGCGGGACGCCGTGACGGGGCTGCTGTCGCTGGAGTGCTACGACGCCATGCTCAAGGCCAACGCCATGTTCCCGACGGGCGGCGCGTGGCCGCGGAGCATGGCCCAGGTGGCGGCGGACATCGCCGCGGCGCTGGGCGTGCAGATGGATGCGCGCACGGCGCTGCAGACGGGCGACGACTTCAGGATCCTGTCGCCCCGCGCGGGATCGACGGTGCGGGACGTGCTGTGCGACATCGCCTCCGCGCACGGCGGCAACTGGGTGCTGACGAAGGAGAACAAGCTGAGGTTGGTGCCGCTCGAGACGCCGGTCGCGGCGAACGCGGCGCAGGTGCCGGCGGTGCTGGGCGGGGTCAGCGCCGGGGCGGCGCAGACCGTGACCGGGCTGCGCGCGACCGGACTGGACGAGGAGGCGCTCGTCGGCACGGAGGCCGGTTTGGTGATCGAGATCGCCTCGCCCTATGTGACCAGCGGCACGCTCTCGTGGCTGGCGGGGCGGCTGATCGGCGTGCGCTACCAGCCCTTCGCGCTGTCGAACGCGATCTACGACCCGGCGCTGGAGCTGGGCGACGCGCTGCGCAGCAAGGAGGACGTGTTGAGCGCCCTGTACGGCGAGGCCGCGACGCTGGGGTTGGCCTTCCGCGGGGACATCTCCGCGCCGGAGCCGGAGGAGCTGGCGGACGAATATCCGTACGTGGGCACCGCCGACCGGCTGGCGTGGCTGCGGGGCCAGGTGGACAGGCTGGACGAGGAAAAGGCCGATACCACCTATGTGGACGCCGCGGAGACGCGGGCGAACCAGGTGACGGCCGCGCTGAACGCCGCGCTCGACCAGCAGGGGATCTTCAATCGCCTGACGGGCAACGGCGCGGCGCAGGGCATCTACCTGGACAACAACGGCAACCTGTACATCAACGGGAGCTACATCGCCTCTGGCGTGCTGAACGCCAATTTGATCCGCGCGGGCATGATCGCCGATACTACCGGTCAGAATTACTGGATCCTGGACGGCAACAACAGCGAGTTTGTCACGCGCAAGGGCGTCATCGGCGACTTCACGCTGGAGAACGGGAGCCTCCTGTACGGCTCGCAGGCGGTGGGCGGCACCGGCGCTTACATCGGAAAGGACGGCATCTCCTACAACACGACCCTGACAGACGACCCCAATACGCCGCAAAACCTCGTCAAGACGGAGGTGTTCGCACAGGGTATCAAAATGTACTGGAACAATATCCTGCGAACGATCGTGGAAGTTTGCAGGTCTACGGGGACCGGCGGCTTTCACGTCGGCACCTATGACACCCAAGGCAATCTGCACTGGCCCTTCCAGATCTGGGACGACGTCACGCGCGTCATCTACCTGCGATTCTTCGCCCGATGCCTGGAGGACTTCTACGTCAACGGCAACGTCGTCTTCTTGCAGAACCTGCGCGTGGACGGCAACCTGACCGTGAAAGGCACGAAGAACAGGGTGGTCGGGACGGAGCAGTATTCCGACCGGCTGCTGTACGCCTACGAGACGCCCG
>CADAQZ010000036.1 GCA_902790175.1 uncultured Eubacteriales bacterium | reverse complement strand
CCACAGCTACGGCGAACCCAAGTGGACGTGGGCTGAGGACAACAAGAGCGCCACGGCCACGTTCACCTGCACGGCGAACGACGACACGCAGACCGTCGAGGCCGCCGTCGGCGATCCCGCGGTCACTGCCCCCACCTGCACCGCGGCGGGCAAGATCACCTACACCGCGACGGCGACGTTTAACGACAAGGAATATACCGATACAAAGGAAATAGCGGGCGAAGCCGCCACCGGCCACAGCTACGGCGAACCCAAGTGGACGTGGGCCGAGGACTACACGAGCGCCACGGCCACGTTCACCTGCACGGCGAACGACGACACGCAGACCGTCGAGGCCGCCGTCGGCGACCCCGCGACCACCGCCGCCACCTGCACCGAGCCGGGCAAGACCGTGTACACCGCGACGGCGACGTTTGAGGGCAAGGAATACACCGGCACGAAGGAGGTCGCGGGCGAAGCCGCCACCGGCCACGCCTACGGCAAGCCCGTCTGGAAGTGGGCGGACGATTTCACGTCCGCCACGGCCACCTTCACCTGCGCGAATTGCAACGACGCGCAGACCGTCGCCGCGACGATCACCGGCGCGCCCGTCGAGGCGGGCGGCACGAAGTACACCGCGACCGTCACCTTCCTCGAAGCGACCTACACCGACGAAGCCTTTGACGCGGACGTGCCGAGGCACACGCTGACGATCAGCTATGTGAACGAGAATGGCGCGCAGGTCGCCGAGCCCTATGTCGGGCAGTTTGCGGACGGCGAGAAATATGCCGTGGCGTCGCCGGTGCTGGCGCGCCTGGCCCCGGACGTGGCCGTGGTGGAGGGCACGATGGGTGCGGCGGACGTCGCCGCGACCGTGACCTACGCGGACGACCACTGCGTGATCACCTTCCGGTATGACAAGAGCATCGCCACCCAGGTCGCCTGGAGCCGCGAGGCGACGGCGCTGCGGCTCAACACGTTCAAGATCAAGTCGGGCTACGGCTTCACGGGCTGGAACACATCCTCGGACGGCACCGGCACGGCCTACGCCGACGGCGCGGAGATCGTCCCCGAGGGGAACGTGACGCTGTACGCGCAGACGGGCAGGCTGTATACCCTGAAATTCAACAGCAACAAGGGCCAGGGCAATATGGCTTCTCTGAAGGTCGTGGGCGGCGCGACCGTCACGCTGCCGAAGAACGCTTATACGCCCGGGACCAAAGGCGGTGTATTCGCCGGCTGGAACACGGCGGCGGACGGCAGCGGCGCGAGCTTCCCGGACGAGGGCCAACTCACCATGCCGATGGGCAATGTCAACCTGTACGCCCAGTGGCAGGGCCGGGAGGTCAATTTAAAACTTACAAGCAACGGCGGCAAGGGAAAAACCGTAACGATAAAGGTTCATGTCGGCGATACGATCAAGCTGCCCGCCAATGCGTTCACCCATAAGAATGGCTACGCCTTCGTCGGCTGGGCCGCGTACAAGGACGGCTCGGGCGCGCGCTACGCCGACGAAGCGGAGATCGTCGTCGCGGGCAATACCACCCTGTTCGCCCAGTGGGCGGGCATGGAAGCCAATGTCAAGTTCACGGGCGCCGACAAGAAGGACGCGATCACCGTCACGGTCCCCGGGACGATCACCCTGCCGGAATGCCTGAAGACCCAAAAGGGCAAAATCTTCACCGGCTGGCTGGACGGTAGCAAGGCGGTCCACGCCCCCGGGGAGGAGATCACCGTTTGGCACAACATGACGTTCAAGGCCCAGTGGAGCAAGGCGGGCTGCGTCAAATTCAAGGCGAACAAGGGTAGCGGCAGCATGGACCCCCTGTACGGCCTGCCCGGCACGCGGGTCAATCTGACGCCCAACGAGTTCACGAGGGGCGGCTATGAATTTGTCGGCTGGAACACGAAGGCGGACGGCACGGGCACGGCCTACAAGGACGGGGCCAGCTATTATTTCGCCTACACCAACACCGTTACCCTGTACGCCCAATGGCGCGCCAACGGGATCGCTGTGGTGCTGACAAAGACCGGCCCGATCAGCAAGAGCGGGAAGAAACAGGCCCTGGAGGCGACGCTCACGAAGGACGGCCAGCCCGTAAAGGTAAAGGGAGAATACGTGCTGTTCAGCTTCAGGGACACGACCAAAAAGCTCAAGACCAATAAAGACGGCGTCGCGACATGGAAATTCTCATCGAGCGAACTGAAGAAGCTGACCGCCGGCTCCAAGATGGAGGTGACCGCCACCTACGGCGGCACCACCGTAAGGAAATGGGTGAAGATCGTAGAATAGGCCGCCGCGCACCCAAAAGCCTTCCCCGCATCTTCCCTTGCCTCCCCTTTCAAGGGGAGGTGGCGCGAAGCGCCGGAGGGGTTATCGGGGCGGATGAGGAGTGAGGAGTGAGGAGTTGATAGCGGCTGCCGCGTACCCCCTCTGTAGGGGCGGCGATGCGCCGCCCGCTGGGTACAACGATTCGATTGTACTTGGGCGGGCGCCGCATCGGCGCCCCTACTTTTGGTATGCGCTTTTTCAAAGCCTTCCCCTTTAACGTCCTCTCCGCCGCTTCCTCACATACACCCCCGCGACGATCCCCAGCAGCCGGTCGTACACCAGCAGCGTCACGTTCGCCAGCACCACGAACGCGACCAGCATCGCGCGGCCCATCTCGCGGTATTCCGCCATCACCTCGTCCATGCGCAGCACAAAAAAGATCAGCGCCGCCATCGCGCCTGCGCACCCGTTCCACAACAGCAGCTTCACCGGCACGCCCTTCCAGCCCGGCAGCCGCGCCTCCAGCCGCCACTTCATCGCCGGATACCAACCCAGGAATGCAAACAGCAGCGCGGCCTCCTTGTCGGCGCACAGCATCAGCGAAAGCGCGCTGATCGCCAGCCACGCCCCCAGCGCGTACCGCTGCCCGGCCTCCGCAAACACCGGCACCAGCAGCGCCCCCGCCAGCGCCGGACCCGCAAACGTCGCCGCCGGGATCACGCCGCCCATCATCAGTATCGCCGTCGCCAGCGCCACCATCATGCCGCTGATCGCCACCCGCCGCGTCTGCTTGCCCATAATACCGCCGCCCGCTCCGGTTTATGCCTCAAAATAATCGCTGTCCAACTGCATGACCTTAAAGACCTGCTGCACGGATACCCCGACGTCGTTGTCGATCATCAGCCTTGCGAGTTCAGCGCCATCGACCAGAACAATGCGCATGGTCTTTTGATCCTCCACGTACTTTCGCGCGGCCTTGCTGAACTGGCTCGTCGTGATAAACAGGCCTTTGCTCGCGCCTTTGCCCAGCAGCGCGCCGGCAAATGCCTGCACTTCCGAACTGCCGACGGTATGCTCCGGGTTCCAGCGCTTGGCCTGTACATACACCTGGCTGAACCCCAGCTTGTCCTCGTTGATGATGCCGTCGATGCCGCCGTCGCCGGTTCTTCCCACGACCAGGCCGGAATCCTTGGAATCGTAGCCATAGCCCACTGCGAGCAGGAGGTCGATGACCAATACCTCAAAGAAATCGGGAGAGCACTCCATGATGGTATTCAGGAGGGTCTTTGACAACTCCTCGCGGATGGTGTTGTAGGCTTTGCCGATGGCTTCGAGGGGCGTGATCGAATCGTCAACGACCGGTTCAACTTCTTTTTCTTTCTTTGCAATTGTCCTGTTGCCGTGGAATTTGTTGAAGGAATAAAATTGCTCCAGATAGTGCACATCGATCCTGTCGGCATCCTCGGCGAGCGATTTTTTCCCTCTTTCCGTGATCTCATATGTGCCGCGAGCAATTGAGGATATCAAGCCTGCGTTTTTCAGGTATTGCAGCGACCAATAAATCCTGTTTTTGTAGGTCTGCTGCTTTCCGCTCGGCAGCATTTCAGCCATGTCCGCGGCAGACAGCTTCATCTCCGCAGCGAGGATGTCAAACAGCTGACTGGTTCTCAGCGGGCTTTTTTTGCATTCAATGCACTCAAAACCGGCACGAAGAAATCAAAGAATTTCGGTATCGCCATGATACGACCTCCCTTGCGGAATGGGTTTATCACTGTTGTTTGTATTTTAACACGCCTTTCGGCATAATGCAACCGAATTTGGGCGGGCGTGGATGGAATGACAACCCCTCAGTCGCCTACGGCGACAGCTCCCCTTACACAGGGGAGCCGAGGCTGCCGCGCGTCCTCTCTGTAGGGGCGGCGTTGCGCCATGGGGCGCAGTTCCACCGCCCTCCCTTGCCTCCCCTGTGTAAGGGGAGGTGGCGCGTCAGCGCCGGAGGGGTTGTCGAGGCGGCGATTCGCCCGTCTCGCCTAAGTCTTCCCTTCCATATATAATGTTTTCCAACATTTTCCGTCGATAATTGTGCATTCAACGTATTGACAAACGCAACATTTTTGAATACAATTAAGGCGAAAGGACGTGATCGTATGGCCAAGACCGCGACACTGAACATTCGCACGGACCCCGCCGTCAAGGCGCAGGCCGAGCAGGTTTATCGGAATTTTGGCATTACCCTGACGGATGCCGTCAACATCTTCCTTCACAAGTCGGTCATGGAGGGCGGGCTGCCGTTCGACATGCGCCAGCCCAACGCCGCGACGCTGGAGGCCATGCGGGAGACGGAGGACATCCTCTCCGGGCGCGTGCGGACAAAGCGGTATGCTTCCGCAAGAGAGCTGTTTGACGAGCTCGACGCGGAGGACGAAGGCGCATGCTGACGCTGGAGACGACCGCGCAGTTTCGCAGGGATTACAAGCGGATCAAGAAGCGCGGATACAATTTGAAATTGCTGGAAGGGGTCATTGACGCCCTGCTTGCGGGTGAAAAACTCGATCCGAAACACAGGGATCATGCGCTTACGGGAAGCATGAGGGATTATCGGGAGTGCCACATCCTGCCGGATTGGCTGCTCATGTATCGGATCGAAGGAGAGCGGTTGGTGTTGGTCGCCAACCGAACGGGGACGCACGCAGACTTGTTTGACGAATAGACGAAAAACGAATCGGGAGGAATTTGCATGGACAAGGTCGTGATACTGACCGGCGGGACCAGCGGCATCGGCGCGGCGACGGCGGCGCTGCTGCGCCAGAAGGGCTGCAAGGTGTACGAGTTCAGCCGCCGGGACGCCGCGGACCCCGATCACTTCAGCGTGGACGTGACCGACGAGGCCGCGGTGAAGGCGGCGGTGGACGCGGTCGTGGCGCGGGAGGGCCGCGTGGACGTGCTGATCAACAACGCCGGGTTCGGCATCTCCGGCGCGATGGAGTTCACCGATTCCGCCGACGCCCACCGGCTGATGGAGGTCAACCTGTTCGGCATGGACAACGCCATCCGCGCCGTGCTGCCGCACATGCGAAGGGCCGGGGCGGGCCGCATCGTGAATATCTCCAGCGTCGCGGGCGTGTTCGCGATCCCGTTCCAGGCGTGGTACTCGATCTCCAAGGCCGCCGTGCGCTCGCTGACGATGGCGCTGTACAACGAGGTCGCGCCCTACGGCGTGCAGGTGGCCAGCGTGCTGCCCGGCGACATCAAAACCGGCTTCACCGCCGCCCGGAAGAAGAGCGCGGCGGGGGATAAAGAGTACGGCGGGCGCATCTCGAAGTCCGTTGAAAAAATGGAGAAGGACGAGCAGAACGGCATGCGCCCCGAGGATGCCGCGAAGACCATCGTCCACGTCGCGCTGCAAAAGGGGCGCGTGAAGCCCTACTACACCATCGGCTTTGCCTACAAGGCGCTGGTGTTCCTGGATCGGCTGCTGCCGTGCCGGGCGGTGCGGTGGCTGCTGTATCAGCTGTACGGGAAATGAGAGATCGGCCGGAGCGAATGCTCCGGCCGATTTGTCAAGATTATGTCAACATTTCTACACATTAATACTCCATTGTAATGCTATACTGGTAAATGAATAAATATATACAAGGTGGGGTAGGTTGCCCCGCGCTGGAAACAAATGGAACCGACGCGGCGCTTTTTGCGTCAGAGAAAGATAGAAATCTGCGAAAATACCGGGAGGTGCGCATGGATTTTATTCACTCGTTCTTTTCCAATGCCCTCAGCGGCATATCCAACCTGCTGGTGTACGCCGGCATCGTCGCGCTGTTCGTGGTGGGCTTCATACGGTGCATCGCGCCGGTGATGGGCACGCGGGGCACGCTGCGGCGGGCCGTGCGCAGCATCCGCTCGTCCGGGGACAAGTACGCCTGGCAGCAGGACGACTTCCTCGGCAAGGGCACGCTCTATCCGCACTGGAGCGAATACCTGAACAACCTGTTCTTCGCCGACGGCGTGTACCACAACGCCAGCAACGTGGAGGATTACATCAACGAGGAGACCGTGATGTACGGCCCGGGCCGCGCGTCGTTCGCGGAGTCGCTGCCGGGGCTGATGACGTCACTGGGCTTCCTGGGCACGCTGATCGGCCTGGCCCAGGGCCTCTCCGGCTTCAACATGGCGGATTCCACCGCCGTGCAGCAGTCCATCGTCACGCTGATCCCCGGCATGCGCTACGCCTTCACCACGTCCATCTTCGGCGTGGTGGGCAGCGTGCTGTTCACGCTGATCACCCGCGCGGTGTACGGCTCCAGCGAGCACACGCTCAAGTCGTTCTACGGCGCCATGAGCCGCCACGCCGGCGTCATCAGCGTCGACCCGATGACCCAGATCGCCATCTACCAGCAGGAGCAGACCGCCCTGATCCAGACCATGGCCAAGGACCTCAACGGCGCGTTCACCGAGAACATTACCGCCGCCGTCCGCGACGCCATCGACCCGCTGAACCAGACGTTCAAGAACTTCGTGAACGTGTCCACCAAGGAGCAGATGCGCTTCATGGACGCGGTGATGCAGCGCTTCGCCGACCGGCTGGACGAGTCGATGCGCTCGAAGCTTCAAGACTTCGGCCGCGCGCTGGACGAGACCAGCCGCATCCAGCAGGAGAACTGCGTGGTCGTGCGCGCCAGCCTCGCCGGAGCCAAGGACGCGCTGGAGGATCTGCAGCAGCTGCAGAGTCTGAGCCGCGAGATCGTGACCAACCTCGCCGGATACGCCCAGCAGCTGACCGACGCCCGCCGCCAGGCCGACGACGCCTACATGCGCGTGGCCGGCACCGTGGAGCAGATGGAGCTGGTGTCCCGCCAGCAGAACAACTACCTGAAGACCGTCAGCGCCATGCAGGCGGACCTCACGCGCGTCTCGGATGCCATGCAGAAGGCCGCGGGCGACCTGCGCAGTTCGGCTGTTGGCCTCGAGAAGGTATATGCGCAGGCCGACAAGGCGCTGCAGGACGAGTTCACCAGCACGATGGACGCCTACCGCGACTACGTCAACCAGTTCACGCAGCGCGTGGACTACCTGGCCAGCAACATCTCCCGCTCGCTGGACGGCCTGCCCGACGCCGTGACCGACGCCAACAACCGCTTCCTCGATCAGGTCGACCGCCTCACTGACGCCATGGTGCAGGCCCAGCGCGCGCTGGAAGTCACCGCGGATCGAATTTATCGAGGATAGAGTTGAGAGTGAAGAGTGGAGAGTGGAGTTGCGGTGCAAATCCCCTTCGGGATTTGTTTGATTCAACTGCGATCTATCGACGGGATGTCATGTATGGCGTCCCTGCGGCTCCCATCCTTAATCAAAGGAAATCCGCAAGGATTTCTTCATGAACTCCTCATTCCTCATTCCTCACTCCTCATTCCTCATTATCTGAAAGGAGACCGAGCATGCGAAATTCGCGCCAACACGTGTCCCGCCGCCGGCCGGGGGGCAGCAGCGTGCAATGGCTCAGCTTTTCGGACCTGATGAGCGCCCTTTTGCTGATATTCATACTGATCATGTTCTACATCATGTATCAGTATTTCGATATGTATGAGATCAGCATGGCGGAGATCGCCCGCCAGCAGTACGACCTGGACCAGGCGAACGCCAGCCTGGACGAGCAGCGCACCAAGCTCACCGACGCCGAGGCCCAGATGGTGGCCCAGCAGATCCGGCTCAACGCCGCGCAGGCGGACCTGGAGGACGCCCAGAGCATCCTCTCCGCCCAGCAGGAGGAGCTGAACTCGGCCCAGTCGCTTTTGCAGGAAAAGGAGGACGAGATCGCCGCGCAGAAGGAGCAGCTGGACGCGCTGAGCATCCAGCTGGGCGACCAGCAGACCCAGATCGACGCCCAGCAGCGCGCCCTGGACGACCAGCAGCAGCAGCTGGAGGCGCTCGTGGGCCTGCGCACGCGCATCATCACGTCACTCTCCGACGCGCTGAAGGCTGCCAACATCTCCGCGCAGGTGGACCCCACGAACGGCTCCATCGCGCTGGAGTCCGACGTGCTGTTCGAGCTGGGCAAGTACGACCTGTCCGACCGCGGCGAGCGCTTCATCGACCGCTTCCTGCCGGTGTACCTGGACGTGCTGTTCTCCGACGAGTATCGCGCGTACGTGTCCGAGATCATCATCGAGGGCCACACCGACTCGCTGGGCACCTACATCGACAACCTGGAGCTGTCGCAGCAGCGCGCGCTGGCGGTGGCCTCCTACGTGCTCGACGATGGCTACCATGCCATCAGCGCCGACCAGAAGCGCCAGCTGCGCGCGGTCGCCACGGCCAACGGCCGCTCGTTCAGCGACCCGGTGCTCGACGCCAATGGCAACGAGGATATGGACGCCTCACGCCGCGTGGTGTTCAAGTTCCGCCTCACCGACGAGCAGATGATCCAGCAGCTGAAGAATATACTGGAGAAGAATTAGGGAGTGAAACCGTGCAATACGTTCGCCGATTGACCTGGTTTGTCGCCGGGAAGATGATATTGATCTGCGTGCTGCTGGGCATGCTGGTCTGCGGCTTCTTCATGGCCCTGAACGGCTCCAACATCTATGTGGTGCTGAGCGACGGCATGCAGAAGCGCGTGGACGTGATCCTCACGCGCCAGCAGGCCGAGGAACTGAACAAGTACTTCCACGCTGACTTCCTGATCGCCGACGAGGCGCTGGAGGGCGCGCTGAACGGCATGAGCGCCTACTCGGACTACAACATCACCGGCTTTGACTACGAGCTGACCGTCGAAAAGCTGTGGGCCTGGCCGTGGGACAGCTACGCCAACTGCACCGTGGTGGAGCGCGTGCCGTCCATCTCCGGCAGCGTCATCTCCTCCCGCCGCAGCGAGGTGTCCGAGCGCATCCCCCGCTGGCAGGGCGGCCGCTACGACGTGACGCTGGTGAAGGTCGGCGGCGAGTGGAAGATCATCGGCATGCAGCAGAAGACCATACTCGTCGAGCCCGAGAACGGCAGCGACGACGGCCTCGAGACCGAGGTGCTGATCTCGTAAGGACCGTAGGGACGCCATAATTGGCGTCCGCGGTGCTTTCTCGGACGCCAATTATGGCGTCCCTACAGAATGAGGAATGAGGAATGAGGAGTGAATGGCTGCTGCCGCGCGGCATCTCTGTAGGGGCGGCGATGCCCGCCAAAAGCCTTCCCCTCTGGGGAAGGTGGCAGCCCGCAGGGCTGACGGATGAGGTCGTTCTCCTTATTACCCCGTAGGGGCGGCGATGCGGCGGAAAGTCCGCCCCTGCGCCCGCCCGAACAATACATCGATCCTTTCCCCGCTTGTTTCTGGCGGGGAAATGTATTATAATATGGAAAAAACGAGCCCGGCGGGAGGTTGCGCGATGCGGGTTGTGGTGGGCATGTCCGGCGGCGTGGACAGTTCGGTGGCCGCGCTGCTGATGAAGCGGGCCGGTCACGAGGTGATCGGCGTGTTCATGAAGAACTGGGAGGAGAAGGACGAAAACGGCGTCTGCACCAGCGAGCGCGACTGGGCCGACGTCCGCGCCGTGTGCGACCGGCTGGACATCCCCTACTACTCCGTGAACTTCGCCAAGCAGTACCGCGAGCGCGTGTTCGAGCACTTCCTGGACGAGTACCGGAAGGGGCGAACGCCGAATCCGGACGTGCTCTGCAACCGCGAGATCAAGTTCAATGTGTTCCTGGACTTTGCCGAGAAGCTGGGCGCGGAGAAGCTGGTGACGGGCCACTTCGCGGGCATCGACCGCGTCGACGGCGAGTACCGGCTGCTGCGCGCGAAGGACGAGAACAAGGACCAGACCTACTTCTTATACATGCTCGGCCAGCGCGCGCTGTCGAAGGCGCTGTTCCCGGTGGGCGGGCTGTTGAAGGGCGAGATCCGCGAGATCGCCCGGGAGGCCGGCCTGCCCGTCAGCGATAAGAAGGACTCCACCGGCGTATGCTTCATCGGGGAGCGCAACTTCAAGCAGTTCCTCTCCGGCTTCCTGCCCGCCCAGCCGGGCGACATGGTGGACACCGACGGCAACGTGGTGGGCCGCCACGACGGGCTGATGTACTACACGCTCGGCCAGCGCCGCGGCCTGGGCATCGGCGGCGGCGGCAACGGCCAGCGCTGGTTCGTGGTGAAGAAGGACCTGGAACACAACCGGCTCGTGGTGCACCAGGGCGAGGACGAGGCGCTGCTCTACACCCACGAGGCCGCGGGCAGCGAATTGACCTGGCTGGCGGGGCATCCGCCCGTGGACGAGGGCGTCGAGCTGGCGTGTCAGGTCCGCCTGCGCCATCGCCAGCCGCTGCAGGACTGCCGCCTGACGCTGGCGGGCGGGCGCGCGCACATGGCGTTTCCCGTCGCCCAGCGCGCCGTGACGCCCGGACAGTCCGCCGTGTTCTACCAGGGCCGGGTCTGCCTCGGGGGCGCGATCATCGACGAAAATGGGGTCGCGCCGTAAAAAATTGTCCGGGGGACTGTTCAGGGCCCGCGTTTCATGCTATAATAACACTAGCTATATGTATATTCATGCGGGGAGGCTGTTCTATGAATAACAAGAGCAAAATCTGGCAGATCGTGTTGTTGGTGCTGCTGGTGGCCGCCATCGCGGCGATACTGTTCTTCAACAACAAGCTGAATGCCAGCAAGGAGACCCTTTCCAATACCATGGCGCAGCTGACCGAGTCGCAGGAGAACGCCGAGGCGCTGCAGGCGGACCTGAACGCCACGAAGGCCGACCTGGACGCCGCGCGGGCCGATTATGAGGACGTCAGCGGCCAGCTGACCGAATCGCAGGCGAACGCCGAGGCGCTGCAGGGCGAGTTGACCGAGTCGAAGGCGAGCGCCGAGGCGCTGCAGGGCGAGCTGGACACCGCCAACGGGCGCGTGACCGAGCTGGAGAGCGCGGCGACCGAGACGGAGGCGAAGATCGCGGATCTGGAGAGCGCGGCGACCGAGGCCGAGGCGAAGATCGCGGACCTGGAGAGCGCGGCGACCGAGGCCGAGGCGAAGATCGCGGACCTGGAGAGCGCGGCCACCGAGGCCGAGGCGAAGATCACCGATCTGGAGAACGCCGTGGGCGAGAAGAATGCCGCCATCGCGAACATGGAGACCGCGGCCACCGAGGCCCAGGCGAAGATCGCCGACCTGGAGAACGCCGTGAGCGAGAAGGACGCCGCCATCGAGGCGCTCGAGGCCGCCGCGAAGTCTGCCGAAGCGGACAGCCAGGCGCCCGGCATCGGCGAGGACGCGCAGAAGCCCGCCGACGAGAAGGAAGAAAAGCCCGCCGACGGCAAGGATGAGAAGCCCGCTGAGGGCAAAGATGAAAAGCCTGCCGACGAGAAGGAAGAAAAGCCCGCCGAGGGCAAGGACGAGAAGCCTGCCGAGGGCAAGGACGAGGGCAAGCAGGAGAACGCCGACGCGCTGGCCGAGGCCGTGACCGACGTCGAGGGCAAGATCGTGACGATCGCGGGCATGCAGGGCGTCGAGGGCACGGTCCCCGAGGCCGTGGCCGCGGTGGACCTGGAGAGCGTGAAGGCCGACGTCGCCGCCATCATGGAGGACGAGACCAAGACCCCCGAGGAGCAGACCGAGGCCCTGAAGGCCATCGAGCAGCAGCTTTCCGAGGCGATCCCGGAGGAGGTCGAGGCCGCCGAGGCTCAGCTGGAGGAAGTGCAGGCGCGGTTGGAGGCCTCCGAGGCCGAGGTCGAGCAGCTGTCCGGCGAGCTGGCGGAGAAGCTGGCGACCATCGACGAGCTGAACGAGCAGATCGCCGCGCTGGGCGCTCAGGCCGAGACCGACGCCACCCAGCTGGCCGATTTGCAGACGCAGCTGGCGGACGCCGAGACCGCCGCCGAAGCCAAGAGCGACGAGCTCACCGAGGCGCAGGCTGTCTACGAGAAGAACCTGAACGAGCTGGAGGCCTATCGCGTCAAGCGCGATCCCGCCAGCGGCGAGGCCCACATCGCCACCGCCGTGGACAACGCCATCGAAGTGGCCGCGGACGGCGTGACCGCGTCCTGGCAGTACGCCAACAGCGATCTGTCCGGCAACTCCGCCACGCTGAGCCTGGTGCTGGACGGCGAGGAGATCTACAAGTCCGCCGCGCTGAAGCCCGGCGAGGTGATCGAGGGCGTGACGCTCGAAAAGGCGCTGCAGCCCGGCACCTACCAGGCCCTGGCCGTGACCACCGTGTACGACGACAAGGGCGAGGCGCAGGTGACCACCCGCGTGCCCGTGACGCTGAACGTGGCGGGCTGATCGCGGTTTGACTCCCCGGCGACGAACGACGGTCGCCGGACGCATGAATGACGCGAAATACCTGTAGGGGCGCCGTTGCGGCGCCCGCCCCCGGCGGTGCCGGGTTCCAATTGCTGCCGCGCGGCAATGCGCAGCGGACAGCTGGATTCGGGCGGGCGGCGTATCGCCGCCCCTACAGTGGGTTTACGGGAGGTCGCGCGATGACGATGAATGGGAAGGGCCGCGTTCCCGTGCCGGACGCGCTGCGGGATTTCTTTCGGGAACACCCGCGCCTGGCGCTGGCCTTTTCCGGCGGCACGGACAGCGCCTACCTGCTCTGCGCCGCGCTGGCCTGCGGCTGCGACGTGACGGCGTTCTACGCCCAGTCGCCGTTCCAGCCCGCGTTTGAGCGCGTGGACGCCGAGCGCCTGGCGCGCGAGCTGGGTGCGAAGCTGGTCGTTGTGCCGCTGGACGTGCTGGCCGTCGAAGAAGTGCGCGCCAACCCCGCGGACCGCTGCTACCACTGCAAGCAGGCGATCTTCTCGGCGCTGATCAAAGCCGCGCGTGCGGCGGGCTGCGACGCGATCATGGACGGCACGAACGCCTCCGACGACGCCGGGGACCGCCCCGGCATGCGGGCGCTCAAGGAGCTGGGCGTGCTGTCGCCGCTGCGGCTGTGCGGCATCGCGAAGGACGCGGTGCGGGCGTATTCGCGCGCGGCGGGGCTGTTCACGTGGAACAAGCCCGCCTACGCCTGCCTGGCCACGCGCGTCCCCGCCGGCACGCCGATCACCGCCGGGATGCTTCAAAGCGTGGAGGGCGCGGAGACCGCGCTCTTCGGCCTCGGCTTTTCCGATCTGCGGGTGCGGCTGTTTCACGGCGCGGCCCGCGTCCAGCTGCCCGCCGACCAGCTGCCCCGCGCCGTCGAGCGCCGGGACGCGATCCGGCAGGCGCTGAAGCCGTGGTTTGATACGGTGCTCTTGGATTTGATGGAGAGATAGATATCATTGGAGGTCCCATGGACAGAAATCAACTCCTTGCCGCGCTGAACGCGGTGCGGGATGGCAGCATGACCCCCGAGGCCGCGATGGGCCTGTTCGCGCGCGCGCCCTACGAGGACATCGGCTACGCCAAGATCGACCACCACCGCGGCCTGCGCGGCGGCACGGGCGAGGTGATCTACGGCGCGGGCAAGACCGCCGGGCAGATCGTCGGCATCCTCGATCGGATGCTGGCGGCGGGCGGCGAGAACATACTGGTCACGCGCCTGGACGGGGAAAAGGCGGCGGAGGTGGCGAAGTCCGCGCCGCTGTTTTACGATCCCGTCTCCCGCGTGGGCATCGCCAACCGCGTGGAGAGGCCCCTCGTCGGCAGCGTGGTGGTGGCCTCCGGCGGCACCAGCGACCTGCCCGTCTGCGAGGAGGCGGCCCTGACCGCCGAGGCGCTGGGCAGCCGGGTCACGCGCCTGTACGACGTGGGCGTGGCGGGGCTGCACCGGCTGCTGTCGCACCTGGACGAGCTGCAATCGGCGCGCGCGGTGGTGGCCGTGGCGGGCATGGAGGGCGCGCTGGCCAGCGTGATCGGCGGGCTGGTGGACTGCCCGGTGATCGCCGTGCCCACGTCCGTGGGCTACGGGGCCAGCTTCGGCGGCGTCGCGGCGCTGCTCTCGATGCTCAATTCCTGCGCCAGCGGCGTCAGCGTCGTGAACATCGACAACGGCTTCGGCGCGGGGTTCTTGGCAAACCGGATCAATCAAATGGATGGGGTGGACGCATGAAGACACTGTACATCGAATGCAACATGGGCGCGGCGGGGGACATGCTGATGGCCGCGCTGTCGGAGCTGATCGACGCGCCGGACGCCTTCATCGACCGCATGAACGGCCTGGGCCTGCCAGGCGTGCGCTTTGAGCGCCGCGCGGCGCAGAAGTGCGGCGTCACCGGTACCCACATCGCCGTGACCGTGGACGGCACGGAGGAGCACTCCCACGACGTGCACCCCCATGACCACGAGCACACCCATGACCACCTCCACGATCACGACCACGAACATCACGATTCGGACGACGATTCTCTTCACTCTCCACTCTCCACTCTCCACTCTCACCATCACCATCACCTTTCCGACATCCGCGCCATCATCGACGGCCTGCCCCTTCCGGACAGGGTGAAGGCGGACGCCGCCGCGGTGTACGCGCTGATCGCGCGGGCGGAGTCCGAAGTGCACGGAGAGCCCGTCGAGCACATCCACTTCCACGAGGTGGGCGCGCTGGACGCCGTGGCGGACGTGGTGGGCGTGTGCGCGCTGATGAGCGAGATCGCGCCGGAGCGCGTGGTGGTCTCGCCGGTGCACGTGGGCAGCGGCGAGGTGCGCTGCGCCCACGGCGTGCTGCCCGTCCCGGCCCCGGCCACGGCGAAGATCCTCGCGGGCGTGCCCATCTACGGCGGCGCGATCCGCGGCGAGCTCTGCACGCCCACGGGCGCGGCCCTGCTCAAACACTTCGCCGCCGAATTCGGCCCGATGCCCGCGATGGCGGTGGAGAAGATCGGCTACGGCATGGGCACGAAGGACTTTGAGTGGGCCAACTGCGTGCGCGCGATGCTGGGCGCGGCGGACGCGCCGAGCGATTTGGCGGAAGAACCGGAGGAGACAGCCGTCGAGCTGCGCTGCAACCTGGACGACATGACCGGCGAGGCCATCGCCTTTGCCGCCGACGCGCTGCGCGAGGCGGGTGCGCTGGACGTATGGACCGAGGCCGTCGGGATGAAGAAGGGCCGCCCCGGGACGCTGCTGTCGGTGCTCTGCCCGCCCGAGCGCGAGCGGGAGTTCGCCGCGCTGATGCTCAAACACACGACCACCATCGGCGTGCGCTGCCAGCGGGTGCGGCGCTACACGCTTCAGCGGGAGGAAGTCTCGCTGGACACGCCCCGCGGCCACGTGCGCGCCAAGCGCTCCCGCGGCTTCGGCGTCGACCGCACCAAGCCCGAGTTCGACGACCTGGCCGAGATCGCGAAGCGCGAGGGCATCGGCGTCGGGGAGGTCATGCGGGGAGTGGAGAGTGAAGACTGAAGAGTGGAGAGTGAAGAGTGGAGAGTGGAGAGTGAAGAAGATCCATTGCTTCGCAGGCCTGCGGCACGACTGCACCTTGCTGGCGCAAGTTCCGCTCAGGATGATAACGATGCGGCAACCGCTGACCTGTCATCCTGAGCGGAGCCGCGAAGCGGCGCAGTCGAAGGATCTTATACTTTTCGCAGGGAACGGTGGGATCGCGCCCCGCGGTGGGACCGCCATCCAAAAGCCTCCCCTGTGTAAGGGGAGGTGGCGCGGCCCGCAGGGCCTAGCGAAGCGTCAGCGCCGGAGGGGTTGTCGCTCGCCGCACTGGTGGACAACCCCTCAGTCATCTGCGGTGACAGCAACGGGGGCCTGTCGGCCCGTTCTCGCTGTAACGCCCGAAGGGCGTCTAGCGAAGCGTCCAAAATATCCACTGGATATTTTTCCGGGCGCTCGAACCCCCTTACATAGGGGAGCCAAGGCTGCCGCGCATCCGCCCCTGCGCCTGCCCCCTTTTCCTTGCGCGGCGGGGGCGGATGTGCTATACTGATACTGGCCATTTATTGACAGGCAACGACCGTCCCGCCGATGAGGAGGCAGCGCCATGAATCACAAACATTTCAAAAACGCCCGTTGGGGGGTATTCCTCCTCGCCGCCCTGCTGCTCGCGCTGTGCTTTGCGCTGAGCGGGTGCGATTATGAAGATTTATATCCAACGCATGAACACAATTTTGAGTTTTTGACGAATGTATACGGTGAAGCCGTCTATGAAGACGGAGTGATCACCGATGTCAAACGTGTTCCCTGCGGACAATGGCGAGATAAATTTGAAGGGTACGTATGCAGCATATGCGGAAAGCAGCTGTACAAGCCTGCGGGGAGTGGCGGTACACAGCCATGCGAAACTACTGGAAGATACAAGGTAACGACGGAGCCGACCTGCACCAAGGCGGGCGTAGATACGGCGACATGCTTTTACTGCCATAAGGTATATACCAAATCCGTCCCCGCCCTCGGCCACGATTACAAGAACGTCGCCGCGAAGGCCCCCACCTGCACCGAGCCGGGCAACACCGCGGGCAGGAAGTGCAGGCGCTGCGGGCACCTCCACTCCGGCGAGGAGCTTCCCGCGCTGGGGCACATTTGGAGCGAGCCGACCTATTCCTGGAGCGCCGACCTTTCGGCCTGTACCGCCTCGCGCGTATGCGCCCGCGGCCATGTAGACGACGGGCAACACCTGTGAAGGCGGCGTCACCACCTATACCGCGACCTTCACGAACCCCGGCTTCGTGGCCCAGAGCGATACCGTGGTGTTTGAGGGCGTCGGCCACAGCGAGGAGATCATCCCCGGCGTGGCCGCCACCTGCGCCAGGACCGGGCTGACGGAGGGGAAGGTGTGTTCCGTCTGCGGGACAATCCTCGAGGAGCGGCAGAAATTGCTCAAAGACCCGAACAACCACGAGGGGCCGTTCGTGCTCAGGCTCAACGCCGACGTGCCCTCCACCTGCACCACTCCCGGCTATCACACCGAGGGCATTTGCAAGGCGTGCGGCGTGGAGGTCAAAACCGAGTTGCCGCTGGACCCGGACAACCACGGGGAAGCTGTTGTGCTCCCCGCCGTGCCCGCCACCTGCGTGAGTACCGGCCTGACGGAGGGGACGAAGTGCGCCGCTTGCGGGAAGGTGCTCTCAGGGCTTACAGAGACGCCCGTCGACCCGGACAACCACGATTGGGACGAAGCAAACTATAATTGGCAGGACAGCGGCTTCTGCACTGCTGTCCGCAAATGCAAGCTCGAAGGCACACATATGCAGATAATTACTTTGCCCATCAATGTCTTGTCAAACAGTGCCACCTGCGAGCAAGCCGGGACGGTCACTTATGCCGCGGACTTCGGCGAGCCGTTTGCGCCGCAGACCAAGACATCGAATGCGCCCGCGCTGGGGCACGACTGGGGCGAGTGGACGCAGACGAAGGCCCCGACCTGCACCGACCCCGGCGAAAAGGCCCACACCTGCCAGCGCGCGGGTTGCGGTGCGACCGAGACCGAAGTCGTGGACGCGCTGGGGCACACTTCCGTGGCCGACCCCGCCGTGCCCGCCACCTGCGTCGCGACCGGCCTGACCGCGGGCAGCCATTGCGAGGTATGCGGGGAAATACTTGTCCAACAGACACAGACGCCGATCAACCCGGATAATCATGCGGGCCTTAAGACGATTGATGCCAAAGACCCCACCTGTGAAGATTCCGGTTATACGGGCACGCTGGTGTGCACGGCGTGTGGAACAGACGGCGATTATAAGTTTATCAGCGAGGGCAAGGCAATCGATCCCCTTGAGCATGATTATAATGACGAGGGCGTTTGCACAAGATGCGGTAAGGAAAGGGAGCCGGAAGCCGTATCGGGCGGGAATGAATAGAACGGGGGAGACCGCGCCCCGCGGCGATGCGCCGCCCGCCCGCCTCCCCCACGAAAGGAGTCCCCATGTCACAACACAAAAAGCTCTCCTCCAGGCTCGCGTTCAACTCCCCGGCGGTGCTGGGCTTCGCGGGCATATGCCTGGCGGCGATGGTGCTGAACGGACTCACCGGCGGCGACAGCAACCGCCTGCTGTTCAGCGTGTACCGCGCGCCGCTTTCCGACCCGCTGACGTGGCTCAGGATGGTGTGCCACGTGTTCGGCCACGCCGACTGGAACTACCTGCTGAACAACATGATGTACATACTGATCCTCGGGCCCATGCTGGAGGAGAAGTACGGCTCGGCGGACCTGATACTGGTGATGCTGGCCACCGCGCTGTTGACGGGCCTCATAAACTTCGTGTTCTTCCCCGGCACGATGCTGCTGGGGGCCAGCGGCATCGTGTTCGCCATGATCTTGCTCTCCTCCATCACCCGCACCCGCGAGGGCGCGATCCCCGTCACGTTCCTGCTGGTGGCCATCCTCTACATCGGCCAGCAGGTGTGGCAGGCCGTCGCCGTGCGCGACAACGTGTCCTATATGGCCCACATCGCCGGCGGCGCAGTGGGCGCGGGCCTGGGCTTTGCGCTGAACCGCGCAGGCAAGCGGGGTTGACAAATCGCATATTTTGAATAGAAAGAGGACCGGATTGCCACGTCGTCGCGTTGCGCCTCCTTGCAATGACAGCACGAAACGTCATTGCGAGGCCCGCAGGGCCGTGGCAATCCGGCCCTTCTTTTTCTTCTTTCACACGTTTTCAATTCGTTCACAAATCATGCAATGTTTGTTTATTGACTTTGACCTTTCCTGACCCTATAATATTTCCAGCGAACGGGATGAGAGCCCGGGCGCGAAATGGGAAACCCTGATGAATGCATTTTCTGTGAGAGGAGAAGATAGATATGAAGACTAACGGCATGAGAAACAATCGTCGGCGCGCCCGCGCGAATCGCGGCTATGCGCTGGTCGTGGCGCTGGCGCTGGTTTGCACGCTGGCGGTGGGCGGCATGTTCGCCCTGACGGGCGGCACGCGCGCGGCCTCGGCCGAGGTGGCGCAGACCGAGCCCGCGCAGGTCGAAGCCCCGATGCCCACGGAAGACACCAGCCCCGCCATCTACGTGGCGCAGAAGAACGCCAATTCCGTGGTGGGCATCATCACCAGCACCGAGGGCTGGAGCCGCAGCACCGGCGTGCAGAACACCCCGGTCAGCCAGGGCAGCGGCGTGGTGATCGCCGAGGGCGGCTACGTGCTGACCAACAACCACGTCATCGAGGACGGCAGCGCCTGGCAGGTGCTCCTGCCCAGCGGCGACAAGGTGGACGCCACGCTGGTCGGCGCGGATTCCGCGATGGACCTGGCCGTGCTGAAGGTGGAGGACCAGGCCGACACGCTGGTGCCCGTCAGCATCGGCTCCTCCGAGAGCCTGCCCGTGGGCAGCACCGTCATCGCCATCGGCAACCCCGGCGGCGAGATCCTGGCGAACACCGTCACCCGCGGCATCATCTCCGCGCTGGAGCGCACGAGCATGAGCGGCAGCAATACCTCCCGCAACGTGAACTACATCCAGCACGACGCGCCCATCAACAGCGGCAACAGCGGCGGCGGCCTGTTTGACTACCAGGGCAACCTGATCGGCATCAACACGCTGAAGTACCGCGGCAGCTTCTACTCCAACGGCAACTACGAGGGCCTGGGCTTCGCCATCCCGATCGAGACGGCCTACCCGATCGCCCAGCAGCTGATGGAGAACGGCAAGGTCATCCGCCCGCAGATCGGCGTGACCGTCATGGACCAGGACGGCCCGGACGAGCCGATGAACGACTACGCGCCCGCCAGCGTGTGCGTCACCTCCATCGTGGAGGGCGGCGGCGCCGAAAAGGCCGGCCTGAAGCTGTATGACTTCATCACCGCCGTCAATGGCCAGCGCGTGACCACGCGCCGCGAGCTGACCACCCTGCTGGACACCTTCAAGCCCGGCGACACCGTGACGCTGACCGTCGTGCGCTACAACAACGTCAGCACCGTGAACAACGGCTACGACAACTATTACAGCAGCCCGTTCGGCTATGGCTTCGGCTTCCCGTTCGGCTACGGCTATAACTATAACTACGGCTACGGCAACGGTGGCAATGGCAACGGCAACAACGGCAGCTATTACACCAATGGCGCGCTGACCGTCGGCGGTGGCTACGAGACGCTCGATATCGACGTCACGCTGACCGAAAAGGAATAACCAACGGATTATCCCCCCTCTCTCTATGGCCCCGGTTCCTCGGAACCGGGGCCGATCTTTCTCTATCCTCAATGTTTACTTGTAATTCCGCCGCGATCCTACTATAATATTAACAACCCACCGGATTGACAGCCGCACTTTTTTGTGCTAACCTATTATCATAACAGAACAGTCAATGCCGGCGCGTTGGCTGATTTTTTACTAGAAACAGCGAGGTGCAACCACATGAAGAAGCAGACCGTGTTTCGCGGCGCCGCCACGGCGCTGATCACCCCCCTGAACGCCGCCGGCGTGGACTACGAGGCCTTCGGCAAGCTGATCGACTGGCAGATCGCAGAGGGCATCGACGCGCTGGTGATCGCCGGGACCACCGGCGAGGGCTCCACGCTGACCTACCAGGAGCACGAGGAGTGCATCCGCTTCGCGGTGGAGCGCGCGGCGGGGCGCGTGCCCATCATCGCGGGCAGCGGCTCCAACGACACCAACCGCGCCATCACGCTGTCGAAGTTCTCCTGTCGCGCGGGCGCGGACGCGCTGCTGGTGGTGACGCCCTACTACAACAAGGCCACCCAGAAGGGCCTGATCGCCAGCTACACCGCCATCGCCGACGCGGTGGACCGGCCCATCATCCTCTACAACGTGCCCAGCCGCACGGGCGTGAACATCGAGCCCGCCACCTACGCCGAGCTCGCCAAGCACCCGAACATCGTCGGCATCAAGGAGGCC
This sequence comes from uncultured Eubacteriales bacterium, assembly GCA_902790175.1. Classification (GTDB taxonomy): domain Bacteria; phylum Bacillota; class Clostridia; order Christensenellales; family Aristaeellaceae; genus UBA2862. The sequence goes on along the minus strand of CADAQZ010000036.1, from coordinate 5,411 downwards.
AGCGGCAATATCTCCAAGATCGTGGAGACGGCCATGCTGGTGGGCGACATCGTGGACATCTACTCCGGCAACGACGACCAGGTCGTCCCGGTGCTGTCGATGGGCGGCAGCGGCGTGATCTCGGTGCTGTCGAACGTGATGCCCGCCGCCACGGTGCAGATGTGCAAGCGCTTCTTCGAGGGCGACGTGTCCGGCAGCGCGCGCATGCAGATGGACCTGCTGCCGTTGATCAACGCGCTGTTCAGCGAGGTCAACCCCATCCCCGTCAAGGCCGCGATGGCCGCGATGGGCTGGTGTGAGAACTACGTGCGCCTGCCCCTGACCCCGATGGAGGACGCGCACTGGGCGAAGCTGAAGGGGATCATGGAAGGACATGGGCTGATTTAAACGAGGAGGGAATAGGGATTAGGGAATAGGGATTAGGAATAGTGGCTGCCGCTGTTTCTGACATGACGATCCTATAGAAAACGCGGTAGCAGCATTTTCTAATCCCTAATCCCTAGTCCCTAATCCCTCCACTGCCAATTACATAAGATGGAGGATCCCATGAATATTATTCTGAACGGCTCAAACGGGCGCATGGGGCGGATCGTGGCCGAGGCCGTCGAGCAGGGCGGCGCGCACGCCGTGGTCGCGAAGGTGGACTGGAGCTACGCCGCCGGGGACGGCTATTCGGAGTTGAAGCAGTACGAGGGTCCCGCCGACGTGGTGATCGACTTCTCCAGCCACGCGGCCACGCAGGCCGTGACGGAATACTGCGTCTCGCGCGGCCTGCCGGTGGTGATCGCCACCACGGGCCAGACCGACGCGGAGCTCGACATGATCCGCGCGGCGGCGAAGGCCGTGCCGGTGTTCCTGTCGGGCAACATGTCCATCGGCGTGGCGGTGCTGGCAGACCTGGCCAGGCGCGCGGCGGCCATGTTCCCCGAGGCCGACATTGAGATCATCGAGCGCCACCACAACCAGAAGCTGGACGTGCCCAGCGGCACGGCGCTGCTGCTGGCGCGGCGCATCCAGGAGGCCCGGCCCGATAGCGAATTGCTGATCGGCCGCCACGAGAACGGCAAGCGCACCCGGCGGGAGATCGGCATCCACTCGCTGCGATACGGCAACGAGGTGGGCACGCACGAGATCATCATCGCCGCCGGAAACGAGACGCTCACGCTGAAGCACGAGGCCGAGGACCGCTCGCTGTTCGCGCGCGGGGCGCTGGCGGCCGCGGAATTCCTCGCGGGCCGAGAGCCGGGGCTTTACGACATGAAGGACATCGTGAAATAGGAGAGTGCCATGAACGCGCAGGAACTGATCAACTACATCTCAACCGCCCCGAAAAAGACGCCGGTGAAGCTCTATGTGAAGCAGAGCGCCCCCATCGACTACGGCAGCGCCAAGGTTTTTGGCGCGGGGGACAAGGTGGTGTTCGGCGACTGGGGCGAGCTCGCCCCGATCCTCGAGCAGAACCGCGATAAGATCACGGACATCGTGATCGAGAACGACCGGCGCAACAGCGCGGTGCCGCTCTTGGACATGAAGGGCATCGAGGCCCGCATCGAGCCGGGCGCGCTGATCCGCGACAACGTGACCATCGGCAAGAACGCCGTGATCATGATGGGCGCGGTGATCAACATCGGCGCGATCATCGGCGAGGGCACGATGATCGACATGGGCGCGGTGCTGGGCGGCCGGGCCACCGTGGGCAAGAACTGCCACGTGGGCGCGGGCGCGGTGCTGGCCGGGGTGATCGAGCCGGCCTCCGCCAAGCCCGTGATCGTCGAGGACGGCGTGTTGATCGGCGCGAACGCCGTCGTGATCGAGGGCGTGCACATCGGCGAAGGCGCGGTGGTCGCCGCCGGGGCCGTCGTGATCGAGGACGTCCCCGCCAACGCCGTCGTCGCCGGGTGCCCCGCGCGCGTCATCAAGCAGAAGGACGCCGGCACCACGCAAAAGACCGCGCTCGAAGCGGCGCTGAGGAAGCTTTGATATGGCGGGGGACCTGCTTCCCCCGCCATTGCCACCCCTTTGACAGATTCACCTGAAATCGCAAGCGATTTCCGGGAATGCACCGGCGCTACTGCCCGAAGGGCAAGCGCCGGCAGCGCCGGGCTGGCATCCGAAGGATGCGCCCGGGCTGGTCGCGCCTGCGCGAAGGCGCAGTGGTGCGACTGCTATGCGGTGAATCTGCAAGGAAACCATTTTTGCTCTGGTCGACAGGCTTCCTGCCGCAAAAATGCTTCCGTTGCCGCCGCACATGTCGCCGGCAACGATTGAACCTCGGGGCGCTGCCGCCCCCGAACCCCCGGCAAGCAAGCCAAAGGAGGATATAATGACCGACTACCTCACCCGTGCCCGATCCATCGCGCCGGAGCTGGCAGAGCTGCGGCACGCGCTGCACCGCTGCCCCGAGCTGGGCAACCGCGAGGAGCGCACCGCGCGGCGGATCGAAAAAGAGCTTTCGCGGCTGGGCATAGAATCCCGGCGGCTGCTGGACACGGCCGTCGTCGCGCGGCTGGAGGGCGGACGCCCCGGCCGGACCGTGGCGCTGCGCGCGGACATGGACGCGTTGCCGCTGACCGAGGCCACCGGCGCGGACTTTGCTTCCGAGAACCCGGGCGTGATGCACGCCTGCGGCCACGACGTGCACATGGCCGCGGCGCTGGGCGCGGCGCGGCTGCTGGCCGAGCGGCGCGAGGCGCTGCCCGGCGCGGCGGTGTTCCTGTTCCAGCCGGACGAGGAGGGCCGGGGCGGCGCGCGCCGGATGATCGAGGCCGGGGCGCTGGACGGCGTGGACGCCGTGTTTGGCGCGCACGTGTCGCCGGAGCTGCCGCTGGGCGACGTCGGCGTGCGCTACGGCAAGTTCTACGCCGCGTCGGACACGTTTCAAATCGTCGTGCACGGCGCGGGGGCCCACGCCGCCGAGCGCGAGAAGGGCGTGGACGCGCTGGGCGCGGCGGCGGAGCTGGCGACGCGGCTGATCGCGCTGCCGGGGGCCGTGCTGCCGGGCGAGCGCGCCGTGGTGACGGTCGGCGAATTCCACGCGGGCACAGCGGAGAACGCGCTGGCGGACCGTGCGGAGTTGAAGGGCATCATCCGCACGCTGGGCCCGGACGCCCGCGCCGAACTGAAGCGGCGCTTTCGCGAGACGGCGGACGCGACGCTCGCGGCCTGGGGCGCGACGGGCGACGTGGCGCTCAACGAGAGCTACCCCGGCGTGGTGAACGACGACGGCATGACTGCGCTCGCCGAGGCCGCGGCGCGGGATCTGCTGGGGGACGGGCGCGTGCACGTGATCGACCGACCCACGCTGACCACCGAGGACTTCGGCTACTTCCTGATGGAGCGCCCCGGCAGCTTCTACCACGTCGGCGCGGGCTGCGCCCTGCCGCTGCACAATGCCGCCTTCCTGCCCGACGACAATGCCGTTGCCGTCGCCGCCGCCGTTCACGCCGCGGTGCTCGAAGCGGCGATGGGTCGCCGTTGACATCGCGTCCGCGATAGTGCTATAATAGACAAAACGACGCGATCACGGAGGCGGCTCATATGCAGTGGAGCCTTTCTTTTTTTCTCAACTCAGCGCTGCTGGGCGTGGGGCTGGCGATGGACGCCTTCTCGGTGTCGCTGGCGAACGGCCTGAACGACCCGGGCATGCGCCGGGGGCAGACGATCCGCATCGCGGGCACGTTCGCGTTCTTCCAGTTCATCATGCCGATGATCGGCTGGCTGTGCGTGCGCACCGTGGCGCAGGCCTTCGAGGCGTTCCAGAAGGCCGTGCCCTGGATCGCGCTGGCGCTGCTGGGCTACATCGGCGGCAAGATGCTGTATGAGGGCATCGCGCACAAGGGCGGCGACGAGGGCGCGGGCGGCGCGGTGGGCCGCGGCACGCTGCTGATGCAGGGCGTGGCCACGTCGATCGACGCGCTGTCGGTGGGCTTCACCATCGAGCAGTACGGCTGGCTGCAGGCGTTCACGGCCTCGCTGATCATTGCGGTGGTCACGTTCGCCATCTGCGTGGTCGGGCTGCGCCTGGGAAGAAGGTTCGGCACGAAGCTGGCCGGGAAGGCCTCGATCCTCGGCGGCGCGATCCTGATCGCCATCGGGCTGGAGATATTCATCAAGAATTTGTAGACATAAAGAAGGAGGAGCGAGCTCCTCCTTCTTTTATCATTCCCCGATCGGCTCGTCCGCGCGCTCGCGGAACAGCAGGGATATGCACCACAGCGCGGCCACGCCCACGATGGTGTAGATCACGCGGCTGAGCGTCGCGGCCTGCCCGCCAAACAGGTAGGCTACCAGGTCAAATCGGAACAGGCCCACCAGCAGCCAGTTGATGCCGCCGATGATGCTCAGCACCAGTGAAATGCGATCCAGCATAATAACATCTCCTTCTCTTGGCCGGTGAAACGGCTTTGTGCCCTTAGAATGGGACGTTTTGACGCAAAATATACCGCAATGCTAAAAATTTGGGCGCGCCGGTGAAATCTTGGCGCGCCGTGTTGACAAAGCCGGGCTTCATGCTATACTGGACGTACACCCCGCGCGGGTGCATCGCAAGCGAATAAACGAAGCGTTTTCAGGAGGTACATCATAATGAAGAATCGCGCTTGGAGAGCCCTGGCGCTGGCACTGGCCATGCTGCTGGCGTGCGGCCTCGCGCTGGCGGACGTGCGCACCACCGCGACCGTCAACCTGCGCTCCGGCCCGGGCCTGAACTATGAGATCGTCACCAGCTATTCCGAGGGCAAGACGCTCGACTACCTGGACGAGAGCAGCGTGGACGACCGCGGCGTGACCTGGTACAAGGTGTCCGCCGGCAGCAAGACCGGCTGGATCTCCTCGAAGTTCTCCGTGCTGGAGGGTGAGCAGGCGCAGCCCGCGGCTACGCCGGAGCCCACCGCCGAGCCCACGCCGGAGCCCACCGCCGAGCCCACGGGCGACGACCAGCCGGGTCTGCCCGCGCTGAACGCCGGCGGGCTGTTCGCGAACAGCCTGATCCCGGAGGACGGCGGCGCAATGCCCGTCGACGAGCCCGACACCACCCAGCCCACGCCGCTGCCCGCGACGTTTGACGGTGTCGCCGTGGAGCTGTCCAACTTCTACCGGGCGGACCTGGTGACCGCTGCCAACGACATCGGCCTGATCTCCTACCGCCAGGTGGAGAGCGAGGCGCCCTACCAGTACTACAACGATGCGCTGATCCTCGCCGGGAACCAGAACGTGGAGAACATCGTGGTCTACGGCCCGGGCTACGAGGTGTACGGCGTGTACGTGGGCATGAGCGCCAACGCCGCCATGGCCTGCATGAACGCCGCGGGCCTGGACTACGTGCAGTCCGCCAACGGCATCTCCTACGAGCACAAGGCCGCGAGCGACGCCGCGTTCGCCGACGTCAGCGGCCACGACTCCATCATCAACCT
>CADAQZ010000035.1 GCA_902790175.1 uncultured Eubacteriales bacterium | reverse complement strand
CCGCTATAATACAGGTAGCACATCCTACGGAGGCTCCCATGGAACAGATGACGTTGTTTGACCGCCCGGCGTCGCAGCCGCTGGCGGCCCGCCTGCGCCCCGAAACGCTGGAGGACTTCGCCGGGCAGAAGCACCTGCTGGGCGAGGGCAAGGTGCTGCGCCGGTTGATCGAGGGCGACCAGATCGCCTCGATGATCTTCTGGGGCCCGCCGGGCGTGGGCAAGACCACGCTGGCGCGCATCATCGCCCGCCGCACGAAGTCCGCGTTCATCGACTTCTCCGCCGTCACCAGCGGCATCAAGGAGATCCGCAGCGTGATGCAGCAGGCGGAGGACAACCGCCGCTTCGGCGAGCGCACGATCGTGTTCGTGGACGAGATCCACCGCTTCAACAAGGCCCAGCAGGACGCCTTTCTGCCGTTCGTGGAGAAGGGCAGCATCATACTGATCGGCGCGACCACGGAGAACCCGTCCTTCGAGGTGAACGCCGCGCTGCTGAGCCGCTGCAAGGTTTTCGTGCTGCAGGCGCTGTCCGTCGAGGATCTGACGGGCCTGCTGACCCACGCCCTTTCCGACCCGCGCGGCTTCGGCGGCCAGGAGATCGACCTGCCGGACGGCATGCTGGAGAAGATCGCGACGTTTGCCAACGGCGACGCCCGCGTGGCGCTTTCGACGCTGGAGATGGTGGTGCTCAACGGCGAGCTGGACGGCGAGGGCCGCACGCGCGTGACCGAGGACGCGCTGGAGCAGTGCATCTCGAAGAAGTCGCTGCTCTACGACAAGGGGGGCGAGGAGCACTACAACCTGATCTCCGCGCTGCACAAGTCCATGCGCAATAGCGACGCCGACGCCGCCGTGTACTGGCTGGCGCGGATGCTGGAGGCCGGGGAGGACCCGATCTACATCGCGCGGCGCGTCACGCGCTTCGCCAGCGAGGACGTGGGCCTGGCCGACCCGCGCGCGCTGGAGCAAGCCGTGGCCGCGTTTCAGGCCTGTCGGCTGATCGGCATGCCGGAGTGCTCGGTCCACCTGACGCAGGCCGTGGTCTACATGGCGCTGGCCCCGAAGTCCAACGCGCTCTACGCCGCCTACTTAGGCGCCCGCGACGACGCCCAGAAGGAGCTGGCCGAGCCGGTGCCGCTGCACCTGCGCAACGCCGTGACGGGCCTGATGAAGAAGCTGGACTACGGCGCGGGCTACCAGTACGCCCACGACTTCGACGAGAAGATGACCGCGATGACCTGCCTGCCGGAGTCGATGGCCGAAAAGCGCTACTACCGCCCCGCCGGTCTCGGCGAGGAGGCGCAGTTCAAGCAGCGCTTTGAGGAGATCGCGGCGTGGAAACAGGCGCACCGGGAGGAAGATTGACCCAAAACCGCCCTCTGTCAGCCGTTTTGCCTCATTTTCTTAAAATGACCGGCAAACCCGGCGAGGCCGCCAAAAAGGTTTGTGACTTGTGCCGAATTTTCAAAGTGCAATTTCACACGATTAATCTTGCAAGTTTACGTTCAATTTGCTATATTATTTGCAGCAGAATGCAACATGCGCGCTGCGGACAATTTACGATTCCAACAGGAGGTAACACCATGGCTAAGATCAACCAGAAGTTTGTTCTGCAGTTCAACGGTCAGGAGTTCGACCTGGCGGCCGTTGAGGCGAACGTGAAGAAGAACTGGAAGGACGCCGGCCACAAGCTGACCGAGATCGCCGACCTGGACATCTACGTGAAGCCCGAGGAAGCCAAGGCCTACTACGTTGTCAACAAGGAGACTGAGGGCAGCGTTGACCTGTAATCCACACCGGATTGCAAAAACGCGGTTCATTGCGCAGGCGATGGGCCGTTTTTTATTTTCCCCCTCTAAAAGCGCCGTTTCCCCAACATTTAACACAAAAACAGGCCCATAGGGGCTTGATTTTTCCATATAGAATGGTTAAACTATGATCTGCAAGGGTTAGCACTCGGATTTTAAGAGTGCTAACAATCCAAAACCAATCGGGAGGTAATACAATATGAAGATCAAGCCGCTGGGCGATCGCGTGGTCATCAAGAATCTGGAAGCCGAGGAGACCACCAAGGGTGGCATCATCCTGACCAATTCCGCGAAGGAGAAGCCGGTCATGGCGGAAGTCCTGGCCGTGGGTCCGGGCGGAAACGTGGACGGCAAGGAGATCAAGATGAACGTGAAGGAAGGCCAGAAGGTCATCTACTCCAAGTACGCCGGCACCGAAGTGAAGCTGGACGGCGAGGAATACATCATCGTGCGCCAGAGCGACATTCTGGCCGTGGTCGAATAAATATAGGAGGCAATCATCATGGCGAAGCAGATCAAATACGGCGAGGAAGCTCGCAAGGCATTGCAGACCGGCATCGACGCGCTGGCCGATACCGTAAAGATCACCCTGGGCCCCAAGGGCCGCAACGTGGTGCTGGACAAGAAGTTCGGCGCGCCGCTGATCACCAACGACGGCGTGACCATCGCCAAGGAAATCGAGCTGGAAGATCCCTTTGAGAACATGGGCGCGCAGCTGGTGCGCGAGGTCTCCGTCAAGACCAACGACGTGGCCGGCGACGGCACCACCACCGCCACCCTGCTGGCGCAGTCGATCGTGCGCGAGGGCCTCAAGAACGTGGCCGCGGGCGCGAACCCGATGATCCTGAAGAAGGGCATCGAGCAGGCCACCGAGGCCGCCGTGCAGAGCCTGGCCGCGCAGTCCAAGCCCATCGAGGGCAAGACGGAGATCGCCCAGGTCGCGGCCATCTCCTCCTCCGATGAGACCGTCGGCCAGCTGATCGCCGACGCGATGGAGAAGGTTGGCAAGGACGGCGTCATCACCGTCGAAGAGTCCAAGACCATGAAGACCGAGCTGAACATCGTCGAGGGCATGCAGTTCGATCGCGGCTACGCCTCCAGCTACATGTGCACCGACATGGAGAAGATGGAAGCGCGGCACGTTCACCTGCGTGGCCGTGAAGGCCCCCGGCTTCGGCGACCGCCGCAAGGCCATGCTGCAGGATATCGCCATCCTGACCGGCGGCCAGGTGATCACCGAGGAGCTGGGCCTGGAGCTGAAGGAGGCCACCATTGACATGCTGGGCTCCGCGCGCCAGGTGAAGATCGACAAGGAGAACACCGTGATCGTCGAGGGCGCGGGCGAGCCGGACGAGATCAAGGCCCGCATCGCCTCCATCCGCAGCCAGATCGAAGACACCACCAGCGACTATGACCGCGAGAAGCTGCAGGAGCGGCTGGCCAAGCTGGCCGGCGGCGTAGCCGTCATCAACGTCGGCGCCGCCACCGAGGTGGAGATGAAGGAGCGCAAGCTGCGCATCGAGGACGCCCTGGCCGCCACCCGCGCCGCCGTTGAAGAGGGCATCGTTCCCGGCGGCGGCACCGCGCTGATCAACGCCTCCAAGTCCGTCGCCAAGCTGGTCACCGAGACCACCGGCGACGTGAAGACCGGCGTGCAGATCGTGCTGCGCGCGCTGGAGGAGCCCGTACGCCAGATCGCGGCGAACGCGGGCGTCGAGGGCAGCCTGATCGTCGAGAAGATCAAGAGCCGCAAGTCCCCCACCTTCGGCTACGACGCCATCGCCGACCCGACCAAGGTCACCCGCTCCGCGCTGCAGAACGCCGCGTCCGTGGCCGCGATGGTGCTCACCACCGAATCGCTGGTCACCGACATCCCCACTCCGGAACCGGCGGCTCCCGCCGGCAACCCCGGCATGGGCGGCATGTACTGATTGCATCAGAAGCAATCGCTGCCGCGCGGATAAGCCCCGCCCCTTGCGCCACTGATTGCATCAGAGGCAATCGCTGCCGCGCGGATAAGCCCCGCCCCTTGCGCCACTGATTGCATCAGAGGCAATCGCTGCCGCGCAGATAAACCCCGCCCCTTGCGCCACTGATTCTAGCGCAAGGGGCGGGTGTTTTATTTTTCCGGCGTCTTTTCCCCCGGTTCGAAACCGCTTGAAAACTCCAAATTAATATGATAGTATACAGGTAGATAATTGTCACCTATGACCGGACCCCCGACGGCTGCGCACAGGCCCTCTTGCCTGCGCTTGCCCTCGATAAGGAGGGATCGCCATGAAGTATCTGGCCTTGGAGACCTTCGGCCACAGCCGTATCGGGTACCAGCAGCAGGTCAAGGAAGCCAACATCAAGCGCATATTCGACCTGGTGCGCAGCGGCAAGTGCAAGTCGCGCGCGGAATTGGTGCGCATGATGCACCTGAGCGCCACCAGCGTCTCCGTGCTGGTGGAGGAGCTCGCCGCCCGCGGCCTGATCAGCGAGACCGGCCCCGCGCAGACCACGCTGCCCGGGCGGCGGCCCATCAGCCTGCGCCTGAACGGCGACGAGCGCCAGATCGCGGTGTTCACGCTGCTGCGCGAGGGCGTGCGCTACACGCTTTTGAACCTGGATTGCCGGGCGATCGAGAGCCGCCTGTTCCCGCTGGAAGCCGCCGCGCTGCCCGCCGACGACGCCGGCGAGGCCTACGCCGCCGCGATCGAGGACATCCTCGCCCACCGCGCGCGCCACTTCAGCAAGCGCAAGGCGCTGGTGGTCAGCGTGTGCTACCCCGGGCTGCATATGATCGGCGAGGACATCTTCCACAACCGCACCTCGCTGGGCCTCAACTTCTCCGAAGGCGCAATGCGCGGCCTGCGCGACAGGATCGGCCTGCCGGTCTACCTGTTCAACGCCGCCAAGAGCCTGGGCTACGCCGAGAAGAAGCACCTGGACGCCCTCAACCCCGACGAGCCGGAGACGCTGGACATGGTGTTCGTGGACATCCACGAGCGCATCAGCTGCGCGCTGATCGCCAACGGCAGCCTCTACTCCGGCCCCTACAACGTCGCCGGGGAGCTCGGCCACGTGTCCATCGATTCCAACGGCCGCCCCTGCTCCTGCGGCAGCCGCGGCTGCCTGGAGCGCTACGTGAACCAGAGCGCGATCCTGGAGGACGCCCGCGCCGCCTGCGAAAAGGCGGGGCTGGAGCCGCCCGCGAGCCTGGAAGACCTGGGGAAGCGCTATCCCACTGAACCCGCGCTGAACGCGGCGGTGATGAACTCCGCCCGCCTGCTGGCCGCCGGCCTGTACAACATACTGTGCACGTCCGGCATGCGCCGCATCGTGCTGGGCGGCGGCATCGAGGCGCTGGGCGAGCCGTTCCTGCGGGAGGTCTACCGCAATTTGATGATCCGCAACGTGCTGATCCGCCACCTGGAGCTCAGCTACGCACAGGCCGGCCCCGACGCCGAGAGCGTGGGCCTGGCACAGTACTTCCTGGACAAGGTGTATACGATCACGATGTGAAATAAACAGTTGGGGGCGCCTTTCGGCGCCCCTTCTTTTTATATCTCTCCCAATATCCTCTCCGTATCGCGCACGGAGGCCTCCTCGTCCCTTCTGGGGTCGGGCACGGACTTCTCCGGGAAGCGGGCGCGCACGGCGTCGCGCACGGCGCGCAGCAGCTCGCCGCCCTCCAGCGCCTCGTACGGGCAGACGAAGGGGTCCAGCCGCGCGGGATACAGCCGGTGGCCGGGATTGCCACGGCGCACGTAGGCCATCACATCGTCGATCGTCGCGCCCTGCCAGCCCAGGCAGAGCAGCATCCGGTTGCGGCGGTTGTGCTCGTCCCGCGCCGCGATCTGCAAATTGTCGCCCTCCTTCAACCACTGGCTGTAGACGGGGCCCAGCCGCGCCTCCTCCTCGGGCACGCCGTACAGCCGCCAGCCGGGCAGGTTCACGCCCGCCAGGTGCAGCCGGTAGGTCATGCTCTGGGCCGCGGCGCGCGCGGTGTCGCGGTTGAACTGCCGCCGGTAGTAGCCGCCCATGGCCGCGTGGCGCGCGTCGCGGGTGTTCGGCAGGCCGATGAACAGCATGTGGGCTTGCCGCGCGCGGCGCTCCAGCGCGTCGCGGCGCAGCGCGTCGGGCGCGTACATCGAAAGCGCGCCGAACGGGTGCAGCTCGTATTGGCCGTACCAGGCCGTGCCGGTCGCCTTCGCCGCGCTGCCCTCCGCTCCGGCGCTCAGGCTGGCCGAGAGCCAGTTCTCCAGCGGGTTCGGCGCGTACACGGCGATGAACGGCGAGCACTCGCCGTCCAGGTCCCGCCGCAGCAGCGCCCCGCGCAGCAGCACCGCCAGGCGCAGGTTCAGCGCGTCGTCGGGCGTAGCGACGACATAGTAGTTGCCGTCGCCCAGGCCATCCGGGAGCGCCTCCAAGAGCGCCTGCTCGAGGTCCATGTCGTGAAACGTCGGCAGCGCGCCGAACAGCTCGGGCGCGGAGATGACCCCTGGGCACAGCTGGCGGAAGCGGCGGCCCATGGCCGTCGCGCCCTCGCCGTACACGTCCACTGACAGCGTCCCCTCCGGCATCGGCAGCGACAGCGCGCGGCGCATGACGGCCATGGCCGCGTCGCCGCAACCGATGATCTTCAGGCGCGTCCCGGCGTCCGAAGCCGCGCGCAGGCGCGGCATGAACAGCGGCGCGGCGCTGAGCAGCTCATCCGCCGCGTCCAGCGCCGGGTCGCACAGCCGCACCCGGAAGTACAGTTCGCCCATGCCCGCGAACGCGGCGTCCAGCAGCAGCGCGGCGTAGTCGTGCTCCGCCAGCACGTACAGGCTCACCTGGTCCACCAGGTCCCACGCGCGCTCGCCCAATGACTGCGCCAGCCGCTGCAATTCGCCCAGCAGGGCCACGGCGTCGCGCAGGTTCTGCCGCCAGTCGTCCGAGAGCAGCGCGATCACCAGCTCCGGGAACTGCGGCGCGCCGCCCCAGTACACGCCCTGGGCCAGCTCCCGCAGCGCCTTCTGCACCGGCACGGCCCGCGCGCGCACGTTCGAGACCGCCTCCTCGGGTCCGCGGCCGCAGACGGTCACGTCCCAGCGGCCCCGCAAGCCGTCCAAAAACAGCCGGTTGCAACCGGTGACGTCGTTCATCAGGCAGTAGGCGGTCGAGCCCGCCGGGGCGCGGCGCTCCGCGGGGACCTCGGCGGGGGCGTCCAGCATCCAATCCAGCTTCGCCAGGCGCTCGGCGGCCTCGGCGCTGCCGCTTTCCTGGGCCACGCGATAGGCGTTCACCGCCGCCGCGCGCTCGCCCTGGGCCTCGTAGATCTGGCCCAGCATGTAGGCGCAGTAGGCCCCGTCGGCCCCGGGGATGCCCAGCCCCCGCTGGAAGCAGCGGCGGGCGGACTCCAGGTTGCGCAGCGCGGCCAGGCGCGCGCTGCCGCTGTACCAGGCCTCGCCCAACTCGCGGATCGCGGGCGCGTAGCCCAGCTCCGCGGCGTGTTCCATCGCCTGCCGGGCCGGGGTGCCGCTGGCGTGGCGGCCCAGCTGCCAGTAGGAGCGCGGGTTCTCGTCCAGCAGGCCCAGCTCGTCGTAGCGCAGGGCCTCCTTCTCGTCGCGGGGGCAGCCCTCGCCGTTGAAGCGCATCTCGCCCAGCCTGCCGTACAGCGCGGACTCGTCCGGCGTCTGCGCGGGGCGGTCCAGCTGGCGGGCGATGCGCTCAAAGCCTTCGAAGGCGCGCTCGTGGCGGCCCTGCAAGTCCAGCATACGCGCGTAGCGGATGCTCCCGGCGATGGAGGCGTCGCCGCCCAGGTAGTCGCAGTCGCCGCCGACGTCTCCGCGCCAGATCTGGGCCACGGCGTCGGCGGGGGCATCCCCGGCCACCGCCAGCGTCAGCATCATCCGCGCCAGCGCGCCGGCCTCGTCGGCGGCGAAGAACACGTCCAGGCGGCTGGGCTGGTCGCCGTCGGGGCGGGTGATGCGCAGGCGTCCGTCCAGCGCGCCGGGCAGTTTCACGCCCGACAGCACCGCCTTGAGCGCCGCGGCATCGAACACCGCGTGGCCCGGCCGGGGCCAGAGCGCCGCGTGGCACTTGCGGTGCATGTCGTCCACCGTCACGGGCGCATCGTCCTGCACCAGCTGCGCCAGCGAGCGCCGCACGGACTTGTTGCGCGGGTCGTTGTTGAAGAACCACGTCAGGTTGGACTTCGACTTGTCCGCGTACTGCGCCACGAGCGCGTCCGGGAAGAACAGCGCGAACAGGTCCTCGCGAAGCGGACGTTGGGGCTGGCGGATCACCGGCCCCGCGTCCTCGGCGGGCCTGAACAGCGCGGAGAACAGGTCGTTCAGCGTTTCGATATGCCACTGGGCGCACATGGCGCGTCACCGCCTTCTTTGGTATTACCTTCATCATATCAGCGACGGCCGCCCGCGTCAAGGGCATCGCGCAAACTTTTGGCGATTTTGGGTCTACCTGGGTCTACTTTATAAGGAAAGATCCTTCGCTTCGCTCAGGATGACAGGTTGGCAGATGCCATTTCGTTGTCATCCTGAGCGTAGCGAAGGATCTTTTTGGGCAGGCGCCACATCGGCGTCCCTACAGTTGGTTATTTTTCCCTCTACTTCACGACCTTGATCTTCACCTTGGCGTTTTTGCCGTTGGCGGTCCTGACGGTGATCGTGGCGGCGCCGCGCCGCAGGGCTGTCACCAGGCCGTCGGCGTTCACAGCGGCCACCCGCTTGCGGGAGGAGGACCATCTCAGCGTGGTCCGGGCCGTGTCGGGCAGCACCGTCGCCGCCAGCTGCAGCGTCTGGCCGACCTTCAGCGTCACGACGCCCGTCTGATTGAGGGCCACGGCATCGGGCGCGTAGGGATCGATCACCTTCACCTTCACCTTCGCCTTTTTCCCGCTGGAGGACTTGGCCGTGATCGTGGCCGTGCCGGCCTTCAGCGCCGTGATCAGGCCCTCGCCGCTGATGCTGGCGACCTTCTTGCGGCTGCTGCTCCACTTCAAAGCCTGGTCGGCCTCGGCGGGCTCCACGCTGCCGCTCAATTGCAGGGTGTCGCCCACGTTCAGCACCACGGTGCCGCTGACGTTCAGGTTCACGCGCGTCGCCTTGGGCGGGTTCACCACCTTCACCTTCACGCTGGCCTGCTTGCCGTTGTCGGTGGTGACGGAGATGATCGCGCTGCCCTTGCGCACGGCCCGAACCAGGCCGTTTTCGTCCACGGTGGCGATCTTCGTCTTGCTGCTCTTCCACGTCAGCTTTGCCGAGGCGTTGGCCGGGGTGTAGGCGACGGCAAGCTGCAAAGTGGCGTTTCTGTACACGCTGACGGTGCCCGTCGCGCTGAGCGCGATGGCCTCCGGGGCGATGGGCTTGGCCTCCACGCTGACGGCGGAGCGGCTGGTGCGCACGGCGTCGCGGGCGTAGACCTGGTAGTAGTAGGTCGCGTCCTGCGAGATATTGGCGTCAAAGAAGGAGGTCGCGTTCACGTCGGCCACGATCTGGTAGTAGCTGGATTCCTTTTCGCGGCGGCAGACGTAGTAGCTCTGCGCGCCGCCGGTGGCGCTCCAGTTCACCTCGTTGCCGGTGGAGGTCTTGAGCGCCGTCACGTTCTCCACCAGCGGCAGCGCCGCGCAGGCGTCGAGGTTCAGCATGAAGAAGTGCACCGTGTAGCGGGTGACCTCCCCCGCCGCGCCGTCGGTGACGGACACGTCGAATACATCGCCCTCGGCGATGCCGTCCAGGCCGCTGGGCCGGAAGATCACGCAGCCGCGCTGGCCGTAGGCGCTGTTCTCCACGGTGAAATCGCCGTCGGCGGCGGCGGTGGAGAAGTTCCACGTCTTGCCGTCGCGCGCTCGCACGAGGCTGACCGAAATGCCGTCGGCGGTCAGCGCCTTGCCGAAGGACAGCGACCAGGGATCGCTGGCGTTGAAGAACTGCAGCGGCATCTCCTGGGCCGGCCAGGCGACCTTCGTCTCGCCGCCCGCAGCGGACAGGTCGTGGGCGTACATGGCGGAGAAGCGGCCGTTCGCGCCGAATATCGTCTTGCCCAGCGCGGGGTTGAGGATCCAGCGCCGGTGACCGACGGTCTTGACGTTGTTGTCATCGGAATCGGACATGTAGGCCAGCAGGGAGCCGGTGACGGTGTAGCCCATGGCGATGTTGGACTTGCCAGCCCCGGTATAGCCCGCGCTGAACAGCGCGTCATAGCTGGCGTCGGCGATGGCCGCCGCGCGCCCCGGGTAGTGGGTCAGGATGTCCTTGCCGTTCTGGGCCTTGTACTGCTCGCTGTACAGGCGGATCACCAGCGCGGTGGCCGCCATGGCGTCCTCCTGCTCCGGATAGAAGCCCACGTCGCTGCCCAGGCCCGCGATGTAGCGGATCTGGTTGATCATGTTCAGCGCGGACTGCTGGTTCACCGCGGAGAGCTTGCCGGGCGAATAGGGATTGTCGCTGGGGGCCGTGCTGAACAGGTTGACCTGGTTGCGATAGGCGGGATGGGCGTTCACGAACGCTTGGATGTCCCCCGGGGTATGGCTGGCCACGCCCAGGCCCACGCTCGCCTCCCCGGCCAGCACTTCGCCGTCCGCCTGCTCCATGTCGGCGGCCTCGACGGCCTCGTCCGAGGGATCTTCGTCGTCGTCGTGTGACACCGTGACCTCGTCCAGCGGCACTTCCCCGCCGTCCGGGGCGACCTCCAGCGGCACGTCGTCAGAAGCATCGTCGGCGGGCTCGTCGCCCAGATCGATGTCCAGGCCGGTGTCCCCGGCGTCCTGCGCGAGGGCGATCGGCTCGTCCTCCTCCGGCGGCTGGGGCGCGGCGTCCTCCGCCGCCATCTCCGGCGCGGGTTCCTCCGCCGCCGCCTCCGGCGCGGGTTCCTCTGCGGGCAGCTCCGGCGCGGGCTCCTCCACGGGCAGCTCCGGCGCGATGTCCTCCGCCAGCGCCGCGGGCAGCGACGTCGCCAGGAGCAGCGCCGCCAGCAGCACCGCCAGCATCCTCTTCAAACGCATATCTTCAAACCTCCCGGTTGGAAACTATCCAAGCCCAGTATACGCCTGTTTCATATCCGTTACAATGATTCCCAAATTAAGATCATCGCGCATTTTTGTGGCGAAACGAAGCGGGGCCGTCGCGCAGACAGCCCCGCCATTGGCGTGTGTTTTGATATCCCGCGGATTATTCCTCCGCCGCAGGCTCCTCCGCCGGCTCCTCCGCAGAGATGGCGCCGAGGCTCATGTAGTCCACCACCGCGCCGTCCGCATCCAGGAACACGACGCCCCACTCGGGCTTGTCGCCGGTGATGGTGCCGGTGACGTGGCCGCTCTGGCCGTACTCCAGCGTGTCGAAGTACACGGAGTTGTTCTCGCTGCGCATGATGGCGTAGGTGACGTCGCCGCCCAGCACCACGTCAAAGTTGAGCACGTCGCCCTTGACGGGGTTGTACTTCGGCTCGCCGGCGGCAGTGGCCGCCTCGCCCTCGACCGCTCCTTCGATCGCGCCTTCGACCTCTATCTCTTCACCGGTCGCACCGGTCGCACCGGTCGCACCGGTCGCATCGGCCGCGCCGGTCGCGGGCGTGCTGTAGTACAGGCCGCTGATGCCGTAGTCGCCGGAGATCATGGGGGTCCAGTACTGCTCGGTGATGTCCACCTTGTCGGAGTACGGGATGGGCATGCTCTTCACCTTGCCGCCGCGGCTGGTGAGAACGCCCTCGTCCATGGTCACATAGTAGTTTTCATCGAATTTCAGGGAGATGGGCAGGTGCATCTCCAGGCACTTGCCGCTGCCCCAGTGCAGGTCCACCAGCTCGACCTCCTCCAGGTCGCGCAGTTCCACCTGCGTGGGATCGGAGAAGTCCAGCACGCAGACCTCGCCATCGGCGTTCCACAGCGTCGCGGTGCCCTCGCCCAGCTCGATATCCGGGTTGGGCATGTACAGCTCCAGCACGTCGCAGAACGACTCCGCGGGCAAGCCGGACCGCGGGAAGGGCAGCCAATAGCCGATATTTTTATCCAGGTCCACCTCAGGCTTGAGGTTGGTGGGCTTGGCCGGGCTGAGGCCCTCGGGCCATTCGGCCGCAAAGGCGGTGCCCGCCAGGCAGAGCATGCATACCAGAACCAGCGCAATCAGTTTCTTCATTCGATCGTCTCTCCTTCCCTTATTCTGCGGCAGACCACCACAAATCTTCCGTTCCGGTGGCGCGCCCGGTTGCAGGTGGTCAAGGTGATGAACTCATCGCCGAACTGCACATCGATGCCCGTGTCGTACAGCTGGTATTCCCTTATCTCCCTCAACCACTGCTTGGCCTCCATTTTGTATTGTATATTCGCGTTGTAGCGGAAGCCTTCCTCGTCCTCGTCATAATCCGCGGAGTAAAACGCCGCGAATATGACGTACTGCTTGCGGAACATCAGCGAGTCAAACTCCAGCAGCTTGTGCTTCTCCCAATACGCCTTGTTGCGATACTCGGGCAGGTCGCCAAACATGCTGCCGTTCTTCATGTGGTGACCGCTGAGGATCAGGTTGTAGCTGGGCGTGTAGGGGTCGCACAGCGTATCCAGTATGATCTGGCCGTTGATGTTCGCGTTGCCGTAGAAATCGTGCTCCAGGTAGTAGTCGCTGTCCTTGCACTGCACGACGGGGTAGTCGATGATCGTGCCGGGGATGTTCACCCAGCCCACCAGGTCGTTGTTCAGCGCGTAGATCTCGCGCAGCTCCGGCAGCATGGCGCTCTTGTCCAGCTCGATCTTCTCCAGCATCGGGTAGGGCAAGGGCCCCTTGTAGTCGTCCCACACGGGGGTGGGCGACGGCTCCGGCGTCGGGGTCGCGCGCAACAGCAGCGCGTCGGCGTCCTTCCAGGGGAAGGGCGTCGCTATGCCGTCCAGCAGCAACAGCTCCAGATCCGGCTCGGCGACGGGCGTCGGCGTCGGTTCGGGCGTCGGCGTCGGCTCAGCCGCCGCGGCGCCTTCGCCGCCCGCATTGGACACGGGGGTCTGACCCGTCTGCGCGCTCCCGGACGAGCCCTCGCCCGACGGCGATCCGCCCTCGCCGCTACCCTGTAAGTCGCCTGCGGGCGCGCCGTCCGATGGAACCACCTGGCCGTCCGACGTCAGCGTGGGCCGCTTGGGCACGCCGACGGGAACGTCCTCGTCGTCGGCGGAGGCCTCCGCGTCCGCCCACTCGTCCGGGATGTAGTCCGGGTCGTCCGCGGCGGCGTCCCGGGCGAGATCGTCCGTGTCTGCGCCGCCGTTTCCGGCGTTTTCAGGCGCGTCGGCGGCAGCATTGCCCTTGGAATCGTCGGTTTCCTTTTCAGCGCCGATGGCGTCCCCGGAATCGGGGACGCCTGGCGCATCGGTTTCATTTTCCTCGGTATCGCGCACGCGGGTGCGCATTTCCGAGAGCTGATCCATGTTGGCGTTGTTTTTGTTTTGTGCCAGGCGGTAGCGGATCGGGTAGGACAGCGCCACGCCGAAGCAGGCCACCGCGATGATCACCAACAGGATGCGTGTGAATCGCATGTTATTTTACCTTTTTCTTCTTGCGCCCGAAGATCACCAGCGCCAGTATGGCCAGCAGGCCGACGCCGCCGAACACGTACGGGTAGACGGGCGTATTGTCGCCGGTGCCCAACAACTGGCCCCACAGAGGCGTGTTGTAGTTGAGCATCTCCATCAGATCGTCGACTTCCTCGGCGTTCATCTGGGCGAACTTCGGCACGGGCGTATCCGTGATGCGGGTGAGGACCCGGCGGGTCGGGGTGCCCGGACGGTCGGGCCTGGTCAGCGTGGTGTTGAACAGGTCCATGCCGTCCACGCGACCGTAGAACCCGGCCACGTCGTCCTCGCGGACGGTGTACGTGTAGGCGTTGCCGTAGCCGTCGTCCATCGGCTGATGCTTGAAGGTGTACTTCCAGTTATCCGTGGCGCGGACCTGCATCGACTCGACCTCGACGCCATCGCGGATCAGGCGCACCGTGATGAATTCGGGCCGCTGGCCGACCGAGTTCAGCAGCGCGGACTCGTCGACCTCCACCCAGTTCTTGGTGCCGGAGAGATCCTTGTACTCCTTCGGCTCCTTCGGGATCAGCTCGTTGGTGATCGAGGTTCCTGTCACGGTGCTGGTGTAGCCATCCACCGGCGTCTCCTTCACCGTGTAGGTGATGGCCTTGCCGTCGGCGTCCTCCGCGGGCAGGCCCGCAAAGGTGTAGGTCCAGCGATCGGTGATGGTGTTCGTCCAGGTCGGCGTCGCGTTGACCGGCGTGCCGTTCGCGTACAGCGTCACGGTGATGCTGGCGGGACGGGTCTTGTGGGCGTTGCTATCGTCCACCCAGATCTTCAATCCGCTGATATCGATCGGCGGCGGATTGACGGGCGTGTGGGAGTTGGTCAGCGTGGTGATCGTGCCGTCCGTCACCTGCGTGGACGCATAGCCGTCCACCTCCGCCTCGGTCCAGGTGTAGATGATCTCCTTGCCGTTCGCGTACTTCGGCAGGCCCGTGATCGTCGCGGTCCACTGGTTGGCCTCGTTCAGCGTCACGGTCTGGCCGTCGGACAGCGTCACGTCGATGTGGTCCGGACGGATGCGATCCTGGTCGTCCGCGTCGTTCCAGACCTTCTTGACCGTCGCTTCGGTCTCCTCGGGCGTGTGGGAGTTGGTCAGCGTGGTGATCGTGCCATCCGTCACCTGCGTGGACGTGTAGCCGTCCACCTTCGCCTCGGTCCAGGTGTAGGCGATCTCCTGGCCGTTCGCGTACTTCGGCAGGCCCGTGATGGTCGCGGTCCACTGGTTGGAATCGCTCAGCGTCACCTTCTGGCCGTTGGAGAGCGTGACCTCGATGGAGCCCGGGCGCTTGCCGTCCTGGTTGTCCGCGTCGTTCCAGACCTTCTTGACCGTCGCTTCGGTCTCCTCGGGCGTGTGGACGTTGGTCAGCGTGGTGATCTGGCCGTCCGTCACCTGCGTGGACGTGTAGCCATCCACCTTCGCCTCGATCCAGGTGTAGGTGATCTCCTGGCCGTTCGCGTACTTCGGCAGGCCCGTGACGGTCGCGGTCCACTGGTTGGCATCGTTCAGCGTCACGGTCTGGCCGCTGGACAGCGTCACGTCGATGTGGTCCGGGCGCTTGCCGTCCCGGTCGTCCTCGTCGTCCCAGACCTTCTTGACCGTCACTTCGGTCTCCTCAGGCTTGTGGACGTTGGTCAGCGTGGTGATCTGGCCGTTCGTCACCTGCGTGGGCGTGTAGCCATCCACCTTCGCCTCGGTCCAGGTGTAGGCGATCTCCTTGCCGCCCGCATACTTGGGCAGGTTCGAGATGGTCGCGGTCCACTGGTTGGCGTCGTTCAGTGTCACCTTCTGGCCGTTCGACAGCGTCACGTCGATGTGGTCCGGGCGCTTGGCGTCCTGGTCGTCCGCGTCGCTCCACACCTTCTTCACCGTCACTTCGGTGGTCTCGGGGGTGTGTACGTTGGTCAGCGTGGTGATCTGGCCGTTGGTCACCTGCGTGGACGTGTAGCCGTCCACCTTCGCCTCGGTCCAGGTATACTTGATCTCCTTGCCCTTTTCATAGATGGGCAGGCTGTCGACGGTGGCCTTCCAGCCGTTGGCGTCGTTCAGGGTCACCTTCTTGCCGTTGGACAGCGTCACGTCGATGAATTTCGGGCGCTTGCCGTCCTGGTTGTCGGCGTCCTTCCAGACCTTCTCAACCGTCACGGAGGTGACGCAGGAGTCCTTCAGCACCACGTCGTAGTTTTCGCGCAGCTGCTTGGTCTCGGGGTCGCGGGAGGGCACCGTCACGATGAACGGCTGGACCTCCAGGCCTTTGGGACCACTGGCGAGCATGCCGAAATAGACGCCGTACTCGTCGATGGAGAACCGGGCCTGACCGTTGGAAAGCGCCTTCGTCGTGCCCTTGTACTGGGGCTTGCCGGCGATGTCGTTCTCCAGCTTCGCGGCGATGCTGCCCAGATCGCTCGGGGTCTTGGCCTCGATGATCCCGTAATAGCGGAAATCGTCGTAGATGCGCCAGCCCGATTTGGCGGAGCCGTCGGCCTCGCCAATCTGATAGAGCGTGACCTCCACCGCGGGGTCCTTCGGCAGGCGATCATACGTATCCGCCGTCAGCTTGACAGTCAGGCTGCCCGCCTCGGCCGCGCCGCCAGGCATCGGCAGCATCCCCATCAAGAGCAGCACGCTCAGCAGGAGAGCCATCCATTTTCCCCTGAATATGGGTTTGCACTGGTTCTTCATGGAATCAATCACTCCATCCTTTTTGGGTCGGGACTGGTGGTTATCGTCCGGCTTCACAGCCGCATGCGCTTCAGCTTCCGCCTCTTCGAGGCTCGCCGGAGCCACTCGATCAGCGCCAGCAGGACCAGGCCCGCCAGCACGATCGGTGCGGCAAATATCATCCTCGCCGCCCATCCGGGCAGCAGTTGGGTATCGTCGTCCAGGGGAACGGACCGCTTCGCCACGCGCCTGGCGCGCACCAGCAGCCGCAGAGGCTTTCCGTCCTCAGAGATCGAAGTCATCAGCGTGCAATCGTCCGCCTCCGGGACAATGGGCTCGCTTTCGAGCGCCTCCGGCCAGACGGCCTCCAGCGACTGCACTTCGTAGGTCAGCGCGTCCTGCAGCGTCTCGACGGTGAAGCAGTCGCCGTCGATCAGCCGGTTCAGCCCGTTCAGCGGGTCGGAAAACCTCCCGCCGCCCTGGCCGGCCAGCACGCAGTGCGTGCCCGCGCCGCCCACCGGCAGGCTGGTGCCCGACAGGTGCACCGCGCCGCGCTCCAGCGCCGCCTGGGAATTCCCGCGATACACCGGCAGCGTGACGCCCAGCTTGGGGATCTCCAGCACGGCGATCACGCCCCGGTCGTCCATGTCCAGCACTTCCGACTCGGCGTCGCCGTCCGCGTCCGCCTCCGAAAAGGCGTCCCACAGCTCGGCCCTGCGCAGCGTCGCGTTGTAGTCGCGCGCCTGGGTGAGCAGCTTGCCGCACTCCAGCGTGTCCAGCGCGTCGACGGCGTTGCGGTAGTCCTCCACCGCCTTCGCGTCCCGCCAGAGCCGGTATTGCTTGGCCGCCGCCGGCGCCAGCGCGAATACGAGCGCCCCCACAACCAGCACAAAGGCCAGCAGGCCCAGTAGAATTCTTTTCATTCTATTCAACCGTCCGCCAGAATACCCGCGCGATGGACGGGCCAGATGATCGCCCGGGCCAGGCCCAGCACGTTGGCCTCGTTCACCAGGCCGAAGCGGCTGCTGCGGCTGTCCATGGCGTTTTCGCGGTCGTCGCACATCACGAACAGCTGCCCTTCGGACACCGTCAGCGGGTAGGTCATGTCGTTCACCCGCTCATCCACCGTCTCGGTCTCATCGGGAACGACCACCTCGTCCGGCGAGGCGAACGGGTTTTCCAGCGCGCCGCCGGGGTTGTCCTCATCGCCGCTCCAGTCGGTCATCGAGCGGTATTCGGCGTAGGGCTCCTCCAGGGGCTCGCCGTTCACGACCACATGGCCGTCTTCCTCGACCTGAACCTCGTCCCCCGCCACGGCGATCACGCGCCGCACGGTCTCACGCTGCATGCCGCTGTCCTGGTATTTAATCAGCGCCAGCGACCCGCGCCCGAGCTCGGATGTCCGCACGGGCGAATCCATCCGCTCGCACAGCACCACGTCGCCGCTGAGCAGCGTGGCGCTCATGCCGCGGGTGCGGATGTCCGCCAGCGCGAAGAGGAACTTCGACGCGAGCGTGCCCGCCACCAGCGCCGCCGCCAGCAGGATCAGCGCGCCGATGCGGAAGCGCTTGCGGCTCTGCTTCCCATCCAAGCGGATCATTTCCCGGCGGACCTGCGCCTCGGTGACCCGTCCGATGCTCCTGCTCATCTGAACTTCTTCAGCGCCTTGCGCCTGCGGTCCTTGCGCTTGGTGGACGCCATCATCCATATCAGCAGCACCAGCAGCAGGGGCAGCGCCAGGCACGGGGCGACCAGGATCGGCTTCACCTGCGTCGCGTCGGCCACGACCTTGATGATCGTCTCCATCTCCTGGTTCTCGGTGCGGTGTCCGCGCACCAGCAGGCGGTGGGAGTTGATGCCGTAGGGCGTGCAGGTGACCAGCGTGCAGTAGTCCTGCTGGGAGTCGATGGCCAGGCCGTCCATCTCCTCCGGGAGCACGATCAGTATCTGGTCCACCTCGTAGGTCATGATCTCGTCCAGCACGCGGATGACGAACAGGTCGCCCTCCTCCATCTGGTCCAGATCGGTAAACAGCTTGGCAGACGGCAGGCCGCGGTGGCCCGACAGCACGGCGTGGGTGCCGATATCGCCGGTGGGCAGGCTGGTGCCCTCGATGTGGCCCACGGCGATCTGCAGCACGGCCTCGTCGGTGCCGTGGTAGATCGGCAGCGTGCAGTTGATCTTGGGGATCTCGATATAGCCCATGATGCCCGAACCGGTCAGGTTCAGCAGCGTCTCATACTCGGCGTATTCCTCATCGGAGAGCTTGAATCGGTTGGCCTTTTTCGGCAGCTCCTCGTTGTAGGCTCGAGCCCTCGCCCACTCCGCCTCATAGTCGGCGGGATCGATATTTTCAATTTGTTCGATATAGCTCGCGATGGCGCGGCTCTGGTGGAACGAGTTCCAATAATCGCTCACCGTCGGGTAAAGCAGTATGGCCACGCCCAGGAACAATATCAACACCAGGAATATGGTGGACAGATGCTTCTTCATGGCGCTCCCTTCGGCTGCGTATTCCCCGGCCCGCTATCTTCCCATACAGAATTATTATAACACTTTTATTGCGCGGTTGCAATAGAACCGGGCCCCGAATACGCCATAGCACTGTGACAACTTTGCGCTATTTTTCGCGCATCCTGCCACCATTAATTATACCCCCAAGTGGTTACACCGGGGGTTACATCATAGAATCCACCCCTTTTTTCTCGGAAAAGTATTCATATTTGTTGAAAAAAGCACGTTTTTGGCTCAAAACCACTCCCCGGCAGGAACCGCAGGGGCGGCGAAACGCCGCCCCTGCGTCCGTTTTCCCGCGAAGGCGTCACGCATGCCTGCGCTTCATCAGCAGCAGGGCTACGGCCAGCAGCACCAGCGCCGCGCCGCCCGCGGTGTACGCGCCCGTGCCCGCCCCGCCGGTATTGGGCAGGCGCACGCCGGGAGTATTGGAAATCTGGTAGTACAGCACCGCGCTCACATGCTCCTTGTTCGGAGCGGTGTTCAGCGCCTGCCAGTGTTCGTCCGTGCGCGCCACGCTGGTGCCGGAGGCTTCGAGCGACAGCAGCGCCTCCTCCTGCCAGTCGTAGGGCATTGCCGGTTTGGTCTGTGAGAAAGCCGCGTTCGTCGGATTCGGCACCGGGCGGTACCAATCCTCGATCGAAAGGTTCACCGGTACGGCGGAAGCCAGCGCGATGTATCCCTCCGGGGCTTCGGTCTCGATCAGGTAGAGCCGCTTGCCCGCCGCGGGCCTGCGGATGTAGTCGGACACCACGGTGCCATCCTGGCCCACCGTCAGCTCCTGGAGGGTGGTGTAGTTCTTCTCCTTCAGGCTGGGCGTCGTGCCCTCGTTTACCTCGATCAGCTCAAACTTCGCGCCGGACAGGGCGTTCTGGTTGGTGGAGTCGATCTTCCGGATGGCCAGCTTGTGCGCGAACACATTGATCACGTGGTTGTTCGTGCTGATCATCGTGTCGGTATCGGCCACCTTGCCGCGGCTGTGGCCGGGCGTGGTGTGCCAGCCGTCGGCGGGGTCGGTCTCGCCGACCGGCACATATTGGGCCTTCAGCGTGTACTTCTCAACCGCCTGCCCGACGACCTCCGTCGCATGGGCTTCTTCGGTCAGGTCGTCTTCGCCGGAGACGACTTCCTTCGTCAGCGTATAGATGATGTTGCCCACTTGGTTGTGGCCGTACTTGCTGTACGGGACGGTGACCGTCTCACCGGCGATCAGCGACTGCCAGTCGGCATCCTTCAGCGGCGCCACAGCGGACAGCGGGAAGGTCTCCGACACCGCGCCGGTCTTCTTCTCACGCCCGTCCGCTTCGGACTCCATGATCGGGAAGACCGTGTCTGCCGCGGACGTCATCGTGACATGCGCGCCGTCCGTGGTCCGGGTCACGACCTCCTGCACGTCGATCTTCCCGTACAGCGCCTTCAGCTGCTCCAGGGGATCGACCTTGGTGCCCAGGTAGACCGTCCACTCGCTGCTGTTCTCCGTCAGCCGCAGCTCGTCCACGTTCACATGGGGAACGGGCAGCGCGATCGCGGGCTTGGGAGCATACACCCACGTCGAGCTTCCATCGGGCAGATAGGCTTCAGGCGTGACAGAGCCGTTCGCATTGGTCGAGATCTGGTTGCCGCCGAGGAAGTCTTCCTTCGCCTTGATGTGGAAGGACTGTTCCCAGGGCTTGTTGTTGTTATTCTGATTGTTCACATCCCAGCCGATATGCTGGTTGTACCACGTAATGGTCCATACGCCGTTGTTGACGGTCCACTCGTAGATCGGCTCACGGGCATTCATCTTCTGCTGCCACGCCTCGGTGCTCAGAGAATTCCCATTCATGTCATAGTGTCCCGCCGAAATGGGATTGCCGCTGTCGTCGACAGGATAGAACGCCGCATCCACCGTGTCGGTGATCTGTCCGCCGATCCGCGCGTGCTTCACGATGGTTTCCACGATCTCGTACAGTATGTTCTGAAGGTCGCCATCTTCCTCGGCCTCGAAGAACAGCTTTTGGCTGGGGTTGTTCGGGTTCGGGCTGGCGATCTCATACAGCTTCTGGGAGCCGCGGGTCACGTTCTTCGTGCTCAGGCCCACCGTGATCAGCGTCACGCCATTGTCTTTCAGAGTTTTGGCGTTGGTTGTAATGTTGTCATAGATCTGATCCAGCGTAATGTCCGTTACGCCCGACGAAATAACCGGCGCGCCGTCCGTGATCAGTATGGCGTACTTCTGGTGTCCCGCCTTCCAGGTAAAGCCCTGTGCTCTCGCCAGTGCGAGGTCCTGTCGCGTGCCACCTTCGGTGTTGGTAACAGCCACCTGCAAATTCTGATGCTCCGATAACTTCCTGAAGTTTTCAAACGCCTTCACCTCGTAGCAGAAGTTCAGGTTGGCAACGTTGATCTCCGCGGCGCTGCCGCCGTTCTTGCGAACGCTGTTGAGGATGGCCTTCATCGACTGGATGGTCTCACTCAGGCAGTTGTTCAAATACTGCTGACGGTGGGTGGCATTGCCGATCGTATAGAGCGGATAGGCGTACGGCCCGCCTTCGGGATCGCTGTAACGGGAAGCCATGCCAACCGGGAATTTCTTTTCTTGCACAGTGGACCCTGATTTATCGCCACCATCCTTCTGCCACCACGCTTCATCGACGGCATACCACTTTCCATCCGTATTCACGAACAGCCTGTACACCGTGGAGCTCAGCGTCGGGCTGCTGATGAAGAAGTGGTCGCTGTTGTGGTCCGGGAACAGCTCGTTCAGGGTTTCCTGCGTCAGGAGCACCGGCGCGTGATCCATGCGCACCAGATGGTAGGGGAACAGCATCGAGCTGGACATATCGAGTATGAACGCCAGGTCGATCTCCGCGCCAAAGTCGATCTTGGCGGAATTCGCCGAGATATCAACCTCATAGATGCGGTTCTGGTAGTCCACGACATGCGCGGTTTTGTCCACCGTCACATCTTCCTTGTTTTTCAGGGATTCCATCCACGCCTGGAACTCTTTTGCCTTGTCGTCGCTGATGTGCACGTTTTGCTGGGCATTGCCGTTCGCGTCGATCACCTTGGCAAACACGGCCTGCAGTTCCGACGCGCTGCCGAAATCGATATCCGGATAGTCGTCGGGATGGATGGTGTCGGAGACGATCGGCAAAATCACGTTATCCAGCTTCCAGCAGCCGAAGGCATAATTGCCGTTATTCGGCACGGCCTTGATGGTCTTGGGCAGCTTGCCATCCAGGGTC
>CADAQZ010000034.1 GCA_902790175.1 uncultured Eubacteriales bacterium | reverse complement strand
GTGCCCGGCGGCTTCACCGAGCGCATTTGGTCGCTGGAGCGCAAGCTCTACCGCCGCAAGGAGACCGCCCCCGCCGTCGAGGACGGGGAGGAGGAGTAGAGATAGGGAGTAGGGAGTAGGCAGTAGGGAGTAGGAATAGTGAGGAGTTAGGAGTGAGGAGTTAGGAGTTGAAGTGAGCCATACTCCGTAGGGGCGGTGGGACCGCGACCCGCGGCGATGCGGCGGAAGGTCCGCCCCGCGCCCGCCCAAAAGCCTTCCCCTCTGGGGAAGGTGCCTGCGCAGCAGGCGGATGAGGTCGTTTTCCTACTCATCCCCCGTAGGGGCGGCGATGCGGCGGAAGGTCCGCCCCGCGCCCGCCCCCATACAAAACGGAGCCATCCGATTTATCGGATGGCTCCGTTTTTGCGTGCTCACGCCTACGCCACGGGGATGACCTCGCCCACGGGGGCGGGATGCGCGGCCTGGCGCATGGTCTCCGCCAGCTTCGTGAAGAAATCCGGGAAGATGGCGAAGGCCGCGAACGTGAGGATCGCGCACAGCACGATCAGCAGTATGCCCGCGACGGCGAAGCTGCGCTTGCTCGTGGACTTCGCGAAGATCGCGGAGAGAATCAGGAAGATCAGGTTCACGCCGGGAATGGCGTACAGGATCAGCGTTCCCATCCAGTTCAGCACCGAAGGCTGTCTTTTGCTCGTTTTCGCCATGATGAAGCTCCTCTCCTGGTGACAGCCGCCGCGGCGGCCGGTAAAAGCGGGTCTGTATACACTTCTATTATACATAACCGCGCGCGGCTCGTCAAATCCTGCGGGCCGATTTCGAGAAAAAGTCTAAATTAGGGAGTAGGGAACAGGGGAACGGGAGAACGGGGAGCAGGGAGATTTTGCCATCATTTATGATGTATTGCGACATTGTTTAGAATATGGCGGTACATTTTAAGGAAATCGAACACGCTGCAATAATTTTGTAATATAATGTCACCAGATTTTAAAATCCAGAGAAAAAGGTGAAACAAAATGCTGCGGCGTATACGAAAGATGATTTGCGCGATGCTGATCGCGATGCTGGTGCTCTCCCTGGCCGCCCCGGCGATGGCGGAATCGGTGAAGGCGAAGGTCTCCTCGTCCTCGGCGAAGATCTACCGCTCGGCCTCCTCGTCCGCGGACCACGTGAAGCTGGCGAAGGGCACGCAGGTGACGGTGACGGCCGTGAAGGGCAAGTGGGCGAAGGTGAAGGTCTCTGGAAAAACCGGCTACATGCCCACCAAGTACCTGTCCAAGGCGTCGTCCGATGCGTCGAAGGGGAGCAAGAAGGCCGCCAAGCGCACCGCCGCCTACGTCAGCAAGGACACCTACATCTACAAGAAGGCTTCCTCCAGCTCCTCCAAGCGCGCCATCTACGCCAACACCAAGGTGTACGTGGTGGAGAAGGACGGCAGCTACTACAAGGTGCAGAACGCCAGCGGCTCCGTCACCGGCTATATAAAGAGCGGCTGCGTGAGCAAGAACAAGGTCTCCGCGAAGAAGGCCGCCTCCAGCACCTCCTGGAAGAGCCAGGTCGTGAAGATGGACTGGTTCGGCGAGGGCAAGAACGTGCTCAAGAAGGGCAAGTACGGCTACATCTACGACATCGACACCGGCGTCGAGCTGCGCATCAAGCGCATGGGCGGCCACAACCACGCCGACGTGGAGCCCGCCAGCGCCGCCGACACCGCGAAGCTGTTGCGCGTGGCGAAGGGCAAGTTCTCCTGGAAGAGCCACGCCGTGATCCTGAAGGCCGGCAGCAAGTACGTGGCTTGCGGCATCAACACCGAGCCCCACGGCGACCAGACCATTTTGAACAACAACTACGACGGCCAGTTTTGCCTGCACATGACCGGCAGCATCACCCACGGCACCAGCAGCGAGAACGAGGAGCACCAGAAGTCCATCGAGCGCGCGTACGAGTGGGCGCACAAGAACGATTGATATATTGAAATAAAGAGAGAAAGATCCTTCGACTTCGCCGCTATGGCGGCTCCGCTCAGGATGACAGGTCGGCAGTTGCCGCGTTGTTGTCATCCTGAGCGGAGCGTCAGCGGAGTCGAAGGATCTTTTATATTTCCGCCTCGCGCTTAGCGCGCCATGCGGATCTCCATCCAGATGCCCTCGTAGAGGTCCATGGCGTCGGAGATGTCGTTGTAATACTCGCAGCGGGCGATCACGTCCTGCGGCGGGTTCAGCGCGCCGTTGGCGGCCTGCTCCTCGTCGAGGTTCTCCACGACCTGCTTGATCGGGGAGCTATAGTAGATGTAGTCCATGTTCATCTGGGCGATCTCGGGCTGGCACATGAAGTTGATGAACGTCTCGGCGGCTTCCTTGTGCTGGGTGCCCTTGGGGATGCACATGCCGTCCACCCAGATGTTGCTGCCCTCCTCGGGCACGGCGTAGGCCAGCTTGTCGTTCTTCTCCATAGCGTAGAGCGCGTCACCGGAGTAGATCACGGCCAGCGCGGCCTCGCCCGCGACCATCTTGTCCTTGGTCTCGTCCACGAAGTTGCCGGCCACCATGCCGTCCTGCTTCTGCTTCACCAGCAGGTCGCAGGCCTCGCGCAGCTCGTCGGCGCTGCGGGTGTTCATCGAATAGCCCAGCGTCTTCAGGCCCAGGCCGATGGTGTCGCGCAGCGAGTTCATCATGAACACCTGGCCCTTGTACTGCTCGTCGAACAGGCAGCGCCAGCTGGTGATGGGCTCGGACACCTTCTCGGTGTTGTACAGGATGCCCAGCGTGCCCCACATGTAGGGCACGGAGTGGGCGTTGCCGGGATCGTAGCTGGGGTCGCGCAGGTTGTCCAGCACATTCGCCAGGTTCGGGATGTTCTCCAGGTTCAGCTCCTCCAGTCGCTCCTCCTTGATGAGGCGCTCGATCATGTATTCGGAGGGGAAGACGACGTCGTACGTGCCCGCGCCGGCCTCCAGCTTGGCGTACATGTCCTCATTCTGGGTGAAGTTGACGTAGTTGACCTTGATGCCGGTCTGCTCCGTAAACAGGTTCAGCACCTCGGGGTCGATGTAGTCAAACCAGTTGTACACGGTCAGTTCGGTGTCCGCCGCGGGCCTGTCCTCCACGGGCTTGCGGGTGGCGAAATAGACGCCGACGCCGATGGCGACGATGAGCACGGCGGCCAGGGCGATGACAACGGTCTTCTTCATGGGCTTTTCCTCCAAATGTGTAGTGCTTGTTGTTTATATGAACCCCGAGGGGCTACATGTTCTCCAGCCCGCTCCTGCGGTTGACGGCCAGCAGCAGGGCCATGATCGCCACGAACATCAGCGTGCTCAGCGCGTACATCGTGGGCTCCACGCCGCGGCGGGCGGCGGAATAGACGATCATCGCCAGGTTCTGGTCGGTGTTCGAGGTGAAGTAGGAGATCACGAAGTCGTCCAGCGACATCGTGAACGCCAGCAGCGCGCCGGTGACGATGCCGGGGCTGATCTCCGGCAGGATCACCTTGTAGAGCGCCTGCAGCGGGCTGCACCCCAGATCCAGCGCCGCCTCGTAGAGGTTCGGGTTCATCTGCCTGAGCTTCGGCATCACCGAAAACAGCACGTAGGGCGTGTCAAAGGCGATGTGGGCCATCAGCATCGTCCACTTGCCCATCGGCACCTTCGTGAACACGAACATCAGCATCAGCGATACGCCGGTGACGATGTCGGGCGTCGTCATGGGCAGGTAGGACATGTTCACCAGGACGTTGGCCATGCCGGTGTTCATCGCGTGCATGCCGATGGCGCCCAGCGTGCCGATCACGGTGGACACCGCCGTGGCCAGCACGGCCACCTCCAGCGTCACGCGCAGCGCGGCCATGATCTGCTTCGACTGGAACAGCTTGGCGTACCAGTCCAGCGTGAAGCCCGTCCACTCCGCGCGGGACACGGACTTGTTGAAGCTCAGCGCGATCATGATCACGATCGGGATGTACAGAAAGGCCAGCACCAGCGCGAGATACGCGCCCTTGAGGGCCTTGGCGCGATGCGTTCTCACCACAGCCCACCCCCTTCGCTGTCCGGGTCCACCTTGCGCAAGAAGCCGATGGACAGTATGATCAGCACCAGCATCACCAGGGAGATGGAGCTGCCGACGTTGCGGTTGTTCATCGAGATGAAGTAGTCCTCGATCATGTCACCCACCAGGTAGACCATGCCGCTGGAGAGCAGGCGGGAGATAGAGAACGTGGTCACGGCCGGCATGAACACCATCGTGATGCCCGACACCACGCCGGGGATCGACATCGGCAGCACCACGCGGCTGACCACCTGCAGCGGGTTGCAGCCCAGGTCCTGCGCGGCCTCGATCACGGAGTAGTCCATCTTCTTGAGTACCGTGTAGATCGGCAGCACCATGAAGGGCAGGTAGTTGTACACCATGCCCAGCACCACCGCGCCCTCCGTGCCGATCATCTTCATGCCGGGCAGGCCCATCGCGCGCATCAGCGTGTTCAACACGCCGTTGTCCTCCAGCAGCGTCATCATCGCGTAGGTGCGCAGCAGGAAGTTCATCCACATCGGCACGATGATCAGCACCACCAGGCTCTGCGCGCGGCTGAAGTCGCGGCTGGCGAGGAAGTAGGCGGTGGGGTAGCCGATCAGCAGGCACAGCGCCGTGCAGTACAGCGCCAGGCGCAGGCTGTCCCACAGCACCAGCAGGTACATCGGCTGGGCGATCTTGGAGAAGTTGTCCAGCGTGAACGCGCCGGAGGGCGTGGTGAAGGCGTACCAGCACACGAACAGCAGCGGCACCACCGTGAAAAGCACCATCCACAGCGCGTAGGGCGAGGCATACCAGGAACGCTTCATGGGCTACGCCTCCTCGCGCGATGCGCCCTCGGGCACGTAGATGTTGTAGGGCACGTTGGCCATGTCCGTGCGGTGCATGATGTGGATGTTGTAGGGCACGATGGTCATGCCCACGCGGCTGCCCACGGGCTGCATCGTCGTGGACTGCACCTTCCACTTGAACTGGCCGGAGATGACGATCATCTCGTAGTGGACGCCCTTGAAGATCACGCTCTGCACCGTGCCGGTGAGCATGCCCACGTCCTCGCCCACGATCATGATGTCCTCGGGGCGGATGACCACGTCCACGGGCTCGTTCTTCTCAAAGCCCTCGTCCACGCACTGGAACTCCGTGTCGGAGAAGCGCACCAGGTCGTCCTCCAGCATCTCGCCGGAGATGATGTTGCTCTCGCCGATGAAGTCCGCCACAAAGGCGTTCTTCGGCTCGTCGTAGATGCGCTTGGGGTCGCCGATCTGCTGCACGCGCCCGCCGTTCATCACGGCGATCGTGTCCGACATGGTCAGCGCCTCCTCCTGGTCGTGCGTCACGTAGATGAACGTGATGCCCAGCTGCTGCTGCATGGCCTTCAGCTCCAGCTGCATCTCCTTGCGCAGCTTGAGGTCCAGCGCGCCCAGCGGCTCGTCCAGCAGCAACACCTCCGGCTCGTTCACCAGCGCGCGCGCGATGGCGATGCGCTGCTGCTGGCCGCCGGACAGCGCGTTGGTGGAGCGCTTCTCGTAGCCCTCCATCTTCACCAGCTTCAGCATCCGCGACACGCGGCGCTCGATCTCCGCCTTCTTCTCGGCCTTGGTCTTCACGCCCAGCTGCTCCGGCGTCTTCAAATTCAGGCCGAAGGCGATGTTGTCGAACACGTTCAGGTGGTTGAACAGCGCGTACTTCTGGAACACCGTATTGATGCGGCGCTTGTGGGGCGGGATGCCGGTCATGTCCTTGCCCTCGAACAGCACTTCACCGGACGTGGGCATCTCAAAGCCGCCGATGATCCTAAGCAGCGTGGTCTTGCCGCAGCCGGAGGGCCCCAGCAGCGTGATGAACTCGCACTTGCGGATGTACAGGTCGACGTCGTGCAGCACCTCGGTGTCGCCGAAGCTCTTGCAGACGCCCTTCAACTCGATCAGGCGCATGTCTTGTACCATATCGAACAACTCCATTCGGGAGAAACTTTCTTTTTTAATGAGGAATTAGGAATGAGGAATGAGGAATGGCGGGGCAAA
Source organism: uncultured Eubacteriales bacterium (assembly GCA_902790175.1). Taxonomy (GTDB): domain Bacteria; phylum Bacillota; class Clostridia; order Christensenellales; family Aristaeellaceae; genus UBA2862. The sequence continues at coordinate 11,945 of CADAQZ010000034.1, read as the reverse complement.
TCCTTGCGGATTTGTTTGAATAAAGGAAATCCGTCAGGATTTCTACATCCATTCCTAATTCCTAATTCCTCATTCCTAATTAGAATGAGGGTGGCGTCGACACCCACAGCACGCGGCAGACGCCCTTGCCGGCGTTGACCAGCTTGTGGGGGGCGGCGGGGCGGAAGTAGAAGCTCTCGTCCTTGCGCGCGCGCTCCACGCGGTCGCCCAGCACGATCTTCACCGTGCCCGCCAGCACGTAGCCGAACTCCTCGCCCTCGTGCGGGTCGTCCTCCTGGGTCTCGCCGCCGGGGGCCATCTCCACCAGGATCGGCTCCATCTGGTTCTTCTGGGCCGAGGGGATCAGCCAGCGGATCATGCCCTTCAATTTGCCGTCCGGGTCCTCCTTGACGAAGATGTCCTCGCCGCCAAACACCAGCTTCTCGTCCTTCTCGCGAAAGAACGTGGGCAGGTCGCTGCCCAGCGTCTCGAGCAGGTCCGAAAGCGTGTCCAGCGAGGGGGAGGTCAGGTCGCGCTCCAGCAGCGAAATAAAGCTCTTCGACAGCTCGCAGCGGTCGGCCAGCTCCTCCTGGGTCAGCCCGCGCTGCAGGCGCAGCCTGCGCAGTTTATCGCCGATCTTCACACTCTCGCCTCCCTTCGCCGGGGTCCTGAGTTTAAGATTACTGAACTTTGGGTCGAATAATATTAAACCACCTTTGCGCCCCCCTGTCAATATGCCGCGGGGCCGATATGCGTTAAATGTATGTGATTAAATTATAGGCGCAAAAGTTTAGTGTCATTGAACCCGAAAAACGGGCAATTTTGCCTTGATTCCGGGGCCGCTGTGATGGTATAATTGACCTATACAAAAGCAGGGGAGGTGCGCCTATGCTGGTCGTCGGCGGGATATTCGTGGATGTCAAGGGGTTCGCGCAGAGCCAATACATGCCGCTGGAGCGCAATGTGGGCGAGGTGCAGGTGACGGCGGGCGGCGTGTGCCGCAACGTGGCGGAGAACCTCGTGAAGCTGGGCGTCGAGGCGCGCTTCGCGAGCATGGTGGACGACAACGCGCTGGGCCGCGAGGTGCGCGAAAGCCTGGCGGCGATGGGCGTGGGCGTGGAGCACGTGATCGAGGCGAAGAAGGGCATGGGCATGTGGCTGGCGATCCTCGACGAGAAGGGCGACCTGGCCGGCTCCATCTCCCGCCAGCCGGACTTCTCCGCGCTGGAGGCCTATCTGGACGCGCACGGCGACGCCGTGATGGCCGCCGCCGATGGCGTGGTGCTGGAGGTGGACACGAATGCCGCCATCTCCGGCCGCGTGCTTTCGCTGGCGAAGCAGCACGGCAAGCCCGTCTACTCCATCGTGGGCAACATGGGCGTGATCTTAAAGCACCCGGAATATCTGCACGACGTGGCCTGCTTCATCTGCAACGAGATGGAGGCCGGGCGCCTGTTCCGCGAGGACCTGACGCAGTTGGACCCCGAGGCCATGCTGGAGGCGCTGCGGCGGGGCTCCGCCGTAGCGGGCATCCAGTCCATGGTGATCACGATGGGCCCGCAGGGCGCGGTGTACGCCGACAACGTGACCGGCGAGTTCGGCTACTGCCCGCCGCTGGACGTGCCGGTGGTGGACACCACCGGCGCGGGCGACGCCTTCTTCTCCGCCGCCGTCGCCGCGCTGATGCGGGGCGAACCGCTGTCCCAGGCCGTTCAGGCCGGCACAAAGCTGGCCGCGCAGACCCTGCAGGTGGCCGGGAGCTGCGCGGAGTAGAGAGAGAGTTTAGAGTTTAGAATTGAGAGTTTAGATAAGAATGCTGGGGAACCGGATTGCCACGTCGACCCTTCGGGTCTCCTCGCAATGACGCTACACGCCAATCATTCGTTATACGTCATTGCGAGGAGCGAAGCGACGTGGCAATCTGGTTCCCCGGCACTCTATACTCAACTCTAAACTCTGATCTCTAAACTCTAAAATATACCTCTCCAAACGCCTCCGCCGCATGGCGGAGGTCTTTTTCCGTCGTTCCACGGCCGATGCTGACGCGGATCACCCGCGCGGCGTCCTGGGGGGAGAGCCCCATCGCGGTGTAGACGTGGCTGGGAGCGCGCTCGCGCGAGGCGCAGGCGGCCCTGCCGGACACCTCGACGCCCCGCACATCCAGCGCCGCGATGGCCCGCTCGGCGTCCAGTCGCGGCATCAGCAGCGCGGCGATGCCCGGCAGGCGCGGCGCGTGCTCCGCCAGCAGGCGGGTGCCGGGGACGCGCGCCCGGACGTCGGCGATGAACCCGGCCAGCAGCGCCCGCTCGCGTTCGACCTCCGCGCCCATGTCGGCCTGCGCGAGCTCCGCGGCCACGCCCAGGCCGACGATCGCGGGCACGTTTTCCGTCCCGGCGCGAAGCCCCAGCTCCTGCCCGCCGCCGCGCAGCAGCGGGGGAACGGCGACGCCCTGCCGGACGAACAGCGCGCCGATGCCCCGGGGCCCGTACAGCTTGTGGCCGGACAGCGTCAGAAGGTCCACGCCCAGCGACTTTACGTCCACGGGGATGTGCCCGGCGGCCTGCACCGCGTCGCAGTGGAACGGGACGCGCCGCTCGCGCGCCAGCGCCGCGATCTCGGTTACGGGCTGGAGCGCGCCGGTCTCGTTGTTCGCCAGCTGCACCGAGATCAGCGCCGTGTCCGGCCGCAGCGCCCGCGCTACCGCCTCCGCCGAAATGCGCCCGTCGCCGTCCGGCGGCACGAGCGTCACCTCCGCGCACAGCGCCCGCGCGGCGCTGAGCACCGAGGCGTGCTCGATGGCCGACACGACCGCGTGGCCGCCCCGCGCCGCCAGCAGCGCCTGGTTGTTGGCCTCGGTGCCGCCGGAGGTGAACACGATCTCCTGCGGCGCGGCGTTCAACAGCGCCGCCACGGCCGTGCGCGCCCGCCGCAGCGCCGCGCGCGCGTCGCCCGCCCCGGCGTAGGCCGCCGAGGGATTCTTCCATTGCCCGCGCATGCAGGCCGCCATGGCGTCGACGACCCGCGCGTCCGCCGGCGTCGTCGCGGCGTGATCGAGGTAGATCATAGCGGTTGACCTCCAGACTGTACTTTCGTTTCTATTATAACACAGTAGAGTTTAATTAGGAATGAGAAATTAGGAATGAGGAATGGATGGTGCAGGCTTTTTCATTCCTCATTCCTCATTTCTCATTCCTCATTCTCATAGATTCCAAAGAGGGGGGTGCATGCCCATGCAGAGCGCGGAAGGGGCGCGGGAGCACACGGTGACGCTGGTGGACCGCCGGAAGCTGAGCCTGACCGGGGTGGAGGACGTGGACTGCTTCAACGAGCAGCTGGTGGTGCTGCGCACGAGCCAGGGCACGCTGACGGTGGCCGGGGCGGGGCTGAACATCTCCCGCCTGAGCCTGGAGGACGGCCGGGCGGAAGTGGAGGGCGAGGTGGACGCCCTGGAATACAGCGCCGTGAAGAAGAAGGGCGGCCTGCTGGGCCGGCTGCTGCGCTGATGCTGTTCTCCACGATCGGCCAGGGCTGGGTGTTTCTGTGGATGATGGCCGCCGGGGCGCTGATCGGCGCGTGGTATGCGCTGCTGGCGTTTCTTCGGCGGCTGCTGGCCGCGGGCTTCTGGCTGTCGCTGGCGGCGGACCTGGCCTTCGGCGCGGGCGCGGCGGCCATCTTCTGCGCGGCGCTGGTGGCCGCCGACTACGGCCGCGCGCGGCTCTACGGCGTGCTGGCGGCGCTCGCGGGCTTTGCGCTGTTTGCCCTTGCGGCGTTCGGACCGGCCCGGCGCGCGGCGCATGGGCTGGGGGCGGCGTTTCGTCATATTTTTGTCAAGATTCGCGCGTATCGTTGGATTAAAGTCATATTCAAGTGACAGGAAACGGGGATGGCATGTCGAAATTAGAGAAAATAAGGTTAATTTTGTTGATTCGAGGTGAGGCAGTGATGCGGCGCAAGGTGAAACCCCGGTTCTGGCTGTTCATGATCGCCGTGACGCTGCTGGTGTTCGGCGCGAGCTTTTTGGTGATGCGCGCGCGCTACGCCCAGGGGGCGGCGCGGCTGAGCCAGGCGCGCACGGAGCGCGACGAGCTGATCCTGCAGGTGAACGCCCTCACTGACCAGCTGAACTTCGCCCGGACCGACGACTACGTGATCCGCACCGCCCGCGACGAGCTGGGCATGATCATGCCCGGCGAGGTGCGCTACGTGAACGGCGCCAGGTAGCCCGGCAGTGCCGGGCTCCGATCGCTGCAGCGCGGAATTGCGCCGCGGCGGAACATGAAAGGTGCGCGTCAGATATGTGAATCCATGCTGTAGGGGCGGCGTTGCGCCGCCCCTACGCCTGTATACCCGAATACACAGGAGGCAATACCATGAACAATCCCATCTTTGGCTTCATCGGCTGTGGCAACATGGGCGGGGCGCTGGCCGCGGCGACGCGCAAGGCGCTGCCGGGGGAGTGTATCCTGCTGGCGAACCGCACGCCCGAAAAGGCCCGCGCGCTGGCCGAGAAGCTGGGCGCGACGGTCGTGGACAACGCCGGGGCCGCCCGGCGCAGCGACTACCTGTTCCTGGGCGTGAAGCCGCAGATGATGGCGGGCATGCTGGCGGGCATCCGGGAAACGCTGGCGGCCCGCGAGAAGCCCTGCGTGCTGGTGACGATGGCGGCGGGGCTGACCATCGAGACCATCCGCGCCATGGCGGGGGTCGACTTCCCGGTGATCCGCGTGATGCCGAACACCCCGGCGGCCATCGGCAAGGGCCTGGTGCTGTGCTGCCACGCCGGCGTCGCTTCGGAACAGCTGGATGTCTTCACCCGGGCGATGGCCGGGGCGGGGCTGCTGGCCTTCATCGAAGAAAAGCAGATCGACGCTGCGAGCGCGGTCGCCGGGTGCGGCCCGGCCTACGCGGCGATGCTGATCGAGGCGCTGGCCGACGGCGGCGTGGCCTGCGGGCTGCCGCGGGCGCAGGCGACGCAGTTCGCCGCGCAGATGCTGCTGGGCACGGCGGCGCTGGCGCTGGAGACGGGCGCGCATCCCGGCGCGCTGAAGGACGCCGTGTGCAGCCCCGGCGGCAGCACCATCCAGGGCGTGCGGGCGCTGGAGGCGCGCGGCTTCAGGAGCGCCGCGATGGAGGCGGTCATCGCCGCCTATGAAAAGACGCTGGAGCTGGGCCGCAAATGAACGAGTGGATCCGTGAAAATACCCCGGTTTTGACGCTGGCGCTGGTCGTCGCGGCGATCGCGGTCGCGGTCGTCTGCGCGGTGCTGCTGGCCAGGCGCGCCGAGCGCCGCCAGGCGCGGATGCTGGGCCGCCTGCGCCGCGACGCCGAGCAGCAGTCCGAGGCCGTGGCGCGGCTTAACGAGGGGCTCGGCTCGGCGCTTCGGCAGATCGAGGCGATGTCCGGCGCGATGGAGAGCCGCCAGGACCGCATGCGCCGCACGCTGGACGAGCGCATGGAGCTGATGAACCAGTCCAACGAGCGCCGCCTGGAGCAGATGCAGGACCTGGTGTCCGGCAAGCTGGACGGGCGGCTGAACGAGTCGTTCAAGGTCATTGGCGGGCAGCTGGAGAACGTGCACCGCGGGCTGGGCGAGCTGCGCCAGCTTTCGCTGGGCGTGACGGACCTGAAGAAGATGCTGGGCGGCGTGAAGACGCGCGGCGTCTGGGGCGAGGTGCAGCTGCGCGCGCTGCTGGAGCAGCTGTTCGCGCCGGGCCAGTTTTTGGAGAACGTCGCCATCCCTGCGCTTTCGCAAAACCGCGTGGAGTTTGCGCTGCCGCTTCCGACGGCGGCGGGCGAGGCCCCGCTTCTGCCCATCGACTCGAAGTTCCCGCAGGAGGACTACCTGCGCCTGGTGGAGGCCGCGCAGGCCGGCGACGCCCAGGCGGCCGCGCGATGCGCCGCGCAGCTGGAGCGCGCCGTGCTGGAGCAGGCGAAGCGCATCCACGACAAGTACATTCAGCCGCCGCAGACCACCGATTTCGCGCTGATGTTTTTGCCCACCGAGAGCCTCTACGCCGAGGTCGCCCGCCGGGACGGCCTGATCGAGCGCGTGCAGGAGCGCTATCGCGTGCTGATCTCCGGCCCGGCCACGCTCTGCGCGCTGCTGACCAGTTTGCGCCTGGGCCTGCGCACCGTGACGCTGGAAAAGCGCAGCGGCGAGGTGCTCAGCGCGCTTTCTGCCATGAAGCAGGACTTCGCGCGCCTCGACGAATCCATCCAGCGCATGCGCCAGCGCCTGAACCAGGCCGAGGCCGAGCTCGATACCCTCGAGCAGCGCGCCCGCAAGGCGATGAAGGTGCTGGAGAGAGTGGAGAGTTGAGAGTGAAGAGTGAAGAGTGGAGAGTGAAGAGTGGAGTGTGGAGTGTGAAGAGTGAGGAGTTAGGAGTGAGGAGTTAGGAGTGAGGAGTTAGGAGTTGATGGCCGCTGCCGCGCGTCTGCCCAAAAGCCTTCCCCTATGGGGAAGGTGGATCGCTGCGTAGCAGCGAGACGGATGAGGTCGTTTCCCATTCCCGAAGGAGCGGCGATGCGGCGGAAAGTCCACCCCCTGCGCCTGCCAAAAGCCTTCCCCTCTGGGGAAGGTGGCATTTGCGCAGCAAATGACGGATGAGGTCCTTTCACGATCAGCTCAGCGCCTTTCCCGGAGCGAAAGCGCGAGATGTGGCATGAGAGGACCTCTTCCGACCTCACTTCGTTCGGCCACCTTCCCCAAAGGGGAAGGCTATATTTTTATGTGCCTATAATATCCCATTCTCAATCCGCATACGGCACGAGCTTGAAGCACTCGTCCTCGGGAATGCCGTCCACCAGCCAGCCCCAGCCCTGCTCGTAGTTGTGGGAGATGTTCAGCGCGCCGTCCCGGCCGTCCCGGGTGGAGAAGTAGGCGATCGTCTGCTTGTCAGTGGCGTAGATCAGGATCTTGTCGCCCGGCTCCAGCGTGCCGATGGTCTGGTCGGGATGGTGCTCGTCCACGTAGGGCAGCGGCTGCGTCACGATCAGCGCGGCGTATCCCCACAGGTCCTCGTCGTCGTCCGGGCCCTCGTAGCCGTCCAGGTTGCGCAGCCACAGGCCCGCGTCGTTGAACTCGAAGCGGTCGTGGGGCGACAGCGACAGCGTGCGCGAGGCGTACCACGTACCCAGCACGTCCTGGCTTCCGGAGAGCGTGAGCAGGTTGTCGCCGATGGCGTCCACGCGGCCGTAGCCGTACTTGTAGTAGCCGTCGCTGTTGTCGCTGCGGCCAGTGTCGGGGAACAGCACCTCGTACAGCGCCGCGCCGTCCCAGCGCAGGCACCAGGTGTAGTAGTCGTCGCTCATCACGTCGCCGGTCAGGAGGATCTCCTGCGCGCCGTCGCTGTCGATGTCCACCACGTACACGGCCTCGGCCCAGAGGAGGTCGGTGGGGTAGGCCTGGGTCGCGCCGTCCGCGCCCACGACCTTCAGCGTCAGGGTGTCGTCGTACTCGCTGGGCGTCATCTCCCAGGTCAGGGTCTCCTGGGTGCCGTCGCCGTCCAGGTCGATCACCAGCGCCTCGCCCTCGGTGGGGGTCAGCGGCGCGTTCCCGACGGCCTCCGACAGCGCCGGAACGGCCATGGTCAACAGGCACAGGGCCAGCAGGATGCCAAGAATTCGCTTCATGGGAAAGCCTCCTTTATGTCAGATACCTGTTGGACGCGCCGCGACCCGCGCGGGTTCCCTTTTTATGCCTTTTTTGCCGGATGGCGCTCCGGACCCTTCCCATGTGCCCGGTCATTCCGGGGCCTTCGTGAACTGGAAGCCGTTGCGCGCGCCGAGGATGACGAACGCGACGACCAGCCCGATCACCAGCGCCACGATCATTGCGCGGCGGGCCGTCAGCAGGTCGCGCCGGATGACGCGCTCGATGTAGCGCGGCGCCAGCAGCGCCAGCAGCGCCGCCACGATCAGCCGGTAGGTGGCCAGCTCCTCGGTGCCGATGAGCAGTATGCCCAGCGCCGCCAGCCCCAGCGCCGCGCCGCCGATGATCTGCGTCAGCCGCCACTGCTTCGGCGTGAGGGCGTTCACGCGCACCTCCCACTTGCTCGGGATGTACTCCTCGTCGTCCTCATCGTCGGCCTGGGCGGCGTCCTCCGATTTTGCCTCGACGGCCGCCCGGGGCTTCGGCGCGTCGGGCACGTCGTCCACGTAGGGCACGAAGTCCGGCTGGGCGGGGATTTCGGATTTTGACGCATCTTCAGGCCGGGGGCCTGCTTCCGGTTGGGAGGGTATCTCACCCCGGCTGATCGCCGCCGCGGCTTCGGCCTCCAGCCGCGCGATCTCCTCGGCCGTGGGTACGTGCCTTTCGACGCCCGGATTCTGCTTGTCCATGCTCATTTCCTCCGCATCGTATTACCATGATTTTATCATCTTGCGGCGGCGTTGGCAAGGGTTTATAATGAGTTCATCTGGAGGGGCGATAATGGAAGCGAGGTGAGCATCATGTTTCACATCCTCGTCGTGGAGGACAACGCGAATACCCGCAAGCTGATGGAGGCGGTGCTGACGCAGCACGGCTACCAGCCCATACTCGCCAAAGACGGCGTGGAGGCGCTGGACGTGCTGGACCGCAAGCACGTGGACCTGATCGTGCTGGACATCATGATGCCCCGCATGGACGGCTACGAGTTCACGCGCACGTTGCGCGAATCCGGCTGCGAGCTGCCGATCCTGATGGTCACGGCCAAGGAGAAGCCCGAGGACAAGCACAAGGGCTTCATCATCGGCACGGACGACTACATGGTCAAGCCCGTGGACGAGGAGGAGATGATCCTGCGCATCGGCGCGCTGCTGCGCCGCAGCCGCATCGTGAACGAGCATAAGCTGACGGTGGGGGACACCGTGCTGGACTACGACGCGCTGTCCGTGTCCACGCCCGAGGGCGCACGCACGCTGCCGAAAAAGGAGTTCATGCTGCTGTTCAAACTGCTCAGCTACCCCGGCAAGATATTCACGCGGCGGCAGCTGATGGACGAGATCTGGGATATGGATTCCGAGACCGACGAGCGCACCGTGGACGTGCACATCAACCGCCTGCGGGACCACTTCCGCGGCAGCGACGACTTCGAGATCGCCACCGTGCGCGGCCTCGGCTACAAGGCGGTGAAGAAGGATTGAAAAACCCGTTCAGGCGCGGGACGCCCCCCGGGCGTGGGACGCCCCCCGGGCGTGGGACGCCCCCCGGGCGCGGTTCGGCCCCCGAGCGCTGCGACCTGCCTGCCCGCCGCGAGGACGCGCCCCGCTGGCGGCAGAGCCTGCCACGCCGCGAGAGCCTCTACATGACGCTGTGGACGTTCCTCTGTGGCGTCATACTGACGGCGGGCCTGATGGCCGCGGCGGCCTACGGCTTTCTGGTGTTCTTTGGCCTGCTGGTCAACCCGTTCACGCGCACGCTGGCCATGCCGACGCTGCTGATGGTGTTCATACTGATGCTGGCCGCCGGCAGGGGCCGCAGCAAGCTGCGCCCCATCAACGACCTCGTCCACGCGATGCACGCGGTGTCGCAGGGCGATTTTTCCGTGCGCGTGGATGACGAGAACGTGCCCGGCGACATGGGCGAGCTGGCGAGCAGCTTCAACGACATGGCCACGGAACTGGGCGGCCTGGAGATGTTCCGCAAGGACTTCATCAACAACTTCTCCCACGAGTTCAAGACGCCCATCGTGTCCATCCGCGGCTTCGCAAAGCAGCTGGAGCGCGACGACCTGACCGACGAACAGCGCCGCGAGTACCTGGACATCATCGTCTCCGAGTCCGACCGGCTGGCCAACATGGCCAGCAACGTGCTGCTGCTTTCAAAGCTGGAGAACCAGACCATCGTCACCGACAAGGCGCGCTTCGCGCTGGACGAGCAGCTGCGCCGCGCGATCCTGCTGCTGGAAAAGCAGTGGACGGAGAAGGCGCTCGACCTCGACGTGGACCTGGAGGCCGTCGAATTGTACGGCAACGAGGAGATGCTGAACCACGTGTGGGTCAACCTCCTGGGCAACGCCGTCAAGTTCTCGCCCGACGGCGGACGCCTGACCGTGCGCCTGCGCCGCGAGGGCGATTTCGCCGCCTGCACCGTGCGTGACGCCGGCCCCGGCATGGACGAGGAGACCCGCCGCCGCGTGTTCGAGAAGTTCTACCAGGGCGACACCGCCCACGCCACCGAGGGCAACGGCCTTGGCCTCGCGCTCGTTCGGCGCATCGTCGACCTCTGCGGCGGCGACATCGCCGTCGAAAGCGCTCCCGGCGCCGGCTCCGCCTTCATCGTGCGCCTGCCGCTGAGGGGTTAGGAGAGTGGAGAGTGGAGAGTGGAGAGTGGAGTTTAAAGTGTGAGGAGTTAGGAGTGAGGAGTTAGGAGTTGAAGGAAGCGGCTGCCGCGCGGTAATCATGCCTCCCCATGTAGGGGCGGCGATGCGCCGCCCGCCCTCACCCCTTATAAAATTCTCTCCCAACACCTTGACAACCCCGCCAAAACGTGTTATAATAACCTTCGTCGTCAAGACGACGCCAATTCCATATTTGGTCGCATGGCTCAGTTGGTAGTCCGAACTGGCCTGTTTACATAGAAGGACTACAGCATGGTCGCATGGCTCAGTTGGTAGAGCACATCGTTCACATCGATGGGGTCACAGGTTCGAGTCCTGTTGCGACCACCAAAGAGCCGAACCGTAAGGTTCGGCTCATTTCGTATATACGAATTGAGGATGTTCTGAAAGGACATGAATGGGAATTCTGTGATGAATCTCGATAACTTGCGTCAGCTTTGTCGTCAGGAAACACTGGTCGTCACGGCACATTGTATGGAACGAATGAGTCGGCGCGGCATAGGATTATCTGAGGTCAAACTGGCGATAATGGAAGGGGAAATCATAGAGGATTATCCCGACGATTATCCCTATCCCAGCGCATTGATATTTGGAAACGGGCTGCATGTTGTCGCGGGCATCGGCGATGGCCGTTTATGGTTGATCACCGCTTATCGCCCCGATCCCGGCCAGTGGGAGGCGGATTTGAGGACAAGGAGGGTGAGAGAATGAAGTGCTTTAAGTGCAAGGGCGAGATGCGCGAAGGTTTTACGACGTTTGTGACCGACACGGATGATTGCTGTATCGTGGTGCGCCGTGTGCCATGTTTGCAATGCGATGACTGCGGAGAGGTCGCTTATACTGGCGATGTGGCCGAGAATTTGGAGAAGATCGTCAATGCAGCGAAAGAGACGTTGACCGAGGTTGCTGTAGTGAAATACCCCGGGGCGGTGGCTTAATGACAACGGGAACGACGTTCTCCTGACATTATTCCATATAAAAATGTGTCAGGAGAACCGTCCCCTTGACACCCATGTAGGAGAACGGAGGAGACCGAAAAGTGGTTGAAACAAAGATTCTCCAGTTATACAAAATCATTGATGAGTTGCGAGAAGAGTACCCAGGAAAGCGATTCACGCTTGATGGTGTCCTCCTTGGCAATCTCGGCGAAGTATATGCAGAGGAGCACTATGGCTTACATCTACTGCAGGACTCTGCCGAGACGCATGATGCGATAACCGCTGACGGTAAATATGTTCAGATCAAAATCACCCAGATAAAGAGGGTAAGCCTTTACAGCGAGCCAGATTATTTGCTTGTGCTGCAAGTGCAGCAAGATGGAACTATCATCGAAATCTATAATGGGCCTGGGAGAGAACCCTGGGAATGCGCTGGGAAAATGCAAAAAAACGGGCAGAGGCCTATATCAATAGCACGGTTGAGAAAGCTGGAAGTACAACCACATGACCGTTTGCCCAGAGTTGACTAACGCACACCCCGGACCGACGCACACCGTGTGCAAAATCTCATGCACACCCGTGTGCAGGCAGGAATTTGCACACGGTGTGCAGAATAGAAATACCATGAAAAGTCCCGTAATGGCGAGGCTTTTGGCGGTTGCACACCCTCATCGAATAGTTGGACAATCCTACCCGTAGGGGAGAG
>CADAQZ010000033.1 GCA_902790175.1 uncultured Eubacteriales bacterium | reverse complement strand
TTACAGCTTCTCGGGATAGACGCCCTTCGCGTGCAGCTCCAGCAGGGCCTGCTGCACCAGCGGGCGGTCCTCCTGATAGGTGACGCCGAACCAGACGGAGTCGGTCTCGAGCATGTCCACGGTGATCTTGCCGGACTTCAAGAGCGCGTCCACCATCACCGGCAGCAGGCACTCGGCCTTGATGTCGGCGGGGTCGGCCTTCTTTAGGAAGTCCTCGAAGTAGGCCTGCATCTCGTCAAAGATCGCGGGCTGGAAGCCCCAGAAGTTCATCGACACCAGCGCCTCGGGGTCCAAGTCGCGGCCCGGCTCGCCGGCGGAGGTATCGGCGATGCGCCCGTCGGCGTACAGGCGGATCTTGGCGACCTCGTCCACGTCCACCATGCGCCCGTTCTCCACCTTGCAGACGCCGCGGGTCACCGCGCCGTGGATCGAGACGGTGTTCTTCAGGCGATAGCCCACCATCGCAGCCTTCGAGGGGTCGCTCTCGGCCACCAGGAAGTCGTGCATCTTCTGGAAGGAATCGACGCCATAGTAGTCGTCGGCGTTGATGACCGCGAACGGCTCCTTGACGCAATCGCGCGCGCACAGCACGGCGTGCACCGTGCCGAAGGGCTTGGTGCGGCCCTCGGGCACCTGATACCAGGAGGGCAGCGAGCTGTAGTCCTGGAAGGCGTACTCGACCCGGATCTTCTTCGCCAGCTTGTCGCCGCAGATACGCTTCATCGCGTCCAGCATGTCGGGCCGGATGATGAAGACCACCTTGTCAAAGCCCGCGCGCATCGCATCGCACACGGAGTACTCCAGCAGTATTTCGTTGTTGGGGCCCATGCCGGTGATCTGCTTGTTGCCGCCGTAGCGGGACGCCATGCCCGCCGCCATGACTACGAGGGTTGTGTTCATGATGTATCGTTCCTTTCCTACATTATATGTGCGTGGTTGTTTATTTATCTCTCAACTCTATTGATTCGTGCTTCCGAACCCGCCGATGCGCTCGCCGTCGGCGGCGTCGTCCTCGGTCAGGCCGAAGGGCACGAACACGCCCTGGCAGAACGCCTCGCCCGCCGCGACGGACAGGGGCCTTTCGCCGTCGTTGGTGAGCTTGACGAAGATGTGGCCCTCGTTCTTCGCGCCGAAGTAGTCCGCGTCCACGATGCCCACGGTGTTGTCCAGCCGCAGGCGGTATTTGAAGCCCAGGCCGCTTCTGGGGAACAGCATCAGCATCCAGCCCGGCTCGATGCGCGCGCGCACGCCGGTGGGGATCCGGATCGTCTCGCCCGGCTCCAGCCGGAACGCGCGCGGGGCGAAGAAGTCGTAGCCCGCGGAGCCCGCCGTGGCCCGCCTAGGCAGCGCGGGAAAGTCCGGCGCGGCTTCGCCGGGGAAGGCATCCTGCCAGTCCTGGGCAAAGCGCTGCGCGCTCACGCGCATGAAGCGCGCCACCCGCGTCACGCCGCGCCCTCCAGGATCGAGCGCACGAGGTCCGAGTCGGCCACGCCGTTGGCCTCCATGCCGTGGTCCTTCTGATACTGCGCGACGGCCTTCGCGCAGCCCTCGCCGTACACGCCGTCCGGCTCGCCGTCCAGGTAGCCCAGCGCGATCAGCTTTTCCTGCAGCAGGTAGGCCTCCCAGCTGTAGGCGGTGGCCTTCAGCGGCACATAGGCCGTCTCGTAGGGCTCCAACGGCGGGATCTCGTGCTCGGAGATGGGCGTGGTCAGCTCGCTGGTCTCGTTGGCCGGGTAGTCGAACATCTCGTTGAGCGTCACCAGCTGGTAGCCCTGCTCCGCCGCCCACGGGATGAACTTCAGCAGCTTCTCCCGGTCGCCGTCCTTGGTATGGAACAGGAAGATCGCGCCGGGCTTCAGCGCCTTGACGAGCTTGCTGTTGTCGGACGAGCCGGAGACGGACCAGTGGGCGATGCCGTAATAGCCCAGCTGCTTGGCGTACATGTGCATGCGCTGATCGCCCCGGGCGTCGCCGCCCGCCGGGCGCAGGAAGTGGCACTGGTACTCCTGCCCCAGCACGTAGCTGAGGGCCAGCTGCTGCTTGGAGACCTCGTTGGCCAGCGTCTGGTCGTCGCAGGCGTACAGGCCGTTGTGGGTGAAGGTGTGGTTTTCAAGCTCAAAGCCGTTTTCCCAAGCGTACTTCAGGACCTCCTGCAGCTCCGGCCGCTTCAGGTTTCCGCCGATGGGGAAGATGGTCAGCTTGCCGCCGACGGAGATGGCCGCGTCCACGATCTGCCTGAGGTTATCGGTCTGGTTGCAGTCGTCCACGGTGATGGCGATGATCTTCTCCTCGGTGTCGGCCTTGCTGAACACGGGAAGGAAGCCCTCCGCCGTCGGCGAGGGCCGGGTCAGCGCCCGCTGCGAAAGCGGCTCGGGCGTGGGCTCGGGCGTGGGGGCCGGGGTGGGCTCGGGCGTGGCCGGCGCCGCCTCGACGGTCGGCTCGGGCGTAGTCTGGGCCAGCGCCTGCACGGTGGGATCGGGCCCGCCCTTGGGGATCAGCAGGATCACCAGCGCCACGATCGCCAGCGCGGCCAGCGCGCCGCCGCCGATCAGCAGCTTTTTTCGATCCATGGCGCGCTGTCGCGCCCGCGACACCATCGGTCGATTGGAGCGAAAGGCCATATCGATCCCCCCATCGTCCATGCGGCAGCCCCGTCGAAAACCGACGGAAATACCCCATAATGATGGATAAAGTATAGCATTAACAACACCGATTGTCAATGAAAAGGGGCGCGGAAAGCCCGCGCCCGTCGGTTTTTTCGGGATTGTTCGCGCGTCAGTCCAGCTTCACCAGCGAGAGGGTGAACAGCGGCTGGGCGGAGGTGTCGGTGATGTTGATGGCCTCGGAGGAGCGCAGCGTGACGGTGGCGCGCTCGTTCACGTCGAAGATGGCCTGGGCGGTGACGCCGCCGGGGGCCTCGCCGCACACCTGGGCGATGGCCGAGGACTGGGAGGCGTCGTTCACGTTCAGCGTAATGGTGGAGTCCAGCGCCGCGCCCTCCGGCACGCGCACGGTGTAGGTAGCCAAATAGGTGCCGCTCTCCTCCACGGAGATCAGGCCGCTGTTGACGGGGAAGTCGGCCGCGTTCACGCAGCTGTTGTTCACCAGGGGGATGATGCCGTTGGCCGTCACCGCCATGGGCAGCATGGCCGAGAACAGGCCGAAGTCACAGCGCCCGCGGCGGTCGCAGCACTCGCGGCGGTCCGAGCCGTTGTCGCGGTCATAGCAGTAGCAGCCGTTCGCGTCCGGGCAGGGGCCGGAGTAGTAGGGGTAGTTCTCCCAGCGGCGGCAGCAGTCCAGGCAGCCGTAGTTATTGTTGGAAGCGCGGCGGGAAACGCAGCCGCAGCGATAATTGTTTGCCATAGATATTCGCTCCTTTCAGGGGGTTCGCCACATACTACGCGCCCCGCACCGAAAAGGTGCGGGGCGCGTGAACGCATGGAAAGAACGACTCGCCTATGGCAAGTCGTTCTTTCCGAGCGATTCCCCTTCCATCAGCTCCGAGCGGATGAGCACGGCGTCGCAGGGGGCGGAAGCGGGATGCACGATGTGGTCGATCAGCCGCTGGGCGGCCTCGCGGCCCATGGCGTCGCTGTCCTGGCGCACGGTGGTCAGCCGGGGATGGACCACCTGCGCGGAGCGCACGCCGTCGTAGCCCGCGAGCGAGACGTCCTCGGGGACCCGCAGGCCCAGCTCGCGCACGGCGTCCAGCGCGCCGACGTAGGCGGCGTCGTCCGGCATCAGGATGCAGGTGGGCTGGTCCTCCAGCTTCAGCAGCGCCTGGACGTGGGTGCGGACGTTCTCGCCGTCGTCGTAGCGGCCCTGGCGCAGATAGCCCTCCGGCACGGGCAGGTCGTGGTCCTCCATCGCCCGCAGGAAGCTGTCGATGCGGTTCTCGGTGACGCGGGAGTTGCGCTGGCCATGCACATAGGCGATGCGTCGGTGGCCCAGCGCCACGGCGCGGTCCACCAGCAGGCGGATGCCGTTGAGGTTGTCGGAGATGATGCTGGGATGCCCCTCGAAGGAGTGGTCGATCGTGACGCAGGGGATGCCGCTCTCCACCAGCTCGTCCACCTCGCCGGAGAAGAAGTCCACGCACGCCAGGCACACGCCGTCCACGTTGCGGTAGCGGCAGTGCTCCAGATAGGTCATCTCCATGGTGCCGATGTTGTGGTTGATGAAGGTGATGTCGTAGCCGTAACGCTCGGCCTCGGCCTTAAAGGCGTTCAGCACCGCGGCGAAGAACGGGTGCGTCAGGCCGGAGATGTTGTCGTCCACGAACAGCACGCCCAGGTTGTAGCTGCGGTTTGTCTTCAGCGCCCGCGCCAGCGCGTTGGGCTTGTAGCCGATCTCCCGCGCGGCCTCCATCACCTGCCGGCGCGTCGCCTCGCTGATGTCCGGATAGCCGTTGAAGACCTTGCTGACGGTGGATATGGATAGGCCGCAGCTGCGCGCGACGTCCTTGATGGTCACCGACATGGGTATCGCCTCCCCCGCTGTGCTCTAAAACGGTTTCGCTGATAAGAGTATATCGGATTTGGGGGGAAAATGCAAGGGGGATTTTTAAAGGAAAAATAAGAATCGTGCAGGGGCGGTCCCACCGCCCCTGCACGATTCCTCATTCAACTCTCCCTCACTCGTCCACACGCGGTGCGGTGCGGGCGTAGATCTTCTCCTGGGTGATGACGTCGGCGGCGCCGGTGGCGGCGAGGCCGATCTTGGCCTGGAAGGCGCTGAGGGCGGCGGCGGTGCCGCTGCCGAACACGCCGTCGGCGTTGCCCTCGGACAGGTAGCCCAGCTCGATCAGGCGGCGCTGCAGCAGGTTCGTGGCCCAGGTGCAGTCGCCGGTCTTCATGAAGTAGTAGGGCACGTCCTTGTCCTTCAGCTCCGGCATGTCCTCGGCCAGCACGTTCACGCCCTCTTCCCAGGTGTTCTCGTCGTAGCCGAACAGCGCGTTCATCGTCACCATCTCGTAGCCCTGGCCCTTCGCCTCCTCCATCAGAAGCTCCATCATGCGAAGGTCCTCTTTGGTGGACTTGAAGTAGTAGATGTTGCCCGGGGCGAGGTTGCCGCTGATGCGGCCCTCGGCCATGGTGCCGCCGTTGAAGGTCCAGTCGGCGATGCCCAGGTAGCCCTCCTGGGCCAGGTAGGCATGGGTGCGGCCGTCGTTCTCGCCGTCGCCGCCATAGAGGCGCAAAAAGTGCGGGTGGTAGCGCACGCCCAGCACGTAGCTCAGCGCGATCTCCTGCTTCCAGATCTCCGCCGCCATCATGGCGTCGTTCATCGAATACAGCTTGCTGGTGGCCTTGAAGCAGCGGTTTTCGATCTCAAAGCCCATCTGGTACACGCACACCTTCAGCACGTCGCCCATGCCCTTGAGCATGCAGTTCTCGCCGCTGGGGAACAGCGTCAGCTTCGCGCCGTACTGGTAGGCCAGCTTGGCGAACTGCGACGTGATGGGCGCGCCGGTGCACTCGTCCACGGTGATGGCGATCTTCTTTTCGTCGGTGTTCGCCTTGACGAACACGGGCAGGAAGCCCTCCCCGATGGGCTGCGGGCGCACCAGCGCGTAGGGCTCGTCGGGGTTGAAGGTGGGCTCGGGGCTCGGCGTCGGCTCCGGGCTCGGCGTCGGCGAGGGCGTCAGCACCGGGATCGGGCGGGCGCCTTCCTGGAAGCTGTCCGCCGTGAGCACCATGTCCAGGTCAAAGCCGGTGGAGGTGGGGACGAGGATCCCCTCCGGCGCGACGGTCTCCTCCGGGATCTCGGTGGCCGCCGGGGTGGGCGCGGGCCGGTTGGCCTCGATGCGCTCGGTGATGAACAGCGCCGCCGCCAGCGCCAGCGCCGCCACGGCCAGCAGGCCGATGGCGAAGGACAGGCAGCCGCCCTGGGCGCGCCGCCGGCGGTGGAATGTGCGTCTCATAAGCAGACCTCTTATAATTCTAGTTTTCAGGAATAATGAAGAATTAGGAATGAGGAATTAGGAATTTAGGTGCAAATCCTTCGGATTTATTTGATTTGAGAAGTCACAGCGAGGCGCTTTCAATCCATGAAATCCGTTAGGATTTCTACATCAATTCCTCATTCCTAATTCCTCATTCCTCATTTTCAATTTCTTGTTTCGGCAGGTGAACCGTAAACGAGAACTCGGTTCCCTCGCCCTTTTCGCTGGTCACCCAGATGTCCTCGTCCATGCGCTTGAGCAGCTCGCGGGCGATGGAGAGGCCGAGGCCGCTGCCCTTGCCGCTGTGGGCCTTGTCCACCTTGTAGAAGCGGTCGAACACGTAGGGCAGGTCCGTCTCCTCGATGCCGATGCCGGTGTCCTTCACGTGGATCACCACGCGCTCGTCGTCCCAGTCGGCGGACACGGCCACCGAGCCCTGCTCGGTGTACTTGATGGCGTTGTCCACCAGGATGATCAGCATCTGCTCCACGCGGTCGGCGTTGGCGTACACCTGCGGGCACTGGGTGAAGTCCGTCTCCACCTTCAGTTCCAGCCCGTGCTCTCTGGCGATGGTAGCGTAGCGGTCGCACACGTCGTACACCACGTCGTCCAGCGCCATCACGCTCTTTTGGATGGCGAGGGTGCCGCTCTGCAGGCGCGAGAGCTCCAGCTGGTCGTTGATCAGCCGCGACAGGCGCAGTATCTCGCGCAGGATGATGTCGTAGTAGCGCTGGCGGTCGGCCTCCTCGGTGACCATGCCCTCCTTCAAGGGCTCGATCAGCGCGCGCATGGCCGTCAGCGGCGTGCGCAGCTCGTGGGACACGTTGGACACGTAGTCGCGCCGGGTCTTCTCCAGGCGCTCCATCTGGGTGATGTCGGAAAACAGGCCCACCGCGCCCGCGATGGCCCCGATCTCGTCCACGATGGGCGTGATCGTCAGCCGCAGGATCATGTCCTTGCTGTTCAGGTTGCGGGTGGAGGGCTCGCCGGTTTGGATCACGGCGTCGAAGTCCTCCCACACGCCCTTGTCGTCGATCAGCTTCATGCGCGGGTCGGGCAGGTGCAGCGCCAGCTTGCGCCGGGTGAAGAACTTTTCGATGGCGGGGTTGGTGTGCGTGATGGCACCCTCGCGGTCGATGGCGACGATGCCCTCGGACAGGCCGTTGAGCATGTTGCGCAGGCGGTTGCGCTCCACGATCAGCGTGTACATGTTGCGCGACAGCTGGTCGGAGAGGTTGTTCACGGCCTTGCCCAGCTCGCCCAGCTCGCCGTCGGCAGCCTCGTCGGCGCGGATCTCCAGATCGCCGCCGGACATGGCCACCGCCGCGTCCTTCAATTTCGCCACCGGCTCCAGCGCCGGGGCCATCACCTTCGCCGCCAGCAGGCGCAGCGAAACCAGCCCGGCGGCCAATGCCGCCGCGCCGGCGATGAGCGCGCCCAGCCAGGGTCTATCGGCGAACGCGGCGGGCGTCCGCCCCCCGCTCACCGCAATTGAGACAGACAGACCCACGGCAACCGCGATGGCCACCGCGATTGCCGCTAGGAGTGCCGCGCGCCGAATCAGCACGCTCTTTTTTTTCATGCGTTGACCTCAAACCTGTAGCCGACGCCGTAGACCGTCTTCAGCGCCCAGGGCACGTTTTCCTGCGGCAGCTTCTGGCGAATGCGCTTGATGTGCGCGTCCACGGTGCGGGTATCTCCGAAGTAGTCGTAGCCCCAGACGCGGGAGAGGATCTGCTCGCGGGAGAAGACCTGACCCACGTTGCTGGTGAGCATGTGCAGGATCTCCACCTCCTTGGGCGTGCAGGGGATCACCTTCCCGGCCACCTTCACCTGGTAGTTCTCCAGGCTGATCTCCAGCTGGGGCAGGCGGATGATGGAGGAGTCCTCCTCGCCGGTCTTTTCGCTGAAGCGGCGCAGCACGGCCTTGATGCGGGCCAGCACCTCGCGAGGGGAGAAGGGCTTGACGATGTAATCGTCCGCGCCGAGCTCCAGGCCCAGGATGCGGTCGATCTCCTCGCCCTTGGCGGTGAGCATGATGATCGGCAGCGAGCTGGTCTGGCGGATCGTGCGGCAGACGTCGATGCCCGATACGCGGGGCATCATCAGATCCAGCACCACCATGTCGGGGTGGAGGCTCTCCACCATCTCCAGGGCCTGCTGGCCGTCGTAGGCGCTCTGGTGCTCGTAACCCTCGGAGCCCAGGTAGAGGCCCAGCGACTCATGCACCACGGGATCGTCGTCGGCGATCAGAATAAGAGGATACATTGACATTTATATCACCCCGAATATCACTTTTGTATATTTATTATATACATTCCTTCAACTTAGTGCAACCATATCGCGAAGAAGTACAGATTTTATCATAATTCGGGGGAGCACCAAAAGCCTTCCCCTATGGGGAAGGTGCCGAACGAAGTGAGGCGGATGAGGTCGACACGGTAAAGCGATGCGATAGTACGCTGCCCGACCTCTTCCGACCTCGCAACGGCACTAAAGTGCCTGCTCGGCCACCTTCCCCAAAGGGGAAGGCTTAATTGTCTGCCTCCAGTGCTCTAATTCTCCAAAAATCCCTTCTGCCGATCGATGGTCTCGTTCTGCTGGACGACGAACTGGCTGGCGAGGCCGCGCGCGTGGGCGTCGGCGGAATCGTAGGTGTTGAGGGCCTTGGTCATCTCGATCACGCCCATCGTGGCGCCCTGGATCACGATCTCGGCGATGTGGGCGTCGGAGCGGTCCGCGAGCGTCTCCATCTCCAGGCCCATCCACATACCCGCCCGCGCCAGGGGTCCGGTGGGCTCGGCCCGTCCGCCGGCGTCCACGAGGGCGCGCTCGCCCTCCTGCTGGGTCTGCTGGTAGGACGCCTTCTCCTTCTCCAGCTCCCGGCGCATCGAGTCGCCCTCGGCCTTGTTCATCAGCTGCTCCACCGCGTCCTTGCCCGTGCGCGCGTTGCGCACCACGTCCTGCAAGAGCTGTACCGTGTCGTTCATACTAAAACCTCCCGCGCAACAGATTTACCTGTAGTGTGCGCGGGAGGCGGGAAATATAGTATGTATAATATTGGCAACGAACGGGCGGCGCATCGCCGCCCCTACAGAGAAATTGCGCGACAGCAGCTATTCATTCCTCATTCTCCCCGGCGTATTCCCTCAGCGCCACCACGCGGCCGTCTCCCTCCTCGGGGCGGAAGCGGCCCTGCACGCGCAGGCTGTGGGGCCCCGCGCGGCCCGCGAGCACGCAGTCCACCAGGTCGATGTCGGCGGCGCGCAGCGTGGCGGCGACGGCCTCCAGCCGGGACAGCCCGGCGTCGTCGATCCCGTCCGGAGCGTCGCCGGTGAAGCGCACCAGGTACACGTACCGCGCGCCGATGCCGATGGCCTCCACCAGCAGGCGGCGGGCGACCTCGCTGTCCAGGCAGTCCCCGACCGCGCCGAAGTCGGTGAACGTGATCAGGTTGAAGTCAAAGTCGGCGTAGAGCGCCCAGAGGCCCGCGCCGGACACCTCACCCATCCTCGGCCGCAGGAACGCCAGCACCTCCTGCCAGCAGCTGAGGCGCGCGTCGCTCTCGTCGCTCAAATCACAGTAGGCGCGCATCAATTCGCCCGTGATGAGCACCCACTCGCACAGCGTCGGCGTCATGCCCTCCACCGCCGTCAGCGCCTCCCGCGACGCGCCGAACACGCCGCCGACGGAGCCGAAGCGGTTCACCAGCGCCCGCGCCACGTCGGACAGGTTCTGCCGGGGCACGGCGTAGTTCAGCACCAGCTCCACCATCTCATGCGGCCGGAGCGCGTCCCAGCCATCCCGCTCCATGCGCTGCCGCAGCCGCTTCCGGTGCCCCTCCCAGATGGGACGGGGAGTGTCTTTGGACATGGATATATCCACTCCGTTCTTTTGTATCGGTAAAAGAAAGACGGAGAGTTGAGAGTGAAGAGTGAAGATATATTTGTGGCTGCCGCCCGTACTTGCGCGCGGCAGCGGCTTACTCTATCTTCACTCTCCACTCTTCACTCTTCACTCTTCAATACTCGTATTCTCCCGCCCGAAGACGTCGTAGGCCTGGTTGATCACGTCGCGGGCGACGTCGGAGACCCGCTTCGGCGCGGCGCTGCCCTCCAGGTTCATCGACAGGCTCACGGGCGCGCCGAAGGCGTCGGACAGCGCGCCCTCGAGCTGTGCCTTCTTGCGCTCCAGCAGCTTCATGTGCATCATGTTCTTCTTGCTGAACTCCACCACCGCCTGGCGGCCGTCGAAGCGGATGAACCGCATGGACTGCAGCGGCGCGCGGATGGACGGGTTCTCGGTCTGCAGCCTGTCCAGCGCGTCGAGGTATTCCTTCGGCGGGATCTCGGCGGGCTCCGGCGGGGCTTTCGGCGCGGGCTTTTCCTCGGTTTTGGCGGGCTTTTCCTCCGCAGGACGCGCCGCGGGCCGGGCGGGGCGCGCCGCCGCGCCGCTTTCGATCAGCTTTTCCACGCGCGCGAGGCGCTCGGCGACGCTGGCGTCCGGCTCCTTCTCCGGGTGGCAGGCGCGCACGGCGGCCAGCTCCAATATCGTGCGCGGGCGGGAGGCCCACTTCGTGTCCGGCTCGGCGCGCATGAACAGCTCCATCATGCGGTTCAATGCCTCGGGGCCGATGCGCTTCGACTGCTCCGCGAAGCGCGCGGCGTCCTCGGGCGTGATCTCCATCAGCTCCGCGAGTCCCTCCCCCACGGTGCCCGCCAGCAGCACGCCGCGCAGGTGGGCCACGGTGTCGCGGATGAACACCTGCGGGTCGCTCCCGCGGCGCATCACCTGGTCGATCTGCATGAGCGCCGCGCCGGCGTCGCCGTCGATCAGCGCGTCCACGAAGTCAAACATCGCCGCGCGGCCCGCCGTTCCCAGCACGTCCCGCGCCAGCTGCGCGGACACCTCGCCGTCGGTGTACGACAGGCACACGTCCAGAAGGCTCAGCGCGTC
This sequence comes from uncultured Eubacteriales bacterium, assembly GCA_902790175.1. GTDB lineage: Bacteria > Bacillota > Clostridia > Christensenellales > Aristaeellaceae > UBA2862. The sequence continues at coordinate 9,772 of CADAQZ010000033.1, read as the reverse complement.
GCGCATCGCGCCCTCCGCGGCGCGGGCGATCTCCGTCAGCGCGTCCGGGGAGGCGGTCCGTCCGATGCCGCCCAGCACCACCATCAGACGCTCCACGATCACGTCCACGGAGATGCGGTGGAAATCGAAGCGCTGGCAGCGCGAGAGGATCGTGGCCGGCAGGCGCTGCGGCTCGGTGGTGGCCAGTATGAACACGGCGTGGGCCGGGGGCTCCTCCAGCGTTTTGAGCAGCGCGTTGAACGCGCCGGTGGACAGCATGTGCACCTCGTCGATGATGTATACCTTGTACTTCGTCAGCGCCGGGGGATACTTGATCTTCTCGCGGAGGTCGCGGATCTCGTCCACGCCGTTGTTGCTGGCGGCGTCGATCTCCACCACGTCCATGCTCGTCTCCTGCTTCAGCGCGCGGCAGATCTCGCACTCGCCGCAGGGATCGCCGTCCCGGGGGCTCAGGCAGTTGATGGCCCGCGACAGCACCTTGGCGGCACTGGTCTTGCCGGTGCCGCGGGTGCCGCAGAACAGGTAGGCGTGGGCGATGCGGCCCGTGGACACCTGCCGCCGCAGCGTGCGGGTGACGGCGTCCTGGCCGACGATCTCGCTGAACGTGTCCGGCCGCCACGCGCGATACAATGCCTGGTAGCTCATGATGATAACCTCCCGGGGAGACTTCTTCTTGTATTGTACCGCATTTCTCGAAAAAACAAAAGGGTTTTTTCTACGATTTGAGGGAGTAGGCAGTAGGCAGTAGGGAGTAGGAATGGCTGCTGCCGCCATGGATAAGCAAAACAGAGAACAATTCCGTCATGAACAGATCCTTCGACTGCGCCTTGCTTTTGCAAGGCTCCGCTCAGGATGACATGCGAAGCGACGGCCTTTCATTCTGAGCGGAGTGAAGCCGCAGGCTGAACGCAGTCGAAGAATCTGTACATGTCGATTCACGTCGACGACTGTTTTTCCATCGCTCTTACCTCAAATTTGTCCTCATTTTTAACAACGAGGTAAAGGCGAATACACCTATGGGGTCTATAATGGGGACAAATGCGAACCGCTTGAATAATTATGCATTCCACTGGAGGAAACCGACTTGAAGAAGATCGTTCTCACGGGCGGCGGCACCGCCGGGCACGTCACGCCGAACCTGGCGCTGATCCCCAGGCTGCAGGCCGACGGCTGGGAGGTGCACTACATCGGCGCGGCGAACAGCGCCGAGGAGGAGTTGATCGGCCGCGTGCCGGACGTGCAGTTCCACACGGTTTCCGTGGGCAAGCTGCGCCGGTACTTCGACCTCAAGAACTTCTCCGACCCCTTCCGGGTCGTCAAGGGCGTGGGCCAGGCGACGCGCATCATCCGCAAGCTGAAGCCCGACGTGGTGTTCTCCAAGGGCGGGTTCGTGTCGGTGCCGGTGGTGTACGGCGCGCGGCTGAACCGCGTGCCCGTGGTGACGCACGAGTCCGACATGACGCCGGGCCTGGCGAACAAGCTGTGCCTGCCGTTCTCCAGCGTGCAGTGCTGCACGTTCCCCGAGGCCGTGAAATACGCCAAGGGCAAGGGCGTGCACACCGGCAGCCCCATCCGCCCGGAGATCCTGCGCGGCGACAAGGCCGAGGGCCGCAGGCGCTTCGGCTTCAACGACAGCCGACCCGTGTTGATGGTGGTGGGCGGCTCCAGCGGAGCCCAGGCCATCAACCAGGCCGTGTGGCAGGCGCTGCCGCGGCTGACGGAGAACTTCCAGGTGCTGCACCTGTGCGGAAAGGGCAACCTGACCGCCGTCTACGAGGGCACCGCGAACTACGTGCAGCGGGAGTACCTGAACGAGGAGATGGCCGACGCCTACGCCTGCGCCGATATACTCGTCTCCCGCGCAGGCAGCAACGCGCTGTGCGAGATCCTGGCGGCGCGCAAGCCCGCGCTGCTGATCCCCTACCCCAAGGGCGCCAGCCGGGGCGACCAGCTTCTGAACGCCGAGAGCTTCCGCAAGCGCGGGTTCAGCCACGTGCTGCAGCAGGAGGACATGACCAGCGATTCGCTCGTGGCGGCCGTGGAGGCGCTGTACCACGATCGCGGCGCGCTGTACGAGGCCATGGCCACCGAACCCACCAGCAACGGCATCGACGCCGTGCTGGAGCAGATCTACAAGTACGCGAAAAAATAATAAAGATGAGAACGACCTCATCCGCCCCCTTCGGGGGCACCTTCCCCTGAAGGGGAAGGCTTTTTTTTCAAAAGACGACAGAAAAAGCCGGTTTTTCCGTCCTATTATTCACACCGTCATCCACAGTCCCAGGTTCAAAATCGCGGCCGCCATTTTGACAAAATACGCTTTTTAATTCGCGCTCTATGGACTTTTGGACCCGCGGATGATACAATTATATTGATATGTTATCCACAACCTGTGTACACCCAACCGGTGGAAAGGCTGTAGATGGACGGAGGCAGAATTGTACGGTATGAATTATACGGCTGACGAAAAGGCAAAATGGGACAAGCTGATCGGCATGATCGAGGAGACGCTGGCCAACTCCGGGCAGCGCCCCGTGTTCAACGTGTTCATCAAGCCCCTGAAGCTGTACGCCGTGACCCGGGACACCCTCTACATCAGCGGCGACAACGCCTTCAACCTCAACCACATGAAGCAGCGCTACAGCACCATGCTCTACAGCACGGTGCCGGTGGTGTTTGGCCGGCGCTATGAGCTGGAGTTCTACCCCGAGAGCGAGATCGAGCGCATGGTGGAGCGGCAGGACACGTCCTCGCTGAACGAGAAGTACACGTTTGAGAACTTCATCGTCGGCCAGTCCAACAATCTGGCCTTCGCCACGTCGCTGGCCGTGGCGCAGACCCCCGGCGACGCCTACAACCCGCTGTTCATCTACGGCGGCGTGGGCCTTGGAAAGACGCACCTGATCAACGCCATCGGCAACTACATCGTGCGCGAGAACCCGCGCATGAACGTGCTGCTGATGACCAGCGAGGCCATGACGAACGCGCTGATCGAGGGCATCGCCCGCAAGAAGACCAGCGAGCTGCGCAACAAACTGAGGAACGCGGACGTGCTGATGGTGGACGACGTGCAGTTCCTGTCCAAGACCAAGGCCACGCAGGAGGAGTTCTTCCACACCTTCAACAGCCTGCACGACAACAAGAAGCAGATCATCATCGCCTCCGACCGGCCGCCGAAGGAGCTGCCGGAGATCGAGGAGCGCCTGCGCTCGCGCTTCGAGTGGGGCCTGACCGTGGACATCCAGAAGCCCGACTACGAGACCCGCGCGGCCATATTGCGCCAGAAGGCGGAGGAGATGGGCGTGGACGTTCCAGCGGACGTGATCGACTACATCGCCCAGAGCGTGAATTCCAACATCCGCGAGCTGGAGGGGTGCCTGACCAATCTGAACGCCCACGCGGAGCTGACGAAGGCGCCCATATCGCTGGAGCTGGCCCGCACGGCGCTGGCCGGGCGCATCCTGGAGAAGGCCGCGCGCGCCGTGACGCCGCAGGTGATCATCGAGGTGATCGCCCGCCAGTACGACCTGGAGCCCGCGGACCTGACCGGCAAGAAGCGCAGCCAGGACATCGCGCTGCCGAGGCAGATCGCCATGTACCTGTGCCGGCGCATGACCTCGCTCTCCACCACCGACATCGGCCGCGCCTTCGGCGGGCGCGACCACACCACCGTGCTGCACGGCTGCGACAAGGTGTCCGGGGCCATGGAGGCGGACTTCGCGTTCCGAAAGAAGGTGGAGGAGCTGATGGGCTTCGTGGAGAACTGCTGAAAAGGGCCCGTGTGGATAAAATACCCCTTTTCCACCGCCGTTCCACAGCCCCTGTGGAAGCCGCGCGGCCCGCGGCGGCGGGGATCGGAGGCGTTTTCCACAGTGTCCACAGCCCTACTGCTTCGACTACAATATATTTATAGATAGTATCAATATACGCCACAGGGCGGCCCGGCGGGTGCGAACGCGCCGACAAGGCAGCCGGATGGCAAGGAGGAAGAGACCATGAAATTCACCTGCTCAGCCGAAACGCTGATCGACGCGCTGCAGATCGTCACCAAGGCGCTGCCCACGCGCACGCCCAACCAGATCCTGGAGGGCATCCTCGTGGAGACGGACATGAACGAGGTCGTGCTCACCTGCTCCGACGAGCGCATCACCATCGTCACCCGGATGGAGGCCTACGTGACCGAGCCCGGGCGCGGCGTGGTGCCGGGCAAGCTGTTCAACGAGATCGTTCGCCGCCTGACCGACGGCGACATCGAGATCGCGATGAACGAGCGCTTCATCTTCACGATCCGCGGCTCCGGCAATCGCACGAACATCTCCGGCCAGGACGCGGACCTCTACCCCGCCCTGCCGCAGATCAGCGGCGAGAAGGAGATTTCGCTGCCGCAGGACATGCTCAAGGACATGATCCAGAAGACGGAGTTCGCCATCGCGGTGGAGGACATGCGCGAGGTGCTGACCGGGTGCCTGCTGGAGGTGGCCGACGGCGACGTGACCATGGTGGCGCTGGACGGCTTCAGGCTGGCGCTGCGCCGGGCGAAGTGCGGCGACGTGCTGGAGAAGCTGTCGGCCATCATCCCCGGCCGCGCCGTGGGCGACATCGGAAAGCTGCTCTCCGACGACGAGAACGCGTTTGCCACGCTGTCATTCGGCGGCGGCAAGCTGCACATCCGCCTCGAGAAGACGGACATCTACGTGATCCTGGTGGAGGGCGAGTACGTGCAGTACCGCCAGATATTGCCGCCGCGCTTCGCCACGCGCGTGACCGTGGAACTGGAGCCCTTCCGCAGGGGCATCGACCGCGCCGCGCTGATCGCCCGCGAGGGCAACAACAACCTGCTGATTTTGAAGATCGCGGGTGGCGAGATGGCCATCGAGGCGCACAGCCAGATCGGCGACGTGTACGAGAAGCTGGATGTGCAGCAGGAGGGCGCGGACCTGAACATCGCGTTCAACGTGAAGTACCTGACCGACGTGGTGCGCTTCATCGACGCCGAGCAGATCGAGATATGCCTCAACAACGCCCTCAGCCCCTGCGTCATCACGCCCGTGGGCGATCCGGACTACGTGCACCTGGTGCTGCCGGTTCGGACGGGAGCGACGAATTAGAGAGAGTTGAGAGTTTAGAGTTAAGAGTTTAGAGTAAAGTTAGCCGACATTCTCCGTAGGGGCGGCGATGCGCCGCCCGCCTTGCCTCCCCTGTGTAAGGGGAGGTGGCCCGTAGGGCCGGAGGGGTTGTAGAGTTGTAGAAGCGGCATCCTTAATCTAAACTCTTCACTCTACACTCTCAAAACAATCATTTATCTATGTTTAAAGGAAACAGTTGTGATACCATCGCCGCCATCGCCACGGCCAGCGGGGCGGGCGGCATCGCCATCGTGCGCGTCAGCGGCGAGAAGGCCCAAGACATACTCAAACAGCTCTTTATTCCCGCGAAAAGGCGGGAATATTTTGAATCCCATCAATTGATGTACGGCAGGGCCGTCGGCGCGGACGGCGCGATGCTGGACGAGGTGATGGCCGTGCTGATGCGCGCGCCCGCCAGCTACACCCTCGAGGACGTGGCGGAGATCCACTGCCACGGCGGCGGGGCCGGCGCGGGCGCGGTGCTTTCGCGGGCGCTGGAGCTCGGCGCGCGGATGGCCGGGCCGGGCGAGTTCACGAAGCGGGCCTTTTTGAACGGCCGCATCGATCTGAGCCGCGCGGAAGCGGTGATGCAGCTGATCGGCGCGCAGGGCCAGGCCGCGGCGCGGGCGTCCGTGCGGCAGCTGGAGGGCGGCGTTTCGGCGTTCGTGAAGGGCGTTTCCGAAGAAACGACCGGCGTGCTGGCGCTGGTCGAGGCGTCCACGGACTTCCCGGACGAGGTCGAGGAGGAGGCCGCGGCCGGGGAGGTGGCGCGGACGCTGTCCGGCATCATAGAGCTCCTTAAAAGAAGCGGCGACGAGCGGCGCGCGCGGGTGCTGCGGGAGGGCGCTTCCATCGTGCTGGCGGGGCGGCCGAACGTTGGAAAGTCCTCGCTGATGAACGCGCTTCTCAATCAGGAGAGGGCCATCGTCACCGACATCCCCGGCACGACGCGCGACGTGCTCACCGAGCGGCTGACGCTGGGCGGCGTGGTGGCGGAGATCTCCGACACCGCGGGGCGCCGCGCGACCGAGGACCCGATCGAGAAGATCGGCGTGGACCGCGCGCGCCGGGCCGCAGAGGCCGCGGACGTGGTGCTGATCGTGCTGGACGCGGCGGAAGCACTGGACGAATCGGACGCGGAGCTGGTGAAAAACGCGGATGAAAGGGCGATCATCTGCCTGAACAAGAGCGATTTACAGCCTGTGCTCAACGCACAACAGCTGGAATCAATGACGGGCGCGAAGATCATGGAAATTTCCGCCCAGACGGGGCAAGGACTTTCCGAGCTGATCGACGAATTGACCCGGCGGGTGTCCTTTGACGCGGAGGAAGGCGGCCAGCTGATGGCGCGGCGGCACATCGAGCTCGCGCGCGCCGCGGCGGAAAGCCTGGAGCGGGCCGTGTCGGCCATTCGCGGCGGGCTGCCGCTGGACACCGCCGCCATCGACATCCGCGAGGCGCTGGAGCGCCTGTCCGAGATCACCGGCGAAAACGCCACTGAGGCCGTGATCGACAGGGTGTTCGCGGATTTCTGCGTGGGGAAGTAAGAAAGAGACCAGATTGCCACGTCGCCCGCTTTACGCGGGCTCCTCGCAATGACGTACTGCTGAATCGGCACAGCTGCGGACGATTCGCGGCGCGTTACGACGGTACAGTGCACTGTGCAGACAATCACCTGCAACGTCATTGCGAGGAACCCCGAAGGGGTGACGTGGCAATCTGGTCTCTTATACTGTATAATTATACGCTTTTCTTTTTGATGTTTCCAAATAAAATGAGTGCGCAGACCGCGGCTATCAGCAGCGCCGCGCAGACAACGGGAACGTCTGAAAACCGACAAATGACAATGATGCCCAGTAGCACATAATTGAAGCCCCGGGCCTCCATGGCCGTGCGGCGAAAAGGCGTCTTGCACAGCTCGTAGAGCGCCAGCCCCGCGAAGAAAGAGGCGGAATACCTTGCCGGTCGAAGCGACAATACCGCTGCCAACGCTGCCGCCGGATAGAGCGCGGTTTGCAGCGCGGCCCGCGGCGCGGCGCGGAAGATCGCTCCGTTCGTCCTGCCGCGCGCGCCGTCGCCCATCACCAGGCCGACGACCAGCGCCACCAATGCCGATATCGCCGCCATGCTGGCGATCCACAGCGCCTGTCCGTTCGCAAGCAGCAATCCCGCGAATACGAACAGCGCCGTGAGGCCGCGGGAAAGGGACGCGCTGCGGCTGTCCCCTATTGCATACATGTATTCATAGAATATATGTTCGATATTTAACAACGTTCCTGCGGCGATCAATGGCCAGTTGTCGAGAAAATGCCCCTTGTAGGCCAGCGCCGCGGCCACGGTGGCGACTCCCCCGCCCGCCAGCGTCAGAAGCAGCGCGCTCTTTACGCTGCCCCGTACGTCGCGCATGGCGGGCTGGCGCGCGAACGCGATGCGCGCGCCGCGCGCGGCAAACAGCGAGCCCAGCAAAACAGCAAACATGACGAGATAGAGCCGCACGGCCAGCGCATCGCCCGGGCAGAGCGCCGAATACGCCAGCAGCGCCACCGGAAGGAAGACATCCGGGAGGCGGACGAGGGAAGGTTTGTTGGATATTTTCATGGCGTGTTTTCCTCTTTGATATTTGTATATTTTACGCTGAAAAGTGAATATATATGCTAAAATGCCTTCTCTTATGGAGAAGGCTAACTGTTTTACACCATCTCCGCGGATATGCTGAACATGCCGGTGGTGCCGTCGCGGCGGGCGACGCAGAGCATCACGTCCTCGTGCGGCTCGACGCCCGCCTGCTGCAAATACAGCTCACAGCTGCGCATGGCGAGCTCCGGAAAGTTGTTCTCCTTGCTCAGGTGCCCCAGTATGATCTGGCGGGTGCCGTGCAGCGCGAGTTCGGCGGCGGCGCGGCCCGCGTCGTCGTTGGAGAGGTGGCCCTTGCGGGAGAGTATGCGCTGTTTCAGTTCGTAGGGATAGGGGCCTGCGCGGAGCATGTCGGGGTCGTAGTTGGATTCCAGCAGCACCGCGTCCGCGCCGAGCACGTGGCCGAACCAGCCTTCGCGGATGCAGCCCAGGTCCGTGGCGATGGCCAGCTTCGCGCCGTCCACGCCGAACGTGAAGCCCACGGGCTCGGCGGCGTCGTGGGGGATCGAGAAGGGCGTCACGTCGATGGAGCCCATGAAGAAATCCCGGTCCGCTTCGATGACGATGCGGTTTTTATCGGCGATTGGGCCGATTTTGGCGTACATGCCGCGCCAGGTGCCCTCCGTGGCGAACACGGGCAGGTCGAGTTTGCGGGAGAGTATGCCGATGCCCTTGATGTGGTCGGCGTGCTCGTGCGTGACCAGTATGGCGCTCAGGCGTCGCGGGTCGACGCCGACGCGGCACAGCTCCTGGATCACGCGCGTGCCGGACATGCCGGCGTCCACCAGGATGTGGGCGTCGTCGCAGCCCACGTAGATCGCGTTTCCGCTCGAGCCGCTGAACAGCGGCGAGAAGCGAAGCTCCATGAAATGTTCCTCTCTTTGCCTTTGTTACACTGGAAAACCGGCTATTTTGCGCTGTTTTTGTCCGCTTCGACGCCGGTGAGGTCGAAGGCCGGGATGTACTTTTCGTCCGATGAGGAGAGCTCCTGCACGAAGCCGTCCTCCAGGCCGAGCGCCATCAGGTGGTTCACCACGGCCTCATATTCCTCTGGAAACAGCCGCCTTTCGAGCGCATCCAGCCCCTGCACATCCCCGAACGGCAGGTATTGCGCCATCAGGCTCACCCACGCGCCAGGCAGGTTTTCGGCGATCCAGTCCAGGATTGCCATCGATTCCTCCGCGCAGCCGGGCAGGATCAGGTGGCGCACGATGGTGCCGCGGCGGATGATGCCGTCGCTGTCGAGCTCGACGGGGCCGGTCTGCCGAAGCATTTCCTTCAGCGCGGGACCGGCGAAGTCGAAGTAATCCCGCGCGGCAGAGTATTTCCGGGCGGAATCCGGGCGGATGTACTTGAGATCGGGCAGGTAGACCTGCACCTTGCCCTCGAATCGACGTAGCGTGTCCACCTTTTCGTATCCGCCGCTGTTCCACACCACTGGCACGGGCAGAGGCTCGGCCAGCGATTCGAGGATCGCCGCGGAGAAGTGCGTCGGGTTGACGAGGTTGATGTTGTGCACGCCTTGGTCGATCAGCTCGAAGTAAATCTCACGCAGGCGCGAGACGCTCACGCGCTGGCCGAAGCCGTCGTGGGAGATCGGGAAGTTCTGGCAGAAGCGGCAGCGCAGCGTACAACCGGAAAAAAACACGGCGCCGGAGCCCCGCGTGCCGCTGATGACGGGCTCCTCGTCGTAGTGCGGGGCTGCGCGGGCGATCACGGGGTCCGCGCCCATGCGACAGAAGCCCGCGCTAGTTTCGCCGCGCAGCGCGCCGCAGTCGCGCGGGCAGTCCCTGCAAACGTAGCTCTTCACCGAAATCCCCCCTGAAACGCGCTTCTGTGGGCTATTATACACGATAAATGTTATTATCGTTGGATTGTTTCACGTGAAACAATGGAAAGAGTTGGGGGTGAAGGGGATATGTATGTTTCACGTGAAACAAAACGCAAATAAGGAGGGAGTAAAAGGGTGAAGGGCGGGCGGCGCAATGTCGCTCCTACGGGAGAAGGATAAC
>CADAQZ010000032.1 GCA_902790175.1 uncultured Eubacteriales bacterium | reverse complement strand
ACCTCCTTTCCAAAGGGCGCGGTTTACAATCCGGCGTCTCTGCGCGCGGTTTATTGTTTTGCCTCATGGCACAGCGCCGCCCTTCCTGGCGCTGGAGGCCCGTGTTCAGGGAACGATTGGGTTGCGAACCCCGCCGCGAGCCGCAAGTCAGCGCCTCCGGCTGCCCCCACAAGGTCGGTCTTTCTCGTCTGTTAGCCCTTCTTCGGGCATTATGTTGCCAGATCACCCGGGATACGGCCCGGGGAAAAACGTTTTGTGTTCCACGAGAACGCCGGAAACGGGATCTTCGTGCATCCACGGCAATTCAATAACCGGCTTCGCCTCCTGGCTTGCTTTTTTGATGAGTATAAAGCTCTCCTCGTCAAGCAGATCGTGTCCTTTGAGGCGCATACCGCTTCTTTCCTCGGTAAAATCTGCAAACTCTATGCCTTGCCTAATGTCGTCGCCTGTATAGAACACCAGCCCGCCGAACTCATAGCGCAATCCGTAAGCTGGCATCCGATACTTCGTTACCTCTTGGTTCTTTCGATTCTTCTCTCTCGGCTTCCAGAAGCAGGCTTTCCAGTATTGGTGCTTATACGCCGGGTTGTCCTCGTCATAACTTGTGAACTCGTAGCATACGCAATCCTCCGCGATGTGGATTATGTCGCTCTGACACGCGCCCGCGAGATTGTATTTACATGATCGCAGATCGCAAGATACGTTCGTCATACACAACCTCCCTACTCATACACCCGTCGCAAGTTCCGTTCGCACCACGCCATCGCCAGATTGTATTTGAGCCTCCCAAACTCCACCATGTCGCCGTCGCAATACCGAAACAACGCGGCTTCACGATCCATGTCGCAAGAGAAACAGGCATAGATGCCCCTGTCCCAGCGCGTTTCTCCGTGCTTGTCCTTCGCCGCTTTCCAAATCCGTGCCGTCCGCGCCACGGTTGTCGCGTTGGTTTTTGCGTACTTCACCAGCGTTTGCAGCTGATCTGGCCTTGCCACATGAAAACGCTTCGCCGCCATCGTCAAACCCCCCAAATAATCCAGGACAAAACAAACGATCAAGGCTATGTTTAGAAATACCACTACCCATCCGGCTGCTTCGTCAGAAAACGGCCATATCTCCGTACATAAAGCCAGAGCCAACCCGAGCATAAGCATAAGCGATAGAATAACTATCAATGGCGGCAGCATACTAAACCTCCGTAATCTCAATGTGCCAGATCGCCCGCATCTGCTTCTTTTTGTTGACGTATACGCGATTCTTCCGCGTCGGCTCGCTCTTGGTGTCAATCACGTCTACGTCGCCATTCATACCCACGATCACAAAATCGGCCACATACTTGATCCCGCCCGGAAGGTCAAAGGGAACCTGACGCGCCAGCAGCTTCAACTCTCCAAGTTTCCACGCCGGTAACAGGCGCGAGAAGTAGTAGTCAGCTTCTTTTTGGCTGTCAAACTTCATTCCGTCGATTTGAACCTTGCGATTGCCGTACTTCTGGCGCTTCGGTTCTTTGGGCGCTTCCAGCATCCTTTCCGGGATTTGTCCAGCCACAGCGACATCATGGATTATCTGTCGCCACGCCTCCTTAAAGCCTTCCCCTGTAGGGGAAGGTGGCACGGCGCGTTGTGCCGCGGCTGATGAGTTCGTTTCTTTCTTTCGCCGTGTCTGATAATCCCTCAAATCTTCCTCTGTCCATCTGACGGCCATAGTCTCACCCCTTCGCTTTCCAGCACGGCGCGTCCATATCCTCGCGCTCCGGGCGCACAAAGACAGGGAAGGGCGATATGCGCCCGATGTAGCCGCTCTTATCGTCAAGGTAGATGTCCGCAAACACCTTCCGACAGTCATTCCCGTACTTTTCGATGTTCTCCGGCAAGTTGGCGTTCACGGTGTCAAAGGTCAACCCGAACGCCTCACACCACACGATTGCCCGCTCCAGCATTGCACCGCACCGGCACGTCCACAGGATCAGCCTGTCGCCCATCAGCCTCCGGGCGATCAACCAGCGAATCAGCGGCATATTCGGCTCTCCGACCTGGGGGTATTTGTCCTTGCACAGCGTCCCGTCAAAGTCCACGGCGATGATGCTCATACCGCGCCCCGCTCCAATTCTTTGAGTTTTTTATGTTTGTCCAGCGCGGATGCCATCGCAAGCATCCGTTTTGCACGTTCCCATTCCTCCGGTGACATATCATCTGGGTCTTTCGTTTCGCCGTTTACCGGGAATAATTCGTTGCGCTGGACAAACGCGCTGTAGAATATCTCCATATCCTTCTTCAAAGCCCGTTTGAAGAAATCGAAATTGGATTTGATTTCAACATATTCGGCTTTTGTGCAAAGAACGTACACATTGCGGTCGTTCTTTGTGCTTGAAGTGTATACCTCATAACCTCCCGTTACCATGTGCGCAATCTGATGCGCCAGCTTCTTCTCCCATATGCTTGTATAAGAAATGGGGTGATGCTCCTTCGTCTTGTCGTCAATCTCCTGCCAGGAGATACCGTACTTTTTCATCACCTGCTCCAGCAGCATCCGGGCGTTCTCCCTCTCTCCAGGCATCCCGCGATCCGCAAGGGCTTTCAATGAGCGCAGCTTCCGCGCCACGGCGTCGAGATTTTCTCTCTGCTTTTCGTTTTGCCTTCTGCTCATGCTTCTTCCTCGCTTTCTCGCGCTCGTCGATGTACTGCTTGAATTTCAGCGCCAGCAGCTTTGTTATGTCGGCGCTCAGTTCTTCGGTGTCGGTGATTGGCGCGTCGCTCGCCCTGACGTACAGTGGCACGGGAACGCCAAACAGCCCGGTCTTGGAGTCGCGGCGCGCGGTCATGCCCACTTCAATGTACTGTTCCATAGCAGCCGCCTTTCTTCTGCTGGTCGTTTGTGATATAATCCCCGCGTAAGGGGGTGAAATCATGGACAAGCTGTCGCAAGATGAAATCCGCGCTCTGGCATTGGAAGCTGCGAAAACAATCAAGCAAGGGTACAACCCGCCCTTTAATCGGTTTGATGATGAAGTCAACAGATTGTATTCCAGCTACATAAGAGCCAAGGAAATCATCGCCGAAAAGGAATCTATGGAGTGATTTACTCCAGCCGCTGCTGCAACAGCGGCTTTCCTATTTCTGTGTCGGCCTGACAACAGAGTTGACCGCCAGCATTGCCCTGTAGCTTTCCAGCGCGACGTGTAGATCTGATGCTCTAACTTCGTTTTTATCCACATATTCGTCGAGCATATTTACAACATCTTGGACAACCTTGTCCTGTCGGTCGTTTTTTTCATCAAAATCAACGTTGATGAAAAAGCTCGCTTCATGCGTCATCCTACCCTACCTCCTCCATATCGTTGATCGGGGTTTATCTCGTCCGTCGTTTGTGGTATAATCCCCGTGAAATGGGGTGCGTGTATTGATAGATATGGATAAACTCCGAAAGGCGGTCAGAAGTTTCGCGTTTCATGCCCGCCCGTCAAGTGCGAATGATGCCACGCCTTGCACTGTCGGCGATCTGAATGAGGTCATCGCCGATGTGCGAAAGGTGCTGGAGGCATTCATTGACGAAATCGAAGCCGACCAATCCAGATAGAGCTTCGATCAAGCGCCGTCAGTTGCCGCTGTCGGCGCTTCCCTTCTCCTCAATGCGCACGATGCCCATATCGCGCAGCTTGTTGTAACAATCTTTGATGGTTTCTTCCGCCTTGTGGAGATCGTCGAAAACCCTCTCCAATTCCTCGGAATCGACTTGGATGATAGAGACATACTCCTTCATAACTACACCGCCTCTCGGGATTGAGAATCTACATCTGCGTCGTTGATCGGGGAATCGTCGTAGAAGCGCGTCCAGTCGAAACCCAGATATGCGCCGATCTTTTTTGCTGTTTCTGGCGTCGGACGCCTTTCCCCGTTCTCGTAGTAGGCCAATGACTGCCAAGATACACCAATACATTCCGAAAGCTGCTGTAAAGTCAACCCGGCATCTAATCTCTTTTTCTTCAGCCAATCTCGCATTGTCCTGTCCTCTCAACAGTCTGTTGATTGCGATTATACAACAGATTGTTGATCTTGTCAACTATCTGTTGAAATTTTCTTGTTGTTATTTTCAACTTGTAGTTGTATCATGGGTGTGGAGAGTGGTGATTTGATGAACAGTTTTAGAAGATGTCGGGAGAATTGCGGATTAACTCAGAAGCAAGTGGCTGTTGACCTCGGGATAAGTGTGCAAGCCGTGTCTTATTGGGAAACGGGCGAGCGTAAGCCGTCGTATGAGAGCTTGTTTCAACTCGCGGATTTGTATGGTGTTTCGCTTGATGATCTGTTGGGGAGAAATAAGGAGCAGAACACACGCACCGAAAACGGATGTATACAGGTATTTGTTTCTGCACACGAAGCATCTTTGATACGTTCTTATCGATTACAGAATCAATCCGTTCAATATGCCATCTGTGACATCCTTCACATCGACCACCCAGCAACCCTTAAAGCAAGCGGAAACGCTATGTGATTCACGATGGGATAGCTTTTATTATACCACAGAGGATAAAGGGGGAAGAACCATGAGGAAGATAACATTATCTTTGGTGCTACTATTTTCTATTCTTATGATTGTTCCAGTCTTTTCTGAAGAATATCAGGATTTGGAGGATTATAAATATTATGTCGAAATGAGCGAAAGTACTCTTCAGGAATACATCGACATTAACTCCGATATATATAAAAAGTTATTATCTGATTCTCTTAATCTAAAAGAATTAAACCAAGATCAGGTTGATAAGTACAAAAAACAGGCGGATAGATTGATTGACGTTGCCAATGAATGTATCGGGTGGACTATGGATAGGATAACGGTATCAGCTACCATCGCATATGGCGGCATTGATAATGCTGTCGAGAACGATCAATGGGTCTTGTTGATGACCGCCTGCGAGGAAACATATACAACACAGATTGATAAACTCAGTCTCGCCAAAGAAGGATTAACCAGCTCTATTAACGACGCCCTGGAGGACAAAAGAATAAACTCAAACGAGGCAGTGGCCATAATGACAAATCTGCACGAAATAGATATGGTTTTGGCATTGACATCTGATTGATCTAAGAAAAACCTGCCCCTGCAACTTGAAAGGTGTACATGGATGTTTCGGAAAAGATAGGATGTTCACATGAAGAAGCTGCGGAATTTCACTGTTTTTATCATTCTGGCGGCGCTCGCGCTTGCCGTTCACGGAAATCTCCCGTCAGCGTTCACGCAGGGAGCAGTGGATCGATATTCGACAAACGTCAGCGCAACGAAAGCGCCTTATGTCCGCTCTACGCCGAGTGCAACGCCTGCACCGTCGCCCTCTCCCACACCGACGCCAAAGCCGACGCCCACTCCGATTCCCACGCCATCCCCGACGCCGCGGCCTACGGCGAAGGTCGGAGATCGTGGCGATGCCGTCATGCAGATTCAACAGCGGCTTGCGGACCTCGGATATCTAAAAGGCGCTGTGGATGGCGTCTATGGCAAACAGACAGCAGCGGCGATCCGTGCGTTTCAAACGGCGATCGGCCTTGACGCCACCGGCGAGGCTGACGAGGTGACAAGCCGGGAGTTATTCTTCCGGTTCACAAAGGCGGCGGCCACGCCGGTTGTCACCAGAACGCCGAAGCCGACGAAAAAGGCTGAGTTGAGCTTCCCGGAATACAGAGATTCCGCGTCAAAGGGCACAAAATACGTCCTGAACAAGAATACAAAGAAATTCCACCGGCCCAACTGTACCCACGTCAAGAAGATCAAGCCGAAGAACTATAAGGAGTATACTGGAACTAGAGATGAAGTAATCAATATGGGCTATGTGCCGTGTAAGGTGTGTGACCCATGAAAAACCCGCCCAGGCTGAGCCGGGGCGGGCTGCAAGAACATCCAACACCGAATTGTCTGTTTTGCACTACAATTATAGCGCATCCGATCCGCCATTGTCAAGGAGAATTTCAATGAACGCCGTGATCTACGCCCGCTACTCCTCGCACGGTCAGACGGAGCAATCCATTGAAGGACAGCTCCGCGATTGCCATGCCTGGGCGAAGCAGCGTGACATCAACGTGATCGCCGAGTATGTGGATCGCGCCATGACCGGCACAAAGGACAATCGGCCCGGTTTCCAGCGCATGATTTCAGATGCGGCACGGCATCAGTTTGAAATGGTGATCGTCTGGAAGCTGGACCGCTTTGCCCGCAACCGCTACGACAGCGCGATATATAAGGCGACCCTGAAGAAGCACGGCGTCAGGGTTGTTTCCGCGATGGAGAACATCACCGACAGCCCGGAGGGAATCATCCTTGAAGGGCTGCTGGAATCAATGGCAGAGTATTACAGCGCCAATCTTTCACAGAACATCAAGCGCGGTCAGCGGGAGAACATCGCCAAGGGTTTATATTGCGGTGGCAGGGTGCCCTATGGCTACAAGGCTGTGAACGGGAAGCTGGTCGCGGACGAAAAGACGGCGCACTTCATCCGCTACATATTCGAGCAGTATGCGGCGGGCGTATCAAAGCGTGAGATCATTGACGCGCTGACTGAAAAGGGGATGCGCAATACCAGGGGGAGGCCGTTGAGTTATGGCAGCTTCACGATCATGCTGCGCAACAGGGCTTACATCGGCGAGTTCATTTACAAGGGTGAGGTTGTCCCTGGTCTGGCCGAGCCGCTTGTTGACAGAGAGACATTCGAGAAGGTGCAGGAGAAGATCCGGCAGCACGCAAGCGCTCCGGGAGCAGGGACGGCAAAGGTGGACTATCTTTTGTCGGGCAAGGCGTATTGCGGATATTGCGGCGCTCGGATGATAGGGATATGCGGGCGCTCCAAGACTGGCAAGGTGTATTATTACTATCAATGTGGCAACAGAAACCGCGCCGGTGGTTGCAAGAAGAAGAACGAGCAAAAGGACGTGATCGAGCGTTACGTCGTGGAACAGACTTTGAAATATGTTCTTGCTCCAAAACGCGCCTCGCGCATAGCGAAGGCTGTTGTCAAGGAGTATGAAAAGGAGTTCTCTGACGGCAGGATTCACGATCTGGAGCGTGCTTTATCGCAGATAGACCGAGAGCTGGACAGATTGATCGACGCGCTTGTTGAAACCCCGAAAGTGGCGCATGGAAAAATACATGATCGCATGGAATCACTCGGGGCGCAGAAAACCGACATCGAAGCTGATCTGGCCGGATTAAGGGCAGTGAGAAGAATTGAAATCACGGAAGAAGAAGTCCTGGCATGGATGCAGCAATTCGCCGATGGCGACCTCCGCGATGAAGAATACCTGCGGCGCATTATTGACGTTTTCATTAACTCCGTATATCTCTACGATGATCGTGTGATAATATTTTATAACATTCACGGAAATCAGAAGCAAGTTTCCTTCCTTGATCTGACGGAGGAATTAGAGGATATTGAAATGGATTCAGGCGGTTCGGAGAGTTCGAGCTTGCATCATTCAGGGCCACCAGATGAACGTCCAAGCAGATGCTTGGGCGTTTTTATGTACAATAAAATGTCTTGCGCAATTTCGCGCGGGCGCATATAATAGGTGTATACTTATATCGTCTATCCATCAGGGGGGACGCGGCATGGCGTGGATGCGCGGCGGCAGGAGCGCGACGCGGGACATGACGAGCGGCTCGATCATTAAGCAGATCGTGCTGTTTTCGCTGCCGCTGATGCTGGGCAACGTATTCCAGATGCTGTACAACACGGTGGACAGCGTGGTGGTGGGCAACTACGTGGGCAAGGAAGCGCTGGCCGCCGTGGGCTCCACCACGATGATCGTGAACATGCTGGTGTTCTTCTTCAACGGCTTCTCGGTGGGCGCGGGCGTGCTGATCGCGCAGCGCTTCGGCGCGCGGGACATGGAGCGCCTGCACACCGCCATCGAGACCACGATGGCCATGACGTTCGTGCTCTGCGGCGCGTTCACGCTGATCGGCGTGTTCAGCGTGCGGCCGATGCTGCGCTTCATGAACACGCCCGAGGACGTGTTCGAGGGAGCCGTCAGCTACCTGACCATCTACTTCTTCGGCATATCCGGCCTTCTGGTGTACAACATCGGCAGCGGCATCCTGCGCGCCGTGGGCGACACCACGCGGCCGCTGATGTTCCTGATCCTGACGAGCCTTCTGAACATCGCTTTAGACCTTCTGTTCGTGCTCGGCTTTCACATGGGCATCGAGGGCGTGGCCTACGCGACGATCCTGTCGCAGCTGGTGTCGGCGGTGCTGACACTGCGGCTGCTGACCGCGACGAAGGACATCTACCGGCTCACCTGGCGCGATTTGCGCATCGACGGCCCGGTGCTGCGGCGCATCTTCGCCGTGGGCCTGCCCGCGGGCATCCAGAGCGTCATCACCGGCTTTTCCAACATCTTCGTGCAGTCCTACATCAACTTCTTTGGGTCCAGCTGCATGGCCGGGTGGAGCTGCTACAACAAGCTGGACGGCTTCATCATGCTGCCGATGCAGTCCACGGCCATGGCCGCCACCACGTTCGTCAGCCAGAACATCGGTGCGAACCAGCCCGAGCGCGCGCATCGCGGCACGCGAGACACGATCCTGCTGTCCGTGGGCATCACAGGGGCGATCGCCGTCGCGCTGGTGATCTTCGCCGCGCCGGCCATCCGCCTGTTCACGAAGGACAGCTCGGTGATCGAGTACGGCGTGCTGTTCATGCGGGCGAACACGCTGTTTCTGATGGCGAACGCCGTCAACCACACGCTGGCCGGGGCGCTGCGCGGACGGGGCGACTCCCGCGGGCCGATGCTGATCATGCTCGGCTGCTTCGTTGCCGTGCGGCAGGTCTACCTGTTCGTCGTCACGCGCTTCATCGCCAACACGCCGCTGCTGGTGGGCCTGGGCTACCCGGTGGGCTGGATGACCTGCTGCGTGATCGAGGTCAGCTACTACTTTGTCAAGTGGAGAGGGAAGGTCCGATCGACCTGAAACGGAAAGGAGCAAAAGGCATGTCCAAATTCAGCGACAAGATTCGCCGCGACTTCAAGGCGAACGACGACATCCGCGACGCGGGGCTGACCACGCCCAACGACGTGGCGCGCTACGACGACATCCGCTACGGCGACGCCGCGCCCGAGCAGGTGCTGGACGTGTACCGCCCGCGCTACGCCGTGGGCAGGCGGTTACCGGTGATCGTCAGCGTACACGGCGGGGGCTGGGTGTACGGCGACAAGGAGCGCTACCAGTACTACTGCATGAGTTTGGCGCAGCGCGGCTTCGCGGTGGTGAACTTCACCTACCGGCTGGCCCCGGAGTGGAAGTATCCCGCCGGAATGGAGGACACGAACGCGGTGTTCGCGTGGGTGCTGGCCCACGCGGCGGAGTACGGCTTCGACGCGGAGCACGTGTTCGGCGTGGGCGATTCCGCCGGGGCGCACATGCTGGCCATCTACGGCTGCATCTGCTCGAACCCGGACTACGCCGCCCGCTACACCTTCGCGCCGCCCGCGGGCTTCAGGCCCACCGCCGTGGCGCTGAACTGCGGCGCGTACACCATGAACGAGGGCCGAAACGACGCGATGACGGCGCTGCTGCCCGGCGGCGGCACCGACGAGGAGCTGGACCTGATCTCGCCCCTTAACCACCTGACGGGCGACTTCCCGCCCGCCTTCGTGATGACCAGCAACGACGACTTTTTGAAGGTCGAGGCGCTCCCGCTGGTCGAGAAGCTGATGGCGCTGGAGGTGCCGTTCGTGTTCCGCTTCTACGGCGACCGGGAAACGCGGCTTTCGCACGTGTTCCACTGCGACCTGCGCTCACCCGAAGGCGCGCGCTGCAACGACGAGGAGTGCCGCTGGTTCCGGCGGTTTGTGTGAGGGCATAAAAGGAATGGCCCCCGAAAAGGGGCCGCGTCTTTTGTCGTTTATTACGCTGGATTGACGTGGATCATGATGTGCTTCACCTGCGGGAACGCGCGCTCCACGTCGTCGTGCACGTCCTCGGCGATGGCGTGGGCCTGCGCGAGCGTCAGGTGCTCGTCCATCGCGATCTCCAGGTCGATGTAGAGCTTGTTGCCGAACTCGCGCGTGCGCAGCAGGTCGATGCGTTTGACCTCGGCGTGCCCGGCCACGCAGGCGCGTATGGCGGCCTCGGTGGCGGCGTCGGCGCTGTGGTCCACCATCTTGTTCACGGCGTCGCGGAAGATGTCGAAAGCGGCCTTGGCGATGAACGCGCAGATCACGACGCTGGCCAGCGGGTCGAGCACCGTCAGGCCCATCCGCGCCCCGGCGATGCCCACCAGCGCACCGATCGAGCTCAGCGCGTCGCTGCGGTGGTGCCAGGCGTCCGCCATCAGCGCAGAGGAGCCCAGCCGCCGCGCGTAGCCGCGGGTGTACCAGAACATGCCCTCCTTCACCGCGATGGACACCAGCGCCGCGACCAGCGCCAGCAGGCCCGGCATCGGCAGCGCCTCGCTCTGTGAATCGAGCACACGCCGCGCCCCGGCGAGGCCGATGAACAGCCCGGTGATCAGCAAGATCACCGCCAGCACGATGGCCGCCACGCACTCCAGGCGCTCGTGGCCGAACGGATGCTCGCGGTCCGCCGCCTTGCCCGACAGCTTCACGCCGATCACGACCACGACGGTGCTGAATATATCGGATGCGGAGTGCACCGCGTCGGAGACCATCGCGCCGGAATGGGCGATCAGGCCCGCCGCCAGCTTGCCCAGCGACAGCAGCAGGTTCACCGCGATCGAGACCATCGATACCTTCATCGCCTGATCGGAACGCTTGTCCATATGTCTTCCCCCTAGAGTGTGTTTCAAATATACGAAAACCGCGGGACATGTCGATTAAGGACTGTCCCGCGGTCGCTCTGCGCCCGCTGTCACGGCTGTGACCCGGCAACTCAATGCTTGTTCAGGTGTTGGAAATATATTAGCGGATGGGGCAGGGATTAGTCAAGGGTAAATTAGGCGAATCCATGCCTTGCCCGCAATCCAGCCAAGCAGATCCTTCGACTTCGCCTTGCTCCCGCAAGGCTCTGCTCAGGATGACACGCCCCGGGAAGCGATGTCATTCTGAGCGAAATGGAGCCGCAGGCGGAATGAAGTCGAAGAATCTGTCGGCTCCGATTTCAGTAAACGACCAGAGCGAAGGGCCAACTTCGGGTCAAATTCAGAGCTTCTTCACAAACAAACACCTGATCGCGTTCAGCACGCACAGCACCATCACGCCCACGTCGGCGGCGATGGCGACCCACATGTTCGCCAGGCCCAGCGCGCTGAGCAGCAGGCACACGGCCTTCACCGCCAGTGCGAAAGTGATGTTCTGCTTCACGATGCCCAGGCACTTGCGGGAGATGCGGATGGCCTTGGCGATCTTCATCGGGTCGTCGTCCATCAGCACCACGTCCGCGGCCTCGATGGCGGCGTCGCTGCCCAGCGCGCCCATGGCGATGCCGATGTCGGCGCGGGAGAGCACCGGCGCGTCGTTGATGCCGTCGCCCACGAACGCCAGCTTCTTCCCGCTGCCCTCGTCCAGCAGCGCCTCCACGCAGGCCACTTTGTCCTGCGGCAGCAGCTGGGCGCGGTAGTCGGTAAGGCCAACCTCTTTCGCCACCTGCACGGCCACGCTATCGGCGTCGCCGGTGAGCATCACAGTGCGCTCCACGCCCGCGCGCTTCAGCGCCGCGACGGCCTCGCGGGCGTTCTCCTTCAGCTGGTCGGAGATCACGATGTGGCCCGCGTACTCGCCGTCCACGGCCACGTGAATGATCGTGCCCGTGTGGTGGCAGGGCCTGAAGGCCACGCCGATGCGGTTCATCAGCTTGTCGTTGCCCACGGCCACGTCGCGCCCGTCCACCTTCGCCAGGATCCCGTGGCCGCTGATCTCCTGCACGTCCGTCACGCGCTGGGGGTCGATGTGCTTGCCGTAGGCCTTTTTCAGGCTCTGGCTGATGGGATGGGAGGAGTGGCACTCCGCCAGCGCCGCGTATTCCAACACGCGCTGGGCGTCGATCGGGTTGTGGTGCACGGCCGTGACCTCGAAGCTGCCCTTGGTGATGGTGCCGGTCTTGTCAAACGCCACCGCGCGCACCTTCGACAGCGTCTCCAGGTAGTTGGAACCCTTGATGAGGATGCCCTGGTTGGAGGCCCCGCCCAGCCCCGCGAAAAAGCTCAGCGGGATGCTGATGACCACCGCGCACGGGCAGCTGATGACCAGGAACGTGCAGGCGCGCAGCAGCCACTCGCGCCAGAGCGCGCCGGTGGAGGCGTAGGCCGCCGAGCCGACGCCGGTCAGCAGCACGAACAGCGGCGGCAAAATGGCCAGCGCCAGCGCCGCGTAGCACACGAACGGCGTGTAGACGCGGGCGAACTTCGATATGAAGTTCTCCGACTTCGACTTGCGCGAGGCCGCATTCTCCACCAGGTCCAGTATCTTCGAGGCGGTGGACTCCTCGAACGCCGCGGTGGTGCGCACCTTCAACACGCCCGAGAGGTTCACGCTACCGGAGAGCACCGTGTCGTCCACGGACACGTCCATGGGCTTGCTCTCGCCGGTGAGCGCGCTGGTGTTCAGCGCGGACGCGCCCTCGACGATCACGCCGTCGATGGGCACCTTCTCGCCCGGCTGCACGACGATGATCGAGCCCGGCTCCACGTCGTCCGGGTCCACGCGCTCCAGCTCCCCGCCCTCGCCCTCGATGTTGGCGTAGTCCGGGCGAATGTCCATCAGCTGGGAGATGTTGCGGCGGCTGCGGCCCACGGCGACGCTCTGGAACAGCTCGCCCACCTGGTACAGCAGCATGACCGCCACGCCCTCGCCCAGCTCGCCCAGCGCGATGGCGCCGACCGTGGCCACCGTCATCAGGAAGCACTCGTCGAACACCTGGCGGTTTTTTATGCCGTGCAGCGCCTTGCGCAGGATGTCGTGCCCCACCGTCAGGTACGGCACGAGGAACAGCGCGTACAGTGCCCACGCGGGCAGCTTCACCGGCACGATGCCCTCCGAAATCAGGTACAGCGGCACGAAGAACACCGCCGCCACGATGATCCGGATCAGGAGGTTCTTCTGTTTCTTGGTCATGGAATCAGGCCCTTTTCTGTGGAATGGGGTTTCGAGGGAGTAGGCAGTAGGGAGTAGGGAGTAGGAATAGTGGCTGCCGCGTTCCCGGTCTCCCCTACTCCCTACTCCCTAATCCCTACTCCCTAAATATATATCTCACAATCGCTCTCGACCTTCTTGCAGTTCTTGAGCACGTCCTGCATCACGGCGTCGACGTCCGCGCCGTCGTCGAACTCCACCTTCATCTTCTGGGTCATGAAGCTGACCACGGCGTCCTTCACGCCCGCGGTCTTCTTTGCGGCTTCCTCCATGAGGTTTGCGCAGTTGGCGCAATCCACTTCGATCTTGTAGCTCTTCTTCATCGTCGTATCTCCTTTTTCTTGATTAGCAAGTTTCTCAGGTTGCGCAGCGCCAACGATCACTCTTCGATGTGCTCCATGCCCTGCCCGATGATCGTGCGCACATGGTCGTCCGCCAGGAAGTAAAAGACCGTCTTGCCCTCGCGCCGCGAGCGCACCAGCCGCGCCTGCTTCAGCACCCGAAGCTGGTGGGATATAGCCGACTGGGACATGTCCAGCAGCTGGGCGATGTCGCACACGCACAGCTCCGACTCAAACAGCACGTAGAGTATGCGGATGCGCGTGGTGTCGCCGAACACCTTGAACAGCTCCGCCAAGTCGTACAGGCGCACCTCGTCGGGCATGTCGCCCTTCACGTGGGCCACCCGGTCCGCGTGGACGTGATGCTCCTGGCAGTATTCCGCGCGCTCTTGCATCGTCCTCATCCTCCTTACACTTGAACAACTGTTCATATGTGATTATATGCAAAACCCGGCCCGATGTCAAGGCCGGATGCGCGATTTCTTGCGCTTTTTTCGATCATTCGTTGTCCTGTCACTTGGAACGTAAATTTCAGCGTGAAAATTTTACAAAACAAGCTTTTTCTTTGTTGAGACACTTGAAATACAATGTTAAATCTGGTATGCTTAATGCAGGTATTGTTTCTTTTGCATGATTTCCATCACATCGACTGCGACCGGGGAGGTGAGGCTGTGAGAACCGTGGACATCGCACTGAGCAGCGCGGACCACGTCAGCGCGCTGGTCAACATCACCAACCGCTACCCCTTCACCATCCAACTGCGGCAGGGCCGGTATGTCGTGGACGGAAAGTCCATACTCGGCGTGTGCAGCCTCGAGCGCTCGAAACCCATCGTGCTGGAGGCCTACTCCGACCACTGCGAGAAACTGTTCGACGAACTGCAGCCGCTACAATATTGATTGACAACAGCGCATAAGGCGCGGCGGGGTTGACCCCGCCGCGCCTCTATTCCCCAAACCGCCAGAGCAGGAAGCCCACGCTGATCAGCACGATGCCCAGCGCGCTCGTCCACACCCACCTCGGCACGAAGATCAAGAACATCAGCGCGCCGATCACCATCAGCACGATGCCCGCGACGCGCGTGCCGCTGCCGCCGGACTTGTATCGAAAGACCCTGTTGCCGCAAAAGCGCCCCATCCCTATCGCCTCCATCAACGGCCGACCGACCGTGTTTCATGGTATGCGGGGATGGGGCTGCGCGTGTGTCTGGTTTTCTTTTATCCGATCTGCTTCGCGATCTTTTCCACGCCCTTGCCGACGAGGGCGACGGAGTTCGGCGCGGTGAGCGTCTCGCGCATCAGCGCGTTCACGGCGTCGTATTGCACGGCGTTGATGCGGTCGATGGTCTCGCTCTCGGTGCGCGTGGCGTCCATCAGCAGAAGCCGCCGCCCGTTCGACTGCATACGCGCGGATGTGCTCTCCAGGCCCAGGATGTACCCGGCCTTCAGCTGCTCGCGGGCCATCGCGAATTCGGCCTCGGTCATGCCGGTCTCGGCAATGCCGCGCGCCTCCTTCAGAATCATGTCGTACACCTGCGCGGCGTTCTCCGGGCTGGTGGCGGCGTAGACGGACAGCATGCCCGAATCGGTGTAGGCGTTGGGATAGCTGTACACGGTGTAGGCCATGCCGCTCTCCTCACGGATCTTCTGGAACAGGCGCGAGGACATCGCCCCGCCGAACACGCTGTTGAAGATGGCGATGTCGTAGTTGCGCTCGTCACCCATCGGCAGCGCCGGGTAGCCCAGGCAGATGTGGATCTGCTCGATGTCCTTTTCGCGGGTGACGACCGTCGGCGCGGCCGCGCGCGTCACGCAGGGCAGCTTGTCGAGCCCCTCGGCCCTCCAATCGCCCAGCAGGCTCTTCGCCAGGTCCAGCACGGCTTGCCACTCATAGTTCCCGGCGATGGCCAGCACGGCGTTCTGCGGGCGATACATCCTGCCCCAGTAGCCCGCCAGCTTTTCGCGCGAACAGCCGGACACGCTCGCCTCGGTGCCCAGGATCGGGCGGGACACGGCCTGGTCGCCGTAGTGCGCCAGCATCAAGAGCTCGTGCACCAGATCCTCCGGCGTGTCCTCGGCCATGTTGATCTCCTCGATCACCACGCCCTTTTCCTTCTCCATCTCGTTGGGGTCGAAGGCCGGGTGCGTCGCCATGTCGGCGATCACGTCCATCGCCAACGGCAAATGCTCGTCCACCACCTTCGCGTAGAAGCAGGTGCACTCCTTCGCAGTAAAGGCGTTCAGCTGGCCGCCGACGGCGTCCATCTCCTCGGCGATCTGCCGCGCGGTGCGCTTTTCAGTACCCTTGAACACCATGTGCTCCAGGAAGTGGCTCACGCCGCTCTCGTCCGCGGCCTCGAACTGCGAGCCCGCGCCCAGCCACAGCCCCACCGACACCGAGCGGAAGTGCGGAATGCGCTCCCCGATGATCCTGAGGCCGTTTTCGAGGGTGATCTGGTCAAATGTCATGTCGTTTGCTCCTTCTTCCAATACTGCCGCCTGACGATCCGGTCATATCCGATCTTCCGGTAAAATGGGTCGCCGCCGCCGGTCATATAGCGCGCGCCCAGCGGCCGCAGCCTGCGCACGTGCTCGGACAGCGCCGCCTCCGCAAGGCCCATCCGTCGGTATTCGGGGATCGTGCACAGCGGCTCCATGTAGGCCAGCCGGTTCTCCGCCACCCACCACATGCCCGAGAAGCAGGCGTACTCCCCCGCCGCATCGGCGATGATGACGTCGTATTCATGGGTGGAATGGGGCGACGGCGCGAGAATCTCGCCGAGCACGTCATAGTAGGACTTCTGCGCGTCCCACTCGCAGCCGGTCACGCGCTCCTCCCAGCGCTCGAACGGCGCGCGCTCGGCATGGCCAAAGCCCTTCCAGAAGCAGCGCGTCAGCTTCACCGCATCGACGTTCATCGGGTCGACGAGGTGAAAGCCCTCGGGGATCGGGCGGTTCAGGTCACGGGCGGCGAAGTCGAACTCGTACTCCAGATCCTCATGGTCGAGGACGTAACCGCGCCGCTTCGCCGCGTCGATCAGCGCCCGCTGACCCGCGAATAGCACGAACGCCTTTTCACCGTCAAAATGCGGCATGGACGCCTCGCCGTATTCGATGATCTCGTCCGCCAGCATCTCATAGCCGGGGCGCAAGTTCACATACACGTCTGTGCACGGCTCCTCGTAGAACGCAATAGCCGCGACCCTCTCGCCGTCCAGCCACAGCCGGTTCATGGGCAGGTAGTTCTTGTCCAGCCAGCTCGAGCCCAGCGCGTACTCAAAGAACGGCGCGCTGGCGCCATTCGCGTGTTCCGGGTCGTAGACCTCCACCATGAAGTCCCAGACGCGCCGCGAATCCGTCAGCAGCTGGAATTGCCGGGTTGTAATGCTCATGGATGGCCTCTTTTCCTTATCTCTCGTCCGTCAGGATATGCTTTACCGTCCGCACGGGGTTTGCCAGTTCCGTCCGGTAAAACTCGGGATAGATCGTGCGTGGATCGTCGGGGGACACCCACTGCATCGCCTCGCGCACGCGGCCGTCGTCGGTGCGGCTTTCGCCCCGCGGTTCAAAATCGTTCGGCACCTTCATGTAGAAGTAGAACGACACCTCATAGACCAGCTTGCCGTCGTTCACGCCCGGCACGTCGCCGTAAAAGTAGTTCTCGTGGGCAAAACCCAGCCGGTCGACCTCGAGCCGCCAGCCCGTTTCCTCCTCCACCTCGCGCACGACGGCCTCCTCGGCGGTCTCGCCAAACTGCAGCCGTCCGCCGACGGAGTACAGATAGTCGTCGCGCTCGTTCCCGGCCATCAGGAATTTGCCATCCTTCAGGATGATCGCGCCGACGCGAATGTTGATGATGCCTCTGTCACAGGGGACGGTCATATTGGCGGGCATGGCGAACCTCCAGTCTTGTCGCGTGTTTTACTTGACTGTGCGATTTGCGCGGCGATGCCACGAAGCGCGATGTACAGATTCTTCGACTGCGTTACGCCTGCGGCTCCACTCCGCTCAGAATGACAGGGGATCGCACCGTCTGTCATCCTGAGCGCAGCCTCGCGAGCAGCGAGGCGCAGTCGAAGGATCTGTGCCTCTCGATTTCAGGTTCCCCAGAAGAGAAGGCTTTGGGAGAACAGCAGCGCCAGCCTGTTTCCCCTCAATATCGAACGGATGGGCATACCAAGTATGCCCATCCAAGTCAAAACTTATTGCGATCAGTCGCGCCTGCGCGGCCTGCGGTCGCGGTCGCCGCCGCGGCCACCGCGGTCGCCGTCGCGGCGCGGGGGACGGCGCACCGGCATGGAGTCGTCGTCGTACTCGATGTCGTTGCGGACCAGGTTCACGCGGCCCTGGCTGTCGATCTCGCCCACGCGGACCTCCAGCTCGTCGCCAATGTTCACCACGTCCTCCACCTTCTCCACGCGCTCGTTGGCCAGCTTGGAGATGTGGATCATGCCGTCCTTGCCGGGCGCGTACTCGACGAACGCGCCGAAGGACATGATGCGCACGACCTTGCCGGTGAACACGTCGCCCACCTGCAGGTCCTTCGCGATGCCCTCGATGATCTTGCGGGCCTTCTTGGCCGCCTCGTCGTTCTCGGTGGCGATGAACACGCTGCCGTCGTCCTCGATGTCGATCTTGACGCCGGTCTCCTCGATGATCTTGTTGATGGTCTTGCCGCGCGGGCCGACCACTTCGCCGATCTTCTCGGGGTTGATGAAGAAGTGCAGGATCTTGGGCGCGTACTTGCTGAGGCTCTCGCGCGGCGCGGGCAGCACCTCGAGCATCTTGCCCAGGATGTGCATGCGGCCGTCGTAGGCGCCACCTTGCCGGTGTTCTCAACGTCCTTGATCAGGCCCATGGCCACGCCGGCCACGGGGCGCTTGATCGGCACGCCCGCGTCCATCAGCGCCAGGGTGCTGCCGCAGACGGAGGCCTGGGAGGTGGAGCCGTTCGAGCTCATGACCTCGGAGACCAGGCGCAGGCAGTACGGGAACTCCTCCACCGGGGGAATCATGGGCAGCAGCGCGCGCTCGGCGAGGGCGCCGTGACCAATCTCGCGACGGCCCGGGCTGCGGGCGGGCTTGGCTTCGCCGGTGGAATAGCCCGGGAAGTTGTAGTGGTGCATGTAGCGCTTGTGGTCCTCGGTGCCGATGCCGTCGATGATCTGCTGCTCGGACACGGGGGCCAGCGTTGCCACGGTCATGACCTGGGTCTGGCCGCGGGTGAACACGCCGGAACCGTGCGGACGCGGCAGCACGCCGACCTCGCACCAGATCGGGCGAACCTCGGTCAGCTTGCGGCCGTCGGGACGCACGCCCTTGTCGATGATGTGGCGGCGCATGACTTCCTTCTGCACGCCGTACAGCGCGTCGGCGACCTCCTGCTCGCGGCCCTCGAACTGCTCTGCAAAGTGCTCGGCGACCTCGGCCTTCACCTGCTCCTCGCGGGCGTTGCGCTCGGCGCGCTCGAAGGTCTCAAACATCCACTCGACCTTCTCCAGCGCGTAGGCGCGGACGGCCTCCTTCACGTCCTCGCCCGGCAGGGACAGCGGGAATTCCTTCTTCTCCTTGCCGATCTCGGAGACGATGTTGTTGATAAAGGCGACGATCTTCTTGATCTCCTCGTGGGCGAACAGGATCGCACCCAGCATGACCTCCTCGGAGACTTCCTTCGCGCCGGCCTCGACCATCAGCACGGCCTCGCTGGTGCCGGCAACGGTCAGGTTCATCAGGCTCTGCTCGCGCTGCTCGACGGTAGGGTTGACGACGTACTCGCCGTCCACATAACCGATGTTCACCGCGCCGATGGGGCCCGCCCACGGGATCTGGCTGGTGGCCAGCGCCGCGGAAGCGCCGATCATGGCGGGGATGTCGGGGATGTTGTCCTGCTCGACGGACATCACGGTGCACACAACGGACACGTCGTGGCGCATGCCCTTGGGAAACAGGGGGCGCAGGGGGCGGTCGATCAGGCGGCAGGTCAGGATGGCCTTCTCTGCGGGACGGCCCTCGCGGCGATTCCAGGAGCCGGGAATGTGGCCCACGGAATAGAGCTTCTCTTCAAAATCCACGCTCAGCGGGAAGAAATCGATGCCCGGGCGCGGGGTCTCGGCCACCGTCGCGGTGACCAGCACGCAGGTGTCCCCATAGCGCACGAAGGTCGCGCCGCTGGCCTGCTCGGCGTACTTGCCGAATTCCAGGGTGAGCGTCCGCCCGCCCAGTTCCATGCTGTAGCTCTTGAACATGTTGTTTTCCCTCCTTGGGTTTCTCTCTATAGACATTTATTCTAACCAATATTGTGTGTGGGAACGGAGAATAATCAGCTATTCCTACTCCCTACTCCCTGCTCCCTACTCCCTAAACCCGCGATGTACAGACGCGCGCCTGCGGGCATATCCCCGCATCCTGGCGTCCGCACACCGCGCATGTGTCCCGTCGGCGACTCCCCTCCGACATTCCACAAACGGCCGCCGCTCGGCAAGCCGAAGCGGCGGCGCGAAAGAGCATTCGATGTCCTGTCCCGTTGAGCTTACTTGCGCAGGCCCAGCTTGGCGATCAGGTCACGATAGGCTTCGATGGGAGTGGTGGTCCTTCTTGTGCACCTTCAGGTGCTCGTTCAGGTGGTTGATGCGCGCGGTCAGCAGCGCGATCTGCACCTCGGGGGAGCCGGTGTCGCCCTCGTGGCGAGCATAGGTCTCCATGATTTCCTTCTTGTTGATCTCCATGGTGTATTTCCTCCTCTTTCTTTGCCCCGCGGGCCGGGTGAGCCGTCGGAGTCCTCGGCAGACCAGGCGGGCGGTATCGTGGTCAGGGGCTCAAACCCACATTGCCACAAACTGTATTGTAGCACAAGCGGATTGCCTTGTAAACCGAAAAACGGGAGTTTTCAGAAACTTCATATCGTATTCATGCCAATTTGCTTATTTGCCCCGCGCTCACAGGACCAGCACGTTGCTGAGATACACCTCGCCGGTCTTTTCCGACGTCGCGACGGCGCAGAGGCGCATCGGTCCCTGGCCCCACAGCCTGCTGACGCCGAACGATCCCGACGCGCTGTTGCCGCCGTTGCGCTGGAGCATCGTGCCGTCCAGCGCCATGACGAGGTTGTTCGCGGTGAAGGCGTGACCCTCGCCGAAGCCCAGCAGTATGGCGTCCACCCGGCAGCGCTCGCTACCCATGTTGGTCAGCTGCCAGTCGCAGAGCATCGCGGTATCCGGGTTGGAATCCCCGGTCGCGATCGTCAGCACCAGCTGCACGGGGGCCGTCCCGTCGCCCTGGCTGCGCCACTTGGCGTCGGGCACGCTGGCGATCCACTCGTTCACCAGCGCGTCCACGTTCTCGCAGGTCAGCTGTCCCTCCGCGAAGGCCAGGCCGCTCTCCGCGGCGAACGCGCCGTAGGCCGCGTCCAGCTTGGGCCCGTAGACGCCGTCCGCGGTGCCGGCGCTGTAGCCGAGGTCGTTCAGCATCTGCTGCGCGACGCGGACATCCTCGCCGCGCTTGCGGCGCTCGATGGGCTTGCCGGCCGGTATGGTCATCTG
This sequence comes from uncultured Eubacteriales bacterium, assembly GCA_902790175.1. GTDB lineage: Bacteria > Bacillota > Clostridia > Christensenellales > Aristaeellaceae > UBA2862. The sequence goes on along the minus strand of CADAQZ010000032.1, from coordinate 6,546 downwards.
CTCGGCGCGGCCGCAGTCGGCGCAGACGCGCTGGTACACGCCGTCGACGTCCCTGCCCAGCTCCGCCAGGGCGCTCCACGGGCCGTAGTTGTGGCGCAGGCGCTGCTGCGTCTGGGGCCAGGCCACGCCGTCCGCCGCCAGGCCCTGGTCCGTCTGGAAGCGCATGACGGCCCGCTCCGTGCCGCCGCCGTAGCTGCCGTCCACGCCGCCGGCCGCCAGGTAGCCCTGGTCCACCAGCTGCTGCTGGAGCGCGCGCACCGCGTCGCCCTTGCTGCCCTTGCGCAGCGTGCCGTCCGGGTCAAAGCTCTCCTCGTGGTCGACGGCGCCGCAGTTCGCGCAGCGCAGCGCGCGGACCCCGGCGGAGTGGTCGGTGGCCTCCACCGTAATCGCCCAGCTGAAATCGTGGGGCAGCATCGCGATTGGCTCGCTCTGCTCCAGGCCGCACATCCGGCAGGTGCGCACACGCTGGCCCGACTGGGCGCAGGTCGGCTGGACCGTCACGGTCCACTCCCCGAAGTCGTGAGGCAGCGCCTCGATCACCTCGACCTGCTGCTGTCCGCAGACCACGCAGGTGTGCACGCGCTCGCCGGGGGCGGTGCAGGAAGCCTGCCGCGTCACGTTCCACGCGCCGTATTCGTGGGGCAGCATATCGAGCGTCTGAACGTCCCGATAGCCGCAGACCACGCACCTGCGCACGCGCTCGCCGGTGCTGGTGCAGGTGGGCTCCGTCAGCAGGATCCAGCTGCCGTAGGTGTGCTCCAGCAGCTCGGTCTCCTCCTCCTCGACGAACCCGCACTCCTCGCACTCGCGCCACCTCAGGCCCGGCTCGCTGCAGGTCGCCTCCTGCTCTACCTCCCACTCGCCGAACTCATGCGGCGTCATTTCGATCTCGCGCTCCTCCACCTTGCCGCACATCGCGCACTGCCGCGTCTTTGTGCCGGTGGTGTCGCAGCTGGGCTCCTCCGTCACGGTCCATTCCCCAAAGCTGTGGCCGAGCTTCTTGAGCTCCTTGGTCTGCACCTTGCCGCAGACGGGACACTGACGGGTCTTGACGCCCTTGTCGGTGCATGTGGGCTGCACGGAGACGGTCCAGTCCGGCCACTGGTGCTTGCAGTACTTCTCGGGCATGGCGTTGACCAGGTACTTCGACTGGCCGTAGCCCACCTGCTCCGCGCCGTTCTTGTCCGTGTAGTAGACGCCGTACCAGTCGCCGTAGAACCCCTGCGCGCGGACCTGCTCGCCGCCCTTCAGCTTCTTGACGGTCCGGGTGTCCTTGCTCATGCCCTCGTAGATCTTCAGGCTGTCGCGGTTGACGAACAGCCAGACGGGCTCGCCCTCCGCAACGGCCGCCGCGGCCAGCGCCAGCAGCAGCGCAGCGACGATGAGCATCGCCATGCATCTCTTCATGACCTGTGCCTCCTTCACGATATTTGCCAACCCTCGCGCCGCGCCTGCCGGGCCTCGCCCTCGTTCGCGCGGCGTCCATTTTTCACATCGGTCGGATCGCGCCGGACCCTCAGGGCTCGATCTCCATCAGCCGCCGCGCATGTTCCGTCTCGCCCGCCTCCAGCAGCTGGCGGATCCAGGTGGAGGAGCACATCGTGTCGCCGTCCATGACGGGCGGGATGATCTCCGCGCGGTAGCTGAGTTCGGGGGCCATCCGGCGGATCAGCGCGGCATTGCCGCGACCGCCCGCGCCGAAGGTGTAGTTCTCCCCGGCCACGATGGCGCGCACCCGATAGTCGCGCACCAGCGCGCGCAGGAAGTCCCCGGGCGGGGTCGCGCCGTAGGCGGGCGTGAACGCCTGCACCAGCGCAAAGTCCGCGCCGAGCGCCTCGAACTTCTTGAGGTTTTCGGAAAGAGGCAGCAGTGCCGCGGGCGCGCGGTCCGGAAACAGCACCGACAGCGGGTGCCGGTCGAAGGTGCAGACGACGCACGCGGCGTCCAGCGCCCGCGCCAGCGAGACGGCCCGGCGGATCAGCGCCTGGTGGCCCACGTGCACGCCGTCAAACATGCCCAGCGCCACCACGGACGCGGCGGCGTCAAATTCTTCGGGGTTGTGGATGATCTTCATCGTTCGTCCTCCGGCCTGTAGAGCATCGCGCGGAACTTCACGCTGCCGTCCGGCTGCGGCGCGCCGATGCCGGCGAAGGCATCGTTCAGGTACACGCGCACGGCCGCGGCGTCCGTCGGCGCGGGCGATTCCAGCCACTGGGGGCGCAGCGGGTTGCCGTTGAGCACCGCGTGGCGGCTCTTCTCGCCGACCCGCACGGCGGGCAGGTGGCCAAGCGGCGCGTCCAGCGGGATGAGCGCCTCGGAAAGGCGATCCTCCCGGGCCAACGCGTCCACCTTCTCGGGCGTCAGCGCATCCTCGATTTTGAAGATGCCCGCCGCCACGCGCGAGAGCGAGCGCATGTGCGCCCCGCAGCCCAGCGCCAGGCCGATGTCGTGGCAGAGCGTGCGGATGTAGACGCCCTTGCCGCACGTGATCCTGAGCGCGTAGGTATCGTCGCCCTCCGCGCCGAGGTACTCGATAGCGTCCACGCGGCATCGGCGCGACTCCAGCGCCACCGACTGGCCCTTCCTCGCCAGCTGGTAGAGCCGCCGCCCGTCGCGCTTGACGGCGGAGTACATCGGCGGGATCTGCTCGATCTCGCCGGTGAATGCCGGCAGCGCGGCGACGAGTTCCGCCTCGCCGACCTCAACGGGGCGCTCCTCAACCACGCGGCCTGTGGCGTCCTGCGTGTCGGTCTGCACGCCCAGCTTGATGCGGGCCTCGTAGATTTTCTGCTTGTCGATGATATAGTCAAAAAGCCGGGTGGCCGAACCGACGCACACCGGCAGCACCCCCGAGGCCTCCGGGTCCAGCGTGCCGCCGTGCCCCACCGCCGTGCCCTTCGGCAGGCGCTTGCGCACGAACACCACCAGGTCCGAAGACGTCCGCCCCGTGGGCTTGCATACGTTCAGAAATCCGTTCATGTCAGTGTGTCCATTCTCAAGTGTTCCCCGTCATCAGGGAGTAGGCAGTAGGGAGTAGGGAGTAGGAAATGCCCAGGAAATGCGTCAGCAGCTATTCCTACTCCCTACTCCCTGATCCCTAATCCCTGAAGGTCTGCCTTCCGCACAGCGGAAGTCAGACCTTCTCAATCGCTTCCCGCGCCACGGCCAGCACCTTCGCCAGGGCGGGCTCCAGCGGCATCGCGAGCGTCAGGCCCGCGGCGCAGTCGTGGCCGCCGCCGCCCAGCGGCACGGCGACGTCCCGCGCCACGTTCAGCGGCGCGCGCGTGCGCAGGGAGAACTTCGTCTCCTCGCCGCGCTCCTCGGCCAGCACCGAAATGCGCACGCCGGACATCTCCTGCAGGTAGTTGACGATGCCCTCCTTGTCCTCGCGGATGGCCCCGGCCTCGCGGAGCATGTCCTCCGTCAGCCGCGCCCAGGCCAGCTTACCGTCGGGCGAGAGCTCCAGCCCGGCCAGCGTCAGGCCCAGCAGCTTCGTGCGGCCCACGGTGCGCGTGCGGTAGAGGCGCTCGGTGATCGCGGCCACGTCGATGCCCGCCTCCACGCAGCGCGCGGCGGCTCGGAACGTCTCGGGGCGCGTATTGGAGTAGCTGAACTGGCCGCAGTCGGTGGAGATCGCCACGAACAGGCACTCCCCCATCTCCCGCGTCAACTGGACGCCCAGCGCGTCGATCAGCTCGACCACCATCTCGCCCGCCGCGGCGGCCTCGCCGTCCAGCGCGCAGACGTCGCCAAAGCCGGGGTTCGTGGCGTGGTGATCCAGCGCCGCGCGCTCGGGGCAGGCTTCAAACAGCGCCTGGCCCGCCTCGCCCAGCCGGGGCAGCTCCGACACGTCCAGCGCCAGTGCGGCCTTCGGCTCAAAGGGCAGCATGCCGGGCGACACCTGCTCGATGTCCAGCGCCTCCCCGGCCCCGGGCAACCCCGCGTATAACAGCGGCACGCCCCCCGGCAGGCACGCGACGGCCCGCTTCCCCAGCGCGCGCAGCGCCAGGCACGCCCCCAGGCAGCAGCCCGCGGCGTCGCCGTCGGGGGCCACGTGGCCCAGCAGCACGAAGTCGTCCCGCGCCTTCAGCCAGTCGGCCAGCGCGTCAATCGTCACTCGCTTCGACATGGCTGTTCGTCTCCTTCAACAGCTGGTTGATGTGAGCGGCATACTCGATGTTGGTATCCAGCTCGAATATGATCTCGGGCACGTAGCGCAAATCCACGCGGCGGCCCAGCTCCCGCCGGATGAAGCCGGAGGCCTTCTGCAGGGCCTTCATCATGTCCTTGCGCTTCTCCTGCTCCAGGATCGATACGCGCACCTTGCAGTAGCGCAGATCGCGCGTGACCTCGCAGCGCACGATGGACCAGGTGCCCCCGACGCGCGGGTCGTTCACCTCGTCGCGGATGATGGCGTCGATCGCCTTGTGCACCTCCTGGGAGATGCGGTCGATACGGTCAAAAGACGGCATTGTGTTTCCTCCGATATTTCTTCAATCGCTCCGCGGCGGGCGTCCTGAAAGAACGCCCGCCGCACATTGCTATGGAATTGGAATCTACCTTTCGATCTCCTCCATGATGAAGCACTCGATGACGTCGTTTTCCTTGATGTCGTTGTAGTTCTCAATGCCGATGCCGCACTCGTAGCCGGTGTTGACTTCCTTGGCATCGTCCTTGAAGCGCTTCAGGGAATCGATCTTGCCCTCGTGGATGACGATGTTGTCGCGCAGCAGGCGGATCTGGGCGTTGCGCGCGATCTTGGCGTGGCCCAGCAGGACCTCCTTGAACTTCGGGGCGAGCATGCCCTTCATGGCGTTCTCCACGTCCTCGATGGCCTGGTAGATGACGCGATAGAGGCGAATGTCGATCTTCTCGCGCTCGGCCATGTCGCGCGCGTTGTTGTCCGGGCGCACGTTGAAGCCGATGATGATGGCGTTGGCCGTCGAGGCCAGCAGCGTGTCGGACTCGTTGATCGCGCCGACCGCGCCGTGGATGCAGCGCACGCGCACCTCGTCGTTCGACAGCTTCTCCAGGCTCTGGCGCACGGCCTCCACGGAGCCCTGCACGTCGGCCTTGATGATGACGTTCAGATCCTTGATCTCGCCGGCGGAGATCTGGTTGAACAGGTCGTCCAGCGTGGTCTTGGTCTGGGTCTTGACCAGGGCGGCGCGCAGCTTGTCCTTGCGCTCCTCGGCCACCTGGCGGCTCAGGCGCTCGTCGTCCACGGCGGTGATCTGGTCGCCCGCGTCGGGCACGTCGTTGAAGCCGATGACCTCGACCGGCTCGGACGGGCCCGCGCTCTTCACGCGCTCGCCGCGATCGTTCACCATGGCGCGCACGCGGCCATAGGCCGTGCCCGCGACGATGGCGTCGCCCACGTTCAGCGTGCCGTTCTTCACCAGCACCGTGGCCACCGGGCCGCGGCCCTTGTCCAGCTTGGCCTCGATGATGATGCCGCGGGCCTTGCGGTTCGGGTTGGCGCGATAGTCGTTCACATCGGCGGTGAGCAGGATGGTCTCCAGCAGGTCGTCCACGCCCTGGCCGGTCACGGCGGAGACGGGCACCATCTCGGTGCTGCCGCCCCACTCGGTGGTCACCAGCTCATACTCGGTCAGCTGCTGCTTCACGTGCTCGGGGTTGGCGGCGGGCTTGTCCATCTTGTTGATGGCGACGATGATCTCGACGCCCGCGCTCCTGGCGTGGTTGATGGCCTCGACGGTCTGCGGCATCACGCCGTCGTCCGCGGCCACCACCAGCACGGCGATGTCCGTGGCCTGCGCGCCGCGCAGGCGCATCGAGGTGAAGGCCTCGTGGCCGGGAGTATCCAGGAAGGTGATCTTGCGGCCGTCCAGCTCCACGGTGTAAGCGCCGATGTGCTGGGTGATGCCGCCGGCCTCTCCGGCGGTGACGCGGCTCTTGCGGATGTAGTCCAGCAGGCTCGTCTTGCCGTGGTCGACGTGGCCCATGATGGTCACGACCGGCGGACGGGTCACCAGCTCCTCCTCGGTGTCCTCCACGTCCTCCTTCTCCAGCGCGTCCTCGGCGGTCTCGGCCAGCTTCATCTCCAGCTCCACGCCGAACTCCTGCGCCACGAGCGTGGCGGTATCGTAGTCCAGGTCGTTGTTGATGGTGGCGATGATACCCAGCATCATCAGCTTCTTGATGATCTCGCCGGCAGGCTTGCCGATGCGCTCGGACAAGTCGCGCACGGTGATCGTCTCGGCGGTCATATACGCCTTCTCGATCTTCACCGTGGGGATTGCGGCCTTCTGGGCGGACGCCTTGCGCTTCTTGCGATTGCGCACGAACTCGTCGTCGTAGTTGTTCAGGTTGCTGGCCCCGCCGCGCTGCTTGGCGGCGGCACGGCCGCTGTTGCGGCTGCGCTCGGGGTCATTCTGGCGCACGTACTGCTTCTTGTTGGGATCATAATTGGAGACGCGCTCCTTCTCCACCGAAGGCGCGAGCTCCGGGCCGCGGCGTCCGCCGAAGCCGCCGCCGCGCGGGCCGCCGAAGCCGCCGCGGGCCGCGCCGCCCATGCTGCCGCCG
>CADAQZ010000031.1 GCA_902790175.1 uncultured Eubacteriales bacterium | reverse complement strand
CCGCCGTGGGTGTGGCCGGTCAGGGCGAGGTCTGCCCAGCGGCCGCTGTCGTGGGCCTCGCTGGTGACGAGCACCGGCAGCACGACGGGGCTGAACGCGGCCACCACCACGCAGTCGTCGCGCGAAAAGGCGTTTCCGGCGGAGTTGAGGTTCGCGGTCTCCGCGCTGACGCCAACGATCCAGAGCGTGTCCCCGCCGAGCGTCACCGCCGCGCGTCCGTTGAACAGCGGCGTCACGCCGGATTCGCGCATCACTTCCGCCAGTGCGGACTGGTCGGCGTCCTCCGGGGCTGCCACGCCGAACTTGCCCAGCGGCGCGTCGAACGCGCTTATATATCGGAAGAAATCCGAGCGGGATTTCGTCTGCTGTGCCTGCCTGCCGCCCTGCTCGGGCCGATTCAGCACCTCCAGCAGCGAGGCGGAGGCGTAGTCGCCGCCCAGGATCAGCATGTCGGGCCGCAGCGATTGCAGCTTCTGGAACAGCGCGCCGGACTTCTGCGCCGTGTTGAGGCCGCACAGGTCGATGTCGGCGGCGTAGAGGATGGTCCTTCCGTCGAAGGCCGCGGGCAGGTCGCGCAGGCAGACCTCCGCGCGGCGCACGCGCACCATGTTGGCGTTGAGTGCCGCCGCGCCGAAGGCCAGCGTGAGCGCCAATGCCAGCGTGAGAATCACGCGCAGGGCGATCCCTCCGCCCCGCCGCGTCCTTCTGGTTTTTCGCCGCCTGTTTGTCATACTTAACTCCAATTTTACGCAATTTCGGCGACGATGCGGCAAAGCCGGGCGCATTGTGTTGCGCGTATGAAGACGCGCGCCGAAATGTACGCTTTTTGCCCGGTTTTGTTACAGCAACGCCGTTGAATCCGGGTCCAACATCCATTATAATATCATTTGGTATGGCATACAAGGGATATTAGCATTTCCCGCCGTGCCCGACAAATGAAACGATACTGGAGGATTCCATGGAAAGGAACCGAACGGGTCGCCTTCCATGGGCAATCGCTCTGTTGATCGTCGTGTTCGCCAGCGTGATCGCGCTGGTGGCGGGGCGGCTCATCAGCCGCGCCACCCACCGCAGCTCCTATGACTACCACGCCTTGCAGCTGGCGTCGAACCAGGGGCTCGAGGTGGTCAACGACGGTTTTGTGTACTATGACGGCAGCTACATCGGCGCCGTGACCACCCAGGGCCGCATCAAGTGGAGCTACCTGATCGGCCGGAACGCCGGCTTCGACGCCAACCAGAACGGCGTGGCGGCGTGGACGGGCGAATCCCTGACGCTGATCGACGGCCAGACCGGCACGCCCTCCTTCTCGGGCGCGATGGAGCGCGAGGTGCTCTCCGCCTGCATCGGGGATCGGTATACCGCCGTACTGCTGGGGCCGGAGCACAACAGCACGATTGTCCTCATGGAGCCGGGAGGTCGGCGCGTGAACAGCATCACGCTGACCAACCAGACCGTGATCGAATACGGGTTTTTCTCAAACGGGTCGCTGCTGTGGGTGATGAGCCTGGACACCAGCGGCACCGTGCCCAGCTGCACGGTGAATACCTACCGCCCCGGCAAGGAGATGGTGGGCTCCATCCACGACAACGAGCAGATGGTCTACGGCGTGGTGTTCCAGTCCTCCTACTTCTGCTGCGCCGGCGACACGTTCCTCAAGGTGTACGACTACACCGGCAAGGAGGACCGGTCCCGCCGCCGCCAGGTGTACGGCTGGTACATGGCCGCGCTGGACGAGGGCATGCTGGATGACCCGCTGATGGCCTTTGTGCCAAACGCACAATACGATTCAGACGGCAAAATGCAGGATGTGCGGATGATCCGATCCAATCTGGACCAGCAGGTGCGCATGCCCTACGGCTGCCAGTCACTGATCGCGCGAAACGACCGCGTCTATGGCTTCTCCACGGACGGCTACGTGTCCATCGCCACGCTGGGCAAGGAGAAGGTGGAGGCCTACGCGCTGCCGATGCTGTTTGACAAGGTCTACGGCGTCACGGCGAACAACATCGCCGTGCTGGGCAACGGCAACATCATCTACGTATTGAATCTATCGTGACGCGCCGCGCATGGATCGGCGCAAAATGGGTAAAATCAGGAAAGAAACGAGCGAATCCCTGAAACGAGGAGGGTGAACCATGAACCTGAACCTGCTGGACATTACGATCATCGTGATCCTGGCGTTCTACCTGATATCGGGTATGTATCGCGGGTTCATCACATCGCTGCTGGGAACGGTGGGCTTCGTGGGCGCCTGGTTTGGCGCGCAGCAGCTCTACCCCCGGGTGGCGAAGCTGGCGCTGTCCAACCAGACGCTGATGGCGGTGCTGAACCAGTACCTGGAGCCGGAGAGCTTCTTCGCCAACCACACCCAGGCCGTCAGCACGGTGTCGGAGGTGATCGCCGGGGGCGAGGCCGCCATCCAGAACGCGGTCGCCGCGGTGTCGGACAAGCTGTCCGTGATCTCCAAGGCCTTTGAGGCCAACGTGCGGGCGCAGATGTTCCAGCGCCTGGGCATCAACACACTGGCGGACTACCTGGACCAGACCATCTGGCAGGCGGTGTTCAACGTGGCCGCGTTCATACTGTGCTTCGTGGCGCTGTACGTGCTGGCCTGCCTGGTGGTGAACCTGCTGGACCACGTGATCTCCTTCCCGCTGGTGCGGGGCTTCGACTGGCTGCTGGGCGGCATCTTTGGCCTGGCGCGCGGCCTGGTGATGGTCGTGCTGGTGCTGTGCCTGCTGCCCTCGCTGGTGGAGATCGTCTCCCCCGAGTTCGCCCAGAGCCTGCGCGCGGGCTCCACGCTGTACAGCTACGTCACCCAGATGGACTTCCTCAACGTGGGCACGCTGGTGACGGGCCTGATCGGCGGTTGACGAGAGCATTGACAAAACCATGACAAACCCCATCCGATTCCGCAAAAAACGGGCCGGATGGGAGTTTTCGCGTCAATGATGAGATCGATTGATCAAAACGGAGGTATTCAATCCTTGGATTCGAGAACTGGAAACAGACCGCAATACGAGGACCGGGATCCTGGCTCCAGCGCGCCGATGCTGATCCTGGCGGCGGTGGCGCTGTTCGGATTGGCGGTGCTGCTGATTTACATCTGCGTCGTTCCCCCCACCGAGGGCACCGGCATGGGCGCGATCCGCGACGTGCTGCGGGGCCTGGGCGGAAGCCTGGCCATCGCGCTGCCGCTGGTGCTGGCGTGGGCGGGCGTGCTGTGCGTGGGCGCGGCCCGGGGCATGCGCGTCTCCGCGTTCCGCGTGATCGCGGACGTGCTGCTGATCGTCTGCCTGTTCACCGCCGTGCACGTGTTCTTTGCCGGGCGCATCGAGCAGGAGCGCATGACCATTTCCACCTTCGCCAACTTCGTCGTCAAGTCCTACGGCTACGGCGCGGGCGGCGGCGCGATCGGCGCGCTGCTGTCCTGGCCGCTGTATCGGACGCTGGGTGTGGCGGGCGGATTCATCGCGACGCTGTTGATCGCGATACTGCTGCTGACGGCCACCGGACGCACGGGCCGCTTCGTGCGGTACGTCAACCGGCGCTCCGAGCAGCGCGAGGCACGCCGTGAAAACGAACGTGAGTTCGATAATAGGGACCGTCGGCCGGCGCGTCGGCCGCAAAATCGAGAGCCGTTCAGCGGCACAGTGGGCGCAGAGGCCCCGATCCGCCGCAAGAGCGCCGCGCCCCGGCGCAGGATCGACCCGCTGGCGGACGACATGACCCGCCCGGCGCGCGCCCAGGCTCCGGCTAAACGCCGCGCCGCCTCCACGAAGACCTCCGCCGCCAGGCCCGCCGCGACGACGACGGCCGCGGCCAAGACATCCGCGCCGACGAAGCGCAAGAAGCTGTACAACGAGGACGTCGAGAAGAAGCGCGCGGCAGCCGAGCCGAAGGACGCGCTGTTCGACGGCTTCGACGAGTTCGACCAGCTGGAGGCCGAGAGCTCCGCGCGCGACGAGGCGGAGAAGTCCGAGAAGTTCGCCCGCAAGCCCTTCAAGCCGGACCGCCCGTCCCGCATGAAGCAGGACGAGGATATCGCCGACGCGCCCGAGATCAAGGTCGTGAAGGCGGACAAGAAGAGCAACGTGTCCATCGACGATTTGAAGATCGAGCCGATGGCCTACGAGCAGCCGGACGACGACGAAGCGCCGTTCGACGTGCCGGACGACGACGTGAAGCGCGGCATCGCCGAGAAAAAGAGCTTTGGCAAGCTGAAGCGCGTGAAGGAGCCGGAGCCCGCGGACGACGACCCGCCGCCCTACAACTACCCGCCCATCGACCTGCTGAGCCAGGGCGAGCGCGAGGACACGGCGGACCACGGCCAGCGCGACATGCAGAAGGCGCGGCTGCTGGAGGACACGCTGCAGTCGTTCGGCATCTCCGCGAAGCTGACGGGCATCGCCCACGGCCCCGCGGTGACGCGCTTTGAGCTGCAGCCGGCCCCGGGCGTGAAGGTGAGCCGCATCACGTCGCTGGCGGACGACATCGCGCTGAACCTGGCGGCGATGTCGGTGCGCATCGAGGCGCCCATCCCCGGCAAGGCCGCCGTGGGCGTGGAGATCCCCAACGACAAGGTGGAGATGGTGCGCCTCAGGGACGTTTTGGAATCCCCCGACGCGCGCAAGCACCCGAGCCGCATCGCGGTGGGCCTGGGCAAGGACAACTCCGGCCGCTACATCGTGGCCGACATTGCGAAGATGCCGCACGTGCTGATCGCGGGCCAGACCGGCTCGGGCAAGTCCGTGTGCATCAACGCGATCATCACGTCCATCCTGTTCCGCTCGTCGCCGGAGGAGGTCAAGCTGATCCTGATCGACCCGAAGGTGGTGGAGCTGTCCATCTACAACGACATCCCGCACCTGGTGTGTCCGGTCGTGACCGACCCGAAGAAGGCCGCCAGCGCGCTGGACTGGGCCGTGGCGGAGATGACGAAGCGCTACAAGCTGTTTGCCGAGCGCGGCGTAAGGGACATCAAGGGCTACAACAAGGCGCTGAAGAAGGGCGAGCGGCTGATGCCGCAGATGGTCATCATCATCGACGAGCTGGCCGACCTGATGATGGTCTCGCCCGGCGAGGTGGAGGACTCCATCTGCCGCCTGGCGCAGCTGGCCCGCGCCTGCGGCATGCACCTGGTCATCGCCACGCAGCGCCCGTCCGTGAACGTCATCACCGGCATCATCAAGGCCAACATACCCACCCGCATCGCCTTCTCCGTGGCTTCGCAGGTGGACAGCCGCACGATGATCGACCATGGCGGCGCGGAAAAGCTGCTGGGCAACGGCGACATGCTGTTCGTGCCCAACGGCATGAAGAGCATGCGCGTGCAGGGCGCGTGGGTCTCCGACGAGGAGGTGCACGCGATCGTCGAGTACATCAAGCAGTCCGGCGAGGCCAGCTACGACCCCGACATGCTGGAGCACATGGAGAACGCCGTGCGCACCGACGCCGAGAAGGAGGAGGTCGCCAGCGAGTACGACCCGCGCCTGCCCGAGGCCATCGATATCGTCATCGACATGGGCCAGGCGTCTATATCGATGCTGCAGCGCCGCATGCGCATCGGCTATGCCAAGGCCGGGCGGCTGATCGACGAGATGGCCCAGCGCGGCATCGTCTCCGAGGCCGACGGCGCCAAGCCCCGCCAGGTGCTGATCACCCGCGAGGAGGCCCAGGCAATGTTCGAGGAGTAGGCGGGCGGGGCCCGCGGCCAATCGCTGCCGCGTGGAACATGGGATGTTCCATCCCAATTGCTGCCGCCTTTCTGTACACGATTTCCCGGCCCATCGATTCAAGGCCGGGAAATCTTTATGTGGAGGACAATGGTTGATTGCAGCCCAGTATGCGATATGGAATAGTTTTCTTTGATGCAGAAGTTCATCAAAATCGAAATGTACAGATCCTTCGCTCCGCTCAGGATGACAGGTTGGCGGGTCTTCCGTCGTTGTCATCCTGAGCAAAGCGAAGGATCTGTACGATTCAATATTACATACATAATGAATCAAGGGATATCATCAATCATCCAGTAAGTCTTCCAGGTTTCGGATATACTTATCGGTCAAAGCATTGACTTTCTTCAACAGCTTCTCTTCCTGCTTGTCCATTTGTCCGTCGTCTCGCATGGCTGACATTCTCAAAGACTGAACAAAGGCTTTGAGGTATCCACAGGTTGCCTTAATGTTCGTATTCATAAACGTATTCATATTGCTTTCTCCTTTAGACATTGAAAAATGCTGTCCAACTCCGATAATAGTATATCTCATAATGAGATAAATGTAAATATCTCGCTATGAGATTTTATATGCTATGTACGAGGTGTTTCTCGTGCAGGCAAACAGAATCAAGGAGCTTCGGGAGGACAGTGATAGGACGCAGCAGGAAATCGCGTCCTTCCTTTGTGTCGCGCAGAACACCTATTGCAATTATGAAAACGGCAGGCGGGAGATTCCCATTGCGCTGCTGGTGAAGCTGGCGGAATACTATGAGGTGAATTTGGAATACCTGCTCGGCCTGACGGATGTGCCGGACAGGCTTCCGCCGACGAAGCGGTATCAGCTGTAATCCCGCAGGGGCGGCAATGCGGCGGAAGGTCCGCCCCCTCGCCAACTCTTGCGTCCACCTAAGAGACCAGATTGCCACGTCGCCCCACCTTTCGGTGGGTCTCCTCGCAATGACGTTGTTTGAACGGGCCTTGCAGGGTGTCATTGCGAGGCAAAGGGGATGGATCATCGCGATGATCCATCCCCTTTGACGTGGCAATCCGGCCCTTTAATCCAATTTCAGTATCATTCCCAATATGTGCCTTGCGGCGAGCTCCATCTGCTCCCGAGTGAGGGCGCCGACCTCCAGCGCCTTCAGGAGCCTGTCGGGATAGCCGCTGCCCATCTTCATGTCGTTTCCGGCGGCGCACTCCTTGTAGTGCTCGCCGTAGGTCCACCAGTCGGTGGTGACGAGCCCCTCGAAGCCCCACTCCTCGCGCAGGATGCCGTTGAGCATGTCGGCGTACTCGCTGGCGCGGTGGCCGTTGATGAGGTTGTAGCTGGTCATGATGCTCCAGACGTCGTACTCCTTCACGATGATCTCAAACGCCTTCAGGTAGATCTCGCGGATGGCGCGCTCGGAGGCGCGGGAGTCGCACTCCTTGCGATTGGTCTCCTTGTTGTTCAGTGCCAGGTGCTTGGCGGTGGCGGCCACGCCGTTGGACTGCACGCCGCGCACCAGCGCGCCGGCGAGGTGGCCGGTCAGCAGCGGGTCCTCGGAGTAATACTCGAAGTTGCGGCCGCACAGCGGATTGCGGTGGATGTTCACGCCCGGGGCCAGCCACGCGCCGATGTTGTTCTCCTTCACCTCTTCGCCCACGGCGCGGCCCACGGCCTCGGTGAGCGCCTCGTCCCAGGTGCAGGCCAGCAGGCAGGCGCAGGGGAACGCGGTGGTCTTGACGCCCACCTGCGGCTGGATGCGCACGCCCGCGGGGCCGTCGGCGGTCATCGTGTTGGGCACGCCCCACTGCGGCAGGTTGCCGTAGCCGAACGTGTTGGCCACGCCGGCGTTCGGCTGGCCGCCCAGCAGCCACGCGAGGTCCTCGTCGGAGAGCAGCGCTATGAACTCGCCCAGCGACAGCTTGCCCTCGGCCACCTCGATGAACTGGCGGTTTTTGATGGCCGCCGCGCCGTAGAGGTGGTAGGACGCCCGCGCGCGCGTGGCCGGCGAGGTGCCGTCCATCTCGGGGCGGGTCAGGGGCTGAAGCGCGTTCGCGTCGGTGTCGAAGGGCTCGCCCAGCTCAAGCGGCTCGTAGCTGCCGTCCGGCAGCATGCGCCTTTCGAGCTGCGAGGGGGCCATGCGCCTTTTGAGCTGCTCCACCACGCGCGTCTCATCCAGCGTCCAGGCGAAGTCCAATTTCGGCGCGCGCACGTCCGTGCCCAGGAAGAAGCGGTACTCGCCCGCCTCCAGCAGCCACGCGGAGGCCTGCACCTTGCCCAGGTCGTCGTAGGAGGCCATGCGCTCGACGGGGAAGCGGATCTCCACGCGCTGCGCCTCGCCGGGCATCAGTAGCCGCGTCTTCTTCCACCCGGCCAGCTGGCGCGCGGGCTTGCCGAGCGCGCCCTGCGGCGCGGAGAAGTACAGCTGCGCGACTTCGCGCCCGGGCACGTCGCCGGTGTTGACGACAGTGGCGCGGGCGACGATCTCGCCGCCCTCCGCGCAGGCGCGGGCGTCCTCCAGCGCGAACGTCGTGTAGGACAGGCCGAAGCCGAACGGGTAGTTCACCTTTGCGGCCGCGCCGGGGATGGTCTCGAAGTAGCGGTAGCCGACGTAGATGTCGTCCTCGTAGTTCACGAAGTCGTCCGACTCGTAGAAGTTCGGCGAAGACGGGTAGTCGTCCAGCGTGGCGGCGAACGTGTCCGCCAGCTTGCCGGAGGGGTTCGCGACGCCCAGCAGCAGCTCGGCCTCGGCCAGGCCGCCCTCGAGGCCCGCCTGCCAGGCCATCAGCGCGGCCTGAATGCGGGGATCGTCCTTGAAGAACGACGTGTCGAACACGCCGCCGACGTTCAGCACGACGACCACGGTGTCGAACGCGGCCTTCACCTTCTCCACCATCGCGGCCTCGGCGTCGGTCAGGTAGAAGTCGCCCTTGGGGAACAGCGCCTGCGTCAGGTGGTACTTCGGGTCCTCCACCCACACGCCCTTGTGCTGCTCGATCTTATCAAAAGCGCTCTTGCGGTCCCAGCCCTCGCTGGAGAAGCGGCTGACGGAGATGACGGCAACGTCGGCAAAGGCCGCCGCGTCCTTCACCAGCGCGTCGGGAAGCTCCGGCTCCTCCACGGTGCCGGGCTCGCGGCCCGCGGCGTACTGTGCGCGCACGTGCTCGCGATAGAAGGCGTCGGTGCCCTCGAACAGCGTCACGCGGTCCGGGTACTGCTTCATGCCCTCGGCCAGGTTGCGCGTGTAGGGCACGGTCACGTCGCCGCTGCCGCCGCCACCCTTCACGTAGTCGTAGGTGCCCTTGCCGAACAGCGCCACCCGAGCGCCGCGCCGCAGCGGCAGCGCGCCGCCCTCGTTCTTCAATAGCACCATGCCCTCGCGGGCGGCGTCCTTGCTGACGCGGATGTGCTCGGGGCCGGCCGTGACCTTCCGTCCGTCCGCCCCCAGCGGCAGGTTGGGATGGTAGTTGATGCGAGACCACTTCAACATATCGATGTCATCCTTTCTTGTAAATGGCGGGGGATTTTGAGTGTGGAGAGTGGAGAGTGGAGAGTGGAGTGTGGAGTTGGAAGAGTGAGGAGTTAGGAGTTAGGAGTGAGGAGCGAATAGCTGCTGCCGCGCGGCAGCCACTTTCTCAACTCCTCACTCCTCACTCCACACTCCTCACTCGTCTACATGTCCTTAATGCATTCCCGATTCCGCAGGATGTAGTCCGCGCCGCTGACGACGGTCAGGGCGAGGGCGATGTACATGAGGACGCGGGCGAAGATGACGCCGCCCTCGCCCAGCAGCGCCGCGTCGCTTTGAGGCACCAGCAGCAGCAGCGCGATCGTGGACAGCATCTGGAACACGGTCTTCACCTTGCCCAGCGGCCCCGCGGCGATCACCACGCCGTTTTCCACCGCGACGAGCCGAAAGCCGCTGACCAAAAACTCGCGCCCGAGCATCAGTATGCACACCCAGTCGGGCATGCGGCCCTGTGCCGCCAGCACGATCATGGCGCTCATCACCAGCAGCTTGTCGGCGATCGGGTCCATGAACTTGCCGAAGTTCGTGATGAGGTTCCGGCTGCGGGCGATGTGGCCGTCCAGCGCGTCGGTGACGCACGCCAGCGCGTAGATGCCCACGGCCACGGCCTGCGCCCAGAAGGGCTCCATCCGCGCGAACACCACGAAAAACGGGATCATGCACACGCGCAACAGGGTCAGTTTGTTGGGTAGGTTCATGGCAAAGCTCCTTTTTGTTGGATGGAAGCGCGTCACGCTTGAACAAATCCGATGTGTACAGATTCTTCGACTTCGCTAACGCTCCGCTCAGAATGACAACGAATCGCGATGCCTGTCATCCTGAGCGGAGCCTTGCGATCAGCAAGGCGCAGTCGAAGGATCTGTACGTAACGGATTCAATCGATCTTTCGCAAGGAGGACACAGGTTTAGTCGATGATTTCTCCCTCCAGGTCGTATGCGTCCGCGGCGGTGATGCGGACGTTCACGTACTGGCCGGGAGTGAGGTTTCTGTCAGTATTCAACCCGGGGTTGACGTTCAACCAGATGCAGCCGTCGCTCTCGGGGGCCTCCAGCAGGCTTCTGCCGTAGAAGCGGCCGACCTCCTCGTCGAAGCCGTCCACCAGCACCTCGCATTCGCTGCCGACGCGGGCCGCGTTGATCTCCATCGAGATGCCCTGCTGCAGCATCATCAGCTGGTCCAGCCGCGCGCGCTTCACATCCTCGTCCACCTGGTCCGGCATGGCGGCGGCGGCGGTGCCCTCCTCGGCGGAGTAGGTGAACGCGCCGAGGCGGTCGAAGCGCGCCTCCTTCACGAAGTCCAAAAGCGTCTCAAACTGCGCGTCGGTCTCGCCGGGGAAGCCTACGATCATCGTCGTGCGCAGCACGATGCCCCGGCGGTGGCATTCGGCGACGCGGCTCTTGATCCACTCCGCGCTGCCACGGCGGTTCATCCGCTTCAACAGGTCGTCGTCGATGTGCTGCAGCGGCAGATCCAGGTACGGGGCCACCTTCTCAAGGCGCTGGATCGCGTCCAAAAGCCTGTCGTCGGTGCTGTCGGGGTAGCAGTACAGCACGCGCACCCAGTGCACGCCCTCGATGGCGCTCACCGCCTCCAGCAGCTCCGGCAGCTGGTAGTGTCCGTCGCCCAGGTCGCAGCCGTAGCGGCTGGTGTCCTGCGCGATCAGCGTGATCTCCGTCACGCCGCCCTCGGCCAGGCGGCGGCACTCGTCCACGATGTCTTCAAAGGGCCGCGAGGCGTAGCTGCCGCGGATCAGCGGGATGGCGCAGTAGGTGCAGCGGTTGTCGCAGCCGTCGGAGATCTTCACATAGGCGCTGTAGCCGGGCGTGGTCAGCACGCGCGGAGAGCGCAGGAAACGCGCGCCGCTGGCGGTGTAGCAGGGGCGCGCGCCCTTCTCGGCGGCCTCGATCATGTCAAAAAGCCGCGCGTACTCCGCCACGCCCAGCAGCCCGTCGATCTCGGGGATCTCGCTCATCAGCGCGTCGGGGTAGCGCTGGGCCAGGCAGCCGGTGACGAACAGCTTTTTGCCGGGGTGGCCCTTCTTCTGCTGGGCCATTTCGAAGATCGCCTCGATGGATTCCTCCTTGGCGCTCTCGATGAAGCCGCAGGTGTTCACGAACAGCACGTCCGCCTCGGCGGGATCGCCGACGATCTCGTAGCCCCGCTGGCGCAGCATGCCCAGCATGTTCTCGCTGTCCACGCGGTTCTTCGCGCAACCCAATGAGATAAGGCCAACTTTTTTCATAGCGTTGTACTCCTGGCAAATAAAGTGTTTTAAGTGTGGAGAGTGGAGTGTGGAGTGTGGAGTGAATGGCGGCTGCCGCGCGGTAAAGCAAATTTAACTCCACACTCCACTCTCAACACTCCACACTCTCAATAACGTCCCTGACCGGTTCGGGAACGTAGTCCCCGATTCCCTTGTGAAACGCCATCAGCTCGCGGATCATGCTGGAGGAGATGGCGGGGTCGTCGCTGCGCAGGTAGATGGACTCCAGCGCCGGGTTGATCAGCCGGTTGATCTGCGCGAGATTCTCCTCGTAGTTGTAGTCCATGTTGTTGCGCAGGCCGCGCACGTACCAGCGGATGCCGTTCTCGCGGCAGTAGTCCGCCACCAGCCCGGTGTGGATCACGGCGCGGGCGTTCAGGCCGTCGGCGTCCAGCGCCTGCTGGATCGCGCGGCGCATGGCCTCGGCGTCAAAGGCGCGCTTCTTTTCGAGGTTCACGGCGATCATCACCACCACCTCGTCGAACAGGGCCGCGGCCTTCTTCGCGATGGCGTGGTGGCCGTTGGTGTAGGGATCGAACGAGCCCGCGTACAGGGCGATGCGCTTTTGCATGGTGCGCCTCCATTTCGTTGATGTGAGACAATCCCTCCGCCCCTTCGGGGCACCTCCCTTTACACAAGGGAGGCTTGTGGAATGGCTCCCCTGTGTAAGGGGAGCTGGCAGCCCGCAGGGCTGACTGAGGGGTTGTCGTTGTCAGAGTCTATACTCCACCTGCTCAACCCCCCGGTACTCCCACGCCGTTTTGAACCCGCAGGCGCGGGCCAGCTCGGCGGCCTCGGAAAAGTGGCAGTCCAGGAAGTCGGAGTTGTGGCAGTCGCTGGTGATGATGATGCGCCCGCCCGCCTCGCGCACGCGCCGCAGCATGGCTTCGCCGGGGCAGGGCTGGGTGCGGTGGCCGCGGGCGACGGCCCCGGTGTTGATCTCGACGAGCCGCCCACTCTTTGCCGCCAGCGTCGCGCATTCGAGCGCGGGGCCCAGGTAGCGCGCGTCGGCGTCGTCGAACAGGTCGCGCTTCTCGTTGAACTTCATGACCAGCTCGATGTGGCCGAGGATCTGGGCGCGGGTGCCCTCGATGGAGGCGCAGACAGTGTTAAAGTAGTCGCGGCAGAGCGCGTAGATGTCGCCGCCGTAAAAGGCGTCGCGCGCCGCCTCCAGCTTGGGGCGCGTCCAGTCCACGCTGAAATAGCCCTCGCCCGCGGGCAGGTAGTGCACGGACTCGATGTAGTAGTCGAGGCCGTCCACATCCGCCGGGGAGAACCAGTCGTGCTCCAGGCCCAGCAGGATGTCGATCCGCCGGCGGTACTTCTCGCGCAGACGCAGCACCTCCGCGCGGTAGAGCGGCGCCTGGTCGGGAGCCATGGAGCAGTCGTCGTAGTCGGCGTGGGCGTGCTCGGAAAAGCCCAGCGTGTGAAAGCCCAGCGCCAGCGCGGCCTGCACCATCTCTTCGGCGCTGTCGCGCCCGTCCACGAAGGTGGTGTGGCTGTGGACGTTGGATTTGCTCTGGTAGTTCTTCATAGGCCCATTATAAGGGGTGGGGCGGGGCGATGTCAACAAAAAGCCGCTATTTGGGGCAACAGAAAAGATCCTTCGACTTCGCTGACGCTCCGCTCAGGATGACATGCGATGCGGCAGGTTGTCATTCTGAGCGAAGGCGCAGCCGGAGTCGAAGAATCTTATCCATTTCGGCAATGCCTTATATAGAAACGAGCCTTACTTCTCGGCGTCCAGCACGATCACCGGGGCGTCCGGCGCGTTCTTGGCGATGGAGGCGATGCCCTTCTTGGCGCTCGCCTTGGCCTTGTAGCCCTCGCTCTTGCCGATATTCTGGCCGTTGGCGGCCTTCAGGCGGAAGCGGAATTCGCCGCCCTTGTCCCTATACAGCTCAAACTTCGGGTTGGACTGTTTTTCGTCCCGAGTTTGATCCTCGACGGGGGCGCCCGCGTTCTTCTTCACGGAATTGATGCCGTTTTCACAGGCGGACAGGGTGGTGTAGGTTTCCGACGCGGTCAGAATGACCTCGCCGTTGGAAGCCTTGAGGTTGAAGGTGAATTCCCCGTTCTTCGCGGTGATGATGACGAACTTGCCGGCCATTGTGTTATCCCCTTTCGTATTTGTTATAGGCAAATTAAAACTGGTTATAGTATACTATTGTTAACGCAAAATGTCAATTTCAAATCGCGCTTTTTTGACCAAAAATGCAGAAAAATCGCTGGTATTTTGCGGCTATTGCAAATACTTATGCAGTTATTGCGCGGCGCTTCTCATTTGTTGTGGCGCAGCCCCTTGGGCAGGTGGTTTTTCAGCACGCCCTGCGACCATTTGCCCCAGCCCAGCGGCATGCCGCGCCAGAGCGCCAGCGTCGAGCCCTTCTCGCCGTCCATGTCGATGGCCTCGCCCCGCAGGAACGCGCGGGCCTGCGCGTCGTCCAGCTCCGCCCGGCGCAGCGCGCGCTCCGGCGGCAGCGCCATCGCCAGCGCATGCTCCGGCTCGACGTAGTTCCGCCCGGCGCGCAGCAGGCACAGCCCGGGGCTGACCACCCGCAGGCCGTTTGCGTCCGGGATTGCCGCGGGCCGCGCGTAGAGCCTGTCGCCCAGGCGCAAAAGCCGCATGCCCGACCACGCCTCCGGGAGCGCGCACACCTCCCCTTGCAGTGCGTCCAGGAGCGCTGCTGCCTCCCTGTCGGGCCTCGGCGCGGGCGCGCTTTGCCGCGCAAGCGCCCCGGCCTTGCGCAGCCGCGCCACGAAGTGGCCGTCGCCGCGCGCGCGGTGGGGCCAGATGCGCAGCATGCCCTCCTCGGACGCGCCGACGCCGGGCAGCGCGAAGTCCTCCGGGGCGAACTCCGGATGCCGCGCGAGGAAGCCGCGCACGCTGCCCTCGTTCTCGAGGTCGTTGAACGTGCAGGTGGAGTACACCAGCCGTCCGCCCGGCGCGAGCAGCCGCGCGGCCTGGTCCAGGATCCCGGCCTGGCGCTTCGCGCAGCCCTCGGGAGAAGCGGGGCTCCACTCGCGGCGGGCATCCGGGTCGCGCCGGAACATACCCTCGCCGGAGCAGGGCGCGTCCACCAGCAGCGCGTCGAAGCGCTCGGGCCAGGCGTCCGCCAGCTTTTCGGGCAGCGCGCTGACCACCAGCGCCCCCGGCGCGCCCATGCGCTCCAAATTCCCGGCGAGTGCCCGCGCGCGCGAAGGCTCCGGGTCGTTGGATACCAGCGCGCCCGCGTCGCCCAGCGCCGCGGCGATCTGGGTGCTCTTGCCCCCGGGCGCGGCGCAAAGGTCCAATATCAGCTCGCCGGGCTTGGCGTCGAGCGCGGCGGCGCTGGCCATCGCGCTGGCCTCCTGCAAGTAGAAGGCCCCCGCGGCGTGGGCGATCGAGCTTCCGGGCTTCAGGCCCTCCTCCCGCTTCAGGTAGCGCCCGTTTGCCGCCCAGGGCACGGCCGCCCCGTCGATGAACGCCGCCGCCGCGTCTGCCGCGCCCGCGCGGCGGGGGTTCAGTCGCAGCGCCAGCGTCGGCGCGTCTTCCAGCGCAAGCAAAAAAGCCGGGTTCTCGTCGCCCAGCATTTTTTGCATGTTATTCAGGAATGCCTCGTGCAGCCCGTCCATGGATATGCCTCACGCCTCCAGCAGCCGGTCCAGCGCCTGGAAGTCGCGCACGGCGGGGCCGTCCCACATCTGCGCGGGCAGCGCGTCGGAGCGCGCCATCTGCGCGGCCTTCATGCCCGCGGCCACCGCGCCCTCCAGGTTCTCGGCCTTGTCGTCCACGAAAAGGCAGTCGCCGGGCTCGGCCCGCATCGCCTCCAGGATCGCCGCGTACATCCGCGGGTCGGGCTTGATGGCCCCCACCTGCGTGGAGATCACGGCGGCGTCGAAGTCCTCAAGGATGCCGTAGCGCTCCAAGAGCACCAGGATCGAGGGCATCGCGTCGGAGAGCACGCCCAGCGCGACGCCCCGCGCCTTCCAGCGCTGCAGCCAGGGCTTCACGTCGTCAAAGAAGCCGTAGCGGTCCATGTTGTCGGTGAAGTCGTCGCCCAGGCGCTCGATCTCGTCCTCGGTCAGGCCCCAGTTCATCTGCGCGTCCATGGCGCGGATGTACTCGCGGCGCACGCGGCGCTCGTCCTCCACGTCCTTCATCGGCCGGGATTCGTCCAGCCACTGGGCGCACCGGCGGTGCGCCAACAGGTATTTCGCGGTGTGCAGGTCGCGGGCGCGCTCGGGGCCCAGGATCTTGGCCATCCCGAACGGCAGCGTCCAGTCGCCCAGACGGGGATACACCAGCACCCCGCCGCAGTCAAGTATCAGCTTTTTCATCGTTCTTCTCCCCGGAAATCGCTTCCGGCGCGTGGATGTAGTGCTCGGTCTCGTCGCTCAGGCCCCGCGCGCGCAGCCGCTTGCCGATGATCGTGCGCAAAATCGCGTACATCAGCGCAAACGTGGGCACGCTCAGCAGCATCCCCGCGAAGCCGAACAGCGTGCCGCCCACCGTGATGGCCAGCATGATCCAGAATGCGGACAGGCCCACGTGGTCGCCCAGCACCAGTGGGCCGATCACGTTGCCGTCGATCTGCTGCAAGATCAGTATGAATATGCCGAACCACAGCGCGCTCAGCGGGTTCACCAGCAGCAAAAACAGCAGGCTTGGGATCGCGCCGATGTAGGGGCCGAAGAACGGGATCACGTTCGTCACGCCCACGATCACGCTGATCAGCAGCGGGTATTCGATGCGGAAGATCAGCATGCAGATGTAGCAGATGACGCCGATGATCAGCGAATCGAGTATCTTGCCGGTGATGAACCCGGCGAAGATGTCGTTGGCGCGGCGCGTCCAGTGGATCAGCGTCTCGCACGTGGCCGGCTTCATCGTGGCGTAGCAGACCTTCTTGGCCTGGGCGCTGAAGCGCTCGCGGTCCATCAGCATGTAGATGGAGCCGATCAGGCCCACCAGCGCGTGGAACAGCACGCTGTACACACTGCTGGAGATGCTGCTGGCGATGGCCAGCACGTTGTTGACCAGGAGCGTGGTGTAGGTGCTCAGCTGCGACAGGTGCGTGGCGATCTGGTTGATGGCGTTGTTCCAGACCTCCAGGATCTGCTTGGAATCCAGCCCCAGGCGGGGCAGCAGCGTCGAGCGCTCCAGCATGTCCTGAAGCTCGTGCGAGCTGCGCGGCACGGCGTTGGTGATGATCGTCACCACCGACTTCAGCGAGCTGACCACCTGCGGCACCAGCATCACGAAGAAGCCCGTCAGCAGCGCCAGCAACAAAAGATATGTGATGACGATGGCCAATATGCGGCTGAGCTGCGGGTGCGGCTTGCGGCGGAACACAAGGCGCGTGAAGAAGCCCTCCACGCGGCGCACGGCGGGCAGCAGTATGAACGCGATGGCAAAGCCGATGAACAGCGGCATGGCCGCGTGCCCCACCGCGCGCACCACGTTCCAGAGCTGGCGGATGTGCGTCACCGCGGCGTACACGACGATGCCGACGCATACCACAATGATGTTGGATATGGTCTTGCCGCGCAAATCCTGGGGAATCGGCGATTTCATGGGCTCCTCCGTCCGAATTACATATCACTCTTCTCTATATTATAGCACACAACGCCCGCAGCCTCAATAGATGTCACCATTTCGCCCATATTTGTCCAGATTTCTACCTATTATATAAAGCCCTTTGGGGAGGCGATTTCCGGGCATATCGCCGCCTGCTTTTGATTATTGTTCGGGTTTTGGGTGAGGCGCGCCGCCAGCGCCCGCCAAAGCGCCGGAGGATCGGCCTCCCCCGCGACAAATTCCCGAACGATCTCCGCGACGGTTTCGGGCCATTTCGCGTCGAAGCAGTTGGGCGCGGCGAGCCCGTCCGAGCGCAGCGCGGCGTCCATCCGCGCCAGCGGGTCGCCCGGCGAAAGGCCCGAGGCGGCGTCCGTCACCGCGAAGGCCCCGGCCTCGCCCAGCGCGCCCTGGCAGTCGTCCGACAGCAGCCACTGGATAAACGCCTCGCACAGTGCGCGCTGCGCGTCGGCGTCCGGCTTCTGCACGACGGCCAGGCACAGCAGCTGGTCGGTGAACGCGCCGCCTCCCCCAGACGTCAACCGCCAGTCGGGCCCCGCGCCGCGCTCGGACAGCGCCTGCAGGCGGCGCACCTGCCGCTGGGTGACGGGCGTCGCGGCGGCCTCGCCGTTGACGAAGTTTTTCCAGGCGTCCGGGTCGAAGGCGAAGCCGTCCGGCAGTCGGCAGGGCAGCGCGTTCTCGTCCGGCGCGAGTGTCGCCGCGGGCGCGGGCGTGTCGCCGCCGGCAAGGCCCAGGTCCACGCCCGGCAGCGCCTCCTCCGCGGGCGCGTCCGGGGAGGCTTCGCTGTACGTCCCGGAGCAGAGCGCCAGCAGCGCCGCGCCATAGTGGTGGAAGGGATCGTCCTCCATGACCGCCGGGGCGACGCCCGCCTCGCGCCAGCTGCCGGGCACGTCGTCCAGCAGCGCCGCGTTCCAGGCCCACAGGTAGCCGCCCATTGCCACGGGCACGGCGTAGCTCGACGCGCCCCATTCGCCGCAGTGCCGCAGCGCCGGTCGCAGCGCGTCGGGGACCGCCAGCGGCGCGAGTCCCTCTGGCGAATCCAGCACACCCGGCGGGAACAGCAGCATGTCCGGCGGGAGGATGCCGCTGTCGCAAAAGGACGCGATCGCCCCGGCGTCCACCGCCTGTGGCTGCACGTACACGCCCGGGTGGCGCTTCTCAAACCGCGCCGCGCAGCCGTTCAGCCAGGCCGACAGGCTCCCGGCGCCGCTCTCCCAGCCCTCGAACACCCACAGCCGCAGCACGCCGCTCCACCCGGCGTACTTCTCTGCCACCAGCGGATGGCTGTCCACCGGCAGCACCCGCCAGGCGCGGATCAGCAGCGGGACCAGCAGCGCCAGGCACAGCGCGCACAGCGCCGAGCGGGCTTTTTTCATATAAATCCCCCCGTTTTTGCCCATAATCGCGGACATCCTGCAATTCCTCACAGACTATGCAGCTTTTCCGCGAAAAAAGCCTCCCGAAACCGGATTTTTGTAAAGATTCTGAAAAATCCGAAATTTGCTATTGACAAGAAAAACGGGCTTTGATATACTAATCAAGCTGTCGCGAGAGCGGGGGGTGAAAAGCCCCTGGGAAGTGGCGGCGCGAACCTTGAAAACGATACAGAGGAAGAAACGAGGA
>CADAQZ010000030.1:31800-32369 GCA_902790175.1 uncultured Eubacteriales bacterium | reverse complement strand
ACGGGTCCTTCCTTGCAGATCCGCTTGGGGCCGGCGATGGTCTGGCAGGAGCAGCCCATGCACGCGCCGAAGCCGCAGCCCATGCGGGCCTCGAAGGAGAACTGGCCGCCGGAGGCCCTCTGATAGACGGCCTTCAGCATCGGCTCCGGCCCGCAGGCGCAGACGTAGGGGGTTTGGCCGGTCAGCGGACGGGCGAAGCCGTCGCGCGTGTCGGCGGCCTCTGAAGGAGGACGTCGACGACCGGCCGGCATGGCGTCTGTGATGAAGCCGCGCGTGCCCGCGGTGCCGTCGACGGTGGTCACGGTCACGGGCGCGCCCAGCGCGGCGAATTTCATGTCGTAGAAGATCTCGGACGCGGTGTTGAAGCCGAGGATCACCGACGGGCGCTTCCCGGCGGCGATCAGCCGCTTGGCGAGGCCGTACAGCGGCGGCACGCCCACGCCCCCGCCGACGAGCAGCGCCCCGTCCGGGCAGGCGGCGACGTCGTAGCCGTTGCCGAGGCCGGAGAGGCAGTCGAGCGCCGCGCCGGGCTTCATTTCGGACATCTGCGCTGTGCCCCTGCCGACGAC
>CADAQZ010000030.1:0-31791 GCA_902790175.1 uncultured Eubacteriales bacterium | reverse complement strand
GCGCTCGTGTCGCCCGCGAGCGCCATGCGGTACACGTCCGCGGTCAGGGGGGTGTTTTCGGTGATGGTGTAGATAACCTGCTTCATGAAATCTCCTTGTCGTCGCGACAACCCCTCAGTCACGGCTGCGCCGTGCCAGCTCCTCTTGCACAGGGGAGCCAAGGTTGCCGCGTGCTCTGCCGGTCAATGAACGCTTTTTCAGGCGTCGATGGTGCTCACCGTCAGCGTGGTCTCCTCCAGCACGTCGAGCAGGACGCGAACGGTGTCGAGGGAGGTGAACATGGTCACGTTGTTCTCGGTGGCGGCACGGCGGATCTTCACGCCGTCGGACAGGGCGTCGTCGGAATTGATGTTGCGGGTGTTGATGACGTAGGCGATGTGGCCCTGGCGCATGGCCTCCACGATCTCGTTGCTGTCGTCCTCGCTGATCTTCTTGAGCACGTGCGTGCGGATGCCGCGCTCCTTCAGGTAGGCGGCGGTGCCCTCGGTGGCCTCGATGTTGAAGCCCAGGTTGTAGAAGCGGCGGATCAGCGGCTCGGCTTCGGCCTTGTCGCCGCGGGCGATGGTGGCGAACACGGTGCCGTAGTTCTGCAGCCGCAGGCCCGCGGCCTGCAGCGCCTTGAACAGCGCGCGGTTCAGCTTGTCGTCGTAGCCGATGGCCTCGCCGGTGCTCTTCATCTCCGGCGACAGGTAGGCGTCCAGGCCCTTGATCTTGTTGAATGAGAACACCGGCACCTTCACGTAGTGGCGCTTCTTCTCCTCGGGGTAGAGGTCGAAGATGCCCTGCTCCTTCAGGGTCTTGCCGAGGATGGCCTCGGTGGCGATGTCGGCCAGTGACCAGCCCGTCGCCTTCGACAGGAACGGCACCGTGCGGCTGGAGCGCGGGTTGACCTCGATGATAAACACGTTCTCGTCCTTGTCCACGATGAACTGGATGTTGTACAGGCCCACGATGCCGATGCCCAGGCCCAGCTTCTTGGCGTACTGGAGGATGATGCCCTTGACCTTGTTGGAGATCGAGAAGGCGGGATAGACGGAGATGGAGTCGCCGGAGTGGATGCCGGTGCGCTCCACCAGCTCCATGATGCCGGGCACGAACACGTCGCGGCCGTCGCAGATGGCGTCCACCTCGACCTCCTTGCCCTGGATGTAGTGGTCCACCAGCACGGGCTTGTCGGCGTCGATCTCCACGGCCTCCTTCAGATACCGGCGCAGCTGCGGCTCGTTGGACACGATCTGCATCGCGCGCCCGCCCAGCACGAAGCTCGGCCGCACCAGCACCGGGTAGCCGATCTCGGCGGCGGCGCGGACGCCCTCCTCGACGTTCGTCACGGCGCGGCCCTGCGGCTGGGGGATGTTGAGGTCCAGCAGGATCTGCTCGAAGGAGCCGCGGTCCTCGGCGCGGTCGATGGCGGCGCAGTCGGTGCCGATCAGCTTCACGCCGCGCTCCATCAGCGGGCGCGCGAGGTTGATGGCGGTCTGGCCGCCCAGCGACGTGATCACGCCCTCGGGCCGCTCGAAGTCGATCACGTTCATCACGTCCTCCGGCGTCAGCGGCTCGAAGTAGAGCTTGTCGGAGGTCTTATAGTCGGTGGAGACGGTCTCCGGGTTGTTGTTGATGATGATGGCCTCGTAGCCGTTGCGCCGGATGGTCTGCACGGCGTGGACGGTGGAGTAGTCGAACTCGACGCCCTGGCCGATGCGGATCGGGCCCGCGCCCAGCACGACGATCTTCTTCTTGTCGGTGCGCCTGGAGGCGTTTTCGAGGTTGTAGGATGAGTACAGGTAGGGGATGTAGGCGCCGGTGTGCATCGTGTCCACCATCGGGAAGGCGGGCACGATGCCGTTTTCGCGGCGCATTTTCCACACGTCCAGCTCGTCCACGCCCCAGATTTCGGCGATGGTCAGGTCGGCGAAGCCCATCATCTTCGCGCCGAGCAGGGCCTTCAAATCGCCCTTCTTGCCCGCGAGGATGCGCTCCATCTCGACGATCTGCGCGATGCACTCCAGGAACAGCGGCGTGATCATCGTGATTTCGGCCAGCTTGTCCAGTGGCGCGCCGCGGCGGATGAGCTCGGTGATGGCGAAGATGCCGTCGGCGCGGAAGTCCTTGATGTAGCGCCAGAGGTCGTCGCCGTCCATGGCGGTGAACTTCGGAAGGCTCAGGTGGTGCGCGCCGTTCTCCAGCGAGCGCACGGACTTGAGCATGCACTCGGGAAGGCTCGCGCCGATGCCCATCACCTCGCCGGTGGCCTTCATCTGCGTGCCCAGCAGGTTCGGCGCGGAGGCGAACTTGTCGAACGGGAAGCGCGGGAACTTCGCCACGACGTAGTCCAGGCTCGGCTCGATGGCCGCGGTGCCGCCCGCGACGGGGATCTCCTCCAGCGCCATGCCCAGCGCGATCTTCGCCGTGACGGAGGCGATCGGATAGCCCGACGCCTTCGACGCCAACGCGGACGAGCGGCTGACGCGGGGGTTGACCTCGATCAGGTAGTATTCGCTGGTCTCGGGGTGCAGCGCGAACTGCACGTTGCAGCCGCCCTCGATCTTGAGCTCGCGGATGATCTTGATGGCGCTGTCGTTGAGCATCTTCAAGTCGTGCTCGTTCAGCGAGAGGATCGGGGCCACGACGATGCTGTCGCCGGTGTGCACGCCCACGGGGTCCACGTTCTCCATGCCGCAGATGGTGATGGCGTGGTCGTTGCTGTCGCGCATGACCTCGAACTCGATCTCCTTGTAGCCCTTCACGCTCTTTTCGACCAGCACCTGGTGGACCGGCGAGAGCTTAAAGCCGTTCGTGCCGACCTCGATCAGCTCCTCCTCGTCGTAGGCGAAGCCGCCGCCGGTGCCGCCGAGCGTGAACGCGGGGCGCAGCACCACCGGATAGCCGATCTCCTTCGCGGCCTTTTTGGCCTCGTCCAGGTTGTAGGTGATCTTCGAGGGGATGACCGGCTCGCCGATCGACTGGCACATCTCCTTGAACAGCTCGCGGTCCTCGGCGCGCTCGATGGACGTGAACGGCGTGCCCAGCAGCTCCACCTGGCACTCCTTCAAAACGCCCTTCTTCTCCAGCTGCATGGCCAGGTTCAGGCCGGTCTGGCCGCCGATGCCGGGCACGATGGCGTCCGGGCGCTCGTAGCGCAGGATCTTGGCGATGTACTCCAGCGTGAGCGGCTCCATGTACACCTTGTCGGCGATGGCGGTGTCGGTCATGATCGTGGCGGGGTTGGAGTTGCAGAGGATCACCTCGTAGCCCTCCTCCTTCAGCGCCAGACACGCCTGGGTGCCGGCGTAGTCAAATTCCGCCGCCTGCCCGATGACGATGGGGCCCGAGCCGATGATGAGTACCTTCTTGATGTCTGTGCGCTTGGACATGTTCGTACCTCCGTTGTGTTCAGTGTTGGGATTTGCCGTTGTTCAGCCTTCCCCCGGTGAGGGGCACAATTCTAGCATTAGCATCAGGCCTAGCGTCAGCGTCAGGTGGCCTGCGAAGCGGGTCGGGAGAGGTCTTTTACTCCTGAATGTCGCCGCGAATGACCGCGTCTATTGCCGTGCAGACGCTTTCAAAGTGCGCGTCCACATCGTGATTGCTGAATCGCAGCACTTTCAAGCCGAGACCGTTGAGGTAGGCCGTTCTCTCCGCGTCGCGTGCCGCTTCCTCCGGTTCGAAGTGCTGGGAGCCGTCGATCTCGACGACCAGCTGACGACCGGCACAGTAGAAATCGACGATGTAATTACCGAACTGCCTCTGGCGACGAAACCGCACCGGGCAGGCGTTGAGATAGTCGTACCACAGATGGCGCTCCTGCCGGGTCATCTCCCGACGTAGCCTCTGGGCGAGGGGTTTGTTGCTCTCCCTGTAGTAGTTGATCCTGGACATTGTGTTCTCCTGTTGGGTCCATTTCAGCCTTCCCCCGGTGGGGAAGGTGGCCCGCGAAGCGGGTCGGAAGAGGTCCCAAGGCGTTTCGTTTGGCGGTTTTGCTTCGAGAGAGGCCCGAGACCAGTGGCAAGGACCTCTTCCGCCTCGCTGACGGCGCTGAAGCGCCTGCTCGGCACCTTCCCCAAAGGGGAAGGCTAAGAATGCCATACGGTTTTTCCTTTGTACACCGTCTCCACGCATCGTCCGCATACCTTCCAACCTTCAAACGGCGTGGCCTTGCCCATGGAGAGGAAGTCGGTGGGGTCGATTTTGTACTCGGCGGAGAGGTCCCACAGGGCGAGATTCGCGTCCGCGCCGACCGCCAGGCCTTCGCAGGGAAGCCCGAAGCGCCGGGCCGGGGCGAGGCTCATCCGGTCGACGAGCGTTTCGAGGGAGATGCGCTTCTGCTCTTTCACAAGGTATGTGTACAGCAGCGGGAACGCGGTCTCGAGCCCGACGATGCCCATGGCGCTGCCGCGAAGGCCCTTCGCCTTCTCCGCGGCGGCGTGGGGGGCGTGGTCGGTGGCGATCATGTCGATGGTGCCGTCCGCGAGGCCCTCCAGCAGCGCTTCGCGGTCCTCGGCGGCGCGCACCGGCGGGTTCATCTTGAAGCGGCCCTCGTCCATCAGGCCCGCGTCCGTGAGCAGCAGGTAGTGCGGCGCGGTCTCGCAGGACACGTCGAGGCCCTCGGCCTTGGCCCGGCGGATCAGCTCGACGCTCTCCTTCGTGGAGATGTGGCAGACGTGGTAGGCGCAGCCGGTCTCGCGGATGAGATCGAGGTCGCGGGCGATCTGGCCCCACTCGCTCTCGGAGCAGATGCCCGGCAGCCCGTGCGCGCGGGCGAACGCGCCGTCGTGGACGCAACCGCCGCGCAGCAGCCGGTTGTCCTCGCAGTGGGCGGCGATCAGCTTGCCCAGCGATTTGGCCTTCGCCATGGCCCGGCGCATCCTGCCGTCGTCTTGCACGCCGTGGCCGTCGTCGGAGAACGCGACGACGTCCGCCGCCAACGCGTCCATGTCAGACAGCGCGCGGCCCTCCTCGTTCACGGTGATCGCGCCGTAGGGAAGAACGTCGATCGCGGCGTCGCGCGCGATGATGTCCAGCTGTTGCCTCAGGTGTGCCGCGCTGTCGGGCACGGGGTTCACGTTTGGCATGGCGCACACGCGCGTGTATCCGCCGCGGGCCGCCGCGCGGGTGCCCGTGGCAATGGTCTCCTTATAGGAAAAGCCCGGCTCGCGCAGATGGACGTGCACATCTGTGAAACCGGGCATACAATAGAGACAGCTGTCGGAGACGGGGGCCTTCGCGGGCGATATGGAAACAATTTTCCCGCCCTCGATGCGTATGTCCGACGGGATGAACCGCCCGCCGACAAAGGCCATGACGCCGCTGATCGTTCGCTGCAAGGGCCCCTCCAATCCTCGGTACGATTGTCGACGTGTTCCTGCGGAACCCGCCGACCCGGAAAACGTTCCGTTTTCCTAATCGTAGGAATGCAGGCATCAAAAAGCCTGCCCACCGGCAGGACAGACACAGTCCGGCACACCGCATGCGGCGTCGCCCACTGGAATATGCTGCATCTTGCCGGCATCCCGTACCGAATTAAAGATCGCTTTTACTCGACAGGTATTGTACTCCCGGGCGCGGCGAATGTCAATTATGGGTGTGTGATTCACGCAATTTTAGCAAGGGATTAGGGAGTAGGCAGTAGGGAGTAGGGAATAGGGATTAGGGATTAGGGGAACGAGGGAATAGGGAATAGGCAATAGGAATAGGGAATAGGGGAATGAGGAATGGGGTTGTTATCATGGGGAATAGAACTTGACAGGAGGGGTATGGTTTTATATAATATTAACAGTTCGGCGCGACACCAGCCGCGCCGCAGGCTGAAAGGAGCGCGGAAAAAATGAGTGATGAGCTGAACAAGATCGTTGAGAACGCGGAAGAGAAAGTCGAAGAGGTCAAGGACGAGGCTGCGAACGTCGTGACCGAGGCCGCCCAGGCCGTGCAGGACAAGGCCGAGGAAGTGCAGGAGAAGGCCGAGACCGTGGCCCAGAAGGTGGCGGAGGTCGCCGACAGCGCCGCCGCGGAGGCGCAGAAGGCTCCGAGCAAGGTGCAGGGCGTGCTGGACAAGACCGACATCGACGAGAAGATCGTGGACGCCGCGAAGGGTCTGAAGGAGAAGGCGCAGGGCATCCTGGACAAGACCGACATCGACGAGAAGATCGTGGACGCCGCGAGGGGCCTGAAGGAAAAGGCGCAGGGCGTGCTGGACAAGACCGACATCGACGAGAAGATCGTCGAGGGCGTCAAGGGCGTTCCCGGCAAGGTGAAGGAAGTCCTGGACCAGACCGACATCGACGAGAAGATCGTCGAGGGCGTCAAGAGCGTCCCCGGCAAGGTGAAGGAGGCGCTGGACAAGACCGACGTGGACGAGAAGATCGTCGAGGGCACGAAGGGCCTGTTCGGCAAGATCGCCGACTTCTTCAAGGGGGATAAGTAAGAAAAAAGCCGCTTCTTCGGAAGCGGCTCTTTTCAGAGTGGAGAGTGAAGAGTGGAGAGAGTGAGAGGTGAGCGGCCTCGCCTTCTTCTCTCCACTCTTTTTATCTGACCTGCCCGCTGCCACGGACGATGTACTTGTAGGTCGTCAGTTCCTCCAGGCCCATGGGGCCGCGGGCGTGCAGCTTCTGGGTGGAGATGCCCATCTCGCAGCCGAGCCCGAACTCGCCGCCGTCGGTGAAGCGTGTGGAGCAGTTCAGGTATACCGCCGCGCTGTCTACGCCGCGGGCGAAGGCGTCCAGCACCGCCGGGTCGCGGGAGACGACGGCCTCGCTGTGGCCGGTGGAGTGGGCCGCGATGTGCGCGATGGCCTCGTCCACGCCGCCCACGACGCCGACTGCGAGGATGTAGTCCAGAAATTCGGTGTCGAAGTCCCTTTCGCCCGCGGGCGTGCCGGGGATGAGCGCCGCGGCTTCGCCGTCCAGCCGAAGCTCGACGGGAACGAGCCCCTTCGCCGCGCGGTCGTCCACGAGGCGATTTTTCAGCTTCGGCAGGAATTCGGCGGCGATGGCGCGGTGCACGAGCAGCACCTCCTCGGCGTTGCATACCGAGGGGCGGCTCGTCTTGGCGTTGTCGATGATGTTCAGCGCCATGTCCTGATCGGCGGCGGCGTCCACGTACACGTGGCAGATGCCGGTGCCGGTCTGGATGCAGGGCACCTTCGCGTTTTCCGTCACGGCGCGAATCAGGCCCGCGCCGCCGCGGGGGATCAGCAGGTCCACCAGGCCGACGGCCTGCATCAGGTCGCTTGCGCTCTGGCGGGTGGTGTCGCGCACCAGCTGCACCAGGTCGGGGTCGAGCCCGACCCGATCGAGGCCCGCGCGCAGCGCCTCGACGATGGCCAGCGCGGAGCGGAACGCCTCCTTGCCGCCGCGCAGCACGCACGCGCTGCCGGCCTTGAGGGTCAGCGCCGCGGCGTCGCTGGTGACGTTGGGGCGGCTCTCGTAGATGATGGCGATGACGCCCATCGGTACGCGCGTGCGCTCGATGACGAGGCCGTTGGGGCGCTCGACGCGGGTAATGACCGCGCCGACGGGGTCCGGCAGCGCCGCTACCTCGCGGATGCCCTGCGCCATGCCCTCGACGCGCGCCTCGGTCAGCATCAGGCGGTCGAGCATGACCTCGCTGATCTTGCCCTTCGCGGCCTCCATGTCCTCGGCGTTGGCGGCCAGTATGGCGCCTGTGCGTTCCAGCAGCGCGTCCGCCATGGCGTTCAGCGCCGCGTTCTTTTTCTCGGTGTCCGTGGCTCGAAGCGACGGCCACGCCGCGCGGGCGGAGTTGAGGATGTCGATGGTAGTCATTTGGGAGCCCTCCTTGGGTTGGGTATAAAAACATGAGGTAACCAACGCGTTTTGCGATGGAAAGTGGACAACGCTATGTACAGATCCTTCGCTTTGCTCAGGATGACAAACATGGCGGCATGCTGTCATTCTGAGCGGAGCGCAGCGAAGTCGAAGAATCTGTACCGGGGATTATCGCGCGGCTCTTCCAATAAACCTTGTTCCGACGCGCTTGCCCTCGATGATCTCGTAGATCAGGTCGGGGTTTGTTCCGGCGGCGATGACCATGTCGATGCCGCGCTCTCCGGCGATGCGGGCGGCGCGCAGCTTGGTGACCATGCCGCCGGTGCCCAGCGACGAGCCGGGGTCTCCGGCGAGGGCCTCGATCTCGGGCGTGATGGCCTCCACGACGGAGATCAGCCGCGCCTCGGGGTCGACGCGCGGGTCGGCGGTGTAGAGCCCCTCGATGTCCGTCAGCAGGATCAACGATCTCGTCGGTGGCGATGGTGTCGTTCTCGTTGATGATCGGCAGCGCGCCGAGCTCCAGCAGCCGGTAGAGCGTGTTGTGGAAGTGGGCGCGACGGCCCTCGTCCTCCACGTCGCTGCCCGTCACCAGCAGCTGGGCGACGGTGTGGTTGTACTCGGAGAACAGCCTATCGTAGGTGTACATCAGCTCGCACTGGCCCACGGCGGCGGCCGCCTGCTTGGTTGGGATGTCGGTGGGGCGCCGGGAGAGCGAGAGCTTGCCCACGCCCATGCCGATGGCGCCGGAGGACACCAGGATCACCTCGTGTCCGGCGTTTTTTATGTCGCTGAGCACCTTGCACAGCGCCTCCACGCGGCGGATGTTCATGCGCCCGGTGGGGTGCGCGAGGGTGGACGTGCCGACCTTGACGACGATTCGCATATCAAGTCACCTCAAGCAATAGTAGAAATAGACGGGGATCAGCGCATGATGCCCGGGATGCCGTTGACGATCAGTGCGGCGATGACGCCGATGGCGACGCTGGCCAGGCCGATGGCGATGAAGATCTTGCCGACGAGGTTCGTGGTGTCGACGCCCTCCAGCCTGAAGCAGCTCGGGTCGTCCGGGTCGTAGAGCACCTCGACGCTCTGGCCCTCGTAGAAGCGCTTGCGCCCGCCGCCATCGCCCGACTCCAGCGAGATCGTATGCCCGTCGACCTCGAACTCTATGATCGGATACCAGGCGATGCTCGCGCCGTCGGACGAACGGCTCTCGCGACGCACGACCTCCGCGACCCTGCCCGTCGTGCGGGCGCGCAGGCGCTCCTCCCGGCGCAGGAAGCTGCGGCGCAGGCCGCAGCCGACGCACAGGAATATGACGCCGACCAGGCACCAGATGCCGGTGAAGATCAGTGTAAACAGGCCGCGATCGGTCATGGCGAGGACCTCCGTGCAGTGGATATGGATGCATTATAGCATGATTGTCGGCGTGCTGCCCTCCGGGGCCCGCCGACCCGGAAAACGTTCCGTTTTCCTAATCATTATAGCATGATTGTCGGCGTGCTGCGCAACTCGCTTCGCTCCCTTGCCCGCCGACCCGGAAAACGTTCCGTTTTCATAATCATTATAACACATCCGGCGGGTTTGCGCCACCCGCGAATGAATAAATATTCGCAAATCGCCGTTACAGGTCCGCCACAGATTCGTCGTTTGTGTTGGGGGAGAGGGAGTGGTATAATGAGAGTGGAGAGTGAAGAGTGGAGAGTGGAGAGTGGAGAGTGAAGAGTGGAGAGTGGAGAGTGGAGAGTGAAGAGTGGAGAGTGGAGAGTGAAGAGTGGAGAGTGGAGAGTGGAGAGTGGAGAGTGGAGAGAGTTAGGAGTTAGGAGTTAGGAGTTAGGAGTTGATGGCGGCTGCCGCTGCTGAACCAAACGATTCTTGCCTCCCCTGTGTAAGGGGAGGTGCCTGCGCAGCAGGCGGAGGGGTTGTCGGGGCTGCACCGTTCGCTCGAAAGAGAGCAGGGAGGGATGGACCATGAGCAAGAGACTGGTTTGCCTCGCGATCGCACTGTGCCTGTGCGCGGGGTGCGCGCTGGCGGAGGGCGACGGGGCGTTCACGCTGCGCTTTGCGGAGGGGTTCAGCCTGACGCTGCCCGCGGGATGGGTGCGCTATCCCGTGGAGGATGAGACGATCCGCTACGCGCTGGGCGACGGCGCGGGCAGGTACATGTATATCCTGGCACAGGCGGCGGCGGTGGACGACTTCGAGGCCATGAGCGCCGCCATCGACGCGCGGGACGACCTGGGCAAGGCCAGTCCGCTGGACCTGGGCGGCCGATCGTTCGCGGCCTTCATCGCGCCCGAGATGAACGCCAGCGGGTGCGCCACGCTCCTGAATGGGGAGATGCTCACCTTTCTGTTCACGCCGCAGGACGACTCCGAGTACATGCTCACCGTGGCGCAGATCATGGCGAGTTACAGGGATTGACGAACGCAAAAGCAGGGGCGACGTACTGTCGCCCCTGCTTTTGATTTATGCCTGTTTGTTTCAGAAGTCGCACTTCTGCTCCAGCCAGGCGACGAGGTCCTTGATCGGGACGATCTCCTGCTGCATGGTGTCGCGGTCGCGGACGGTGACGTTGCCGGTCTCGGCGGTGTCGAAGTCCACACAGATGCAGAAGGGGATGCCCGCCTCGTCGGCGCGGCGATAGCGCTTGCCGATGGAGCCGGTCTCGTCGTAGTCGCACATGAACTTCTTGGAAAGCATCGCGTACAGCTCGCGGGCCTGGTCGCCCAGCTTGTTCTTCTGCAGCGGCATGACGGACACCTTGTAGGGCGCCAGCGCCGGGTGCAGGCGCAGCACGACGCGCGTGTCGCCGCCCTCGAGCTCCTCCTCGTCGTAGGCGTTGCACAGGAAGGCCAGCACCGCGCGGTCCACGCCCAGCGAGGGCTCCACGCAGTAGGGGATGAACTTCTCGTTCGTCACCGGGTCGAGGTACTCCATGGACTTTCCGGAGTGCTCCTGGTGCTGGGTCAGGTCGTAGTCGGTGCGGTCCGCCACGCCCCAGAGCTCGCCCCAGCCGAAGGGGAAGAGGAACTCAAAGTCCGTGGTGGCCTTGGAGTAGAACGCCAGCTTCTCCGGCTCGTGGTCGCGAAGGCGCAGGTTTTCCTCCTTGATGCCCAGGCTGAGCAGCCAGTCCTTGCAGAAGGTGCGCCAGTAGTTGAACCACTCCAGGTCCTCGCCGGGCTTGCAGAAGAACTGAAGTTGCCGGGGGTGATCTCGTTGCGGAAGCTCTTGCCGATCTGGCAGATGCCGGCGGGCAGCTTCTTGCGGGTGGTGCGCATGGCGTTCTGGAAGTTCACGAAGATGCCCTGGGCCGTCTCCGGGCGCAGGTAGAGCTCCGCGGCGGAGTCCTCGTTGACGCCCTGGAAGGTCTTGAACATCAGGTTGAACTGGCGGATGCCGGTAAAGTCCTTCTTGCCGCAGACGGGGCAGACGATGTCGTGGTCGGCGATGAAGGTCTCCAGCTCGCCGTTGGTCCAGCCGTCGCCGGTCTCCTCGCCCTTGGTGAAGTCCTCGATCAGCTTGTCGGCGCGGAAGCGGGCCTTGCAGGCCTTGCAGTCCATCAGCGGATCGTTGAAGCCGCCGACGTGGCCGGAGGCCACCCACACCTCGCGGTTCATCAGGATCGCGCAGTCCAGGCCCGTGTTGTAGGGGCACTCCTGCACGAACTTGCGCCACCAGGCCTTCTTCACGTTGTTCTTGAACTCCACGCCCAGGGGGCCGTAATCCCAGGTGTTCGCCAGGCCGCCGTAGATCTCGGAGCCTGCGAAGATGTAGCCGCGGTTCTTGCACAGCGCGACCAGCTTGTCCATAGTCAGCTTCGCCATAATCGGTAACCCTCTTTATCGTGTATTGGCAGTCCGTCCTGCCCGTATGCCAATAAGGTTAGCAGATTTTGGCGGGGTTTTCAACGTGTAATTGTTAATTGTGGCCCATTCTAGCTGATTCCGATGTCCAGCACCCAGTAGCCGGCGGGGTTCCAGGCGTAGTCGTCCAGCCCGGCGGGAGGCTCCGGCGAGAACTGGCCGGGCACGGCGCAGCGGATGCCGGTGATCCGCCCGTTTTCGGCCTTCAGCCCCGCGAGGCACGGGCTCTGGCCGCCGGGCGCGGGCGCGGGGTCCAGCACGTAGGTGTAGCCGTCGCCCAGCGGGGTCTCAAGCGGGGCCTGGGTCGCGAACAGGCGGCGCAGGTTCTCCGCGGGCTCGATCCAGGGCTTTGAGATGTCCAGCCCGAGCGCCCCGGCGGCGGTCTTGGGTTCGACGTAGCCCGGCGCGGGCTCGGCG
This sequence comes from uncultured Eubacteriales bacterium, assembly GCA_902790175.1. GTDB lineage: Bacteria > Bacillota > Clostridia > Christensenellales > Aristaeellaceae > UBA2862. The sequence continues at coordinate 19,727 of CADAQZ010000030.1, read as the reverse complement.
ACCGCCTCGGCTTCGACGCTGTCGGTGGATGCTTCGGCTTCGATATTGATCGCGGATTCCTCCACCTCGACCGCTTCCACCGTCTCTTTGACCGCCGCCGCTTCCGCGGTCGCCTGGGGGCCCTGCGCGGCGCGCGCGTGCCGCACGCGCGTGTAGATCTTCACGTCGCTCTCCGTCTCGGGCATGGCGTCCTCGATGGTCATCGGGGCGACGGGCGGCTCGTCGGGTGCGGGCAGGTCCGCGGCGGGCTCGCCTGGCGCGGGCTCACTGGGCGCGGGACCGGTCGGGGCGGCGAACAGCGCGCAGACCGCGCGCTCCAGCGCCGCCGGGTCTACCTCCCGCGAGCCCTCCACGTTGCCGACGAGCGCCACCGAGCAGCCGCCGCCGACGTCCGCGACGGCTACCCAGGCGTAGGCCTCCAGCGGCCGCCCGTCGATGGCGCGGGGGTCGAACGGCCAGGCCAGCGTCAGCTGCCCGCGGCGGTCCCGGACCAGCTCGCCCAGCGGCGTGGCGTAGTACTGGCCGTCGCGCTGCCCCGCCAGCGCCGCGCGCAGCGGCCCGGCGTCCTCCGGGGCGGTGACGATGAAGTACAGGTTGCCCGACAGCGTGCGCCTCTCCAGCCGCACGTGGCCCGTGTAGCCCTGGCGCGCCGGGCGCAGCATGATGAACGCGCGGCGATAGTCGTTGCGAATCATGGTCATCCCTCCTCGATCATGGGTATGCGGTGATCTCCCCGCTGATGCGGGGAGTGGAGAGTTTAGAGTGAAGAGTGGAGAGTGGAGAGTGGATATGGTGGCTGCCGCGCGGAATCACTGTCTATAACTCCTCGTTCTTTACTCTTTGCAAGGGCAGGCGTAGGTGCGGGCGGCGCAACGCCGCCCCTACGGAAAACGCCAGCTTACTTTACTCTCAACTCTCAACTCTCCACTCTTCAATCTTCACTCTCCACTCTTCACTCTTCACTCTTCACTCTCCACTCTAAACTCTCAACTCTTTAAGTGCCTCGTTCCCATGCGGTCGTGGCTGCGCATCAGCTCGCTGTAGAGGGCGTGGCCGCCAACGGGGCGGGGGACGGGCTGCACGGGCGCGGCCTGCGAGGCCTGCGAGGCCTGCGAGGCCTGCGTCGTCTGCGGGGTTGAGGCGACCGGCGGGGCCGATGCGGTCGGCTGCGCGGGCGAAGCCGGTTGGACGGGTGCAACGGGAACGGTCGGCGCGACCGGTGCGACCGGCGCAACTGGCGCGGGCGCGGGCGTGCGGGGCGCGTTCGACAGCGGTTGGGCATGTCGGCGTCGGCGTTCGATGCGGTTCAGGATTTCCCTCGGATGGCTCATGGGGACCGCCTCCTCGCTTGAAATGCGATTTAATTGTATGCAAAATCAGACGGAGTTGACCATTTCCGGGGCCATTCGTAAATATTTTTGGTCATCTGGCCCGGCCCCCTTGCCACGCGGGTGGTTTCCAGTTATAATAGAACCGTATAGTTATGCCCGGATGACTTTTTTACTGGCATAGATGAGAGGCGGTAACGCTATGAGCAACAAACGGGATATCGAACCCTCCTTGGATTTTTATGAACTGCGCCGGCGGCACGAGGAATATAAAAACAGCCAGCGCCAGGCCCAGGCCAGGGCGGAGCAGGCCGACGAGGTCGATGCCGCGCTGCCCGCGGACGAGGCCGTGAGCGCCGACGCGGAAATCGACACCATTCCCGCGCCCAGCGCGGATTTCGTGGCGGAGGATTCCCTCGAGGACGCGCCGGAGGACGTCGAAGGCGAGGCCGCCGAGGCGGACGGGGCCGACGAGAACCCCAACCCCTTCGATCCGTTCATCCACGCCTTCAAGGGCCTGCGCGGACGCCTGAGCAAGCGCCACGAGCGCGCCGGGGAGGTCGAGGAGGACTTCGAGGGCGACTACGGCGAGGCCTATGAGGACGCCGACGCGCCCGCGCCCGTCGCAAAGGAAGCTCCCGCGGAGGCGGAAGTGCCCGCCGCCGAGGCCTTCGACCTGGACGAGGCGGAGTTCCACACACCCGCGCCCGCCCGCGCCGCCGCGAGCGACGGCGGGGAGCCGGACGAGGACTACGCCGACGAGGACGAGGACGAGGAGGCCGAAAGCGGCGAGGAGCTGAGTGGCTTCAAGAAGTTCCTCAGGCTGTTCGTGGTGCCCATCGACGAGGAGGAGCGCGCCGCTGCCCGCGCCGATGAGGACGACGAGGATTACGACGATGACGACGACCTCGACGACGAGGACGACGAAGACGACGACGATCTCGACGACGAGGACGAGGAGGAGCAGAGGCCCCGCCGCGGCCTGTTCAGCCGCTTCCGCCGCAGCGCGGAGGCGGACGAGGACGAGGACGACGAGGACGACGGGGACGCCGACGCGGCGGAGGAAGCCGGAGATTTAGGCGCGTGGACCGCGGACGCCCCGGCGACGGAGGAAAGTGAAGGAGGACCTGACATGAGCGATCTGAACAATGTGAACGCGGAGCTGACCAATCAGCTGGCCGCTGATCTGGAAACCGCGGGCCTGTCCCGCCGCGAGCGCCGCGAGCTGGCCCTGCGTCAGGCCGCCGAGAAGGCCGCCGCCGAGGCGAACGTCGCCCCCGGGGCGAACGTCGCCGCCGAGGCGAATGTTGCTTCGGAGGTAGCGGAGGTAAAGGAAGCCGGTGCGAGCATCGCCGCCGAGGCGGAGGACGCCGTTTCTGAAGCGAAGGCCGCCGTCGAAAAGGCCGCGGAGGCCGTCGAGGAGAAGGCCCAGGCCGTCGAGGCCAAGGCCCAGGCCCTCGAGGCGGACGTCATCGAGGACGTGGCCAGCGGCATCGTGAACATCGAGCCCGCCAAGGACGACTACGACGCCATCCTCGACGAGCCGACCCGCGAGTTCAAGCCCGTGTCCAAGTCGAACTTCGACGAGTTCATGGAGCAGAGCGACTCCGAGGACGAGGACGAGGAAGACGAGGAGAAGCCCGCCCGCCGCGGTCTGTTCGGACGCCGCCGCAAGGTGGAAGCGGTTGAGGACGACGAGGACGAGGACGAGGATGAGGACGAGGACGACGAGGAAGAGGACGAGGAGGAGGAGAAGAAGCCCCGCCGCGGCCTGTTCGGGCGTCGCCGCAAGGATGAGGAAGAGGAAGAAGAGGACGACGAGGAAGACGAGGAAGACGAGGACGAGTACGACGACGAGGACGAGGATGAGGAGGACGACCGCCGCTCGCGCCGTTCCCGCCGCCGCCGCTATGACGAGGACGACGAGGACGAGTACGACGAGTACGACGACGAGGACGACTACGACGATTACGACGACTACGACGACGAGGAGAGCGCGTCCTTCGGCCATGTGCTGCTGGGCATTCTCAAGGGCTTCCTGACCGCCGTGATGCTGCTGCTGTTCGTGGTGGTGGTGCTGAACGTGCTCAACATCTTCAACGTCGTGTCGCTGAAGGGCCTCGCGGATCGCCTGCCGCCCAAGATGACCAGCGTGTTCCTGCCCAGCGAGAACATGAAGCAGCGGATGAACGTGGAGGCTGGGACGGACGCCGCGCCCGTGATCGAGGAGGTCGCGCCCGCCGAGGAAGCGCCCGTCGCGGAGGCCCCCGTCGTTGAGGCGCCCGTGGAGGAAGCGCCCGCTGTGGAAGCGCCCGCCGTGGAAGCGCCGGTCGTCGAGGAAGCGCCCGTGGAGGAGGCCCCGGTGGAGGAGGCTCCCGCCGAGGAGCAGACCGGCACCGTGTCCGTGGGCTGACGCAATCGCAGATGAACGGACTGTCTGACAGACAGTCCGTTTTTATAAACGCTTTAGGGAGGAAAAATATATGAAGTACATCGTCGCGCTGGACCAGGGGACCACCAGCTCGCGCGCCGTGGTGTTCGACGACCAGGCGCGGATCGTGGCGCAGCACAACATCGAGTTCCAGCAGATCTATCCCCATCCCGGCTGGGTGGAGCACCGGCCTCAGGACATCCTGGACACGCAGGTGAACAGCCTGAAGCTGGCGGTGCAGAAGGCGAAGATCGACCCGAAGGACATCGTCGCCATCGGCATCACCAACCAGCGCGAGACCACGCTGCTCTGGGACCGGGTCACGGGCGAGCCGCTGTGCAACGCGATCGTCTGGCAGTGCCGCCGCACCGCGCCGCTGGTGGAGCGCCTGAAGCAGGATGGCCTGGGCAACGTGCTGCGGGACCGCACCGGCCTGGTGCCCGACGCCTACTTCTCCGGCACGAAGCTGCAGTGGATGCTGGAGACGGTGCCCGGGGCGCGGGAGCGCGCTGAGAAGGGCGAGCTGTGCTTCGGCACCATCGATTGCTTCCTGGCCTGGCACCTGACGAAGGAGCACGTGCACGTGACCGACGCCACCAACGCCGCCCGCACGATGCTCTACAACATCTACGAGCAGTGCTGGGACGAGACGCTGCTGCGGGCCATGGACATCCCCGAGCCGCTGCTGCCGCGCGTGGTGGATTCCAGCGAGGTGGTGGGCATGCTGGACAAGGCCATCCTCGGCCGGGAGATCCCGATCGCGGCCATGGCGGGCGACCAGCACGCCGCGCTGTTCGGCCAGGGCTGCTTCGCGCCGGGCATGTGCAAGAACACCTACGGCACCGGCTGCTTCGTGCTGATGAACACCGGCGCGAACCCCGTGCGCTCCACCCACAACCTGATCACCACCATCGGCTGGCGCATCGACGGCAAGCCCAGCTACGCGCTGGAGGGCAGCGTGTTCGTGGGCGGCGCGGTGGTGCAGTGGCTGCGCGACGAGATCAAGCTGGTGGACAACGCCGCGCAGACCGAGGCCGTGGCCACCTCCGTGCCCGACAACAACGGCGTGTTCTTCGTGCCGGCCTTCACTGGCCTGGGCGCGCCGTACTGGGACATGTACTCCCGCGGCACGCTGGTGGGGCTCACCCGCGGCGCGAACCGCGCGCACATCGTCCGCGCGGCGCTGGAGTCCATCGCCTACCAGTCCGTGGACGTGATCACGGCGATGGAGAACGACGCCGGGATGAAGACCGCCATGCTGCGCGTGGACGGCGGCGCGAGCGCCAACAACTTCCTGATGCAGTTCCAGGCCGACGTCCTGAACGCCTCCGTGCTGCGGCCCCGCGTGATCGAGACCACGGCGATGGGCGCGGCGATGATGGCCGCGCGAGCCGTGGGCCACTGGAGCGACGACGACCTGCGCAGGCTCCAGGCCATCGACCGGGAGTTCACGCCGCAGATGGACGAGGTCCAGCGCCGCCGCCTGCTGCACAACTGGCGCAAGGCCGTGGAGCGCAGCAAGGGCTGGGCAGAGGAAGAGTGATCGATGTGAAACCAATACAGCGGCGGCCGCAAGGCCGCCGCTGCTTTTATCTACTGTTTCCTAATCCAAATAAACCGCATATCCGGGCCGCTGCATGAGGCGGCGGAGATATGCGGTAAAGAGTGAGACGGCGGTGACGCAACACAGCACGTCGGCGATGGGCGTGGCCCATACGATGCCGTAGGTGGGTATCAGTCGCAGGAGCATAAACATCATGGGGATGTCCAGAAGGCCCTTGCGCAATATGGCCACCAGGAAGGACTTGCGGCCCTCGCCGACGGCCTGGAAGAACGAGATCACGGCGTAGGCGCAGGCGGAGAACGGTCCGCCGAGGCAGAGGATCTGCAAGAACCGCGCGCCGTAGGCGACGGAGTCGGAGCCGTGCTGGATGAAGATCCCGATCAGCGGGCGGCTGAACACCAGGCTGGCCGCCATCCACATCGCCGACAGCGCTATCGAAACGCCCATCGAGATCCGCACGGCGGAGCGCATGCGCTTGTGGTTCCCGGCGGCGAAGTTGTAGCCGATCAGCGGCAGCACGCCCTGGGCCATGCCGCGGGCCATACAGTGCGCCAGCATGTTCACCTTCTTGGCCACGCCCAGGCCGGCCTGCATCACCGTGCCGGAGAGCGCCATCAGGTTGTCCAGCACCGCGTAGCTGATGTTCTCGCACAGCGTCATCAGGCACGCCGGAAGGCCCGTGGCCAGCACCTCGCCGGGGATGTTGTGCCGCAGCGCGGCCCGCGTGGGCGCGAGGGAGAGCGCCGAGCGCCGCCGGTTGCGGGCGAACACGGCGAGGAAGTAGAGCAAGGCGATCAGGTTGGACAGCGACGTGGCGACGGCCGCGCCGAGCACCTCGTTGCCCTCCGGCAGCAGCACGAACATGAACAGCGGGTCCAGCGCGATGTTCAGCGCGCCGCCCAGCGCGATTCCGAAGCCCGCCTGCACCGAGTGGCCCTCCGACCGGACGAGGTGGCCCAGCAGCGCGTTCAGCGACGTGGCCAGCCCGCCGAGGACCACGGTCCAGATCAAATACTGGCGGGCCGCGCCGTGCACCGACGGGTCGCTGCCGCCCAGCGCGTCCACGAACGCGTCCAGCGCCAGATACGCCCCCAGCGCGTAGGCGAGCGTTGTGATCGCGCAGCCCCAGAACGCGAAGACGGCGGTGGCCCGCGCACGCCTCGGGTCGCCCGACCCCAGCGCGCGGGCGATCGCGCTGGCGCCGCCGATGCCGAACAGGTTGGAGATGGCGGAGAGAAACATGAACGCCGGCATGCACACGGTCACCGCGGTGATCTTGATGTCGCTGCCCGAGAGGCCGATGAAGAACGTGTCGGCCATGTTGTAGAGGACCAGTATCACCTGGCTGAGCACGGTGGGGATCGCCAGCGCCAGCACCGCGCGCACGATGTGCGCCTGCTCGAACAGCCGCCGCTCCGCGGCCCGATCCTTCATGGGCGATCCCTCCTTTCGGCCCGGCCTGAGATGGCGGCGTCCCGACGCGTGGGATAAATCGACCGCCTTGTACATGATAACTCATTGTATCCGCGTTAAGTGATAATGTCAAATGATAATTATTTTATTGTCGATAATGATTAGTTATTGAAATGGAAGCGCGTGCAGCGCGCGCTGCAATTCCGGCGGGCGGGGCAGCCCTTCGACGAGAATATGCGCGGGACGATGCAAAATGAACCCGCGCGGGCGGTTTTCGGCGTCGGCGCGGGTCGGAAGGATGGCGGTGTGTTATCATGGATCAAACAAATAGCATAACATATTGTTATAATTCCACGTTGATTTTGTGTTGCGACAGCTTGCAGGATTCGCGGAAATGTGATAGCATCCCATTGGAAAGTACGATGCGGGAGGCGCGACGATGCACGGGATGAGCCGCGTGAAGGCATTTTTCGGCGTGCAGGACATGACCACCGGCAGGCCGATGAACAAGCTGATACAGTTTTCGCTGCCGCTGCTGATCGGCAACCTGGCGCAGCAGCTCTACAACACGGTGGACAGCATCGTGGTGGGCAAGTACATCGGCGACACGGCGCTGGCGGCGGTGGGCACGGCGGGTCCGATCCTGAACCTGCTGCTGGTGCTGCTGATCGGCATCGCCACCGGCGCGAGCATCCTCGCCAGCCACTACTTCGGCGCGAAGGACCGCGAGGGGCTGAGCCGCGTGGTGGGCAGCACCATCGTGCTGACGGTGGGCAGCGGCGTGGTGATGACGGCCGTGGGCGTGCTCGCGTCGCCGCTTCTGATCGGGCTGATCGCGCCGCCGGCGGACGTGGCCGCGGGCGCGGTGACCTATCTGCGCATCATCTTCCTGGGCATGCTGGGCGCGTCGGCCTACAACATACTCGCCGGGGTGCTGCGCGGCATCGGTGACAGCTTCTGGCCGCTGGTGTACCTGGTGTTGGCGTGCCTTCTGAACATCGTGCTGGACATACTGTTCGTGGCGAAATTCGACATGGGCATCGCGGGCGTGGCGTGGGCGACGATCATCGCGCAGGCCATCTCCGGCGCGCTGTGCCTGATCCGGCTGGTGGGCATGAAGCAGCTGATCGACGTGAACCTGAAGACGCTTATGCCCGACGGGCCGATCACGCGGCGGCTGTGCCTGCTGGGCCTGCCCGCGGGCGTGACACAGGCGCTGTTCTCGATGTCCGCCATCGTGGTGCAGGGGCTGACCAACTCGCTGGGCACGGCGGTGATCGCCGCGAACGTGGCGGTCATGCGCGTGGACGGCTTCGCGATGATGCCGAACTTCACGTTCGGCACGGCCTCGACCACGTTCGTGGGGCAGAACATCGGTGCGCGGCGCATCGACCGGGTGCGCGCGGGCGTGAAGGACCTGATCAAGCTGGCGCTGGGCACTGCGGGGGTGCTGGTGGCCTGCATACTGCTGTTCGGACACGCGCTGATGGGCCTGTTCACCCAGACCGAGGACGTGATCACCATCGGCATCCACGGCCTGCGCTGGCTGGCGCTGGGCTACATCGCGTTCGCCGTCAGCCAGGTGCTGCAGGGCGCGATGCGCGGCGCGGGCGAGACGATGGTGCCCATGTGGATCTCCATCATCTGCACGATCGTAATACGCCTGCCGCTGGCCTACCTGCTGGCGTTCCTGACGCGCTCGGAGGCCTGGCCGAAGGGCAACCCCGAGGCGCTGTTCGCGTCGCTTTTGATCTCGTGGCTGCTGGGCATGGGCATGACCGTGTTCACCTATCGCCGCGGGGCGTGGAAGCGGCGATTGCCGGAGGAACTGCTTAGAGAGTGAAGAGTGGAGAGTGAAGAGTGAAGAGTGAAGAGTTGAGAGTGGAGAGTTGAGAGTGGAGAGTGGAGTAAGCCGTTTTTTCCGTAGGGGCGGCGTTGCGCCGCCCGCTGAAAAAGATCCTTCGCTTCGCTCGGGATGACAGGTTGGCGACAAACATGTCGTTGTCATCCTGAGCGAAGCGAAGGATCTTTTGTAATGGAGTAAATTTGATTTCTTAGATTTCCATCACCGCGCAGCCCGTCGGGGCGGTTGCGGTGATTTCGATTTCATTGGGCAATGTGGCCGCGCCGGTCAGGCGTACGAACTCGCTCTCGTCGGAGACAGGGTAGTGGCAGTAGCGGTTGGCAAAGTGCATCGCGATGGCGCAGCGGGGCTTGAACGTCTCGATGATCTGCACCGCGGCGGGCGTGTCGATCGTGAAGAAGCCGCCGATGGGGATGAGCATCACGTCCAGCCCGGTCAGCGCCGCCTTCTGCTCGTCGGTGTCCGGCAGGTGGCCGAGGTCGCCGAGGTGGGCGATTTTGAGGCCGTCGGCCTCGACGACGTGGATCAGGTTTTCGCCGCGCTTTGCGCCGCGCACCTCGTCGTGGAACGCGGGCACGGCGGTGACCTTCGCGCCAAACACCTCGCGGACGCCGGGCGCGTTCTGTATCACCGGGTCGCCCTCGAGGGCGTCGAACCAGTTGTGGTCGTGGTGGCCGTGGCTGGACAGCGCGGCGTCGGCGTAAATGTGCAGCGGGGGATAGCCCACGGACTCGTCATAGGGGTCGGTCACCAGCACCTTGCCGTTGTCCAGCGTCAGTTGAAAGCAGGAATGTCCCAGCCATTTGAGCCTCATAGGTTTGCCTCCTTGATGGTTCTGATCAGCGCGCAGGCGTAGAGCCCGCCGCCGCAGGATTCGGTTCGGTTCGCGTTCAGTCGCAGGCATTCGGCGGCGCGCTTGCGCAGCGCGCGCTCGAAGCGCCCGTCGTCGGCCTCACCGTCCAGAAGCCGCGCGCCCAGCGCGAACAGGCGAAGGCTCGCGCCGTCCGGCGCGCGCCCGGCAAAGCGCACGAGGCTCCTGCACAGGTCGTCCGGGGGGACGGGGTGCTCGGCCTCCAGCGCGCTGAGCCACGCCGGGCCGGGGGTGATGCGCGCGAGGGCGTCCCTCTCCTCGACGAGGAAGCCCGCCCGGGCGAGCGCCTCCTGCCAGCTTGGACCCGCGTCCAGGCGCGGCGCGTCGGTGACGAACAGCGCGTCGCCGCGGTCCCGGCGCAGGAATGCGCCTTCCGGAAGCGCGGCCCGCGCGGCCTGGCGCAGTTTTTGGCTATCCACGGCCGGAGAGCGCCGCGGGGAGCGCCTCCACGATGTCCATCGCCGTCATGCCGAACGGGCCGAATGCCATCTCCGCGAGTTCCCCAGCCACGCCGTGCAGCTCGCTGGCGGTCGCTGCGCATCGGGCGAGCCTCGCGCCGATCATCGGCGTGCCCGCGGCGGAGAACTGAGCCATCAGCCCGCCGATCAGGCCGGACAGGCAGTCGCCCGCGCCGCCCTTCGCCATGCCCGCGCAGCCGCTGGCGCTGAGCCACGTGACGTCGCCGACGGGGATGACGGTGGTCGCGCCTTTGAGCAGCGCCTGGCAGCCCAGCGCGCGCAGCGCGAGGGCGTCTGCCAGGGGGTTCGTCAGCCCGTGGCCCAGCAGCCGCGCGGCCTCGCCGGGATGGGGCGTGATCAGGTGGTGGCGGCGCAGGGACGCCCGCAAATTCATGTCGTCCGCGATCATGGTCAGGGCGTCGGCGTCCAGCAGCGTGGGAAGGCCGCACTCCAGCAGGAGCTTGAGCACCTGGTGCGAGGCCCGCTGGGACAGCCCGCAGCCGCACACGATGGCCTGCTTGCCCTTGAGGGTGTCGGCCAGCTCGTCCAGGGCGTCCGGCGCGATCGCGCCGTGCTTCTCCGGCAGCGGCGCGGCCATCGCGCAGGGGGCCAGCGTCTGGATCACCCCCACGATGGACTCCGGGCACGCGACCGTGACCAGCCCGACGCCCGAGCGCAGCGCGGCCTGGGCGCAGATCGCCGCTGCGCCCGCCATGCCCACGGAGCCCGCGACGATCAGCAGGTGGCCGTTCTTGCCCTTGTGGGTGTTGCGCGGCTTCTCGGGCAGCATGTGCCGCGCGTCTTTGTGCGCCATCAGCTGGGTCATGCCGGTGGGGAAGAAGCGCGGGGGGATGCCGATGTCCACGACCTCCACCTTGCCGCACACGTCCAGGCCGTCGGCCAGCCAGTGGCCGGTCTTGGCAAACTGGAAGGCGACGGTGAGGTCGGCCTGTATGCAGGGCAGGTAGCGCGCGCCGTTTTCGCCGTCCAGCCCGGAGGGGATGTCCACGGCGACGACCTGGCTGCCGCGCTCGCGGTCGTCGTCCATGCGGCGGATCAGCGCCGCGGCGGCGCCTTCGGGAGCGCGGGACAGGCCCGTGCCGAACAGCGCGTCCACCCAGATGTCCGGGGGCTCGTGGATATCGCCGGGGATCAGCTCCTCGATCCCGGCGGCCAGGGCCAGCTCGTGGTTGCGGATGGCGTCCGGTGTGCTGGGCGGCGCGGCGGAGAACAGGGCGCAGCGACCGCCCGCCTTCGCGTACATCCGCGCGCAGGCGTAGCCGTCGCCGCCGTTGCCGCCGGGCCCGCAGGCGAAGAACACCAGCCGGTCGGAGCCGTAGTGGCGGATGATGGCGTCGCAGAGCGCCGCGGCGGCGCGCTCCATCAGGTCGATGGACGGGGTGCCCGTCTCGGTGAAGTAGCGCTGTTCCATGTCGCGCATCTGGAGGGATGTGATCAGTGATTGCATGCGGTGGTCCTCATGTGGGTCGGTCGGGGGGAGGGGAGGGAGGAGTTAGGAGTTAGGAGTGAGGAGTTGGAGAGTGTGGGGGCGGCGATGGTGAGTCCATCTCAATGATCGCCGTCGCGGCGGCGAAGCCGGATTCGTGGGTGACGGAGACCCAGACGCGGAAGGGGCGTCCCTCAGAGAGGGCCTCGGCGCGGGCGAGCGCGCCGCCGCTGAGCGCGCAGACGGGCCGGCCGAGGGCGTCGGGGGCGATCTCGATGGCGTCGGCGAAGAAGCCGTTGAAGCCGGTGCCCAGCGCCTTGGCGACGGCCTCCTTCGCGGCAAAGAGCCCCGCGGCGATCTCGCCCCGGCGGACCCCGCCGGAGGCCTCGATGCGCGCCCGCTCGGCGGGGGTGTACACGCGCTGCAAAAACCGCGGCTTCTCGATGGCCTTCAGCACGCGCTCGATCTGACACAGGTCCAGTCCCACGCCCAGGATCACGGCTCTCGACCCCCTTGCCGGCATAAAAACGGCTCAATTGCGGCTTTCTGTTGAACATTATAGCACAGAATTGCGGATTTGGACAGTTTTCCTTGTAAAACCGCGCAGAAATATTGTATACTATTTTGGGAATGTACAGGTCCGCGGAACCGATCGCCGGGGAAGGCGGTCCAATATAGAGTGATTTTTTACGTCAAGGAGAGACGAGCCTATGCAGGTTACACAGCGTTTTGCCCAGCTGCTCACCAAGAACGTGGGCAAGGTGATCGTGGGCAAGGAGGACGCCATCGAGCTGATGATGGTGGCGATACTGTGCCGGGGACACGTGCTGATCGAGGACGTGCCCGGCGTGGGCAAGACCACGCTGGCCAGCGCCCTGGCGCGGTCGCTGGACTGCTCCTTCAAGCGCATCCAGTTCACCCCGGACATCACCCCCAGCGACATCACCGGCTTCTCCATCGCCAACTTCAAGACGGGCGAGCTGGAGTACCGCCCGGGCATGATCATGAGCCAGATCGTGCTGGCGGACGAGATCAACCGCACCTCGCCCAAGACGCAGTCGTCGCTGCTGGAGGTGATGGAGGAGGGGCAGGTGTCCGTGGACGGCGTGACCTACGCGATGCCGCGGCCCTTCATCGTGCTGGCGACGCAGAACCCGGTGGACTTCGTGGGCACCTATCCGCTGCCGGAGGCCCAGCTGGACCGCTTCTTCATGCGCGTGTCCATCGGCTATCCCACGGCGCAGGAGGAGGCGGAGATCCTCGAGCGCTACACCACCGGCCAGCGACCCATGGAGGAGCTGAAGCCCATCTGCACGAGCGGCGACATCCTGCGCCTGCAGCAGGAGGTGGAGAAGGTGTACGCCGCGAAGGAGCTGCGGGTGTACGTCTCCGCCATCGCGGCGGCGACGCGCAAGAGCGGCGCGCTGCAGCTGGGCGTGTCCACCCGCGGGGCGATATCGCTGCTGCGGGCGGCGCAGGCCTGCGCGCTGCTGGACGGGCGGGACTTCGTGCGCCCCGAGGACGTGCAGAAGATGGCCGAGCCGGTGCTGGCGCACAGGCTGGTGCTCTCGCCGGAGGCGCGCATGCGCAACATGACCGCGCAGAAGATCCTGTCGAACGTGATGGGGAACGTGCCGGTGCCGGTCAAAGTCAAAGGACAGTGAAACTGTCCTTTGACAGAGTGAAGAGTGAAGAGTGGAGAGAGTGAGGAGTGAGGAGTTAGGAGTTGAAAGTGCCGTAGGGACGCCATAATTGGCGTCCGCGGCGGCTCTCTCTGTAGGGGCGGCGATGCGCCGCCCGCCCGAGAGGAACAACCCCTCCGCCTGCTGCGCAGGCACCTCCCCTTACACAGGGGAGGCAAGGGTACTTGCGCTATTCACTCCTAACTCCTGACCGGATAAAGATCGCAAGGAATCGAGAGGAATGTATGTATTGAACTCACGCCGCGCGGGCTATGCGCTGGTCATGGCGGCGATGCTGGCCGCGGGATTGAGCACGGGCACGCGGCTGTACTACCTGATCGCCCTGGCGCTGCTGTTGATGCTGGCGCTGGGGCTGGTCGCGGTGGTGTGGACGCTGCTCACGCTGCGCTTTGACATCAAGGGCGTGCGCGCGCGGATGAAGCGCGGCGAGCGCATGATGACGGTGTTCACCGTGCGACACGCATGCCTTCTGCCGGTGTCGGCCATCCGCGTGCAATTGAACGTGCCCTCGGCCTACGCGCCGACGCAGGATGTGAACGTGTCGTGCCCGCCGTTCACGCGCCGCACGTTCCGGCAGGTGATCGCCTGCCCGCACCGCGGCGTGTATGAGGCGGGCGTGACGCGCATCAGCGTGGAGGACGTGTTCGGGCTGGTGTGCCTGAGCCGCCGCCCGGGCGTGAAGCCGGTGAAGCTGGAGGTGCTGCCGCGGGCCTGGGACGTGGAGCCGATGGCGCTCAACACCATCGACCAGGGCCCCGAGTTTCGCAGCCGCGCCGCCGAGGACAACGCCTCGCCCTCGGACGTGCGCTCGTGGCAGGAGGGCGACGAGCTGAAGAAGGTGCACTGGAAGCTGTCGCTCAGGAAGCGGGAGATGATGGTGCGCACCTACGAGGAGAGCGCCCGGCCGGACACGCTGATCATACCGGACCTGGCGGAGATCACCGCCCTGCGCGACCAGCAGCTGACGCTGGAGGACTGCGTGTGCGAGGCCTCGCTCTCCGCGGCGCAGGCCCAGCTGCGCGCGGGCTACCCGGTGCGCATGCCGCTGGTGGGGGCGCGGCCTTCGGAGATCTCGGGCCAGTTCCCGCCGGACATCGCCGCGTTCACGGAGGCGCTATTGCGCGTGAAGTTCGACAGCCCCTACGGCTACGAGCAGGTATTGACGCTGATGCTGGGCCGCTTCCAGCGCACCGGCGGGGCCGTGCTGGTGACGGCGCGGCTGACCACGCGCATCGCCGACATGGCGCTTCGGATGCAGCGCAGCGGCGTGGCGACGAAGCTGATCTGGGTGTCCGACGACGACCGCGAGGCGTCCATGGCGTTGATCGAGCGCGTGAAGATGGGCGGCGTGCGGGCCGAGCGCCTCGACCCGTGGACAAGCGGACGGGTGGATGATGAGCCGAGGCAGGCGGAGTATGACGATGAGTACGATGAATAGTTGAGCGCAATCGTGAAAATGTCCAACAAACTGACGGAAAAAGCGCGCATATCCCGTTCGATTGTGGCGGCGGTGCTGGCGACGATGTTCGCGGGCAGCGCCGCGGCGGTGTTGGCGTCCGTCGCGCGCCTGGACGTGTCCGCGGCGCTGCCGTACTTCGCGGCGGCGCTTTCGGCGGCGCTGGGCGTGCTGGGCGCGTCGGGCGGCGTCGGCGCGGCGCTGTCGGCGGGGCTCTTTCTGGCGGTCGCCGCGACCTACGCCGGCACGCACGCGGCGGGACTGGGCGCGATGCGGGACGTGTTCGCGCTATGGTCGGGCGAGCTGGTCGAGGCCGAGAAGCTCGCGCTGGGCGGGCGGACGCTGCTCGTGTGCGGCGCGTTCACGGCCGGGGCGCTGTTCTTCGCGATGCTGAAGCGGCGGGAGCTCGTGTCGATCGCCATCATGATGCTGCTGGCGGTGCTGGTGGCCTGCCACGCGATGAGCCCGGACGCCTCGTTGGCGCGGACCGTGCCGGGGCTGGTCGCGGCGGCGGCGGCCTTCGCGCTCACCGGGGGCGTGCAGCGGGACGCCGCGGCGCTGCGCGTGCTGCTTCCCGCGGCGCTGGCTGTGGCGCTGGCGCTGGCGCTGTTGCCCGCGCGGCGCGTGACCTGGCCGCCGCTGGAGGAGGCCGCGAACCGCGTGCGGGCCGTGTTCGAGCAGTACTTCAACTTCACCGAGGAGCGCCTCGCCTTCGCCATCCACCAGGAGGGCTATGACCACGCGGGCGAGGTTGAGGGCAGCGTGGTGGCCATGCTGGGCGGCCCCGCCGACCCGCACGCCGACCCCGTGATGCGCGTCGAGACGGACGCGCAGGTGCTGCTGCGCGGCGCGATCCGCACCGAGTACACCGGGTATTCGTGGGTGGACGCCGCGCCGAAGAACCGCTATCTCTATTACGACCTGACCCACGCCTCGATCCGCGACCGCGTGTTCAACCCCGACTATCCCGCCGGGAAGGACGCGATGGTGGAGACGGAGGTGTCCGTGGAGATGCTGGACGAGGGCACGAGCACGCTGTTCGTGCCGGGGCGGCTGACCCACTTCGACATGGACCTGTCCACCGCCGTCTACTACAACACGGCGGGCGAGATGTTCCTGTCGCGGCAGGTGCAGGCCGGGGACGCCTACCGCCTGCGGGCGCTGCTGCCCGTGCCCGGGGACGCGCTGCGCGAGGCCGTCGCGAAGGGCGAGAGTGCGAAGGACGACGGCTGGCAGGACGCGCTGAGCCACCACACCCGCCTGCCGGAGGGCATCGAGGGCGGCGTGTACGCGCTGACGATGGAGCTGACCGGCGACCTGGACAACCCCTACGACCGGGCCGCGGCCATCCTGGACTACCTGCGCCGCGAGATGCGCTACACGCTGGACACGGCCTACCCGCCGCAGGGGCGGGACTTCGTGTCCTACTTCCTGCTGGACAGCAAGGCGGGCTATTGCAGCTACTACGCCTCGGCCATGGCCGTGATGGGGCGCATCGCGGGCCTGCCCACGCGGTATGTGGAGGGCTACCTGGCGCGGCCGGGCCAGCAGGTGCTGACCGGCGAAAACGCGCACGCCTGGGCCGAGATCTACTTCCGGGGCGTCGGCTGGATCCCGTTCGACGCCACCGGCGGCGCGACCGGGCGCATGGGCATGCCGGAGGGCGACGCGCTCGGCGGCGGCGATCAGGTCGGCGAGGAGTCGTTCGGCCCGAGCGACGGCGACTTCGACGGGGGAGAACCCACGCCGAGCCCCGCGCCGGAGGACGGCGGCCAGGGCGACGCGCCCACGCCGAGCCCCGAGCCCGAGGGCCCAGAGGACGCGCCCAGCCCCGAGCCTACTTCCGAGCCGGATGACGGCGAACTGCCCGAGCCGGAGATTGAGGAGCCGGACGAGCCGCAGAGAAAGAGCCACTGGACGGCGTGGCTGCTGGGCATCCTGCTGTTGATCGCGCTGGTCGCGCTGGCGGCGCTGTGGGTGCGCGCGCGGCTGCGCAGGTCGAATCCGGCGATCCTGGCCGGGGAGGCGAAGACCGTGCGCCGGGCGGCGCTGATCGTGTACCGCGCCAACCTGACGGCGCTTGCGCACATGGGGCAGACGCCGGTGAACGCCGAGACGCCGGAGGCGTTCGCGGCGCGGGCGTCCGCGCAGTTCAAGAACCCCGAGTACGCCGCGTTCGTCCGCGCCGTGGCCGGGGCCAGTTACGGCAAGAAGCCGCTGACCCGCGCCGACATCGAGAACGGCCTGCGGGCCTACGTGGGCTTCTGCGGCGCGATGGGCCTGCGGGAGAGGGTGCGCTTCGCGCTGACCCGCGTGTTCCGCGGGCTGGGCGACTTTGAACAGATACCGTAGGAGCGTGGAGCGAGAGGGTGGCGGCTGCCGTAAGGCAGCCGCCGTTCCGTTGGACATTTTCAACCTCGCGTTTAACCTTCCTCATGTTGTCAAAGTGGTAAATCCTGTGGTATAATGTAAAATAGGTTATTATCCATCCCGGAGGCAGATTCATGTTTGATTTTCTGAAGAACATCCTCAAGCCCTCGAACGAGGGTGAGATCAAGAAGGTCCGCAAGATCGTGGACCAGATCAACGCGCTGGAGCCGAACGTCCAGAAGCTGACGGACGACCAGATGCGCGAGAAGATCGCGGCGCTTCGCCAGCGGGCGCAGGGCGGCGAGGACCTGGACGCGCTGCTGCCCGAGACCTACGCGCTGGTGCGCGAGGCGGGCGTGCGCGTGCTGAACCAGCGGGCGTTCGACGTGCAGCTGGTGGGCGGCGTAGTGCTGCACCAGGGCCGCATCGCCGAGATGCGCACCGGCGAGGGCAAGACGCTGACGGCCACCTTCCCGGCGGTGCTGAACGCGCTGACCGGCAAGGGCGTGCACGTCGTGACCGTGAACGACTACCTGGCCAAGTTCCAGAGCGAGTGGATGGGCAAGGTGTACCGCTTCCTGGGGCTCTCCGTGGGCCTGATCGTGCACGATCTGGACGCCGGGCAGCGGCAGATCGCCTACAACTCCGACATCACCTACGGCACGAACAACGAGTTTGGCTTCGATTACCTGCGCGACAACATGGTGACCTACAAGGAGCGCATGGTGCAGCGGCCGCTGAACTTCGCCATCGTGGACGAGGTGGACTCGATTTTGATCGACGAGGCGCGCACGCCGCTGATCATCTCCGGCCAGGGCGACAAGTCCACGGAGCTCTACGCCCGCGCCAACCAGTTCATCCTCACGGGCCTGACCGAGGCCAAGGAGGACAAGGAGGACCGCGAGGGCGGCCTGCTGGTGGAGGGCGACTTCCTGCGCGACGAGAAGGACAAGACGCTCTCGCTGACGGAGCGCGGCGTGAAGAAGGCCGAGCGCTTCTTCGGCGTGGACAACCTGACCGACCCGGAGAACCAGGAGCTGTACCACCACATCCTGGGGGCCCTGCGCGCCCACAAGATGATGAAGCGCGACGTGGACTACGTGGTCAAGGACGGCCAGGTGATCATCGTGGACGAGTTCACCGGTCGCCTGATGGTGGGCCGCCGCTACTCCGACGGCCTGCACCAGGCCATCGAGGCCAAGGAGGGCGTGAAGGATGTACCACAAGCTCTCCGGCATGACCGGCACGGCCAAGACCGAGGAGGAGGAGTTCAACGGCATCTACAAGCTGGACGTCGTGACCATCCCCACCAACCGGCCCATGATCCGCGACGACATGAACGACGCCGTGTTCGTGACGATGAAGGCGAAGTACGCCGCCATCATCGAGGAGGTCGTGAGGCGCCACGCCACGGGCCAGCCCGTGCTGGTGGGCACCGTGAGCGTGGAAAAGAGCGAGCTTTTGAGCGGCATGCTGGCGCGCCGCGGCGTGGAGCACGTGGTGCTGAACGCAAAGTTCCACGAGAAGGAAGCCGAGATCGTGGCCCAGGCCGGCAAGAAGGGAGCGGTGACGATCGCTACCAACATGGCCGGCCGCGGCACCGACATCCTGCTGGGCGGCAACGCCGAGTTCATGGCGCGCAAGGCCATGCGCCAGCTGGACTACGACGAGGAGCTGATCGAGGAGGCCATCGGCTTCAACGAGCACGTGCCGCAGGAGGTATTGGATGCGCGCAAGGTGTTCCGCGAGCTGCTGGCGAAGCACGAGGTGGAGACGAAGGCCGGGCACGACGAGGTCGTCGCGCTGGGCGGCCTGCACATCATCGGTACCGAGCGGCACGAGAGCCGCCGCATCGACAACCAGCTGCGCGGCCGCGCCGGACGCCAGGGCGACCCGGGCAGCAGCCAGTTTTTCGTGTCGTTTGAGGACGACCTGCTGCGCCTGTTCGGCTCCGACCGCTTCAAGCCCATGCTGGAGCGGCTGTCCGGCGGCGAGAACGAGGAGGCCATCGAGTTCGGCCTCGTGTCCAAGCAGATCGAGAATGCCCAGAAGCGCGTGGAGAGCAAGAACTACGACATCCGCCTGCACGTGCTGCAGTACGACGACGTGATGAACCAGCAGCGCGAGATCATCTACGGCCAGCGGCGCGAGGTGCTCGAGGGCGGCAACATGCACGACAAGATCATGGACATGCGCCGCACGCTGATCAAGGAGGCGGTGGACCGCCATGTGGCCGACGAGGGCGACCTGGACACCTGGGACATCGCCGGCCTTTCCGAGTACCTGGAGAAGCTGTGCCTGGACAAGGGCGGCGTGCGCGTGATCATGGAGGGCCTCGCCGACAAGACCAAGGAGGGCCTCGTTGCGGCCGTCGAAGCGCGGGCCGACCGCATCTACGAGCAGAAGGAGAAGATGTGGGCCGACGCGAAGCTGGACATGCGGGAGTTCGAGCGCGTGGCGCTGCTGGGCGCGGTGGACCGCCGCTGGATGGACCACATCGACGCCATGACCGAGCTCAGAGACGGCATCGGCCTCAGGGCCTACGGCCAGAAGAACCCCATCGTGGAGTTCAAGCGCGAGGGCTACGACATGTTCGAGGAGATGGTGCACCTGATCCAGGAGGACACGTTGCGCCGCCTCTACTTCACCGTGCTGGCCAAGCCCGTGGAGCGCAAGCAGGTGGCCACGCCCACCAGCGCCAGCCACGGCGAGCAGGAGGCCAAGAAGCCCGTCACCCGCAAGGCCGAGAAGAAGGTCGGCCCCAACGATCCCTGCCCCTGCGGCAGCGGGAAGAAGTACAAGAAGTGCTGCGGGAGAGGGGA